>NZ_FZPK01000008.1 GCF_900198625.1 Helicobacter rappini | reverse complement strand
AATCGTTATTTCTGATGGTTGTTTTGGCGATATTTCACAGAATCTGCAGCAAAAAATGCAAGACCAAAGGCACAAGGGCAATAGATTCTATCTTTTAGACATAGATGACAATGGAGATGAAAAAACATTTTTTGACACACATTGGGTGTATGATACACAAACGCAAAAAGCCCAAGTGTTGTATGCGATGGGGAATAGAATCTAGGATTCTATATTTACGCAAAGGTCTATCATATTTTACAATGCTTTGTCATAATATTGTCAATAGATTGTGTTACACTTACTAAATATCAAAAAAGGTTAGCAAATGAATAAAAATAAACTGAGTGAGATTCTAAAAAATTTGCCTAATAATTTTAACTTTAAAGCTGTGTTTGAAATAGATTCTAAACATATTTGCAGTAATGATAAAAAACAAGTTACAACTAAGCAAAACAAAATAAAAAAATCTCACGCATTAAAACAAAATAAAAAGGCAAAAAAGATAAAAGAGCAAGAGTTATGGGAAGATATACGGGACACAGAAAATGAATGGCTAAATTTTTCTACGAATTACTATGATGTAGCTTCTAAAAAATGGCTAGATTATACAACTTATTGGAGTAATCGCATTAAAGAAAAGCTAAAATTTTATGGAATCTTTATAAGTGATGAAGAGATTGGGGCATTAGATACTGACCTAGAATTTTTCTATGAATATGAGATTGATACTTTTGCTATTAGTTATAAATTATCAAAGAAATATAAGGAAGTGTAATGGATTCTAAACGAGTAATGATATTTAGTGGAGCTGGGCTTAGTGCAGAAAGTGGATTGCGGACATTCCGTGATAATGATGGCTTATGGGAAGAGTTTGACATTATGGAAGTATGTAGTGCGAGTGGCTTTGCTAAGGATAGAAAAAAGGTGCTAGATTTCTATGATAAAAGGCGGATACAATTAGGAGAAGTTAATCCAAATGCCGCACATAAGATGATAGCAAGGCTCAAAGCAAACTATCCACAAGAAGTAGTAGTCATCACGCAAAATGTAGATGACTTGTTGGAGCGAGCTGGGTGTAAAAATGTCATTCACTTGCACGGATTCTTACCTGAAGTGCGTTGTGAATTGTGTGAGACTATCACAAATATTGGTTATCAAGCTATGCCAAAACTTATATGTGAATCTTGTGGGGAAGAATCTTTAAGACATAATATTGTGATGTTTAGCGAATATGCCCCAAACTATGCCTTGTTAGCTAGAGAGCTAGAGAGACTAAGTGAGAGTGAGAATAGCTTATTTGTCTGCATTGGCACAAGTGGAGAAGTGCTAAATGTCGCACAATTTAGTCAATGTGCAAAAAAGAGTGTGTTAAATAACTTAGAATCTAGCTGGTTTGATGAGTGTTTCAATATGTGTTTTATAGAATCTGCTGTAAGTGCTGCTCCTAAGATTGAAAGGCTTGTGGGAGAATTTATAGAATCTTAAGAAGTTTAGATTTTAGATTTTGCGTTGTCTTTTTGGCTAGAATCGGCGATTACTTCGTCTCGTGCTTCGTCATTTTGCAAGTGTGGATTTGTGGCTTTGCCACTGCATATGTTTAATAAACTCCTTGCACTCGGCTCGTAAAACCCCGATTCTAACTCAAAAATACTTCCGCAGGGCGTTTTGAAATGTGCTAGATTCGAAATAATTGTCATATTGAGGCGTGAGCCGAAATATCTAGCATAGAATCTAAAACGATTTTTAGCCTACGGCTCAAAACGACAAGAATCTAGAATCTAGAGACTAGATATTTTATTGAATGATACACTACTTTATTCCCCTATACTTTTTTTGTTTAACACAAGATTTTATTCTTTTGGATATTTTCAATAGAATAATATTTTTTAACCTTGCACTACAAACCAAGATTCTAAAGTTTTAAGATAGCAAACTACTTTATTAGAGACATTCTCAATATTTTTATCTCATACAATTCCTATCTATCTAAAATCTAGTTACTCAAAGTAACATATTTTACTTAAAATATTTAATATTCAATTATGCAAGTAATTATCATAAATAATATTTTATATAATTATAATATTAATTCTTATTTTATATTTGGAGTATTTCAATGTGTAATATACGAACACAAAAAGGTTCAAAACTCATTCTATCCGCTGCATTACTAAGCATATCTTTAAGTCAAAGTTTATGTGCGAATGAAATAGCGACAAATGACAAACTGGCTGCCCTGCTAGATTCCACGCAAGGCGATACAGATACGCAAACAAAGCGACTAAATGCTGTGGTAACCTCTAGCACAGGCTTTGATTTACCACTCAAAGATGAAGCAAAAAATATTCTATTGATAGACAAAGAAGAGCTGCAAAACAAGGGGTTTTTAAACATTAATCAAGCTTTGCAATACAGCCCCCTTATCACTTTTAATAGCAATGGATTTGGCAATAATATAGACCTAAGAGGTCAAGGACTAGATTCTAATCGTGCGGTGAAAATCCTAGTCAATCGTGTGCCTATATCCCTGCTAGATACCTCTCATGGCGTTTCGCCCTATAATAATATAGATATTGACAATGTGGAAAGGATAGAGATAATACCCGGCGGTGGGGCTGTGGTATATGGTAATGGCACAAGGGGTGGGGTTATAAATATTGTTACAAAAATGCCAAGCAAGGATTTTAACCGCGTAGTATTAAAAGCGATAAGCGGGGAGAGTGTGGGGCTTCAAGGTGGGAGTTTAAGTATTGCTAGTGGTAAAAAGGTTGGTGAGAATCTATTCATAAAAGGCGATGTGAGTGCGGGATATACGCCCGGGGCGCGTAATGCTGCGGGTGTGGCTACTGATAAAAGTAAGATTAAAGCCTTTAGCAATGATAATGAGACAAATCTCTACACCGCCTTTCAAGCCCTATATAATCCCACTGAGAATCAAAAATATGACTTTAATATCAGCTACTCACACTCATGGCAGAGTATCCCTCTAAGCTATCTCTCATATACTTCTACTATTAGGAATAATGGTAGCAGTTCAACAACAATCACAAAAGATGAAAGCACCATAAAAAAAGAGCGAAACAACCCAGATGAATACACCATAAAAACGCAAAATGACTCCCTGCAAACTTCACTTAACTACACGACAAAATGGAGTGAGAATCTAGACTTTGATGCGTTAGCCTTTTATCAATTCTCACTTACAAGATATATGGAGTATGAATACTGCATTAGCACAAAGGCAACGGGATCATTTTGTCCAGCAGGTATCATGGATATGGGAAAGCCTAGCGGATTCCAAAATCATGCCGCAGGACTGAATCTAAAGGCAAAATACACAACGACAAATAATACACTTATGCTAGGACTTGATAATATCCTAGAAGCTTCAAAGCGTATAAATCATATCAATCACTTTTTTCCTATGAATGCAAAGGGGAGATCTTTTAGGGCTACTTCATCGCAAATGATACACTACATAACAAATATCACAAATACCGCCATAAAGCTATCAAATAGTCTCTATGTATTTGATAGCTTTAGCTTTACAGATTCCATAAAGCTTAGTGGTGGTGTGCGTCTAGAGTATTCTAACTATTGGATGCAAAATATCCAAGACTATTGGCAAAAAACAAAAACTAATAACAACACAACAGAATCTAGCGAATATCTTAACTTCAAAGACCACGCACAAAACCTAAGCTATGCTGCAGAAATCACACCAAGCTATCAATACAGCGATACAGGCAACACCTATGCAAAGCTGGAGTTAGGCTTTATAAGCCCTAGTGCTTTTCAAATGATTAATGCCGATCCAAACTCAAGTATAAATAGTAGCAACAATAGCAGTCAATTAAAGAGAAATGAATCAAACGGCATTAAACCAGAGCAATATATCACCGCTGAAATAGGCATGAAAGATGAAATTGACTTTAGCTATATCTCTGCAACACTTTTTTATACGCATACATTTAATGAGATTTTTGTAAATAATATCACGCATGGCACAGCCTATACATACAGCAATCTAGGGCAGACACAAAGAGTGGGTGCAGAACTTAGTGCGCAACAAAGCTTTTTTGATACTTCATGGCTAAGACTAAGTGAAAGTATAGGCATGCTTTATACAAATATATTGCAAACAAATGTCGCAAACGCCCATTTGCAGGGCAACATGGTGCCTTATGTCCCATGGCTTAAAGCAACTCTCAATGTAGAAGCTGATATTTTGCGGACAAACACCCTAAACCTTACACTCTTTTTCAATAATACCTACATTTCGCAATCACTTGATTCTACAAGCGGCACAAGCAATGCAGCGGGAAAAAGTCATATTATGAATAAGGGTGGCTATGTGCTGAGTGATTTAGGTGCTATGTTTAGCGTTAAAGATGTAAAAATTAATGTCGGCGTGCGAAATCTTTTTAACTCTTGGTATGCTACCTATCAAAAATACCCACTCTATGCCCCAGCCCTTGGTAGAAACTATTATGCGGAATTGAGATATAATTTTTAGTGCAATTTCTAAGGATTTAGAAGCTTGAAGAGTTGTAGTATCTGTGGAGATAGTTTTATAATTGCATCTGCATCAAAACAGCATATAAGACATTGCAGTAAATCTTTAGCTTTATTTGCAATTTAAGAAAATAAAACTTATTTACAATTTACAATGATGAATTGCCACAATGCCACATGTTTAGCATGGGATACATTAAACACTACATAGCTACTTTAAACTACTCTGCATTTTTTGCAATTTGTGCTATCTTTTCTACGATTTGTGGGTCTTCTAGTGTGCTTACATCTTGTGTAACTACCTCATTTCTAGCGATTGCTTTTAAGATTCTACGCATAATCTTACCGCTTCTAGTTTTTGGTAAGCCCGGCACAAATAGGGCTGCCCCAAGCTTTGCGATATTGCCTATCTCTTTACTTAAAATGCGATTAATCTCTTTCATAATCTCAAGCTCTTCAGCGGTATTATCCACCACACCTTCATGCAGCACGATATAAGCAAACAAACTCTCACCCGTGATAGAATCTAATCTACTCACACATGCACTTTCTGCGACACTTGGATGCTTTGCAATGGCAGATTCAATCTCTGCGGTGCCGATTCTATGTCCGCTAACATTCACAACATCATCAGTTCTACCTGTGATAGTGATATAGCCTTTTTCATCAATGATCGCCCCATCGCCTGAGAAATATACGGGTTTGCCATCTTTTTTCACTTGTTTAAAGTAGCTATCCACATATCTGTCTGGATCGCCCCAAATGCCTCTAATCATTGATGGCCATGGCTTTGTGATACAAAGTAGCCCTTGCTCTCCGGGGGCTGCTTTTGTCCCATCTTCATGCAAGACTTCTGCGATAATTCCGGGTAATGGCAAAGTAGCACAACCGGGGCGAATAGGTGTCGCACCGGGTAATGGGGTAATCATATTTCCACCTGTTTCTGTTTGCCACCATGTATCAACGATAGGGCATTTACTACCACCGATTTCTTCATAAAACCATTTCCATGCAGTAGGGTTAATAGGCTCACCCACCGTGCCTAAAACTTTTAAAGAACTTAAATCATAGTTTTTTGGCTCATTTTCTGCATGTGAATGCAGCATACGAATGGCAGTCGGCGAAGTGTAGAATTTATCTACCATATATTCTTCTATCATCTGCCACCATCTGCCATAGTTTGGATATGCGAGTGTTCCCTCATAAATAATAGTCGTGGCCCCACACGCTAAAGGACCATAAATCAAATAAGTATGCCCCGTAATCCACCCAACATCAGCGGTGCACCAAAAATTATCAGAATCTTTAATATCAAACACCCATTCCATAGTCATTTGTGCATACAAAATATAGCCCGCACTGCTATGCTGCACACCTTTTGGCTTACCCGTGCTACCGCTTGTATAAAGCAAGAATAGCGGATCTTCTGAGTCCATAGGTTCTGGTTCAAATGTGCTTTTTTCATGGGCTACCATCTCATTATATGAGTAGTCTCTACCTCTCACATAGTTTATATCGCAATCATTACGCGTTACTACAAGCACCTTTTTCACACTAGGACATGCATTATCTTCCAACGCCTTATCTACCGCTGGTTTTAGCATATAGGGCTTCCCTTTCCTAAACGCACCATCAGCAGTAACCACTAGCTTTGCCTCTGCATCTTGGATTCTATCCCTTAGTGCTTCTGGGCTAAATCCACCAAATACAACACTATGAATAGCCCCGATTCTAGCACATGCAAGCATAACGATAGCTACCTCTGGGATCATAGGCATATAAAGCACGACCCTATCGCCTTTTTTAATGTCAAAGTGATTTTTCAATAAATTTGCAGTTTTATTGACCTCTGTATAAAGTTTGCGATAGGTAATGACTTTATAGTCGCCCATCTCGCCCTCAAAAATGATAGCAACTTTATTTTTCTTTGTTTTCAAATGTCTATCAATACATTGATAAGAAACATTTAGCTTACCACCCTCAAACCACTTATAAAACGGAGCATTATCATCATTTAAAACACGATTAAAATCCTTAAACCAGTGAATCTTCTCTCTAGCTTGTTTCGCCCAAAAGCCCTCATAATCAGTATCTGCTTCATAGCACAAGTCCTCATATTCACACATATTTTTAATTCGTGCTTGTTTGGCAAACTCTCTGTTTGGTTTAAATATCTGCTTTGCAAATGCCTTGTCTTCATCAATATTTTGCATTATGTTCTCCTTATCCGTGTTTCTTATTAACACTTGATTAATTTAATATAATCTCAAATTCAAAAAAATGCAACTTAATTAACAATGAAAAAAACTAAAAGTAAGATATTGTTACTTTTATACCCATGAAATTTATAATGAAAAGCACAAAAATGTATCAAATATTCCAAAATTACTTATGCTTGAGATCTAAAATGTGTTAAAGTCCTGTTTGGTGCGTCAGCATGATTGTTCATTTGCAACATAATGTATAAAATATTAAAGTGTCATAAATTACAGCATAAACAAAATGCATGGTGTTTAGGCACAACACTAAAGAGTATATGCGCCTATATGTATTTTGTTTATTTTTGTTTCTTACATTCAAATTTTTCAACAACTTCTTATAGTTTTTGAAATATCATCAGTGCTGTTGCAGAATCTTGATTACATAAAAAATGGAGATTGGAATCATTTGTAATAGTCTTACCATCTTTCTGATATATGCAGGGGTAAGTATCTAAATCATGCCCTTTAAGGAAATGCAACTCGTTGAGAGACATTTCTTTAAGCGTATCACAAATTGTATTTAGTCTAAAGATTCTACCTGCATTAAAACGCAATTTATCTTGTTTGCCAATCTGTGCAGCTAGATAAAATCTACCACCATTCTTTAGCACTCTTTGAACTGATAATAATGCAAGCCGCCACGCATCTGGATTAATAGGTTCTCCATACATGCCAAGCCCAAAGCCATCAAGTGCACCCATGATTGAAAAAGATTCAATACTATTATCTTCTATGCCATGCAGTGTTGTTATGTCGGATTGAAGGCAACTTACCCCCCCCCCCCATATATCTTTAAATAGCGAAGTATTGAATCTATCTGTTAAATCTCGAATATCAATAAGCACAATATTTATTCCCATAGGTATAAGCAGTGTGGTGAAACCACAAAAGCTTGACCCACAATCATAATGGCTTGAAGGCTTATGTTTATATACTTGCTTTGCTCCCCACAAATCCCTCACATAAGTTGGAATATAGCTGATCCCATGTTCTGTATTAATGTATTTAAGATCGCGAACAATATATTCATTTTTAGAATCTATGACGAATCTTCCATCAGTATTTAACGCATTATAACGCTCCCTATCTTGCTGTATATCTTTCTTACTTGCCCAGGGCACTCGCCAATCATAAAAATCATAAGGCGACACTGCCCCAACTTTTCGCGCTATCTTTCTCACTGCTCTTCGTATTTGTTTTACCAACCACCATGGCATAATAATCCTTTGTTTTTTAATAAATAAAAATGCTAATTATAGCACAAAAATGATTTTGTAACTAGTCTTGCTCTCAACTTATAAAATACATAATTTCACGCAAAAGAAACCTAATAAAGCAACACATTATATCCACCACGCCCTGAATCATTATTTCTATCAGCAACAAAAAACAAATTTAGATCACAACAATATATTCCATGCAAAAAGATAGAACCAAACAAATATCACCTAAAATGCAAGAAACACAAATCAGTAAAACACAGATTACAAAATGAGATTCTATACTTTACTTAGAATCTAAGCCTTTACTTTTGCGGGGACATAGGCTTTTTGTGTGTCTTTTACCTTGTCTTGTAAATCTACAATGCTATACGCATGGGCTGCGCTTAAAAGCTTTTTTGTTAAAAAGTGATTGAGCTTATGGCTACCTGCAAAAGAGATATATCCGCCAATTACTGGCATACCAAGCAAGGACATATCACCGATTGCATCAAGAATCTTATGCCTTACAAACTCATCTTTATATCGCAGTCCTTCAGCATTCATAATGCCTTTTTCATCAAGCACAATGCAATTATCAAAGCTACCGCCAAGCCCTAATCCCATAGCCCTAAGCTGATTTACTTCCTGTAAAAACCCAAAAGTCCTAGCCCTTGCTATCTCTTCTTTATATTTTTGTGTGCTAAACTCAAACTTATAGCTTTGCTCTCTTATGGCTTGATGTGGGAATTTAATCGTAAAATCAAAGGTTATAGAATCACTTGGCATAAGTCGCACAAATTTACCGCCCTCTTCTACCTCAACGACTTCTTTAATCTCAATAGCCTTTTTTGGCTTATCTAGCTCTTGTATCCCTGCTTCTTCCAATAACATACAGAATCCTATGCTAGACCCGTCCATAATAGGCACTTCCTCATTATCAAGGATAATGCGTATATTATCAATACCATAGGCATGTATGCTGGAGAGTAAATGCTCGATTGTAGAGACTTTTGCCCCGTTTCTACCAATCACAGTTGCCATAGTCGTATCAATCACATTTTCTATCTTAAGCGGTATGCTAACCCCCATATCACTACGATAAAAGACAATGCCACTATCACTTGGCAATGGCTCTAATATCATCTTCACTGGCACACCTTTATGCAGTCCAATGCCTACAAGCTCCACTTTTTTTGCTATCGTTCTTTGTTTCATATTTATCCTTTTATAGAAGCTCACATAGAGAGATTTCGCCATTTTCTATGGTAAGCATTTTTAGCTTTTTGCTACTTTTTAGCCGCTCAAGCATTTTCCCTTCCACAATGACATTTTGCAAAGAGATTCTACCCATATCAAACTCTCCAATGATAATATAATCGCCAAAACACTCTAATATTCCATGACATTTACCATAAATATGTAAATTTCCACTGCTTTTTATCAAAGCACCCTCATGTATATCTTTAATAAAAGCAGCATGAGATTCTAAAATAATCTCTTCGCCACTGCGGATAGTGCGTTTAAAGGTTACCATAGGCATGGATTCTATATCACTTATCAAGCCATTTCGTGCTTGTTTTATAGAATCTTTTATAGGTGTAGAATCTAGTTTAGAATCTTTAGAATCGCTATCTTGTAGAGTGTTACCAATAGAAACATATTCTATACTTTTTTGATTAATATTCTCATCATTACTATCCATAACAACTCTTGCTAAGTCATTAGAATCTAGAGTGATTTTAATCTTTTTTACCGCAGTATTTTGCTTGTCATCATGTGAAATAGTGCTTTGGTCTTGTATAGGGGCTTCTGTGATAAGCTGTTTTACTTTGCCTGATTGCAGTATCTTTTTATTCTCAACCTTAAAGGGCATAGCCCCTAAATCACATAGAAAATCGCGTATTTCTGGCGTAATATCATCATGAAATGCAAGTAATCTATCTCGCATAAAATCCGCATTATACTGAATATAGGCAAGAATCTCATCAAATGAGCCTTTCTCAAATTCAAACACACAAAGATGTCTCTGTCGCATTTTTACCATTATAATGACCCAAGCCCTTGTATTGACTGCACTGAATTTATACTGATTGTAGGTATATCGCTGATTTTATTATTTAATCCCGCTAATACGCTTCCATTGCCAAACTCTATAAATTTTGTTATTCCAAGCTCTTTTGCCTTGCTTACACATTGATGATATAGCACAGGTTTTATAAGCTGCTGTGTGAGATTTTGCAAGGTTTCTTCTTTTGTTTTGTATAAAGAGAGATTGGCATTTGAGATAATCTCTATATTGCTATCATTAATGCTTGTTTCTAAAAGTGCCTTAAAAGGCGGTATAGAATCTTGTAATAAAGGACAATGACTTGCTACACTCATTTTTAATAATAATGTGCGTTTCGCCCCTGCCTCTTTCAAAGTGTCGCTTACAGATTCTAAGTCCTCTTTAATCCCTGCTAATACGACTTGCCCCTCCATGTTATAGTTTGCTGCCCAGACTTGTTTGCCCTCTTTTTGTGCTTTTATGCAGATATCTTCTAATACATTTGTAGCAAGTCCCAAGCAGACCATCATACCAACATTCTTATTTTTACAGGCTTCTGCCATAAACTGCCCTCTTTTATGTGTCAAATATATAGAATCTCCAAAGTTTGCCCCACCATTGAGACAATACGCACTTACTTCGCCTAATGAATGCCCAAAAGCAATCTCTGCCTTTATGCCATACTCTTTTTCTACAATTTTATGAGCCATAGCACTGACTAGAAAGATGGCTGGTTGTGTGTATTGTGTCTCATTTAGCTTTTCTTCATCTTCATAAAGTATCTTTGCCATGTCTTGCTTTAAACTATCACTTGCCTCTTCTAAAAGCATCTTTGCAATAGAAAAATTTTCAACAAAGTCTCTACCCATGCCCTTAGTTTGTGAGCCTTGCCCGGGATAAATAAAGGCGTATTTCATTCTCTTTCCTTTCATTTTCAACTTAAAATCTACATGCTTAATAGCGAAAAATCCAAAACATTAAGTATAACATTATTTTGCAAAGTTACATAATAAAGCTATGTTTTATTATCTCTATGACAACCCTTATTTCATATCTATTTAACTTTTATATGTGCTAACTCTATTTTTATAGATATTGCATAATATCGCCCTGCCCTATTTCTACTAGATTCTATAATGTGAGTAAAAATGCTTCTAGCTTTTCTTTATTTTGGTCTTTTGATAAAGTTTTACTTTGCAAAATGGAATCTAAATCTTTATTTTGCAAATTTAAGCCTAATAAATCTAATAAGATTCTTTTAAACTCATCGTTAGATTCTATCTTTAAAACTTCATATTGTTTTTGTGTCTCTCCAAAGGCAAGTATAAATAATGAATAATACTCTCTTAATCTAGCAATAGAATCTTGTATGGTATTAAGCTTGCGTGCTATTTCAATAGGATTTGTAAGCAGCATATATTGTTGTTTTTTTTGTTAAAATACCACTTTTACAAGAATCTAATGAGATTCTTAGTCTTATAAGAATTTTTACAAAAGGGACATTATGTTTGACTTCACGCTAGATTATAAAGAACAGCAATTTTTTGGTTTCCAGCGATTTTGCTTATTTGTGGGTGTTGGGCTTATTATACTTTTTTCTTTTTTTTGGAGAGTTTATAATATCCCAAATATCCCTACTTGGCTTGCACCTTTTGGAATTGCAGGAGGAGTTATGCTTCTTTCACAAAAAGGGCGATTTGCTAAAGTAGGAATACTTATGAGCTATGCGTGGCTTATGGCGTGTTTTATCTACTCTTTACTCTTTTTTAGCTCACTTATTGAAGTAAAAGACATAGAGATTACATCTTTCCTTGCAGCAATAGAAACTTTTCTCTATACGCAAGGCTTCATCACGCTAGAAGATATGAATGAGCTAGGGCTTACTTCACTTCAATCCTACATACACAATGTCTTTTTATCCGCTCATATCGGTGGGTTAATCTACTCTGCCCTTGGGCTTATGCTTACAATTTTACGCTTTACACAAAAGATTTTACCCCTGCTTTTTGTGGGCTTTAGTTTAAGCTTACCGCTTGTGTGCTTTATAGCTACTTTTTTTGCGTGAAGTGGGAATCTAGCTTGTATGCGTTGTGGCAAGGAGTGATTTTGCAAAGTTACATAATAAAGCTATGTTTTACTCTCTCTATGACAACCCCTATTTCATATCCATTTAACTTCTATTTATACTAACTCTATTTTTATAGACATTACGCAATATCGCCCTGCCCTATTTCTACTAGATTCTATAATGTGAGTAAAAATGCTTCTAGGGCTTCTAGCTCTTCTTTATTCAGGTTTAGCGGCTGCATAAGCTTTGAAGTCTTTGGGGTTAATGCAATATTTTGTGTTTTTGTATGTGTGGGGAATCCGGCGTTATACATATTGATGACACCCCTTAATGTAGGAAATATGCCATTGTGCATATAAGGCGCACTTTTTGATACTGCTATGAGTGAGGGCGTTTTAAACGCACCTAAATCTTTTTCATCTTTGCTTATCTCATATCGTCCTAAATCCTCTAGCTTTCTACCATAAAAGCTTAAGCCAATATTATGAAATTCTCCATCGCTTAATGCCACTCCATAATGGCAATTCATACACCGCCCTTTTGTGCGAAAAATATGTAGCCCATAGATTTCTTTATCACTCAAAGCTTTATAATCGCCATTTAAAAAGCGATTAAAACGCGTATTTTTAGGCACAAGACTTCGCTCATAAGTCGCAATGGCTTTTGCTATATTCTCTTTTGTGATAAGTTTTTTGGCTAATGTGATTTGCTCTTTTGATAGAGTTTTGCTTTGAAGAAGAGAATCTAAATCTTTATTTTGTAAATCTAGGCTTAATAAATCTAATAAGACTTTTTTAAACTCTTCTTTAGATTCTATCCCTAAAACTTCATATTGTTTTTGTGTCTCTCCAAATGCAAGGATAAATAAGGGGTAATACTCTCTTAATCTGGCAATAGAATCTTGCATGGCATTAAGCTCATGTGCCATTTCAATAGGATTTGTAATCGGCATAAGGGCTTGAGATTCTAAACCTTTAGCCCTTCCGTCCCAAAATAACTCATCAAAAAAGCCACTCATCATAATATTTGGTGCATTGCGTTTTCCCCTTTGTCTATCATGTCCAAAGCTAGTTTTTATAGAATCTCCAAAGGCTAACTCTGGATTATGACAACTCGCACAAGCTATCTGTCCTGATTTTGAGAGTTTTGGCTCAAAAAAGAGTTTTTTACCAAGTAGCATTTTTGCTTCTGTGTAGGGATTTTCTTTTGTATCTTTTGCTATTTTTGGCAGGGCTTGCATTTCTTTATAAGAGATTCCATCATCAATATGTGGTTTTTCCCATTCACTTACTGGTTTGCTATATTTTGCCCTATATTCATTATATTGATCGCCCTCTTTTGTATGTGCATATACGACGCCCTGTAATGAAGTAATGCTAACGAGCATATACGCACACAAAAAGCCTGTAATAATATATGTAACTTTTTTCAATTTTCATTCCTTTTAGATTATTTAGTCTGCCATGCGGCTATAAGATTCTTTGCATTAGCAGTTATGTAGTTATAATCGCTATCTTTTAGATCTTCTGCCTTAAATGGTGCAAGATTTTTAGAATCTTGATTTTTAACCGCTTGGGTGGGTGCAGGGTTTAGGGGTGCATTTTGACTAGAATTTTGATTCTCTAAATTTGCGCCCTTGTCTATACAATTTGAAAGATTAAGCGAATTGTGATGGATAGTCATATCACTTAAATAACTCATATCTTCTAATTCGCTTAAAGCCTCTAAAGCCATAGAGCAACTGCTAGAATTTGTGGTTTTGTTTGCGTGGTTTGTTGTTATAGATTCCAGAATCTTGTCATATTGAGCCTTTGAAAAAGGTGAAATATCTTTATGTGAAGTCGTTATAGAATCTAGAATTTGTTTGTCATTTTGAGTCATAGGCGAAAAATCTTTTTTAGATTCCATGCTAGATACTTCGCCTAAAGGCTCAGTATGACAAGTGGTTATTTTAGTATCTAGTTTATCCGCCAAATTTGGGTAGGCTGCGGGGTTTGGGGCGTAATTTTTAGAATCTATATTCCACAAACTAGAAATCACAGCAATCATATCACATTCTTTTAGTAAAGATACATTATCTACACAAATGCCACCTATGCCACATATTGGAATCTTTAGTTTATGTTTAGCTTCTACTATAACGCTTAAAGGACAAGGCTTAGCGTCCCTTTTTGTAGGTGAGGGAAAGAGAGACCCAAAAGCTACATAATCGACTTTAGCACTCTCATAGCGTTGTGCTAACTCTATGCTATCATAGCAACTCACCCCTATAATACCCTTAAAAGATTCTCTAATATCCAAAAGCTGTGATACTTCATCTTTGCCTAAATGCAGCCCACTTACCCCAAGCTTTATAGCAAGCTCATATCTATCATTTAACACAAAAAGCACATTATTTTCATTACATAAGGCTTGTAATTCCCCCACAAGTCCTATAATCTCACTATCTTTAGAATCTTTATCTCTATATTGAAATATCTTTAAACCACCTTGTATTGCTTTTTGCAATTGTGCTATTAAAGTCTTTGTAGGCGTTAGCTTTGTATCACTGATACCATAAAGCCCTTTTAATCTCGTATTTTTCATATTTCACTCTCTTTGGATTCTAAACTTAGAATCTAATCTCTAGTAGGTTGTATCAAAATATCATAAAGGGCTTTCATTTTATTACATGTTTCAATATATTCATTTGTAGGGATAGAATCCATGACAATGCCTGCTCCAGCTTGTAAATAATAGATCCCATCTTGCAATACCGCAGAACGCAAAGTAATCGCAGAATCCAAATCACCATTTCTAGTAAAATACAAAATCGCACCAGAATAAATAGATCGTTTATGCGTCTCATATTGTGCGAGTTTTGTGATCGCTTCAATCTTTGGTGCTCCACTCACCGTTCCCGCAGGGAAACATGCCTTAAAACAATTATTATTATCCCGCCCTTCCATAATCTCACCACATATCTCTGATACAATATGCATAACGCTTGAGTATCGCTCAATAACTCTAAACGCATTAATCTTTACACTTCCTATCCTAGCATTTCGCCCAATATCATTTCGCCCTAAATCAACAAGCATTAAATGTTCTGCATTCTCTTTCTCATCTTCTAGCAATTCTTGCTCTAAGATTCTATCCTCTTGTGCGTTTGCCCCCCTTTTTCTAGTCCCAGCGATAGGTCGCAAAGTCTGTATATTATCCTTGCATTGCAGCATGACTTCAGGACTAGCCCCAATAACGCTAAATGTCCCAAAATCTAAATAATACATATATGGGCTTGGATTATTATGTCTTAATGTCTCATAGAAATACAGCGGATTCATATTGCTTTTAATGGCGATAGCTCGACTAAGCACACATTGTAAAAATGTGCCCTTATAAATCTCATCTTTAATCCTTGCTACATTCGCTTCATACCATTCTTTAGAATCTTCATACACAACGCTAGATTCTAAAACCTTATGCCCGTTTAAAAGCTCATTTGTCTGTGTATTTTGTAGTGATAGAATCTCTTGCTGCAATGATTCTAGCTTTGCCTTAGCCCCATTATCTAGTGAATTTATCACAATATACATAGAATCATAAAAATGATCAAATACAACGCATTCTTGCGGGAATACAAGCAGGGCTTCAGGTGCATCATATAGGCTTTCTTGCTGAAATACCACATTTTCACATTCACTAAAAAATTCATAGCCAACATAGCCTAGCCCACCAAGTGGCAAGGGCAGAGATTCTAAAATCTTTGGGATTTTAGGCAAAGCATTTCTAAACACCTTTGCAAGCTCTAAAAAATCAAAACTAGGCTTATCTTTTATGTGGTTATTTTGTATAGAAAGAATAGAATCTTTTAGCTGCATTAAAAAAGGGGGTAACTCTTCATATTCTGTAAGATTTGATAAAGAAAAGCTATTTGCCTCATTTTTTGGAGAATCTTTTATATAGGTTTCAAACGTATAGTCTTTATCTCTTTTTTGTAAGCCAAAATTTACATTACGAACAATTATAGAATATCGCCCCTTACCACTTTCAAGTGAAGCAGATTCTAATAAAAAATGTGCGTTAATGCCCTTATATACTGCAAGTGGTGTATGCATATTCGCATTCATATAAGTATAGGCAAACTGCGTATCTTCTTGCTTTATCATAAATCCCCTTTATTAACTACTTGTGTTTCTTTTTTGGAATCTAAACTCTATTTGGATTTTATACTAAAAATTTTACTGAACACAATATTTACTTTATAGAGATTCCAAACATTAAAAATCATAAATTATAGCAAAATATTATGAAGTGTTTAGCCCTATCCCCTATATAAAACACTCTAAAAATATCATCAAACAAAACTATCACATAGTTTTCTAGTTTAAGTTTTATTGTATAATACACAAAGTTTTTAACCAAAATCTTTAACACAAAATATTAGGAAATAAAATGTCTTCACTTGTTATTCTCAATCAATGTATTGCTTGTGATGCGTGTCGCGATGTATGTCCTACACAAGCCATTAGCATTGGAGAACCCATCTATATCATCGCACAAGACAAATGTATTCTTTGTGCGGGTTATGCAGAAAGCCCAAATTGCATAGAAGTCTGCCCTGTTGATGCGATTATTGATACAAAAGATATGGGGCATTAACCTTACTTATAAAGGATAACTATGGCAAAAATTACAACGATTATAGATATTGGCTCAAACTCGGCAAGAATGGCGATCTTTCAAAAAACAAGTCGCTATGGATTCCACCTTATCCATGAGTTAAAATCAAAAGTGCGTATTTCTGAAGGAAGTTATGAGCATGATTCTTATTTACAACCACAAGCGATGGCAAGGGCTTTAAACGCATTAAAAGAGTTTAAAAAAGTAAGTGATTCACTAAAGAGTAGAAAGCTTATATGCGTAGCGACTTCAGCCCTGCGAGATGCACCGAATAAAGCCGAGTTTATAGCACGAGTCAAAAAAGAATGTGGCATTGCTATAAAAGTTATAGACGGCACGAAAGAAGCCTATTATGGCGCATTAGCTTGTGCGAATCTATTGCATGAAAAAAGTGGTGTTACTATTGATATTGGCGGTGGTAGCACAGAGCTTGCCTGTATTGAAAATGGCGTGATACAAACGATGGTATCACTCAATCTAGGGAGTATCCGCTTAAAAGAGCTATTTTTTGATCACAATAACATGCAAGAAGCATATAAGTATGTAAGAAAGTATGTAAAAGAACATATAAAAGATATTAAAGCCTTTTGTGCGAGTTCATCTTTTATGAAAAATCTTAATGTATTTGGGATTGGCGGGAGTATTCGTGCGTATGCGAAATATGAAATGGATTTAGAATCTTATGCGTTTAATTTTCTGCATGGCTATGAGCTTTGTGTGGAGAATATCTTAGAGCATTTAGAGACCATTACACATGCAAGTAATGAGTGGCTTTTAGAGAGTGGCTTTGAAGAGGGGCGTATAGATTCTATACGACCAGGCTTACTTATTTTACAAGTGATTTTAGAGGAATTGAGTGCGAAAAAACTTATTATAAGTGGTGTTGGTGTGCGTGAGGGGGCGTTTTTAAACGATATGTTGCGTTATCATCATGGAAAGATTCCAAATAATATTAATCCAAGTGTAAGATCCCTGCAAGATATTTTTCTCACAAGCCTTGATGATTCTAAAACAATCAGCAAACACACAAAAACACTTTTTAATCTTTTAAAAGAGCCTTATGACTTAGAAGATTCTCACCTGCAAGCCTTGCAGGTTGCTAGCAAACTCTATAATATTGGTGCAAACTTTAACTTCTATCAAGCACATAAACATAGTGCCTATATTGCATTGCATTCCCTGCATTATGGCTTTGGACATAAAGAGCGTTATACAATCGCCACACTTTTAGAATCTTCGCACAAAAAGCGACCAAAAATCATCACACAAACACTTGAGAATCTTTTGCCAGAACACGATGCCCTGCAGATTCTAAGCTTTATTTTTGCTTTAAGTGTCGCCCTTGCCAAAGAGAAAAAGATAGCAATAGAATTTAGAGATTATACCCTTTCTATCGGCATACACGCCCTGCCACTGCAGCAAGCATTAAAAGAGATTGTATTGCCACGATTAGAAGAGTATCCGCGACTAGGTTTTATTGTCAATGAGATATGATTGTGAAATCTTATTGCCTTGATAAATTTATGTTATAATAAGCATTTTTATTTTAATAAAAACATAATGCAAATGGTTCTAAATAGGGGAAATCATGAAACTAAAACCACAACACGCACAATTCTTAGCAGAACGCATTATCCTTGAGTTAAGTCGCTCAAATCTAGTCCAAATTAATGCCGCTTTACCGAATCTAAACCGCCTTACCACAACACTCATAAAAGAAGATATGCAGCAAGAATACGCCATAGAATCTAAAGCAAGGGAATTGCTAGAAGCACACCAAGATACAATCGAAGAAGATGAAGTCAATGAAAAGCAGCTATTTGCAATGATAAAAAAGCAGCTTGCAAAAGAAAAGGGCTTTCTACTTTCATATAAAGAGCGTTACAGCCAATTAGCCCATGACATTCTAGACGCACTTTTTGAAGAAAGCTATATTGATTTCAATGTCCCAGAAAATGTTGTGAAAAACTTTGTTATAGAATCTATTGATTCATACTTTGATTTCCACGAGCATGCTTATGATAATGCAGTTGAAAAAATCAAAAATTATAAACGAAAGTTAATTCCGGGTAGTGAAGAGTATGAGTTAATTTTTGCAAAACTCTATGAAGAAGAACTCAATAAAAGGGCTTAAGCAATGAAACTACATGATATATGGCTCTATTTTGCGAATGGGCTTTTATTACAAGCAAAAGGCTTTGGCAAGGAAGGCACAGCTATTGGTGAAGCAGTCTTTAATACCTCTATGACAGGCTATCAAGAGATTATTAGTGATCCAAGCTATGCGGGGCAGTTTATTGTATTTTGTATGCCAGAGATTGGCATTGTCGGGTGTAATCCGCAGGATATGGAGAGTAGAAAGCCCTTTGCAAAAGGTGTGCTGATTAGAAACCTAAGTAGCATTAGCTCAAATTTTCGCTCTACGCAGGATTTGCAGTCATTTTTCATTGAGAATAATCTTATAGGGATTTGTAATGTCGATACGCGGGGCATTGTGAAAATGTTGCGTGATAATGGGGCTATGATGATGATCGCATCAAGTGAATTAAAAGATAGAGAATCTTTGCAGAAAGCCTTATTATCGGCTAAAAGGATAGAAGAAATAAATTATGTCGCAGAAGTTAGCACAGAAAAACCCTATATACATGATGAAAGCACTTTTGATTTTACTAACTTTTCATATCCAAAAATTGATATTAACGATAAGACAAAGAAAAAAATTATAGCCATCGATTATGGTATAAAGCGAAATATTCTAAATGAACTTAGCCAAGTAGGACTAATCGTAGAAGTTGTGCCGCATACCTTTGATGCAAAAACTTTAATAGAGAGATACAAGCAAAAAGAGATTAGTGGCATTTTTTTAAGTAATGGTCCGGGAGATCCTGTGTTATTGCAAGACCAGATTGAAAAGATCAAACTATTTATTAAAGAAAAGATTCCAATCTTTGGAATCTGTCTAGGACACCAGCTTTTAAGTAACGCACATGGATATACTACCTATAAGCTTAAGTTTGGACAGCATGGTGGCAACCACCCGGTGAAAAACATGCAGACAAACACACTTGAAATCACCGCACAAAATCACAACTACAATGTGCCAGAATCTATAATAGAAGTCGCTACTATCACGCATAGAAATCTTTTTGATAATACGATTGAAGGGGTCTATTATAAAGATTCACCAATCTTTTCAGTCCAGCACCACCCAGAATCAAGCCCGGGACCACGCGAAGCAAGTAAGCTTTTTGCTGAATTTAGGGATTTAGTGGATAGGGTGTAGATTTATTAGAATCCCGAGTGCTATTCATATTTTCTATGACTTTAAAAGATATGAGAGTTTCACAAGTCTTACACGCACACAAAAATATAAATCCATATCGCTTCTCTTTTAAACCTTTTTGAATAAGATTCTAAAAAATTATAGATCTCATCACTAGGAACAAAACATTATGGATTTTTCTTTGATTGAAACAATACTGCTACATAAAGATTCTGTATTTCTTTTGCATTCTCATTTATATAGGCTTTATAATAGTGCAAAAGCATTGGGCTTTAACTATACAGCCATAGAATCTGCTTTGAAACACTTAGATATAAATACACCGCATACCCATAAAGATTTAAATATATTAGAATCTTTAGAGATTTTAGCCAAATCTAGTTTGCCAAACAGAGACATACAATATCATATTATGAGATTAGAATCTTTTAGTTATTACACTCAATATAATAAAACAAACATGCTAGATTCTACACTTTATAACGATAATACAAATGCCACTCTGTGTTTATGGGATTCTATACATACGCTACAAAAGTTACTGCAAATAGGAAATAATGATTTTATCGCAAACGACTTCTCATTTTGCCGCCTACTCTTAACAAAAGAAGGGAATCTTACATATAGCATTCAAGCCTTACAACCCATAAACAATACTAAAGTAAGATTAGCCACACTTGATACTATAACGCCACTAAGCTATCATAAAACTACAAAAAGAGAGCATTTCAAAGACGCTACGATAAGCATTGCTAAAAATGAATGCTTTGATTATATCTACATAGATAAGGATAGCAAGATACTTGAAGGCTCAAGAAGTAATATTATAATTGCTAAAAATGGCAAATACTACACACCACCACAAAGTTTAGGAATCCTTGCTGGGACACTGCGTAATACTCTTATAAAATGTGGTATATGCACTGAAAAGATTCTATATAAAAAGGATTTATATGAAGCAAGTGAGATGTATTGTATCAATTCCATTCGGGGTATTATCCCTGTAAATCTTGCATAATTTACACGCCATTGACGCACAAAGCGATGAAATCTACAAAAATAGGCTATAATCCTTAGCTAGATTCTACATAAAGGCATTTTATGGATACAAATCCAAATATTTTATTATATATATGTGCGTATTTAATCGGTAGCATTCCTTTTGGTGCGTTGCTTGTAAAGATTTTTGCGAAACAAAATATTTTAGAGATAGGCTCAAAAAGCACAGGGGCTACAAATGTATATCGTGCTTTTGCTGCAATCTCTCCGCAAAAAGCAAAGTTTTTCTCATTGCTTACCTTATTGCTTGATGCGTTTAAGGGGCTGTTTGTCGTGCTCATCGCAAAGCTTATGGGTTTAAGCTTTGAGACACAATATGCCATTGCTATTCTTGCGATACTAGGGCATTGTTATAGTCCATTTTTGGGCTTTAATGGTGGAAAGGGTGTCGCCACTGCTATTGGTAGCGTTTTGCTTTTAATCCCAGTTGAGGGGGTTTGTGGGCTTATTGTATGGGGGATTGTTGGCAAGGTGTTTAAAATCTCTTCGCTTTCATCATTACTTGGGGTTTTAAGCGGTATTGTTTTAACCTTTGTTATACCAAATATATTTAGTCTGCCAGAATCTATTAATATCAACGCACAAATTGGCACACATGTCCCCGTTGTCTTAATTGGAATTATCATTATAAATACACATTGGGAGAATATCAAGCGTTTAGCATTAAAGCAAGAACAACAATTTACAGATAGCACTAAAACTGCATAGTATTATGCGATTTAACCATGCTAGATTCTAATAAAGGTATTACAAGTAGCAATTCTCAATATAGCTTAAAGATTTAAGGATTTGGAGTTTATATGCCAGAGATTCCACAAAATAGACTTGAACAGAAATTATACACCATTACACATCGTCCAACTTTTATGTTTGCTCTCTTTTCAAGCACATCTATGACGGTGCTAGGTGGGACTATCATTGCTACTTCAATACCTGCTATTGAGAATCACTTCGCACATATTCCACATATTGAGACACTTTCAAAACTTGTGCTGACTTTACCTGCTTTGTTTATCATGCTATTTTCGCCTTTAAGTGGGGTTTTAATTGATAAGTTTGGTCGTTTAAAGTTTCTTATTGCCTCTATGTTTTTATGGAGTGTGAGTGGTGTCATTGGTGCGTTTTGGGATAATATCTATTGGATTTTATTTACAAGGGCGCTTTTTGGCATTTCAACCGCATTTGTTATGACAGCTGCAAGTGCTTTAGTAGCAGATTATTATGTAGGGGAAGAGCGGCAAAAAGCTCTTGGATTGCAAGGCTTTGCTACTGCTTGTGGGAGTGCGTTATTTATGTCGCTTGGGGGGATTTTAGCCCATTTTGATTGGCATTATCCATTCTATGTGTATGGACTTGGAATCTTTTTAATGCTTTTTGTTGCTACCACACTTTTTGAGCCTCGCCCTCTTAAGAAAGTCGCACATGTAGAGACTTCTAGCAAGGAATTTAAAATTATATCTATACTGCCTTGCTATTTCTTTGGCTTTGTTATTATGATTGCTTACTACACTTCACCAACGCAGATTCCCTATCTCATCACACAGAATCTAGGACATAGTGAAATGCTTGTGGGATTCTGTATCTCTGCATCTGCCTTTGCGTATGGCACTTCATCGCTTTTTTATCCACGCATACGCAACTTTTTATCTGTTAAAGGGATTTATATCGTTGGATTCTTATGTATGGGGAGTGGATTTTTACTCATTTATGTATTGCATAATATTTATGCGGTGGTGCTGGGACTACTTTTAGTTGGCATTGGCGGCGGGGCAATCATTGTTAATAACTCTTCATTTCTGCTTTCAATAGTCCCAAAAGAACACATTGGTAAAGCCATTGGAATCTTGAGTGCTACGGCTTGTTTTGGGCAGTTTGTATCGCCATTTTTCTCACAGCCTATCGTGCAGCGTTATGGTATTATAGATTTATTTTTATATGTTGCATTATTGCTATATGCTATGTCAATGTTATCTCTTATAAAGCCAAAATAAAAAGATTCTATAAAATATTATGCAAAACTTGCAAAAAAAGTAAAAAATGTGAAATTTTACATTACAATTCATACTTATTTTATTGTAAAGGATTTGATATGCGTAAATTTATCTGCGTTATGGCAATGTTAGGATTTTGTGCTACTTCTATGTTTGCAGCAACTCTTGATGAAGCAAATAAGGCATATAATGATGGCGACTATGCAAAGGCTATAGAATCATATAAAAAGCTATGTGATGAAAAAGAAGCAAAAGCATGCACGGCTTTAGGCTATATGTATCGCAACGCAAAAGGTGTGAGTGAGAATACAACACTAGCCCAAGAGTATTACAAGAAAGCGTGTGATTTAGGTGATAAAGAATCTTGCACGAATGCAAACTGGTAATCTTTAATAATTTGATTATGTTGTAGTTTGTATAGAATCTTTCAAGCATTTTACACTAAGCCTACTCTCTAACTATAAATCCACACTAAGCCCTATTGCTTAGTGTTGTCTATTAGCTTATTATAAAGGCAAGATGGTTTATATAATGCGTTTAGAATCTATTGTCTCTATGCTAAGCTATACTACTATTTTCACTTATGTAAGTTATAGGTTTTATCAAGGAATATTATGGATCTAGAAATTTCGCCAATACAGCAAGAAATACGAGCAGACTTAGACATTTTAGCAAGTGATAAATCCCTATCCCATCGTGTTTGCATGTTTAGTCTCTTTGCAGATTCTACATGTAGAGTAAAGCACTTTTTACGCGCAGAAGATACGCAAAGAAGCCTTACTATCGCACAGAATCTAGGACTTAAGGCAAAATTTGAAAAAAATGGGGACCTGCTACTCACCCCACCAAAAAAGGGGCTACAAACCCCAAATGATATTTTATATTGTGGTAATTCTGGGACTTCTATGCGACTTTTCACAGGCTTATTAGCAGGGGCAAATCTCTATGCGGTGCTATGTGGAGACATATATTTACATGCTCGTCCAATGGGGAGAATCCTTAAGCCACTTCGCTCAATCGGGGCAAATATTACTTCACGCATAATTAAGACTAAAGATGGCGTAAAAGAAGTTGCCCCACTCTGTGTTATCCCAAGCAAAAACAAATTACAAGGATTCACATATCATTCACAAATCGCTTCAGCTCAAGTAAAAAGCGCATTGATACTAGCCGCATTACAAGGCAGTGAAAAATCAATCTTTAGTGAATGTGAGTTAAGTAGAGATCATACAGAAAATATGCTATATGCCCTGCAGAAAAATCCATATTTACAACAAAAAGATGATAAATTACATATCACACCCTTTGGTGCTTTTGATATGAAAAATAAGCTGCTAAAAGCCTTTGATATATCAATCCCAAATGATCCTTCATCAGCATTTTTCTTTGCTGTGCTTGCTTGTATTATGCCAGAGACTTCAATCACGCTAAGGCGTGTAATGATGAATAAAACACGCATTGAAGCATTTAAGATTCTAGAAAAAATGGGCGCAAAAATACGCTATGAAAATGAAAGAAATGATTTTGAAAAAATAGCAGATATTACAATCTCTAGCGCGGAACTAAAGGCAGTTGATATTACAGAAAATATCGCATGGTTAATTGATGAGATACCCGCCCTAAGCATTGCTTGTAGTGTTGCAAAAGGGACTTCAAGGATACGCAACGCCGCAGAATTACGCGTAAAAGAGAGTGATAGAATCTCTGTTGTCGCACAAGGCTTAAAAAGCTTTGGGATACAATGCGTAGAATATGATGATGGCTTTGATATTATAGGCGGCACACTTCAAAAAGGCGTGGTAGATTCTAAAGGTGATCATCGCATTGCTATGAGTTTTGCTATCGCTGCTTGTATGTGCGGCGGTAAGATATTAGATACTGAATGTATCCAAACTTCTTTTCCAAACTTTCTAGACTTACTCTCATACTTTGCTAAGATACAATAAGATACAACATGTCTAAAACATGCCCCATAAATCTTATGCCTTTAAGCCTAGATTCACTCAACAATGAAGTTATACTTGCCCAGACAGATACCACCATAGGACTATTATCAAAAGATTCTAGAATCATTAATCAAAAAAAGGGTGCAAATCTCAACAAACCGCTTTTAAAAGAGATAGCAAAGCTAGATTCTATCCCACACCGCACACCCACTTCTATGCGAAATATGATAAGAAGGGCTAAAAAAACTTCATTTATACTGCCAAATGGAAGTAGCTTTAGAATGATAAAGAATAACTTACATAATGACTTTTTACAAGGCTTTAAATGGCTTTATTCATCATCAGCAAACCCCACAAATGGTGATTTTTCCATGGAGTTTGCAGAGAGTGTAAGTGATATTATTGCGCTTGATAAACGCGGCATTTTTGCCACAAAAAGCAGCATGATTCTAAAAATAGGGCATAATAGGATAAAAAAGATTCGATAATGGAAGCGCTGCTATGAGTTGTGTTAGATAGCTTTTTGCTCTTATAAACCATAAAAATACAATAAATGGCAAAATTACACAAAAAGTTGATACAACCCAAACTCCGCACAAATGATTTGACACCACAAGCAACAATGAATACAAAAGCATTAGACTTTAACGGACAAATCATATAGAGAAATACAGGTTATATACTCATTAGCTCTTTATATTTACCAGCTAAAGCTGCCACCCACTCTTACATTAGCATATTTTGGCGCAGTAGTCCCAAAGTAATCAACCCATGTTGTGCCAACTTCTGCAGCGATATCAATAAGTCCTAAGATATTCACACCAGCAGTAAGTATAGCCCCAGTGTCTCTTCGTAAATCATAGGCGACACCACCTCTCACATCTACAAATCTATAATCAAGTTTAAAACCGCCACCTATCATTTGAGAATACAAACCATATTGACTATAAGTTAGCACTTCGTTTGGCAATACATCAGCGTCAAATGCAAGTGAGAATCTTTTGCCATTGTAGGCTATACCTGCCCTATATTGTGGTTTTATACTAATAGTTGGTGCAGTATCGAATCTGAAAGTTGGCGTATTGATATTTTTTGCTACAAAACCTACGCCAAACTGCCCAGAATCTCCTATATTGTAGCCATAATATGTGCCTAAATCTATCCCAAAAGTAGTGTTGTATTGTATGTTTGAAGCAAAGTTTGTATTAAACTGCAGGTTTGAGCCAAGAAACTGCTCATGATACAGACTCGCCCCAAGCATAAGCTTACCAGCTACGCCTATGCTTAACTCCGAATTGTCAAAGTTAAATCTATACGCATAGCCCACGGGTAATTCTGTGAGATTAAACACAGAGCTTACGACTTTATGCGCATCACCCTTTTCAACAGATTGTAGGATAGAAAATTTATTATAATCCTCCGCAGTAGCTTGCTTAAGTGTGTATCCACCGGATTTTACAACAAGCTCATAATATCCATCAGTTGGATCACCAAATATAAGCCGCATGCGACTCTTATCGCCAACAAGCGATACTCCAGCTTGTGTAGTATTAAATAGCCCTACTGCAAGGCTACCAAACTTCTCTTGCATGGTCTCACTAGAGAGTTGAAAGACTATACCGCTTTGACTGATTACATTCATGTTGTTA
The DNA here is from genome assembly GCF_900198625.1 of Helicobacter rappini. Classification (GTDB taxonomy): domain Bacteria; phylum Campylobacterota; class Campylobacteria; order Campylobacterales; family Helicobacteraceae; genus Helicobacter_A; species Helicobacter_A rappini. Next base: position 53,833 of record NZ_FZPK01000008.1, on the reverse strand, counting down.
TTTTTTAAGACTTCAAAAAGAGTGTCTAAATCTTTCATAGCAGCGTCTAATGCACCATTACTACCAGACTTAATAGTCATGCTTGTGATTTTGCCATTAGATACATCAAAGTCGCTCCAATCCACTGATCCAGCAAAGTCGTTAAACATATCTTTTTGCTCTTGAGTCATATTGGAATTATTTACAGAAGTTTGTAGATTCCCAATCAGTTGTGAATGATCTGTGCTACCTTGATGACTCTGCTCATAGCTGTTCCATAAGGATTCTAAATCACTTCCTGTAGCACCACTAGCCTTTAAAGCTTCTTCCAATGCGTCAGTTAAATTACTTGCAGCCCTTGCTCCACCATTTGCCGCAAACGGCATCGCACCTGCCATTAGTGCAGGCACAGCAGATCGAGTTGTCTTTGTGATAGCTTTACTACCGCCACCCATTTGACTGCCAAGACTTGTAAGAGATTCTACCATTTTGACAAAGTTTAGATTCGTAAGCTTATCTAGATTTGATTGCGATAAGCCGACACCTATGCTATAACCTATACGCATTTTAGAATCTGAAGCAAGCAATGCCGGATTATAATACAAAGCAAAAGGACTTTTCAAAGCTACTCCAGCCCCACCCATAGATGCAGAGACATTCCCCATTGTGCCAAACTCCATAGCCTCTACTACACTAAACGCACTTGCAAACAAAGCCCCACACAACACAGACTTTCTATATTTTCTAAATTTATCCACTCTATTTGCGCATATTATGGAATCTCGCATAATCTCCCCTTAAATCTATATGAAAAATAAAAGACATATTCTAGCAAAAAATCGGCAATAATTTGTATATGTATCGGAATCTTGCGGATATTGTGTATTTTTTATCAAAATATCATTTATAGACAAATAGCCCTATACCTTAACCACAACTGGTAATAATGTAACATTTTGTATAATTGCAAACTAAACCGCTTGTCATAATTTGATAATGCTATTTTGCTTATTTACATTTTAATGAAATAATGAAGCACAATTTTACATAAGGAAGAAACTATGGGTTTTAACATTCATAAAAGTTTAGGTGTAACACCGCTAAAATCTCTTGTGATGACAGGGTTTTTAAGCGTGAGTGCTGTGTTTGCAGCGAGTTATCCTCCAACACGAGATACAACAGGCACAGGACTTGCGATGACGAGTAGCCCTTATGCTACTGCGATAGGAAAAGCTGTGCTTGATAATGGCGGAAATGCGATTGATGCGGCGGTAGCAGTTGGCTATGCTTTAGCGGTAGTCCATCCTGCTGCCGGAAACATCGGTGGTGGTGGCTTTGCTGTCATTCACCTTGCAAATGGTGAGAATATTACACTTGATTTTAGAGAAAAAGCCCCGTTAAAAGCCACAAGAGATATGTATTTGGATAATAAGGGCAATGTGATTCCAAATGCTTCAACACTTGGATATTTAGCTGCGGGAGTGCCCGGCACTGTTAAAGGTATGAGTGCTATGCTTGATAAATATGGCACAAAGCCGCTTGGCGAACTCATGCAACCTGCTATCGATTTAGCTGAAAATGGCTTTGTGATTACTGATAGACAGGCTGAAACCATGCTTGAAGTAAAAGATGATTTAGCTAAATTTGCAAGCACGAGAAAATACTTTTTAAAGAAAGATGGCTCACTTTATCAAGGTGGGGATACACTCGTGCAAAAAGATTTGGCAAAGACCTTGAGACTTATACAAAAAGAGGGTGAGAGTGCGTTTTATCAAGGGAAAATTGCAGAATTGATCGTTGCTGATATGCAAAATAATGGCGGTATAATCTCTAAAGAAGATTTAGCACAATATAATGTGGTATGGCGAAAGCCAGTAACAGGCACATATAGAGGCTATGAGATTATCTCCATGTCTCCACCAAGTAGCGGCGGGACACATATCATTCAGATTCTAAACACAATGGAAAATGCAGATATAGCTAGTCTAGGTTTTGGCTCATCAAAGTCTATTGCCTTAATGACTGAAGCAATGCGTCAAGCCTATGCTGATAGATCGGTATTTATGGCAGATCCAGATTTTTTCAGTGTGCCAACTGATAAATTATTAGCAAAAGAGTATGCAAAAAAAATCTACACAAATATACTCAATGCAAAGGGCAAGGCAGTCCCTAGTAAAAATATTAAGCCCGGACTTGGTGTTATAAAAGTAGGACAACCTATAAATCACAAAGAGGGTAATCACACTACACATTATTCAGTAGCAGATAAATGGGGCAATGCTGTAAGCGTAACCTATACTATTAATGCAAGTTATGGTGCGATAGCAGCGGTTGAAGGGGCTGGATTTATACTTAATAATGAAATGGATGACTTTTCTATTAAACCCGGTGTAGCCAATCTTTATGGCTTAGTAGGCGGTGAAGCAAATGCGATTGTCCCAAGGAAAAGACCGCTAAGTTCAATGAGTCCTACAATCATTCTAAAAGATGGTAAGCTATTTATGGTAGTGGGCAGTCCGGGTGGTGCAAGGATTATTACCACTGTGTTGCAAGTGATTTCTAATGTGATTGATCATAAAATGGATATAGCAAAAGCGGTAGAATCACCAAGATTCCATATGCAATGGGAGCCAGATGAGATTCGCATTGAGCCTTATGGTATGACAAAAGATGTGCAAGATAATCTTAAAAGAATGGGATATAAAATCACAGAATTACCGGATATGGGTGACGTGAGTGCAATTTTGCGTGATCCAAAGACAGGCATTATCTATGGAGTAAATGATCCAAGAAAAGAGTTTTAAATAAGGAAAATGTCAGCGGAGAATAATTTTATTTAAAAGAGATTCTTTATTGCTTAAATTTGTAGCAATGAGAGATTATTTCTGTAATAAATCTTATTTTTATACTGCTACTTTTTGTCTATATCTCTGCAAGTTTGCGTGTAGTTTGTAAAATATGCGTAACTTGTGGGATTATATAACACAATCTCTAAAATACTATCATACAAGATTCTTGCAAATTGAAACACGCTAAAGCAATATGCTATCTTAAATCTATATGTTTTTATGCTACACTTACAGCTTTTACATCACAATATAAAGAAGTCTAAACATGCAAACAACAAAACAAGCAATATGGCAAATACAAGACAATCCACAGGTAAATAAACTCTCCCCTTTTAAGCACGAAGAAATCTTACAGCATATAATAAACACGAAACGCAAAGACAGCAAAGAAAATCCAACAATTAGCAAAAAGATTCTAAATATCGTTGGTCGCACAAATGCAAAATATAATCTCATTAAAGAAGGCGATAAAATCTTGCTTGGGTTGAGTGGCGGTAAAGATTCCATGCTACTTGCAACTATTTTTGCATATATGAAAAAACATGCACCTTTTAAGTTTGAGTTTCTTGCTATGACGATTGATTATGGCAGGGGTGGTGAGTATGAGTATATCTTTGAGTATTGCAAAAAGCTAAATATCCCTTATGAGCTTAATCGCACGCAGATATTTAAAATACTTGAAAATCACAAGAAAGAAGGCACGATTTATTGCTCTTTTTGTTCGCGTATGAGACGCGGTGAGCTTTACAGCATGGCGTTAGAAAGGGGGTTTAATAAAATCGCATTGGCACATCATTTAGATGATGCCGCAGAAAGCTTTATGATGAATCTCACTTACAATGGTGCTTTGCGTTCTATGCCTCCATACTACAAGGCACAAAATGGGCTAGGCGTTATCCGTCCGCTTATCTTTGTGCGTGAAAGGCAGATTATAGACTTTATCGCAAGTAATAATATCTATATCGCACCTGATTGTAACTGCCCTATAAACTGGCTACCAGAGGATAAACGACCAAAAGCTAGAGCCGCGAATAAAGAGTTATTAAAAGATTTAGAATCTAAAAATCCAAATCTATTTAAATCACTCAAAAACGCCTTTAGTAATATTCACGCACAAAGCTTTTGCGATGAAAGGTATATGGATTCTGAATAATTGCTTAAAAGTATTTTGAGTAATAAGGCATGAGTTTAGAGGCGATATACTCATGCCGTTGGATTTAAATAATTTTACCTATTTTTTGCAAACTCCAATTGTCTCATAAGTTACCAATCAAACCCAAATCAAAAGTCATTTTATTTTTAATGCTATAATTTCGCCTTTACTAAGCTAAGTCAAATTAGGGGTTTTTGTGCAAAATGCATTTGATTTCATTGTGATTATTATTAGCGTATTGTTTAGCTTTGTGCTGTTTTGTGTAGTTTTATATCAAATAGAGAGTGTAAAAAAGGGGATTAAATATAGCATTGCAATCATAGCGTTTTGTTGTGCTTGTGGTGTGATTAGCCATGCACAAAAGCAAAGCATTATACAAGCAAAAACTATAGAATTTAAACAAGCTTTTTACAACAATGAAACACTTGTTTGTATGCAGGACAACACAGAAGTGCATGTGCATAAATCAAGCTTTGTGTATTTTGAGGAATTAGGCACATTTTCTGGCAAAGATTCCACAAAAGACCCAAATGTGAAAGGTTTAAATGTGCCTATTCTCTCATGCACGCAGCATGTAACGACCTATGATTCCGATTTTATCAATGATTAAAAGAAGCAAATATGAGTAAAAAGAAAAAACAAGCAGAAATTAAGCCTAAAGCCCTCACAAAAGCCACTATACAGAATCTCCAAAGCACAACAGATTCTAATACACTAAAACTTCTTAAGCAAACTCTCACAAAGCTTGGCTTACAAGATTTTTTACACACTTTTAGTGCTTATTTCTCAAGGCAGATAAATACAAATAAAACCCTTATAAATGAAAACGAGATTCTATTTAGCGATGATAAAACGCTCTCTCATATACTCCATATCCCCTCACATGAAAAGCTAAAGGCACTGATACAAGCCCTTGATACTTATAGCAATATAGAATCTTTAAAGTTACCAAAAGTGAGTTTGCTTAATAATGAGATTCTAAGTCTCGCAAAAGGTGGGGTATTGCGACTTTATGATATTTTTCAATGTTTATGTATGATAAAGTTTTTCTATGATTTTTCAAAAAGAGAAGATATAGACAATGAGTATTTAAAAGAGTATGTAAATAAGTTTGTTTTCCCAAGTGAGATTACTTCTTTGTTGGCATTTTTTGTATTTACTTCTAAGCAAAATAGCACATCACCACAAAGCTATTTAAATAAAGAAGCAGATAATGAGCTAAGCACCCTATATAAAGCCCTTGAAAATAAGCATAAAGAAAAGCAAGAAAGGCTATATAGCATTCTACATACAAGCAATTTGCAAGAATATCTGGTCGATAAGCAAATCCACTTTTTTGAAGATAATGCAACGCTTTTAGTGCGTGCTGGCTATGCAAATGTATTACATGCACGAGTGATTGGTCGCTCAATGCATGGCTTTTTCTACATTGTGCCTTTGAGTTTAGAATCTATAGAATCTCACATTCACATTTTACAGGACAAGATAGAAGAAAGGCTTTTACATCTAGCAAAGGAATACAGCAAGATTCTAAGCAAACATATACATTTTTTGCGTTTCATTAATACTGAATATGACTTTATGGATAGGGCGTTAGCAAGGCTGCATTTTGCAAAGGATTTTAACTACTCGTTTGTATTTGCAGACAATAAAAACACTTCAATAACCTTGCATGAATACGCACATCCAAGCCTAAAAAATCCTATCCCTTTAAATGTATCTATGCCTACAAATCTTTTAATGATTACAGGTGTGAATGCTGGGGGTAAGACTATGCTTTTAAAAAGCATTTTAAGTGCCTTATGGTGTGCAAAGCTTTATATCCCCATGCGTATAAATGCGGCTAAATCACAACTCCCCTTTATGAAAAATATCCACATTATCGCCCAAGATCCACAAGATTCGCATAATGATATTTCTACATTTTCAGGTCGCATACAAGAAATTAGTGCATTATTATCACAAAAGGATATGATACTAGGCGTTGATGAGATTGAGATAGGCACAGATTCTAGCGAGGCGGCTAGTCTTTACAAAGTGATTTTAGAAAAGTTTTTAGCAAATAGCACAAAGCTAATCGTTACCACGCATCATAAGCATTTAGCCGCTTTGATGGCGGATAATATCCATACAAGACTGCTTGCAGCCACTTATGACTACAAAAGGGCATGTCCTACTTTTAGCTTTATAGAGGGCATAGGTAAGAGCTACGCCCTAGAGTGTGCAAAGCAGTATGGAATCCCACAAGAAATAATCGATGAAGCCAAAAAAGTGCATGGCGATGAAGCAAACAAGCTAGAAAGATTAATTGAAGAATCGCATACGCAAATCACCAAAAACAAGCAAGATTCACTAAAACTTCAAGCCCTAATAAAAGAGCAAGATACTAAAATACAAGAGCTAGAACACACAAAAAGTAAGCTAAAAGCAAGGTTTGAAGAACAAAGCCTAACATTAAAAAGACACTATAACGAAGCTATAAAAGAAATAAAAATGTTAGCCAAGCAATCAAGCGGGAATCTAAAAGCATTGCAGAATCTAAAAGAGCTTGATACTAACACCTTGCAAGGCACACAAGAGATTGTGAAAAATATCCATAAACTTCTCAATAAAGCACATAAAAATGAAGCAAAAAGTCCAAAGATAAACATAGAATCTACGCAAAAATATAGCCTAAATGATATAGTGCAATATCAAAATAAAATAGCAAAAATCATCGCACAACATAAAGATTCTTATAGTATAGAATTACAAAATGGAGTGCGACTAAAAGGCGTGAGGGGCATAGAGTTAAAGCCACTAAGCCCAAAGCAAATAAAACAAGATTCTAATATTTTATACAATCAGGGCTATAAACTAGAAGCAGACATCAAAGCGACAACAAGGCTTGATTTGCACGGCTATACAAAAGAAGAAGCACAAATGCTACTTGAAGATTTTCTAAATCATGCCATTATGGCAAGATTTAGCGAAGTGCTTGTGGTACATGGCTTAGGCAACGGAATCTTAAAAAGAATGGTGGAAAACTTTTTAGATTCTTGTGATTATATAAGGGGATATACACAAGCCCCACCAAACATGGGCGGCTTAGGTGCTAAGATTGTATATTTAAATGGGTAAGTTTAGGCTAGTTTCTAAAACCATAAAAACACCTTAAAACTTCTTACTATCCACATCTTCTAATATCTTATTTGCAATAGAATCTACTGCATTATAGATTTCTTGTGAATGATTTGCAATGCTTACATTTTGTTCTGTAATGCTTTCTAATTGTGAGATTGTCTCATTCATATTACCTACATTTTGTGTTTGCTGCTTTATAGATTCTGCCATATCATTAATGCTTTGGACTAAGACATTTGTGTTTGCTTCAATCTCACCTAAAGACTTTTGCGTTCTCTCTGCTAGTTTTCTCACCTCATCTGCAACGACTGCAAAGCCTCTGCCATGCTCCCCTGCCCTTGCTGCTTCAATAGCAGCATTGAGTGCTAGTAGATTTGTCTGATCAGCTATATCTCTAATAATGCCTATAATACTCTTAATGTCTTCGCTTTGCTTGATGACTTCATCTGTTTGACTTGAGACACTTTGCATAGATTCTGTGATAGTCTCTATCTGATCTGCTGTATTTTGCAGAGATTTACTTTGCGTATGCGCACTTTCTGTGAGATTTTCAACTGCGTTTTCTAAATCTTTGTTTTTCTCACTCAATTCATGGGCGTAATTTGCTGATACCTTTAGCATGTGTGCGATAGAATCACCTAGTCCATTTATCGCTACACCAAAGCCCTTTGCATTCTCGATTCTATCGGTAAAATCATTATTTGCATAGGAAGTAAATACGCGTTGGCTTTTCTTCAAATCATCGCCTAGCAATTCTAACAAGGTAGAAGACATAGCATTTATCGCATCTTTTAATTCATTAATTTGCGGATTAAGGCTATTACACACTACAAGCTTGCCAAATCGCCCAACTTTTGCTTCTTCTACAACATTCAACACATCTTGCACGAGTATAGAATCTTGCTCTAAAGATTTATTTGTCTGCTGTATATTATCGCCAATGGTTTGAGCCATACGACCTAACTCATCTTTAGATTTTAAAGGGATAAAATCTATATGTGGAATCTCTCGGTTAAGATAGCGGAAAAAAGACACAACATTATGTTGTAAAACCTGTATCCCTTTCATCAAATTACTATAAAACATAATAATTGAAGGGCAGAATATAATTAAGAAAATGACGACTGAAAGCCACATATTTCTATATAAAATATCTTGCATACTGGTAAGCATAAGCTTTGATATTTTCCCTGTATGGTCTTGCAAGGTATCAATATATACACCAGTTGAAATCCATATATCATTTGTATTTGGTATCATAGCTGAATACGCAACCTTTTGTGCCTCGCCAAGCCGCCCATCTGGTAGTGGTTTAGAAAATACGAAATATACAAATTTTCCCTTGCCTTCCTTTGCATTCTTATAGAGTTCTTGCACATAATAGACTCCATTAGAATCTTTTGCATTTTCTAAAGAAGTCCCGATTAAATCTTTTCTGTTTGGGTGTGCTACATTGATATGCCCTTTATATGCAAAATAATAGCCAGACTTATCGTTTTCAAAGTGAAAATCTTCAATAGCTTTTGCGATGATTTCAATTTGTGCTTTTTCATCTAAACCAGCGACTAACGCACCAAGACTTGATGCCATAGAATCTGTGCCTAACTTTATCTTTTCTTCTATCTCTTTTTGTATGACTTTATCAAGGTTATCTTGCATACTTTCAGCAATTTCTTCTTTTCCAAGCAGCATAAAACCAACAAAGATTGCAAAACTCATTAAAGAACCAAGTGCTAGTGCCAAAAACTTATATTTCAATGACAGATTGCTATACATCATTATGTTACTTCCCACTCTTAAAATAAAGTTGGGATTATAGCATATTTTACAGCATTTAGAATGATAATATATGAAAAATAAAATTCTTATGACAATTTCTTACTTTGATATAATGGACGATGTAAAATAAGTAAAGCAAGAATGCAAAGCATACCTACAAAGATAACTTCCCCAAATGAATTGAGTGCTTTTGTCTTGCTTATGATTAAGATTCCAAATGATACGCCTGTTGTTAAAACTGAAAAGAATATCGCATGGGCTGTGCGTAGATTCTGCCCTTCTTTTACAGAATAGATCCCATAATCAACACTTACAACTACAAGGATAAGCAAAGCAAAAAGATGCATGATATTTAGCGTGCTATGTGCTGCTATCACACAAAGCGTGCAAGCAAGTGGAAATAATACAAACACAACAGAATCTAAAAATGCCTCTCTAGCTGTAATAAAAAGCATACAAATCATTAAACATAACGCAATAGCAAGGACTATAAGCATAGGCTTATAAATCGTATCTGTGATATTATCCATAATATGCTGTAAGCCTCGCATTTCAATGCTAGATTCTGTGTTTTTTGGCTGTTGCATGTTGGTGTTAGAATCTTTTATGCTTTCAAGTGATTCTGCATTCTCAAGCTGTTTTGAAAAAGTTTTAATATAATCTAAATCACTATTATTTACGATAGCTAAATAATAGAATCTTTTTGTGCTAGATTGTGTAGAATCTTTAGTTTCTGCTGTGCTGTTAGATTCTATGTTTGTATCAGTAGATTCTGTAATTTTATTAGAATCTTTAGTTATCCCAAAATCTGTAATAGCATTATATTTTATAGAATCTACAATAGCTTTAGAATCTCTATCTTCCACAACAATATTAAAGCCCATAGCAGAGAGATTCTCTAAGCTTAGTTGTGGTTTATCACCAAGCATATAACTCTCTTTAAACATAGCAAATAGCTCATCTATAAACGCCATTTTATCTTCTAAACTCATATCTTCATCTATGGAATCTTCATTTAATATTTGTAGTATTTTTGTGCGTAAATGCGGGAGTGATTGCAATAATGCGGCTTTATTGTCTGCTACAAGCTTAGATTCTATAAATTTAGCATTTAAATCCATTTGACTTTGTGTAGGCAAGAGTGAGAGTGGGATAAAAGTCTTTGCATTGTTTGTATGTAAAAAGTCCTGCAAATCCCTAGCAAGAGCAATTAGGCTATCAAGACTACTACTTGATAATAAAATCTGTGTCGTATTATTTTGTGCGTTTGTAAAAAATGTGCGTTCATTCTGCATACGCTTATTTTGATAATCAAGCTTTGAGAGATCAAAATCAAGTCGCAAAAACATAAACGCAAACACAAAGGCACACAAAGACAGCCCTAAAAATGTATAGCTAGAGACTTTTTGGAATCTAATCTGTGCGAGTTTGGGGAATAATCTAGGCTTACTAAAACCAATCTTTGGATACATAAACGCAAAGCTAATATAGCAAAGTGTAAGCGAAATAATCGCGTATAAAGAAAGTTGAGAAAGCAGGGGAAATGGTATAAACAAACACGCACTAAAGCCAATAATAGTGGTAATATAGCCATAAAATACAGGGCGATTAAACACCTTTTTGCCACCTACATAGAGATTGAAGAAATTATGATGCATCATGTAATCAATAGCAATATTGCTAATCCCCATGCCAAAGCTTAATGCCATAATCGTTACCTTTGGATATACGCTTGATACCACTAAAATGGCGATAATATTTGCAGTGATAAGAGTGCAAATCGTATTTAATGTAAGCAGTGGAATGCGGATAATCACAAAATACAGCGTAATAAATGCAAGGGTTGCAAAACTTAGCAAGAAATTGACTTCATTAAGGATTAAGCCTAGATTTTCTACACTCATAAAATTTTGTGAAAAATACCGAATGTTTGGATACTCTGTTGCAATGCGTGCAAAGCCCTCCAAAGTCTCTTTTACACTCTCACTTTTTACATCTTTCATCGTTACAATAGCCATATAGCCATAATCTTTTGCCACAAAAATATAGGGCTTTGGTGTCTGCAATATTAAAAGTTGCAAAGGATCACTTGGGTGAAATACCGTATTATAAGATTGTGCGTTGTTTTTAGATTCTATGTTTTTATCATTTTGAGCCTTTAAAAAAGGTGAAATATCCTTATTTTCATTGATTTTAGATTCTATATCTTTTTGAGTATTTTTCACATTCTCTTTTTTAGAATCTTTATTAGAATCTACACTTTGTTTAGATTCTATATCTTTAGAATCTCTCATTTTTTCTATATCAATTAATCCACTATCAAGCACCTCTTCTTCAAGCATTTGAGATTGTAGTGATTGTAGTCCATTTAGCACACGCGATTCAATCTCTTCTTTTGTAAGCACCTTATCTAAAGGCTTGGGACTAGCAGTATAGAGATAATCCTGTGCGAGAAAATCTTCTAGAGATTCTGAAGCACTTGTGCGAGTAATCACACTATCTATATTTGGCACATCTTTTATTTTAAATAAAAACTCATCTAGCGTATCCCTAGATTCTTGACTAAATCCTTTTATAGCTACAAGGATATGATTTGAGTTTGCAAACTTTTGATAAATGTCAATGATTTGCTTATCCTCTGTTTGTGGGAATAAATCAAGCACTTCTTGCGTGATTTTTATCTTATCATTATAGAAACACAATAAAAACAAAGCTGCTGCAAACACCAAAGCAATAACATTTATAAAGCGACGCATAAAAACCCTTAATAATTATTTTTTCAAATATAATGCAGTGTATTTGCCCTTATTTCTGTTGATTATCTGTTTTTAAATCCCGCATTATATCCTAAAATTTATGCTAAATTACACAACAATGACTTATATTTGTTATTATAATTCACACATAAAAAAGGAAAATCATGCTACTAGAAGTTTGCAACATTAATCATACTTTCACATATAATACTTTTTTTAAAAAACACACAAAACAGATTCTAAATAATGTAAGTTTTAAAATGAAGCAAGGGGAAAACATCGCACTTATAGGACCTAGTGGTTGCGGCAAAAGCACATTAGCAAAGATTATCGCACAACTCCAAAAGCCACAAAGTGGGCAAATACTCTTTAATGGCAAGGCAGTAAATTTAGAGAATCTTCAGCAAAAAAAAGAGTTTTACAAACAAGCACAAATATTATTCCAAGACCCCTTAAGCTCTCTTAACCCACGATACAATGTCCTAGAGCATTTACAAGAGCCACTCAACTACCTTTTAAATATTCAAAGTAAATCAGCACAACTACAAAAAATATACCCCATTTTAGAGCAATTAGACCTGCCAAAAAGCATACTCTATCATTATCCCGCAATGCTTTCTGGCGGACAAGCACAGCGGGTATGTATCGCACGAATGCTACTTATAAAGCCCTTATTTGTTATCCTTGATGAGACTACTTCTGGGCTTGATTATGAACTACAAGAAGAGATATGGAATCTCTTTTTAGATATGCAAAAAACATATAACACAACCTTTTTGTTTATCACGCACGACCTTATACTCGCAAGAAAATATTGTCAAAGAATTCTACTCATGGAAGAGGGCAAGATTATCGAAGATCTAAATGCAAACGATGAATTTAAGTCGAATTTAGGCAAAGAGTTTGACGCATGTTTCCACGCGGTGTTGTAATACAAAACTACATGGTTTTAAAAGAAAGTGTTTTCGTAAGTTAAACGCCATTAAGTTGCAACATGATTTATCATTCCTTTTAGTATTTTTCATGCAACTACCTTAAATAATAGCAAAATTTTGAACATGTATCACAAAACTATATGTTAATCAAGGCAAATCACTCACAATAAGCTGTGATTTATGGATATAACCTATCTTTGCTTCCGCGATTGTTTGTGTCTTTGGCGAAAGGCTTGGTGGGAAGTAAAGCACCTTTATCCATTCTTGTCCCATAACTTCTTTATAACCACTAAATTCAGCCCTTTCAAAGCCAAGCTGCCTTTGCCACTCACTCACGCCTTTAATTTCCCATAGCGACATATTGAGATTAAGCAATAAAATTGCATCACTTTTAGCAGTAGGGATTTGCTCTAGAATCTTACCATTTGGCTTTTCACGCAGATTCACATATCTATCTGTGCTGTTTAGTTTAAGCCTATATACATTCAATTCACTCTTTATGTTTTCATAGTCTTTTCTAGTATTTGGGTTATCTTGCAGCTTTTTTTCCACTTTGATATTTGTGATAGTTACATATTTCCCAGCCGCACACGCTGAAAAAACCCAAGGCATAATACCTGCAATCTCTACTTCCACTTCATAGCCTACACTCCCGCCAAGCCCATCTTTATACCACTTTGGCAAAAGCTGGGCAAGCTTGTCATAATATTTGCGCCCATCTAAAACAATATGCCCATCATTGATAAACTCTAGCCTAGAATCTTGCGTCTTAAAAGTGCTAAAATATGCAGGATAATCACACGCGCCCACTTCATTAGGCGGCAAAGAAAAGTCAGCATTAAAAGTAAGTATGCCTTTTGCCTTTACAGGCTTTTTAAAGATAAACTCACACTCGCCACCACCTGCATCACCATAGGCACAATTTCTTATCTCTTGCCCTTCTTCGTCTATTTTTGTGGCAAATGTGGCATTATGCTTAAAAAAGAGAAAAGATTCATAAGCCTTTTTGGTAAAAATCTGCTTAGAATCATTAAACCAGAATACTAACTCATTATACAAGTAATATTCAGGCTTCATCTCCTCAATGTCATTGCCTAAAGGAATGCCGTATTCTGCAAACAAATCCCCAAATTCTTTAGCAAGAAATGGGGAAAGTTTAGAGAAATAAACACTCGCAAACTCCCTATTACTCCCGCCATTATACACGCCATCTATCCCATCTACAATGCCAAATCTAGTGAGTGTTTGATATTCATTAAAGTTTAAATCTCTTTGCTTAGATATAGATTTTAGTTGCGTGAGATAGGCTTTTAGCTCTGTAAAATCCCCTTGCTTTATGCGATTTACATCAAGCTCCTTTGCAAATAAAAACGCACTTAACAAACACAGAAAAACTATAATCTTTTGCATATTAGCCCCTTTAAATTATATAAAAAACTTTTATAATGGTAGCATAGATTCTAAAGAGTTGCTTTACTAAAAAATCACCCCAGAATATTAAATGCCGTATTATCTAAAATCTTATGAGATTGAGTTTTGAATGAAATAGATTTTGTCGCTCATATCACAACCATTCAAAAAGACTGCATAAAAGCTTAGTGCTGTGGCAAGAAAGGGAGGCAAGGTGTTGCAAGCTGAAGCCATTGAGCGTATGGCAGATGCTAAAAAATATGAGCAAATCGCCCTAGCACAAGGACAGAGCGATGCAATGGAGCTTATCGCTAATCAAATGAGTAAAAACGCACAGGCAGCGGAGTTTTTGCTGACAAAGGAGCGGATTGTGGCTTTCACAGAGCTAAGTAAGAATCCAAGCAAGGATAAGGTGATTATCCCCTATGAGACGAGTGAGTTTATCGGTGGGCTTAGCGTGATAAGTGAATTTTTAGGCAAGGGTAAAAAGGCGTAGAATCTAGCTTGTGGATTCTAGGGCTTTGCTGCCAAATCTTAGAATCCAAATCCCTTATGGGAGTTTTCTAAAAACAATGCAAATATAAGGAAGTGAGATGTCGGCACTTATGCTTTTGGGGTTGGGGCTTGGCTTTATTGTGGCGGAGATATTTTTTGGCTCATTTTTCTTGCTTTTCATCGGTTTAGGGCTATGTATCACAGCGGGGATTGAAGCATTTGTGGGCTTTGGCAACATCATAGGTGGAAGTGTGGAAAGCGTGTATGCGTGGCAGGCGGTAAGCATTTGTGCTTTTGCTTTTCTTACACTTATTTTGCTAAGAAAGCCCATAAAATTGTGGTTTAAAGGCTCACAAGTCTATGAAGATTCTCTGCAAAATGGCGGTGTAGGTGAGATTCGGCAAGGAATGGTATATTTCAAAGGCACATTATGGGCGTATGAAAAAGCCCCTACATTAGATTCCAATGGATTAGAATCTAGCACATTAGAATCTAACACGCCACTAAAAGAAGGCGATAGGGTGCAGGTGTTAGAGATTAGAGATAATAAGGCGATTATCAAGGTTTGAGTTTTACTCCACAGTTACACTTTTTGCTAGATTCCTTGGCATATCTACATCATTGCCTAGCCGAATAGCAACCTCAAGGGCAAAGATTTGCAGTCGTGTTCTCCGCACACCGCACACTATGTAAATTAAGAAGAAACAACTTTGTTAGAATTGATAAAGATGTTTGGCATGCAAAAGACATTTATCCTGAGTTGTGCTACATTATGCCCTTTTACTACGCAAAGAAACATTGACACAGTGAAGCAATATAAGTTGATTTAGAGGACAAAAAACACTAGCGAGATTCAGTCAATGAGAAGTAGTGTTACAATATATCGTAGAATATCGCCAAGCTCACATTGCAAAAGAGAGTGTTGAATTTAGAGGATACCTGTTTAGTTTTGTAACTTTTTAGCATAACATAATATATAAATCTCATGCGTTTGCTTACGATACACAGAATTTCTAAAAGTTAAACTTTGCATGTAAATCCTTATGCCCCAACCTTTTGCGTATTATAATGTTACATATCGTATATTTACACACAAAAATGGTTTTTATAATGAGGCAATAATTCGCTTTATGCGTAGTTAGTGGATATTATATTAACGATGCAGTTACAACATACACTTAGGAATAGCTATGTCTAAGATTTTTACTTTACTTATCATATCGACTTTCACATTACTTACTGCCGCTTATGCTTCTAGTGATTATGAACTTGGCATTGGGAATTCCCCAACACCACCAGCTAATTCTAAAAAGCAAGTTAGTCTAGTGCAAGGACCCAACCTATCTAAAAAACTCATGCGTCCTAACACAGATAGGAAGGGTAATCACACGCCCACAAAGCATACAGAGTTGCCCCTGCTAGGCATTAATGGTGATTCTAGAAGCTATACTTCAGATCTTTTATCCATCATGAGTCCTGAAGGTGGGGTTTTGACGCTTTGGGCGTTAAATGTGGGAAATTGGGTGTGGGGCTATTCTCTCATAGATAGCAAGGATTTTGGTGGGGCTAGGATTTGGCGGATTTTTAATAAGGCTGATGGGAGTGCTGCTATACAAAATGCTAAAGAAGGCACTTGTTTAAGTGCATATAGAAATGGCGTGATTCACACATATTGCAATATGGAAGATCCTGCACAATTATGGACCTTCAATCTCTTTGATAATCAAGCCGTGCAGATTCAAAATGTCGCCACTAAGCAATGTTTGCAAACCCCAAGCAATCAAGCGACAAGATTTTTTAGCATTTTTCTTACAAGTTGTGTGAAAGGTGGTAAGCTAAATAGCGATCAGCAATGGTTTATCATCGCGCCACCTTTAAATGCTGGTGTAGTGTTTAGTGTAGATGGCAAATAAAGGAGTGTTGATGAAAGTTATTATACTTATGCTTTTTAGTTTTAGCCTACTTTTTGGAAAGATTGAGGACTATGTTGTCGGCACTTGGAATCTGCAAGGCTCTTCAGCTAGCACTGAAAATAAATGGAATGTCAGTGTAAGACAGCTTATCACCGGCGATAATCCTGTGGATATTTTGATGGTGCAAGAAGCCGGCAGTGTACCTACAAGTGCAAGACCAACGGGCAGAATGATTCAGCCCGGTGGGACGCCTATTCAAGAATATGTTTGGGATTTGGGCACTCGCTCAAGACCGCGTTCTGTATTTATCTATTATGCAAATATTGATGCTGGTGCTAGAAGGGTTAATCTCGCCATTGTAAGTGGTAGGCAAGCTGATGAAGTCTTTGTTATTTCACAAAGCACAATCGCACCTGAAGTTTCCCGCCCTGTGATTGGCATACGGCTTGGCAATGATGTGTTTTTTAATATCCATGCTCTTGCAAGGGGTGGTGGCGATGCTGCGGCGTTAGTTACAGCTGTGCATGATCATTTTGTTGGTCAGCCAAGTATTAACTGGCTCATTGCTGGTGATTTTAATAGAGATCCTGCAAACCTATTATCCGGACTTGATACAAGGATTACGAATCACACACGCATTGTTACGCAAAACTCTGCAACACATTTTAGTATGGGTGCGGCAAATAGAATCCTAGATTATGCGATAGTTGGCAGAAGCTCTAATGATAGATCTCGCTTGGCTTTACCCACAATTACCGCATTACTCATGGCTGCTAGTGTGAGATCGCACCTATCATCAGATCACTTTCCTGTGCGTTTTGGGAAATTTTAATCATAAGGATTGTAATGAAAAGATTACTAATAGCTTTAATGTGTGTCATAAATGCTTATGCGATAGATCCAGATTTACCCGATTTTGTGGAATTTACACCACCGATTTCACTAAGAAGTGCCTTTTCGGGTGATATTGTGGGCTTTGGAAAAGATAGAAATTGGGTTATACGCGATATTCCATTAACTGAAGATATGTTAAGAAACGATCCTTTTAAAGATTTTCATCTTGGGGCAGTGCAGTTTGTGCAAGTTGGCACAAAAGATATGTGCTTGGCGATTGCTGAAAGCGGATTATTTACACGCAAATCCTGCAACGATGACTTAAAATCAAAAAGATATGAAACCCTTTATACAATCATTCCCACCACCACACCAGCAGTGCAAATCCGCTCTTTTGTACTGAATAAAAATGAATGTATGACAGTGTTTAATAACCCACAACTTCCAAGAGGCAGAGGCATAGGAATCCGCCCTTGTGATGTAGATAGTCTCTTTTCTGTGGATTTAGATAATCTTTTTTTGATAAATCCGCCAATACGAGATGCAATGCTGATTAATCCTTAAGAATCTCATAGATTTTGGTTTTTTATAGAGTTTCATTTAAGATTTGTTATGTAGTAAATAAACTGCTGGTTAAAGTTAGATCCTGTAACATTAAAAAAAATAAAATCTAGTAAAATGCCACAAGATTTCTCAAAAACAATAAGCAATTCTTTTACATACGCCAAAATAAATATTAAGATTAGGTGGGGACTATCTTATTGGCACAGATCCCAATGCATTAAAGCTGGAATCTGACATCACATTTTCTAAGCTTCTTTGTGAGAAAAGAAACCACTCATCATATACAAAGCCAAGATCCTGCCAATCTATGCTATTTGGCTTATCACATATTTTTTGCAGCATTGTAGAATCCACTTTAAACTTTGGAAAAATCGCTAAAATGAAGCCTGATAAGCTTTGCAAGGGCTTTAGAAAGCGGTGAGTTTTTGCCTATTGGTATCAAGCAGATTTGAAAAGGTATTTGCGATATTTTGCATTATCTCTTTTTCATAAGGCTCCATTACAGAATCTACAAGCATACATTCTACAATATCATTTGTCAATTCATTGATAAAAGCTCGTGCATCTTCACTATCAAGCACACTTACAATTTCTTGTAAGTATCGAATGTAGTTTGTCTCATCAAGCTTTACAAGGCGATGTTCTGCTAATATATCTTCAAAAAGCTCTGTTGCCCCAAGTTTTTCAGCTCTTTCATACATTTTTTCTTTTTGCAACTCAATCTGTTTTGAAGTATTTTGCGGATGGTTTAATAGCATTTTATATATGCTAAAAACTGCACGAAATTCTTCAATTATTAAAACCTCTTTCGTAACACCAACATTACCCTTTTGCACTTCATCAAGCAATTCTTTCTTTGCTGCTTGATCTACACGCGGCGTAATATACTCATTATTAACCTCTACAAATGCTATATATCTATTAATGATATCTTTATTTGTAGTTTTGTATTGTTGTTTTATTTTTTCACAATATTCACTCAAATAGGATTTCAACTCATTGCGGATAGCTTTTTCTACGCTATCACGCCCAGTTTTTCTTCCAACTTGCACTAAATTTGCATTTAACATAACACTAGCATCAAAAATCTTTAAGAAATCCTCTATATCCTGCTGACTTCTTGAAGGCGAACATGTTAAGATTTGATATGCTTGAGCGATATATCTTTTTTCCTCATCATAAAGCACAAAGGGATTAAATGTCCTTACAGGGTTGATACGATATCTACCTTGCTGCTTTGTCTCTTTAAAATGCTCTTCCTTGCCCTTATCTTTTGCAGAACCACTTATAAGTTTATATGCACTATATCCAAGTGCAATCCCACCTAGTGTAGCCCCAGCCACAAGTGTCACAGGTGCAGCAACTGTTGCAACGGTGGTAGTCGCAAACAAGCCAAAGATACCACCAGTGGTAGTAGCTACTGTGCTAGTCCCAAGTGTCGCTGCTGTCAAGCCGCCAGCAGCTCCACCAATAGCTGTTGAAGCAGCACCACCCACATATTCAAAAAATCCAGTAGTAGCCTCTGTGCCACAAAAAAGTGTATCAAACGCTTTATCTTGATAATACCCTATTTCATCACTAGAAGCATTGCCTATAATACCTATAATCTCACTAGCGTCCATTGTTGTCATAAGTGTCGCGTAGTTTTGATCCCATTGCTGTTGTGAATCGAGTGGTTCGAAACCCATAGTACCTATTTCTCTCTCTGCCATAGTATTCCTTTCAATGTTAAATATGTAGTTTAAAAATCATTCCTTAATGCGTTAAAAATCTCTACTATAAGCTTAAAAAATTCTTTTGTAGCATGTGTTGCACCTGCGATAACTTGCTGAAGTGTGCTATCTAGCTCTCTGCCCCCTTTATTAACATAGTCAAGATAGCCACCGATAGTTGAACCAAGAAATGTGGATATAAGGGATAATATATCACCAATAAGTGGCATCATACCAAGAAATGAGCCAAACACTGCACCGATAATAGTGCCTAATGTTAAGTTTGGGTTATCTTGTATAAATTGATAGATCTTTGCAAATACGATTCTACCGATATTAATCAGCTTACCTGCTATTATCTTTGTTTGCTGAAAAAGCGTTACCATTTTACGATCAAATTCTGCTTTCATAGATTCTGGTAGTTTTAAACCACTAGACATTTCATCAATTAAACCACGCGCATTATCTTCATTAAAACGCGGATTATCAAATCTTTGTAATTCCTCAATCGCTATCGTTTTTGTCATAGCTTTGCTCCTTGTATTAAAATATTGCCAAAACAACTTTGCTACTTTACAAAAAAAAAAAAACAAATCAAGGGTAAATGTATAATAAATATGAAAAGTTTAAAATGTGAGATTCTACATCTCAATCTTGTCATAGTTTCATGTTATGGATAATATTTAGAATTAATGTTTAGAATCAAAGCAGCATAAAGCAATATCAAGTTATCAAAAATAAATAATTTTTTGCTAGAATAACATGAGTTTCGGTATATGCGAACTATATTTTTATATAAGATATAAATTTTATAGTTTATTATATATAAAAATATAAATTTGAGAGTTTTATAAAAAGGATTTCTATGCAAAGCACACTTGATACCACACTAATCCACGGGGGACTCACCACAGACCCACGCACAGGGGCGGTAAATACGCCTATTTACCAAACCTCCACTTACGCTCAAGATGAGTTAGGCAAGCACAAAGGCTATGAATACTCCCGCACCAAAAACCCCACAAGAGATGGGATTGAAAGCCTTATAGCCGAATGTGAGGGCGGGAAATATGGCTTTGCCTTTGCCTCTGGTATGGCAGCCCTTGGCACGATTTTAAGCCTATTTAAAAGCGGAGATTCTATCATCATCTCACAAAATGTCTATGGTGGGACTTTTAGAATCTTAGATAAAGTCTTTAAAAACTTTAATATTAACTATAAGATTGTGGATACAAGGGATTTAGACGCTTTGGATTCTGCCCTAACCCCTGAAGTCAAAGCCGTGTTGATTGAAAGCCCTGCTAACCCGCTTCTAAGCGTTACGCCCTTAGCAAAAGTCGCTGAAATTTGCAAGAAAAAAGGCGTGTTAAGTATCGTGGATAATACCTTTATGACGCCCTATTTGCAGCAACCTTTAAGGCTAGGCATTGACATTGTGGTGCATTCTGCGACAAAGTATCTCGGCGGACATAGCGACCTTGTAGCTGGGCTTGTGGTGGTAAATGATGAGAGTTTAGCTGAACGCATAGGATTCTTGCAAAATAGCATAGGCGGTGTATTGGCTCCATTTGATAGCTTTCTGCTTATCCGCGGTATGAAAACACTAGGCTTACGAATGCAGCGACATTGTGAAAATGCCCTGTTTCTAGCAGAATCTTTAAGCGAACACAAGGCGGTGGAAAAGGTGTATTACCCCGGACTAAAAAGTGATAGCGAATATGAAGCACAAAGCTCTCAAGCGCGTGGTGGTGGGGGAATGCTAAGCTTTATATTAAAGCCAGAATATGATTATAGAATCTTTTTTAAATCCACGCGTATCATCGTTTTAGCCGAAAGTTTAGGGGGTGTGGAGAGTTTGCTCTGCCACCCTGCGAGTATGACTCACGCCTCTATCCCCAAAGACTTGCGTGAATCTATGGGGATAACTGAAAATCTTATCCGCCTATCCGTTGGCATTGAATACGCTAAAGACTTGCTAGAAGACTTAAATCAAGCGATTGAAAAAAGTCGTGCGTAAGCGTGTCGTCGCCTACATACTTCATATTTAGCTATTTTCAGTCACTTGTGTTTTTAACCATGTGACCAACACTTATTGAAAATGGTTTAGTATACTAGCATCTAATTTTCACGCCGAAAACTTAGCCGACTCTTTTTACTTGCCAACTTGCTGTATATACTCTAATTTGAAATAGAAGATTAGGGTTAGTAAAATATTACATGCTCATCTCATTACTATTCGCAAACCTCCAAATTCCCAAAAAAACCGAAATGGATACAAATTTGCTTATTGTGTTTTAAAAACCACCTTTAAGATTCTAGGTTGTTAAATTTTACAAAAATATTCTAACTTATGGCTGTATGTTTGAATCTCTAAAGATTGTGATACATAGCATAATGCTATAAAAATTACTCTCAAAATGCCAATAAGCTATTTTTCAGAATCTCTAGGTTTTGTTTGCTTTTTTGGCGGTGGATTCCACAATCTTAACTTCATTGTTGTGCTATTAAATGCCCTCTCCATTCTGCCTTCTGCTTGATAGTCGATGCTAAATCCAGCTTTAATATCGACTTGTCCATCTTTATCGACTTTTAACGCATAGATTCCATGTGTGCCAATGGGTATGGTATTGATATTTGTGATAGTTGTGCCAGCAGGAATTGTGAGTGGCTTTTGACTACTTGCGATTAAGTTACCATTAAGATATAAGCCTGTATTAAAGATAACTAAAGGCTCATTTGTAAGATTTCTAATATTAAAAATAACCGCACTATTTGTGATTTTAAACGCACTTGCACTGATGGCAAGATTGTAGTCTTCAATGATTATTGGGGGGATTGTAATCTCTCTCATTGCAATTTGAGCGGGAGTTATGCCCTGAAAATTTGGGGCATTCATATCGCCTTGTGCGTTTGTAAGGATATTAAGCGTTTGTCTATCGCTATTTAATGCCGCATAATGCAGGGGCGTGTTGCCATTGCTTTCATCTTGTATATTTACTTTTGCCCCAGCGGTTACTAAGAGTTGCGTTATGTAGGCATTTTTATTACGCACGGCTTCATGCAATGCGGTCTTTCCATGATTTATCGCATTGACATCAGCCCCACCCATGATAAGTAAATATGCGATTTCTAAATGATTATTTTTTACTGCGGTATATAGCGGCGTGTTTCCCTGCCATCTCGCATTGACATCAGCTTTTAAGTCAAAGCCACTTTCCACATCGCTTAAAACATGGCTAAACAGCAAATAATCATATTGATTTGCCTTTAAGATTCCAAAAATAAAACATAAACAAACATAGATTTTTTTCATTTTATTCCCTTTTAGTTATATAAATGCTTCTTTGCAAGAGATGAAATTTTATCATAAATAGAATCAAAATCAACACCATACACACGACTATTTGCAATGCTGGTAATAAAATTTGTATCGCCTATGAAACGCGGGACAAAATGCAGGTGTAAATGCTCTGGGATACCTGCTCCTGCTGCTTTTTTGATATTTATCCCCATGTTTATACCGCTTGCCCCATACTCTTCTAGCATGGCGATAGCCTTTTGTGATAAGGTATTTAAATGTTGCCATTCTTCTTGTGATAGAAGTGTTGGTGTGTCAATATGTTTATGCGGGATAAGCATGAAATGTCCGGGCATATATGGGTATAAGTTCATAACGCCAAAGCATATAGAATCTCTATAAAAGACACGATTATTTGTATCATTATGTGGATTATGTGCTATATCACAAAATACGCATTCTTCGCTGCAATCTGATGAAAAGTAGCCACTCCGCCATGGTGAATAGATATGTGATAGCACAATAACCCCTTAACTTTATAATTTATTGTGTTTTAGCAAATGTTATTCCATATTTAAGTTTTAATGGAATACTAATTGCTTAAGTCGTTGCTAATACTCTAAACAGAGATAAACACAAGCTGATTAGCCTTGTGAAAATTAAGAGAAGGTTGCGATAATGAGAGTAACATTTGGGACAAAATACAATCAAATGCTAAATAATAATGGCAATATTACCTCAAACCTTAATGATATGAATACAAAGATTGCAAGTGGTAAAAAGATTCAGTATGGTTGGCAAGATGCAAGTGTGTCAAATCAGAATCTAAAGCTAGAATATGATGAGACGACTTTGCAGCAAGGCATAGATGTAGCACGCACAGCAGAGACTCAAACTCTAAATACAGATAAGGCTTTGCAAGAGATTTCACTTGCGATGGTGCAGTTTAAAACAAAGCTTTTACATGCGGCAAATGACTTGCATACGCCAACTTCAAGGGAAGCATTAGCAAGAGATTTAGAGGCTACAAAAGCACATATTATCAGCATTGCAAATACTTCTGTGGGTGGGAAGTTTATCTTTGCGGGAAGTAAAGTCGATGTGCAGCCTTTTGATTCTGTGGGGAATTATTATGGCAATGATGAAGAGTTAAGCGCACTTGTGAGTTCTAAGAATCTAGTCCCATTTAATATTACAGGTGAAGAGCTTTTCTATGGTTTTGATAATGATAAACACAGACTCATTACAACAAATGGGAGAATGCTTAATCAAACGCGACTTCACCCAGCAATTATGGATAATTCCGAAAAGCATAGTGAGCCAACTGAAGTATATATCAAAGAAGATGATACGCTTAGAGACTTAATAGGCGATAATGATAATAATCCACGAAATAATGGAAAAGAGTATTTCTATGTGCAAGGGGTAAATAGTCGCGGTCAAAGCTTTAAAGAGAAGTTTGCCCTAGATGTGGGCTTTACAAATCCAAAGAATGCTACAACGGTGAGAGACCTGCTTGATAGAATCGGCAAGGCATTTGGCAATACACATGCGACAAAAGTCGTTGATGTGCGACTAAATAATTGGGGGCAAATTGAGATTAAGGATTTGAAGCCCGGTAGCTCTAGTATTGACTTTCACATGATTTCTAGTGAAGCTGATGTAGAGAATCTAGCCGACCTTGAGAAGCTTGGGGCAAGAGTGCAGGTATATAGCAGTCAGAATCTTACTTCAGAATTTAGCGCGAGTAATCTTAAAGGTGTGAATGATTTATATGATAATCGCCTTACACATATCCCAACGACACTTATCCGCAAAGATAATGTAATGACAGAGATAGACACAAAGCTAGAGGATATTCTATCCGTGCCAACAAGATATATTAAAATCACAGGCACACCGCCAAATGAAAAAGATGGCACGATTAGCAATAGGGAGTTAGGTGAGCCTTTATTGTTTGATATAAGAGGGCAGGAAGTAAGAGATTTATTTGATGCGATTAAAGAGTATTTTGGTGGTAATATTGATGTGGAATTAGATCATGGACAAATAAATATCTATGATAGAAATGTGCGAAATAAAAGCACAGATACACTAAAGCCACCATTTGATGGAGAAAGGGGCTTTTCTATACGCCTTGAAACGCTTGGTGAGAGTGAAGAAGAGGTAAATGGCTTTACCTCGAGTCTTGGTGTGAGTTATACAAAGACTGGATTCCAACAACTAGGCTCAAAGATTAGAGGCAATATTTCACAATCTCTATCAGGGACTTCTGTGCTTGCAAACGATCATACAAAGCTTATTGAAGTAACAGATGGCTCACTCAATGGCAAAACTTACGGCTTTAAACTACACGATCATAATGGGATAGAGCTTGAAGCAAGCATTACTTTTACAAAACAAGGAAGCTTTTTAGAGCTACCCGCACAACATAGTGATAAAACTATAAAGATTCCATTGTTTGATCCTTATGATGAGCCACCAGCTGTTACCATTAGCGATGGAGATTCTGTAACTTATAGGCAGCTTATGGACGCTATGTCTATTGCGCTAAATTATAGTAATGAAGATGATAAATCTCTTAGTGCAGCACAAGTAAAAGGCGGAAAGCCCACTCAAGCACAAAAAGATGCGTATGAAGAATTGCTAGATAGAGCAAAATCAAACATTACCATTGACTTTGATAGTGAAGGAAAAATAGAAATACAAGATAATTTAAGGGCAATTACGCGTATGACAATGATGTTTTATGACAAAGCACAAGATGACTTTAGCCCGGAAGCTATCCGTTATTCAAATGCGAATGTAAGGCTTAATGCAAATGGTTCTCTTGTAGTAGATGACCCAAAGATTCACTTCTTTAGAGGGCTAGATGATGCTATCCAGTCTGTAAGAGATGGAATCTATCGTGCAGGGGCGTTGCATGGGCAAAGATATGATGATACAATGAAAAGTCTTGGTATCCAAAACTGCATTGAATTAATCGATCATTTAAGCGATCATATCGAAAAAGTCATATCTAAAAATGGGGCTCATACTCGCACATTCCAAAACTCTGTGGCAAGAAATGAGATTATTAAAACGCAAGTAAGCGGCATTAAAGGCGATACGATAGGAGCAGATTTGGCAGAAACTTATAATAAATTCACAAATCTAAGTAATAACTATCAAGCCGTGCTATCATCAACAAACCGCATTAATAACCTTTCACTTGTGAATTATCTTAATTAAGATTCTAAAGAATCATAATCACAAGGAAGTGCAAGGGTAAGGAAAAGTATGTATAAAGCTATATTACTAAGCATAGGCACTCCAACGACACTTGGAATCTATTATGAAGATATGAGTCCAAATGAAGATAAATTAAATAAAGCGAGTTTAAAAGAAGCGGTATATACTGATAAAGCAGATAATGAAAGCACACTAGAAAATAAAGCCCCAAAGCTTATTTTCATTTTGCGTATAGATGGGAAGACAAGCGATGTTTTACCCTTGCTTTTTGTATCACATAGTTTAGATAAAAAGACTACTTATACAAGTTTAGAATCTTTACTCACACCTGAAGTGCTATCTAAATGCAGTTTAGCTGAATGCTTGATTGATTCTAGTTTTTTAAAAGAGAATAAAGAAATAAAGCATATTTTAGAAACACTTAGCATAAAAGATTCCATAGATTCTACATATAGTAATCAAACTAATTCAGCCAATCGCCCAAATTGTATAGACAAAGGTGCAAATTTAGAGAATCTAGACACTAAACACAATATATACTTTAATGAAAAAATAGATTCTAAAACCAACATAGATTTTATAAAACTTGATTGTAGTCTCACTAAAGCCTTATATCTACTCTCATATTTTATGCCTTTAAATGCGATTTATTATTCCCGTGGGGTTGGGAGTTTAAGTGCTATAAAGCTTACGCATGTATTTTTACATACCCTTGCTTTAAGTAGTGATATTAAGATATATGCTACAAATAGCTTTTACTTCAGTCAAACAAATGAGATAAAGGCATTTGCAAATATGTCTTTTTATCTTAAACCAGATTCTAAACATGTGGTTATCACGGATTCTAATGTTAAAGATTATATTCATATTGCCCCAAGTAACATAAATGCAAGTAACATAAATGATAGTTTAGATTTATCAACACTATTTTTACCATACAGACTTATACATGATGATTTTTTAGAATCTTGCACACCACTTTATGTAACCCCAGCAGTTTGAAGCAATACCTATAAACTCACAAAAACATGCTAAAATCACACAATACTTTACACATATAAGGCAAATTCATGCAAAGCGTAAATACACAGCAAACAACAAAGCCAGATTCTCTAACACTTAATAATAAGACAATACTAATCACAGGGGCAGCAGGATTTATAGGTAGTAATCTTGTAGAATATTTTGCTACACATCATAAAGACTGCAAGATTCTAGCCCTTGATTATTTTCGAGATTCAAAGACTTTTCCTAATGGCAATCCCACAACACTAGGGCATTTTAAGAATCTCTCTCTTTACCCAAATGTTGAGGTCTTATCACTTGATATTGCAAATGAAAAAGAGTTAAAATCATTGCAAAGAGACTATGGCAAGATAGATTATATCCTGCATGAAGCCGCAGTTTCAGATACCACTTGCATGGATATGCGGCATGTTATGCAGGTAAATTTCAATGCGTTTAAAGCCCTAATCAAACTTGCTATGAAGCATGAAGCACATATTATATACGCAAGTTCAGCCGCAGTCTATGGTAATACAGAGATTCCAAATAGTGTTGGGACAAATGAGATTCCAGAAAATATCTATGGCTTTTCAAAGCTTTGCATGGATAAGGAAAATGTGAGATTACAAAAGAGTTTGCAAGAAAAGGGCATAGGGCTTATAGGTTTGCGTTACTTTAATGTATATGGCAGATATGAGTTTTATAAATACAAGACTTCATCTATGATACTTCAGCTATCATTGCAAGCACTAAATGATAGAGTAGTCAAGCTATTTGAGTTTGGAGAACAACAAAGAGATTTTGTCTGTATCCATGATGTCGTGCAGGCAAATGTAAGGGCTATGGAGCTACTTATGCTAACCTATGGTTTAAGAGATAAAAATAAACAAGCAAAAGAATGGCATAGAATCCACAAGACCTTCAACGACATAAACATGCAGCAAACACCACAAACACAAGATATTGTATTGCAAAAACTATTTGGGCATGACTTCTTAGCAAAATCACAAAATATTATGCAATCATGGCTAGAGCATGGGGCAATATATAATGTCGGCAGTGGAATCTCGCGTAGTTATAACGATATTGTTGAGATTCTAAAAGAGAATCTAAAAGTAAGCTTTGAAGTGCAGTATATTAAAAACCCATATCCATTTTTTCAAAATCACACCCTTGCAGGTAAAGCAAACTTTTTACCAAACTACACACCAAACTACACATTAGAATCTGGGATAAAAGACTACATTCCACATATAGAATCTATCTATAATGACATAAAAGAAGGGAAGAAAACATGGCAGTAGAGAGAATAAAAATCCTTGTTATCGGGGATTTAATGCTTGATAAATATATATGGGGAAGTGCGAATAGACTCTCCCCTGAAGCCCCTGTGCCTGTTGTAAAGATTGAAGAAGAGAATTTTAGTCTAGGTGGGGCATGTAATGTAGCAAATAATCTAATTGCAATGGGGGCTTTTGTATCTATATATGGCGTTGTAGGCAATGATGCAGAGGGTAGCTTATTACATGATTTTCTTGTGAATAAAGGCATAGATTCAAATTGCTATAAATCAAATCGCCCAACGACTACAAAAATGCGTATAATGGCATCAAAGCATCAAATGCTAAGACTTGATAAAGAAAGTAATACCCCTTTGGAATCTAAAATCTATGAAGCCATGTTTGAAGATATACAAGGTAATATTACGGCATATCATTGCATGATTCTAAGCGATTATCTAAAAGGTGTGCTAAGTCCAGCTTTCACACAAAAGCTAATCAAACTTGCAAATAGCTTTGATATACCAGTATTATGCGACCCAAAAGGCAGCGACTATGCAAAATACAAACACGCTACATTGCTTACACCAAATAAAAAGGAAGCAATGGAAGCCACACATGTAAATATACATAATGATAAAACCCTGCTTGAAGCTTTGCAAAAAATGCGTAAAATCTGCAGCCTAACTTATCCTTTAATCACGCTTAGCGAAGAAGGGATTGCCTATCTTGATAGCGATCTAGCTTTGCATAAAAAGCCTACAATCGCAAAAGAAGTCTATGATGTAAGTGGTGCAGGTGATACCGTGATTGCCGCCCTTGCCTTGCAACTTGCAAAAGGTGAGAGTATAGAAGAGGCTACAAAATTTGCAAATGCTGCTGCTGCTGTTGTCATCGGTAAAATCGGCTCTGCTACTGCCACACTTAAAGAGATACAAGACTATCTAGCCCCAAAAAGAATTATAAAAGACGCTAAAGCAAAGATTGCCACAAACTTTTTAGAAATACAAGAAAATGTAAATGGCAAAAAAATAGTCTTTACAAATGGCTGCTTTGATATACTGCATTACGGACATGTGAGCTATTTAGAAAAGGCTAGAAAGCTAGGCGATGTGCTTATTGTGGGCTTAAATAGTGATGATTCTGTAAAAAGATTAAAAGGAAAAGATAGACCTATTAACTCACAAATTGATAGAGCATTTATCCTAGCAAGTCTTGCATGTGTGAGTTATGTCATTATTTTTGATGAAGACACACCTAAGAATCTTATCTCACAGATTAAACCAGATATTTTAGTCAAAGGTGCAGATTATAAAGACAAAGTTGTAATTGGTGCTGAATATGCAAAATCTGTGCAATTCATTGACTTTATTGATAACAAAAGCACAACAAATATTATAGATAAGATTCAAAAACAGGTAAAAGAATGAAACAATACATCTCACGCAACAAGTATTATAAAATATGAAAATATTGCAAAAAAGATCACAATAAATCGCTTTGTTAAATTCATTTGTGTAATAAAGAAACATATTTTGTAGATTTATAAATTTTGTAAATAAAACTTTACGAAATTTATAAATAATTTAAACTCATCTTATAGAATACACCCTTAGTGTATCGCGTAAGCTACAAAGCTACTACTTCATCTACTCACAATATATTATGTTTATTCAGTCTCAAAAAACATTCATTGTGAAAAAGTAAGTTGATAGCATACAAAAAAAATATTTCATTGTGAAGGGAGATAATTGTGAATTTAGCTGTTAAAACTCGAGTAGCCCTCATTGCTAGCCTTATCATTGCTATGGCAATTATAGGACTTAGTATCGGCAATATGATAATGAATAAAAAGGTGTCAATGGGGAATGCCCTGCATGCACAAGCAGATCAGCTACATGCCGTTGATTTAATGTTGCAAGATGTAAATATGCGATCTGCTACCGCACTGAAGGGACTTGCTACCATGATAGAATCTATGCCTTATGAAAAGCTAGATTCTAAAGAAGAGATTATTGCTAATGTTGGACCATTATTAAGGGGACACAGAATCACTGCAGGACTACTTGGAAGCTATATTGGTTTGCCAACGGGCGAGATTATAGAAGATAATATTACAAATACAACCAAGCTTTTTAGCGTAAGGGGCGGTCAAGGGCAAAGCTATAATGCCGCACAACGCGGCTGGTATATCGGGGCAGTAAAAAATAATGGATTATTTCAAACAGAAGTGTATCAAGACGATGTTACAGGGGAACCAAGCGTTACCTATGCTATACCGATACATAAAAATGGACAGCTAATAGGTGTCGTTGGTATTGATATCTTACTGACTTCATTACAAAAAGTCTTTGATGATCTGAGTGCCACAGGTAGTAATATATTTGCGTTAGATAATGCAAATATCCCTTATGTTGCTACAAATAAGGACATTATTTTAAAAGAACTTCCTATTTTTAAACAGATCGCTACAATATCAAGTCAAACAAAAGATTATGAAGATTTTGTAGTTAATGACAATGGCGTTGATAAAATGACACAATGTAAGACAAGCAAAAGCAATGAGTTTGCCACATATACGCTATGTTCTTTTGAGCCTATCGAAAATATAGAGGGTCCTATCACTCGTATAGGCTATATTCAAATAGGCGTTGGGCTTGTATCAGCATTAGTTATTAGCCTTATGTTATATGCTGCCGTTGGATACTATCTTAAACCGCTTACACAAATTTCTCGTGGTTTAGTTGATTTCTTTGCGTTTCTTAATCATGAAAAAAGTCATGCCGCAAAGATTGGAATCACAGCAAATAATGAATTTGGTTTGATGGCTCAAGCCATAGATTCTAATATTGAGAAGACTCAACATTCACTGAAGCAAGATTCTATGCTTGTTGATGAAGTTATGGAGATTGTCAATGAAGCAAAAGAGGGGAGATTTGGCAAAAATGTAACACATGAAAGCCATAATCCACAAATAAATAAGCTAAAAGATTCTCTAAATGAAATGTCTCATACACTTTTCTTGCTTGTAGGTGATAATCTTGCTGAAGCGAAAAAGGTATTTGAATCATTTGAGCAAAATGACTTCACACCAAGGATTGAGAACGCACAGGGGCTAGAAGCAGGATTAAATCAGCTTGGAGATTCTATTGTGTCTATGTTACAAGTATCAGCACAATATGCAAAAGAGCTAGATTCTAAGTCAAAAGAGTTAGAAGAATCAGTGCATACACTCTCACAAGGTGCTACAACACAAGCAAGCTCCCTGCAACAAACAGCAACCGCAATCGAACAAATCACTTCATCAATGCAAAATGTATCAGGCAGAACGGGTGAAGTTATCAATCAAAGCGAAGATATTAAAAATGTTATAAGCATTATTAGAGATATAGCTGACCAGACTAACTTACTAGCACTTAATGCAGCAATTGAAGCAGCAAGGGCTGGAGAGCATGGCAGGGGCTTTGCAGTCGTAGCTGATGAGGTAAGAAAACTAGCAGAAAGAACACAAAAGTCTTTAGGTGAAATCGAAGCAAATACAAATATACTCGTCCAAAGCATAAATGACATGGCGGAATCTATAAAGGAACAAGCACAAGGCATAGAACAGATTAATGAATCTGTCTCACAACTAGAGAGTATTACACAACAAAATGTAAGCATTGCAAATCACTCACAAGAAATAGGTGTAGCTCTTGATGAAGTGGCAAAAAAGATTCTAGAAGATGTCAATAAAAAGAAATTTTAGATAGCTTATAAATCATGTATTTAAGGTTTGATATTATAATGCTAACCATTTTTAGTTTTATAATATAGTATTAAATAAATTTCTTATACAAGGACAAAATATGCAAAGAAGAACCTTTATTAAATATAATACATTAGCTGCTATAAGCTTTATGCCACTTTTTTCAAATCCACATAACCATCATATAACACATGCAAATCATCATCAACACAATATGCAAAATACACCTATTGATACATCTTTCATCACCCTTGAAAATGAGAAAATAGCCCTTCTTAATGATAAAGATTTTCCGCAAAATAATACACACAAAGAATTGCCACTATTATCAAATCAAAATAAGCAAAAAGGTGTATTTGAAGCAATTATTGAGATAAGAGAAATGGATATTGAAATCATTAAAAATAAAAAGACAAAGTGTTATGTATATAACGATGGCAATAAAAAAATACAAAGCAGGGTTGCTCCAAAAATTGAAGTATATGAGGGAGATAGAGTAAAAATTTGGGTGAAAAATAGATTAAAAAGCCCTACAACAATCCATTGGCATGGGCTTCCTGTGCCGCCACTTGAAGATGGGAATCCAATGGATATAATCCCTGCAAATGGTGATAGAATCTATTCATTTCAGTTACCAGATAATTGTGCGGGAACATATTGGTATCATCCACATCCGCATAATATCACAGGCAAACAGGTTTATATGGGATTAGCTGGGGCATTTGTCGTAAAATCTAGAAATGATCCTTTAGATAAATTTATAGAATCCGATTGGTTTATCACTGATTTAAGGCTTGATTCTAAAGCGCAAATACCACCAAATACTTTAGCTGACTGGCTTGATGGCAGAGAGGGTGAATTTGTGCTTATTAATGGTGAGTATAAGCCTAAGATTACAATAGATTCTATGCAGAGAATCCGCATTTACAATGCTTGTTCTGCAAGATATTTAAACCTAGAAATACAAGGGGCAAAGTTTATTATCGTTGGCACAGACGGGGGATTAATAGAAAAGCCTATTGTAAAACAAAAGCTTTTTATAAGTCCAGCCTCAAGGCTAGAAGTCTTCATAAAAAATGATAAAAAAGGGAGTTTTAATCTCATAAGCCATTTTTATGATAGAGATAAAATGATTCCAAAAAGTGAGCCAAAGGAATTGAGACTTGCTACAATAGAATTAAATGCGATTTTTAATCAAAATGAAATACCAAATACCTTGAGAATCTTACCTATACACAAACATATAACACAAGAATCTCCAACACCAAAAAATCCAATACAACAACTTGAAATAACCATGAGTGAAGACCATAGTAAAATGCACAATCTAACAAAGAAAGACAAGAAAAGCATAAGAGAGAATCTAGCGAGTATGTTTTTAATGAATAATAAAACTTTTGATATGAATCGCATTGATTTGCGTGTAGATATTGGAATCGTCCATGATATTATCGTTACAAATAAATCGCATATGGACCATCCATTTCATATACATGGCACACAATTTGAAGTGATTGAGAGAAAGCTTGGGAGTGTAAATGAAAAGATTGAGTTTAGAGCCTTGCAAGATACTATTAATGTAAGACCAAATGAAGTAATTAGACTTAGAATGAGACAGGATTTTAAAGGGGTAAGAATGTTTCACTGCCATATCTTAGAGCATGAAGATTTAGGCATGATGGGGAATTTATTAGTTGATTAGTCTTTAAAAAATGAATTTCTTTGATAATTCTAGCTTATAAGCTAGACGCACTTAAACGCCATATTTATGCAAGCTTGCTATAATAGCAGACATTTTACTCACAAAGGATAGATATGCGTATTACCACACTAAAGCCTTTTAATAAGCAAGAATTTGAACACATGGGACTACTTTGGCACACAGACCCCGATAACACAGATTACATTAGCAATGAGCTCATACATGTAAGTGAAGCAGAAGCTGATGCCTATTATGAAGCGTGTAATGAGCTATATGATATGTATGTGGAAGCGGCAGGTTATGTCATTGAAAATAATCTTTTCTATGATCTTGATATACCAAACTCACTCATTGATACAATCGTGCAGAGTTTTGAAGAAGATGTGCATTGGCATATTTATGGTCGATTTGACTTAGCTGGTGGGCTTGATGGTAGCCCTATTAAGCTTTTAGAGTTTAATGCTGATACGCCGACCATGCTGTATGAAAGTGCAGCAGTGCAATACGCGCTTTTAAAGGCGAATGGCTATGATAGCGATGCGCAATTTAATAATATCTATACAGCAATTTCACAAAATTTTCAACGCCTTATTACATTGAGCGATGATGTGAGTAATTTCCATGAGATATATGAGGGCTGGAAGATTCTATTCTCAAGTATCCGCGGTAGTGATGAAGAAGAAAAGACTATTAGATTCTTGCAAGATATGGCACATGATGCGGGTTTGCATACAGATTTTTGCTATGTTGATGAAGTGCAGCTAAGCCCTACTGATGGAATCTTTTATAATGATACAAACTTTGAATTTTGGTTTAAGTTTATCCCATGGGAGAATATCAGCATTGATGAGCCAGAACTAGCCTTGATTATCAATGATATTATGGCAAATCAAAAAGCGATTTTTCTAAATCCAGCTTACACTATCCTTTTTCAAAGCAAACGCATTTTAAAGATTCTATGGGATTTGTATCCAAATCACCCACTATTACTTGAGACAAGTTATAACCCACTCAATAAAAAGCAGGTTAAAAAACATGCCTTTGGTAGAGAAGGGGCAAATGTCAGCATTCTAGATGCAAATGGTAAGCCTATCAGCTCAAAAGACGGGGAATACGCTAATCACAAGGCAATCTATCAAGAGTTTTATCCACTTAATACGCATAATGGCTCATTTTATCAAGCAAATGTATTTTTTGCGTATGAAGCATGTGGCTTAGGCTTTAGGAAAGGCAGTGAAATTATTGATAATTATTCAAAATTTGTAAGTCATGTGATTGATTAGATATGATTAGACATGTTTTAATGGCTTTGCAACAAGTTTTGTGTATAAGACCATTAAGTGCAATCACAACAAGGTATTCTAAAAGGCAATATGCCATTAAAATCATAAATTCAAATATATGAGATTTGCCAATACAGAATCTACGCATTAAAACCCATAAAAAAGTAAAAAAACTATAAAAGTTTGCTAGAATAAAAACTTATTGCAAAAATTACGCATAAGGAACTGAATGCAAAAAGATTTTGGAAAGATTGGATTTATTTTGGCAGCACTTGGTAGCTCTATTGGCTTAGGGCATATTTGGCGGTTTCCTACAACTGCGGGTATGAATGGTGGCGGGGCGTTTGTGTTGCTTTTCTTAGGTATTGCCTTGTTTGTGGGTGTAGCTATGCTTGTAGCAGAAATGCTTGTAGGGCAGCAAGGCAGAAAAAATGTGCCTGATAGTTTTAAAGAGATTACGCAAAATCCTAAGACTTCATGGCGTTTTGTGGGCATTACTTTATTTGCTGGTCCTTTTATTTTGACATTTTATTGTGCGGTGCTAGGCTGGGTTTTATACTATCTTGTATCTGTTAGCTTTAATCTACCCGCAGATTTTGCACAAAGCAAGGCTATCTTTGAGACTTTTAGCTCACATACAGAACAGATTTCCTATCAGATTCTCTGTTTTGCTATCATTCTAGCGGTTACTGCATATAGCATTGTGTATGGGATTAAGAGTATTGAGAGATTAAACTATGTATTAATGCCCCTGCTTTTTATTATCTTTTTTGGATTGCTTTTTTATGCGATGAGTTTGCCTAGCTTTGGTGAGAGTGTGGAGTTTATGTTTAAGCCTGATTTTTCAAAACTCACTTCAAATACCATTATTGATGCTATGGGACAGGTCTTTTTCTCTCTCTCACTTGGGGCTGGGACAATCATCACTTATTCATCACATGTGAATAGAAATCAGAATCTTTTTGCAAGTGCATTATGGATTGTTATCCCGGGTATTATCATTTCCATTGTTGCGGGGCTTATGATATTTACATTTGTATTTGCCTATGGTAGCAAGGCGGATGTAGCTGGTGGTCCGGGGCTAATCTTTATTGTATTGCCTGTTATGTTTGGGCATCTTGGCGCGCTTGGGGGATTTTTGTGTGCGTTATTTATGATTGGGCTATTATTTGCTGGATTGTCTTCTACCGTGTCCTTGCTTGAGCCATGTATAAAATATCTTACTGATAAGACAAAGTATAGTCGTGCAACTCTTACTTATGTGGTGAGCCTTGGTATATTTTTAGTAGGTATTATTGTGATTTTATCGATGAATACGAATTATCAAGCAACTCTTACTTTCTTTGAGAAGAATCTATTTGATTGGATTGATTGGATAAGTGCGAATATGCTACTTACTTGGGGGAGTTTCTTTAGCTCTTTATTTATTGGCTATTTTGTATCAAAGGATAAATTGCGTGAATGGACTAAAGGCTATCTTAAAAGCGATTTTGCCTTTTACTTTTGGCTGTATAGTTTGCGTGTATTAGCACCTTTAATGGTTATTGTGATTTTTATTAATCGTATTCAAAGATTCTAGGGATATGTATGGAAGTAAAAGATTTTATCACTCGCGATGAAAGTATTATGTATTATCTATGTGGTTATAGTGCGGATAATGCCATTCTTATGCGTTTTGGCAGTGAGTTTAAGTTTATAACAGATGCGCGTTACAGCACAGAGGCAAATGAATTATGTAAGAAAAATATCGCATTAGAGATTATTGAATCTAGCGATCTTTTAGCAGAAGCAAAAAGGCAAATCACACAGCACAATATTAAGAATCTTAGCTTTGATCCTATGCGTATGTGTGTGGAAGAATATCATAACTTAAAAGATATTGTATCACTTGCACCCATGCCAAACTTCACACAAATCATGCGTATGAAAAAAAGTGATGAAGAACTTAAGATTCTACAACAAGCACAGATTCTAAACTTACAAGCAATACATGCGTTTGGGGAATATGTATCAAAACAAGGCAAGGCAAAAAGTGAGAAATTTTTATGGTATAAAATCGCTGATACTTTGAGTAACTATGGGCAGTATCCACTAAGCTTTGAGCCAATTGTAGGTATTGAAGGTAATGCAGCAAAGCCACATGCCCTGCCAAGCGATACGACTTTTTTACAAAATGGCGATACACTTTTGCTTGATTGCGGATTGAAGTATAAAAGGTATTGTGCCGATTGCACTCGCACCGCACTTTTCTTTGATGATTCTATAATTTTTCA
Source organism: Helicobacter rappini (assembly GCF_900198625.1). Classification (GTDB taxonomy): domain Bacteria; phylum Campylobacterota; class Campylobacteria; order Campylobacterales; family Helicobacteraceae; genus Helicobacter_A; species Helicobacter_A rappini. The sequence goes on along the minus strand of NZ_FZPK01000008.1, from coordinate 16,511 downwards.
AAAAGACCAAGATTTTATGGTTTTAGATGAAAGCACAAATAAGGATAGACTAAGCATACATGAAAAGCAAAAGATTTATGATCTTGTCAAAAAAGCACAAATAACTACGATTGAGAATCTTCGCTCTGGTATGAGTGGCAAAGAGATAGATTCTATCGCAAGAGATATTATTGAAAAAGGTGGCTATGGTAAGTATTTCACACATAGCACAGGGCATGGCATAGGGCTAGATATACATGAGATGCCCTTTATCTCTCGCCGCTCTGAAACAATCATTGAAGATGGCATGGTTTTTTCTATTGAACCCGGAATCTATATCCCGCAAACCTTTGGTGTGCGTATTGAAGACTTAGTAGTGGTAAAGCAAGGCAGGGCTGTTGTGCTTGGATAGGCTACATTGTGTCTTTGTGTATTTTATAGCTACATATTAGACGAAACTTTCACCACAAGAACTGCACTCAATTTTATTGTCGTCAATTGTTGAATATGTATCTTAAAATCTAGAAAATATATCCCAAATTCGACAACCTACTTAAAGTTTAAGAATAAGGTATAATCTACTAAAAATACGCCAAAAATGCTTTTAATAAGGATTGTATAGCTTGTCCGCGGTGTGAAATCTTTGTTTTTTCTTCTAATGGGAGTGTGGCAAGGGAGTGTTGCAAAGATTCTAAAATTGTTATTTTGTTATTAGCGTTATTGGTAGGCAATGTGAAGTCAAGTATTAGAATCTCATCTTGTGAGAAATCTCTATAAAACATAGAATCATATCCAAATCCATGCGTTCCGCTCTCTTTAATCGCTACAATGCCATGACATTGTCCGCTGACAACATTTTGTATATTTTTTTGCTTTGCTTCATCATGTATAATGTAGGCAATGCTACATTGAAAATAGGCTTTGCTACCCCAGATTCCATGCTCTTTTAATGCAGCTTTTAGGGCTTCTCTATTATCCACATCACTTGAGTTTCCACATTCTGTATTGCCATTTTGCATATGTGCATATCGTGCAGAGAATATACCGGGCAACCCTTGTAGTGCTTCTACGCATAGTCCGCTATCATCAGCGATAACAATGTAGTGTTGGGGTATATTTGCATGTGTTTGTAGTATGTGATAGAGTGCTTCTGCTTTAATCATTGCGTTTGCTTCAAATGTCTCTCCGCACTCAATAGGATCAAAGTCTAATATACCCAAATCGTTTGGGGTTAGAATCTCTGTGTTTAAGGCATGTTTAAATTCTTGTTGTTTATGCTTATTATTTGTAGCTAAGATTATGTATGGGGTATTCATAAAAAGTGTTCCTTGCTAAGGCTATTATAGCCTTAGACTTAAGTAGGGATTAGTTGGATAGAATCTTAATTAGTGTAAGTCTCTCCAAATCTTGCTTTTCCACATATATGCAAGGGCTGAGAGTAATACAAAGAAGCCAATGATCCACAATCCAAGAGAATCTCTTTGAGCTTTTTTGCTATCGCCGATTGTCTCAAGGTAGTTTATAACTTGTGTTTCCGCCTCTTTTGTAAGACCTACTCTAGGCATTGCCTTACCTTGTGGCATTACACCCATATCTTTTGCCATATTTGTGTAATCATCACTGCTTTGCCATGAATCTTTCATAGAATTTTCAGGCAATTTAATACCATAATAAACTGCATCTCTAGCATTTATCTCTTTGATTTTTGCTTTTCTGTCATTCTCACTTAAATCAGCAGGCAATGCAGCTTTCTCTTCATCTTGCTTATTTTTTACCAATTTATTAATAACTGCTTGTTGAATGTCAATCAAAGGCACTTTTTGCGGATTATTAATAAATGCGGCTAACTCTGTGCGACCTTTTGCCCTAATCATCATGGATAAATCAGGTGGTGTATTACCTAAATACGCCTTAATCATTTCAGAATCTGTTGCTGCATGAAGCCCTGCTTTATTAAAGCTAGATTCTAAAAGTGAAGCGTTAAGCACACTTAAAGCACCACCAAAGTCTTCAAAAGTCTTCGCGTTGATAGCGTCATTTTCATCATTAAGCTGGTCTTCACTCATATCTTTCTTTTCTTTTGCCTTAGCCATACCAAGCAGGGCACTCATAAACGCTTTGTCTTCATCATTAAGAGATTCTATGAAATCTGCTTCTTCTTTGCCTTCACCTTGTTTAATAAGAGATTCTATCTTTGCGTTATGGTTAGCAAAAAACATAGAATCATATTGATTCTTATCATACACAGCGCTATGACACCTGCTACATGCTTCTACAAACACTTCTTTATCGCTCAAGCTTTTAGGTGCGATCGACTTAAGATAGGCTACAACATCAGCGATTTCAGTATCACTTATCGCACCATTAAACGCATTCATAGGATAAGATTCTTTACCTTCATTAGATGCGTCGCATTTCTCGAGCGCTTCATTCTCTAAGCCATCGCATGAAACTGCAAACTTAGATTCCAAGCGTGTAGCACGCACTGGGTCTTTAATAAAATGTGCTAGATAAGTAGAATCATAAATAAGCCCTGCATTTGATAAATCAGGGGGCAATACACCGCCTTCGCCTACTAGCTGTAAAGTCTTTGGATTTCTTATATTAAGTTCTGCATCTGGTTGTGAATTAAGAGTATGACAGCTCGTACATTGTGCTGCAAATACACTTTTACCATTCTCAACATTACCATTTGCTACATCTATATTACCAAGCTTTTCTAAATCTTTAAAAGCATAATCACTAGCCGCAGTGGGCGGGTGCATTGCATGGTGTGCTAAAGGCTCAACGCCATAATACATAACGCCTATAATAAAGGCAACTATAATAAATATCTTAAACTCTCTCATTATTCACCGCCTTTTTTATTTTCTGCCATAGTTACCATAGGCAATACGATAAAAAGCAACACAAGGAAGCTAACAGAGGCAACTAAGCCAATGTATTTTGCATTACCATCTGGTGGCAACTTCCCATATACAGTAAGCACTATCAAGTCAATGATAAGTAAGATAAAGAATATAAGGAATCCGGGTCGCTTATGTGCAGGTTTTACAACATTACTTCTATCAAGCCAAGGAAGTAGCAAGAATACAACTTGTGCGATACCAAAGAATACTAAGCCAAGATTCGCACTAAAGAAGATACCACGCAATACTTCATAACTCCATAAGAAATACCACTCTGGATAAATGTGGGCTGGTGTTGCCAACTGATTTGCACGCTCAAAGTTAATGGGATCCATAGCAAAATCAAAATGATAACAAGCTAGGGCAAAGAATAGAATCATAAATAGCGATATGATAAAAATATCCTTACATAAGAAATCAGGCCAAAAGCGGATAACCTTAGCTTCTTTCTTATTTCCTGCCATGTATTTTTCTGCTTCTGCTTCAAAGTCGATTTCTTCACCCTCTTGATTATTAACATGCGGTTTTCTCAACGCATAAAAGTGCATAGCAATAGCACCCATAATAACTACTGGCAATAAAAACACATGTAGCATAAAGAATCTTGTAAGTGTAGAATCTGCTACGACATAGTTACCACGCACCCATTCTACAACATCGCTACCAATTAAAGGGATACCACCAAAAAGATTTGTAATAACCGCAGCCGCCCAATAGCTCATCTGTCCCCATGGAAGCATATAGCCACTAAACGCTTCAGCAGAAAAGATAACAAAAAGCACCATACCGCTAATCCAAATCATCTCACGACCATTCTTATAAGAGCCATAATAAATAGCCACAAACATGTGAATGTAGATAATCACAAATACCATACTAGCCGCAACAGCATGGATATGTCGCCATAGCCAGCCAAATGCAACTTCCTGCATAATCGTATAATTTACAGAATCATAGGCAAGATTTTCATCAGGCTTATAATACATAAGCAAGAAGATTCCACTTACAACAAGCAGGGTAAAAAGTGCGGTTAAAACCACACCCATAGCCCATAGCCAGTTAATATTTTTTGGAATCCAATATTTTGTCATCATTACTTCAATAAGCTTATTAGTCCCAAGTCTTTGGTCAAACCAATCAGCTAGATTTTTCGCTTTTTTTACTTGTGCCATACATTCTCCTTACGCATTACCTGAAGCTTTTAGCATTGCTTCATACTCTGTGCCACTCTCACCTAATATTAAAGTCGTATCGCCTTTAATCGCAAAAGGAGGAATGTCAAAAGGTCTAGGTGGCGGTGTCCCCTCGATATTCACACCATCACCTGTGAATTGTCCGCCATGGCATGGGCAATGAAAAAGATTCTCATTAGCTTTCCAGTTTGGAATACAGCCCAAATGCGTGCAAATCTTAATACCTATGCAATAATACTCACCAGCTAACTCAAAATCTCTAGCAGGTGAAATCTCATCGCCAGACTTCTTTTTCATAATATATACAGGCTTACCACGCCATTGCGTATCGCGTATCTCACCCTCTTGCATACCCGCAACATCAACGGTGGTAAAACCAGCTGAAACTACGCTAGGTAATGGATCCCAAGTTTTTTTCATAGCAACAAGTGCAGCGATAGCACCAGCACCAGCTACACCGCCAAGTGCCATGCCAAGGAAATCTCGCCTTTTCACATCAGCCATTATCTTCTCCTTCAAAGAAATAAACAAATCTCAAATTCTTGCCTTTGCGTAGAAAAAACGCAAAAAAACTCTAATATTCTAATAAAAAAACACTTAAAGCAATATTATATTCGCATACTTATTTGAGAAAAATTGTTAAAATGGCATATTTCTTAACTTAAAATCATTTTCATTATTTATTGCAATAAAGGATTTACATGCAAAAGCTTACACAAAATACCCTAGATTCTATATTCACATTTTTACAAAATGAAGTTAGCAATCGTGGCTTTAAGCAAGTAGTTATTGGGCTTAGTGGTGGTATTGATAGTGCGGTTGTTACGCTTTTATGTCATAAGGCTTTGTGTGGTAATACTAAGGCTTTGCTTATGCCATCAACAAGTTCTAGCAAGGAAAGTATTGAAGATTCTATCCTTTTGTGTGAATCTTTTAAGATAGATTATGCCATTTTGCCAATTAAAGATTTTGATTCTATATTTTGTAATCTTTATAAGGATCACACAAGGCTATCTCGTGGTAATTTCTGCTCGAGAATGCGTATGGCAACACTCTATCATATCGCACAAATGGAGCAGCGACTAGTCATAGGCACAAGCAATAAAACAGAGATTATGCTAGGCTATGGCACGATATTTGGCGACTTAGCATGTGCGATAAATCCAATAGGCAATCTCTATAAAACACAAATCTATATGTTAGCAGAACTCTTAGAGATTCCAAGACAAATTATAGATAAAGCCCCAAGTGCTGACCTATATGCAGGGCAAACAGATGAAAATGAGTTAGGATATAGCTATGATGAAATAGACCCATTCTTAGAATCTTATGAAAAAGCTAAAGGGGATATAACAAAGCTTACACAATACAGCAAAGATATGACTAAATCCTTACACAAACGCATACAAAATAATGCCTTTAAACAAAACATGCCTATGATTTTTAGGGATTTGGAGTATTGATTATCGATACAAATATATGTTCAACTTACAAACAGATTCTATAAAACTTTTAGATGGTATTTTCAGGTGATTTGAAACATGATGGGTGAGATTAATCTTTGCTTGACTTATTGTCTTTTGATGTATGGTATTGCAATTTAGCGTGAGAGATAAACATGAATCTAAATAAAAAGATTAGCTTATGTTTTGCTAGTATCTAGTATATTATGTGTATTATCGCTTATTGCATGTGGAAATAGCTCCAATACGCCAAAATGTGTTGATAAAGATGTGTAAGAAGAAGTTGCAAATTTCATGAAAGAAAAAACAAAACAAGAAATCACAAGAAACCATGTAGCTAAAATTGATAAACATGAGAATATGGGGTTATCTAGTGAGGCAAGAAAGGTAATGGAATTATTTCTTAAAGAAACAAGTGTGAAACTTGAAAAAATTATGACCGAAAAAACAGATAAGGAAAGAAAAAGAATTATATGTAGTGCAAATGCACATATGAACACGCCAAGAGAAGTAGCTGAAAGGGTTTTTATTTTGGGTAGGAAATACGATTTGCTGCAATACCTTGAACATGGAGAAAAAATGACAGATACGAATTTTGAAAAACTTATCAAAGAGAAATATGGTAGCATATCAGCATTCAATAAAGAGATAGACAAAGCAATAGATAAAAAGACGAAAGACATAAATAGAGACGAAATGAGTGCATTGATAAAATATACCGCACAAAGAACAGATGATGGCAAGTTAATCGTAAATTATTGAAGATTAAACCACAAATAACAGCTTGTTGCATTTATTATGGCAACACTATAATAAAAAAAATACTTCTTGAACTTACTACAAAATCTAAATTTATTGGAAACATCACTGTTTCAATGTATTAATTATGCGCTTAGAATCTAAAAATTGAAAACGATAGATATAATCTCCTAAAAACAAAGAGAGAATTTTTAAAAATGCTATTCTCAACAAAAAAATGCTACAATCCTAAAATCATTTTTTTCAAATCATTTTTTCTTAAGGAATTTAATGCGAACACATTATAACACAGCGTTAAGCACAGATGATATTGGTAAAGAGGTTACACTATGCGGTTGGTGTAATAGTTATCGTGATCATGGTGGTGTTGTCTTTATTGATTTGCGTGATAAAAGCGGTATTATACAGCTTGTAGCAGACCCAAGCAGCAAGGCTCACACGATAGCTTCGAGTGTGCGTGATGAATATGTATTATTAGCAAAAGGCAGAGTAAGGGCTAGAGGCGAGGGCTTAGTCAATCCAAAGTTAAAAACAGGTGCAATAGAAGTCGTGCTAGACACTCTCACTATTGAAAACAAAGCACAAACAACACCCATTATCATAGGTGATGAAAGCGTAAATGAAGAGTTGCGACTAAAATATCGCTACCTTGATTTGCGTAGTCAAAAAAGCCTTGATATTTTTAAATTGCGTGCAAAAATAGCAAGTGTTACGCGTAATTTTTTAGAATCTCATGGCTTTTTAGAGGTCGAAACACCCATACTCACAAAGGCAACGCCAGAGGGTGCAAGAGATTATCTTGTGCCAAGTCGTGTGCATGATGGCTCTTTTTATGCGCTTCCGCAAAGCCCGCAGTTATTTAAGCAATTGCTTATGATGAGTGGCTTTGAGAGATATTATCAAATAGCAAAATGCTTTAGAGATGAAGATTTGCGCGCTGATAGACAACCAGAGTTTAGTCAAATCGATGTTGAGATGAGTTTCTGTGAAGAAAAAGATGTCATGCAAATCGCAGAAGATTTAATCCTTGAGATTTTTAAAGCGTGTGGCAAGAGTATTTCTTATAAGATTCCGCATTTGGACTATATGGACGCTATGGAGTGCTATGGTAGTGATAAGCCTGATTTGCGTTTTGATATGCCTTTAGTTGAAGTGGCTGATTTATTTGTTAGCTCAAATAATGATATATTTAAAGAGATAGCCCTTGACACAAAGGCTAATCGCATAAAAGCCCTATGTGTGCGTGATGGGGATTCTAAATTTAGTCGCAAAAGCCTTGCTGATTTAGAAAAATTTGTGCGTAATTTTGGTGCAAAAGGATTAGCCTATATCCAAGTAAAAGAAGAGTGTAAAAGCTTTGATAGAGAAAGTATTGATGAGAGTTTGAAAGGACCGCTTACTAAATTTCTCACAGAAGATTCTATACAGGCTTTGTTGCAAAGAGTTGGTGCGAAAAAGGGTGATATTATCTTCTTTGGAGCTGGAGAAAAACATGTCGTTTGGGATTATATGGGGCGATTAAGACTTGAGGTTGCAAATCAGCTTAATCTCATTTGCGCTGACAAATTAAGCTTTGTGTGGGTTGTAAATTTCCCTATGTTTGAGAAAACTGATGAGGGTATTAAAGCACTTCATCACCCATTTACAATGCCAAAAAATATCGATGAAAGTGATATAGAATCTATACAATCAATCGCCTATGACATAGTCCTAAACGGCGTGGAATTAGGTGGTGGTAGCATAAGAATCCATAAAAGCGAGATTCAGAGCAAAATCTTTGACTTACTACAAATAAGCAAGGAAGAAGCAAATGAAAAGTTTGGATTCTTACTTGAAGCATTACAATATGGCACACCACCACATGGTGGCTTTGCGATCGGCTTTGATAGGCTTGTGATGCTTTTAAGTGGTGCGACAAGCATTAGAGAAGTCATTGCTTTTCCAAAAACACAAAAGGCAAGCTGTCTTTTAATGGAAGCACCAAGCAGTGTTACAACATTGCAATTAAACGAATTGCATATTAAACTTCAACATTAATTAAGGAGAAATTCATGAAGAAATTGTTTTTAATCATCGGCGCACCGGGTAGCGGTAAGACAACTGACGCACAAAAAATCGCAGAATCTAATGCGAAAATCGCACATTATTCCACAGGTGATTTATTGCGTGCAGAAGTGGCAAGTGGCAGTGAGCAGGGCAAACTCATTGAGAGTTTTACATCAGCAGGGAATCTCGTCCCGCTTGATATTGTGGTGCAAACTATTGTTGGTGCGATTAATAATTCGCCAAAAGATATTATTTTGATTGATGGTTATCCGCGTAGTGTCGAGCAAATGCTTGAGCTTGACAAGGTGTTAAAGCAGGATTCTAAAGTGCAGCTTGTAAATGTGATTGAAGTGCAAGTAAGCGAAGAAGTGGCAAAAGATAGGGTGCTTGGTCGTGCAAGGGGTGCTGATGATAATGCTGAGGTATTTAAAAATCGTATGCGTGTGTATCTAGAGCCTTTGAAAGAAATTCAAGACTTTTATACAAAAAATGGAATCTTGCATGTGATAGATGGCGAACGAAGCATTGAAGTCATCGTTGCTGATATGCGTGAGTTTATAGAATCTAGGATATAGTTTCCTGTTATATTGAGCCTTTGAAAAGGAGAAATATCTTTTTAGATTCTGAAGTCAATCAAAGCACGCAATGGAGAAGCGATTCTAAATATATTGCAATCAGACATTTGCAGATTGATAAAAGGGGGAGTTTTGGAGAAAGGCTACTAAGAGATATTTTTGCAAAGGAGAGAAATATTAGCCTTGTGTATAAGGACGGAGACCAAGGCAATTGGGACATACAGATAAATGGCATAAAGGTGGAAGTAAAAACACGTAGCCTTGATGTGAATAAGAAATTCCAAAACAAACATATCAAACAGACTGATTTATGCGATTATATTTGCTTTATAGGTGTTGCACCAAATAGCATTTACATGAGACTTGAAAAAATAGATGAAATTGACTTTACCAAACTACACAATAGGGGTGCGAGAGGCACTGGGGCTGGATATAAGTGGGATTTTAAAGCAAGCGAGATGACAGAAATTTTTACGCGTGAAGATGTTGTGAAGCTTTTTTATGACAAAATGGGGATAGATAAGGAAAAGATTAAACAAAAACTTAACAACACAAGATAAAGTGTTACTAACTTTTTGTTTAAACATAAATTTGAAAGGAAAAGAAAATGGCAAAGAATGACTTAATCGGTGGTGCGTTATGGGACGCATATTCAAACAAAGTAAGCGAGAGAATGGATAATCCCACACATTTGGGCGTTTTGACACAAAAAGACGCAGATGAAAAGGGAGCAAAACTCATCGTAGCAGACTATGGTGCAGAAGCGTGTGGCGATGCGGTGCGGCTGTATTGGCTTGTGGATAGCAATGATACAATCATTGATGCGAAGTTTAAAAGCTTTGGCTGTGGGACGGCGATTGCAAGTAGTGATATGATGGTGGAACTCTGCCTTGGCAAAAAGGTGCAAGACGCGGTAAAAATCACCAACCTTGATGTAGAGCACGCCTTGCGTGATGACCCTGATACGCCAGCAGTCCCGGGGCAGAAAATGCACTGCTCTGTTATGGCGTATGATGTGATTAAAAAAGCAGCGGGGATTTATCTAGGCAAGGACGCAGCGGACTTTGAGAGTGAAATCATCGTGTGTGAATGCGCGAGAGTTAGCCTATCTACCATTAAAGAAGTGATAAGGCTAAATGATTTAAAAAGTGTAGAAGAAATCACAAACTACACAAAAGCAGGGGCGTTTTGTAAAAGCTGTGTCAAGCCCGGCGGACACGAGGAAAGGGAATATTATTTGGTAGATATACTCGCACAAGTAAGGGCGGAAATGGATAAAGAATCTGTGAAAAAAGTAGCGGATAAAGGTAGCGAAATCGCATTTGCTCAAATGACAATGGTGCAAAAGGTAAAAGCGATTGATAAAGTCATTGACGCAAATATCCGCCCTATGCTTATGATGGATGGGGGCGATATGGAGATTTTAGACATTAAGGATACAAGCGATGGTTTTATTGATGTGTATATCCGCTATCTTGGGGCGTGTAGCGGCTGTGCGAGTGGGGCAACCGGCACATTGTATGCCATAGAATCTGTGTTGCAAGAGCAGCTAGATTCTAAAATTAGAGTATTGCCGATATGATAGACCAGAATCTTATGCAGGGCTTTTGCTTTGCTAGGATTCTAAAACACATGATTTATAAATTTATTTGATTAAGTTTCTACAAAATATATAAAACGAGTTAAAACTATAACAACAAAAATTACAAAGGACAAATATGAAAAAGTATGCAATGTGTTTTATCACATATTTTGCCCTAATTGGTGTTATAAATGCTCAAACGCTTACTTTTTTAGAGCTTAATCCACAATATAAACCATACATGGAACATGCAGTATTGCAAAATTATATGGAAGATTCTGTGTTATTAAAGCAGTTAAAACACAAATGGAAAAGGCGTAAGGACTTGCGTATCCGTGTATTTGGAGATTCCCATGTTGCAAGTGATTTTATCACAAATGAGTTGCGAAATATATTGGGAAATATCAATGCCATAGGTTTTACCTATCCGCTTATGCCCTCATATCATCAAACTTTGCTTTTAGAATACCAAAATGATGGCTTTTTAGTGCTAGATTCAAGAAAACCTAGCGATTATACAGACTATCCTATGGGCGGTGTGATAGCCTATCCAGAATCTTTACCAGCAAGCATCAAGCTTAGCATAAATCCAAAGCAAATCCGTGCTTGGAATAATAACTTTATCGCACAAATTGTATTTAAAAATAATGACACAAAAGAGGCATTAAGGATAGAAGATGCAGATTCTAAAAGTCATATATTGCGTGCAGATAAAAATGATACTTGGGAGATTGCAAATCTAAAGCTTAGATTTCCTATCACTATTCATGCTTTAAGCAAAGAGGTAAAACTTGGGGGTTATTTTATCTATAAGGAAAAAGAGAGTAATATTATCGAGCATTTGGGGATTAATGGGGTGCGTTCTGATATTTGGAAAAAGTGGAATAAAGAGATTCTAGAAAAAGAATTGCAAGTGCTTGATTATGACATTATCATGCTTTGTTATGGATCAAATGATGCAATGTATAATGTGCTAAAAGAAGATCGCTTTATTGAAAATTATAGAGAGTTTATATCTATGCTAAAGAAATATAATCCAAATGCAATCATTATTTTAATGTCGCCACCACCTGTATTACTCCCTGTTGATGCTTCAAAAAAGCGATATAAGAGTGCAAAAACCTTTATGCCGGTAAAAGAGGCGATACTAAAGGTTGCAAAGCTAGAGAATATCATGCTATTTGACATTGATGAATTTATTGAAAAAAATGGCACAAAACCCGCATGGACCGAGCTTAATCTATCAAAACAAGATGTGCATTTAACCCCGCAAGGCTACAAACTCATCGCACATGGAATCTATCAAGCCTTAATCAATACAATAAAAGCAAATTAGGCATAATATAGGGGAATATAATGCAGCACATTAACTATGATATACAAGCCATTATATCACAACCACACATGGCAAAGCCGCTAGAAAGATTCAGTAATATCTTGCTTCAATGGGCAAAGATTCATAATCTAACCGCTATAAAAGATTCTAAAGAGCTATATCATCAAATAGCAGATAGCTTACTTCCCATATCATTTTTAAAGCCATTTCACACTTGTATTGATATAGGTAGTGGGGCTGGATCCCTGCTTTAATCCTTGCGTGTTATTATACTGATAGCAAGTTTTATCTATTAGAGCCGCGTAAGAAAAGAGTATCATTTTTAGAAAATGCGATTATTAGCATGGGCTTATCACATGTCAAAGTGATTGCAGATTACTCATATAATATCAAGGATATAAAGGGGGATTTAATCACCTCTCGTGCAGTGTGTAGAAGTGATATTTTGGTGCGTGATAGCAGGCATTTATTAGAATCTAGCGGACATTATCTGCTTTACAAAGGCACAAATACTGCAAATGAAAAAGATTTATTAGATGATATGCAAACACAAGTCTTTACAAATACCAATCGTGCGTATATTTATGCAAGTTTTGTTTGAGATTCTAAACTTGAGTTATGGCTATTTCTAAGTTATATTTTAAGTAAATTTTATTTGCCTTCTAAGCTAAAACAGGTTTGAAATACTGCAATATCCCAAATGGATATCATGCCACATATAGACTCCAAAATCTACAAGCAGGGATTAAATCACACCTTGGTCAATCATCGCTCCAGCAACCTTTCTAAATCCTGCGATATTTGCACCAAGCACAAGGTTTGTAGGATCCCCAAACTCTTTTGCCGTTTCACTCGCACTCGCAAAAATGCTCTCCATAATGCTATGCAATCGCTTATCCACCACTTCAAAGTTCCATGGATTCATACTTGCATTTTGTGCCATTTCTAGTCCGCTTACTGCCACGCCACCAGCATTTGCAGCTTTGCCTGGTCCATAGCAAATCTTAGCATTGATAAATTGATGTGCTGCATCAAGGTTTGAGGGCATATTTGCCCCTTCACTCACGCATTTACAGCCATTAGCAAGGAGAATTTTAGCATCATTGCCATTAAGCTCATTTTGTGTCGCACTTGGGAATGCCGCAAAGCAAGGCACAGCCCACACCGGATTGCTATCTTTTGGATACTCGCTAATTGGCGTATAAACTGCTTGTGCTCGCTCTTTGGCATATTCACTTAGAGTTGCTCTTCTTACTTCCTTAATCTCTTTTAGCAATGCCAAATCAATGCCGTCTTTATCATAAATTGTCCCTTGAGAATCGCTTGCCGTTACGGGCTTTGCCCCAAGTTGATAGAGCTTTTCAATCGTGTAAATGGCTACATTTCCAGCCCCAGATACGCTACAAATTTTACCCTCTAAGCTTTCGCCCCGTGCTTTTAGCATTTCTTCTGCAAAATACACGCAACCATAGCCTGTGGCTTCCGTCCTTACAAGGCTTCCACCCCACGGGATAGCCTTACCTGTAAGCACACCCTCAAAGCAATTTGTGAGCTTTCTATACTGCCCAAAGAGATAGCCTATCTCTCGCCCACCTACGCCAATATCACCCGCTGGGACATCGGTAGTCGCACCGATATGGCGATACAGCTCATTCATAAAGCTTTGACAAAACCGCATAATTTCACCTTCACTTTTACCCTTTGGATCAAAGTCGCTTCCGCCCTTACCACCGCCCATAGCAAGTGTTGTAAGAGAGTTTTTTAGAATCTGCTCAAAGCCCAAAAATTTAATCACGCCATCATTCACGCTTGGGTGGAATCTTAACCCACCTTTGTATGGTCCAATAGCAGAGTTAAACTCAATGCGGTAGGCACGATTTGTTTGAATCTTGCCCTTATCATCAACCCAACTTACGCGAAAATGAATCTCTCTATCAGGAATCGTAAGACGCTCAAGTATGGCATAAGATTCATATCTCTTATCCTTTTGAAGTGCCGGTTCAAGGGACTCAAAAACTTCCTCCACAGCTTGATGAAAAAGTGTCTGTGAAGGATATTGCTCTTTTAATTTGTTGAGAACATTACTTGCGTATGACATAATATCTCCTTTATTATTATAGAAATGTGCTAGACTATACCTAACACTTTCAATTATAAACATCTATAACTTAATAAAAACTAAAATTGCAACTTTAATATAAAATTTCTTACAAATTAACGGAATATCTATTTTACAAAGTTATGAAAATGCCTATATATAGTCGTTTGTGAAATATTGCAGAATAATTATTTGGTGTGAATATTTTTCACATTTTGTTTTTATTGTGTTGATTTTTGAAATAAGGAAGTTAATACAAGTTATTAATTTTTATTAACGAAAGAATAATGCAATAAAAACTTTTTCAAAGTGCGTGCATATCTTCTGCCTGAACGAATAGGGTGTAGTTTGCTAATTAAAGCAGGTATTATCCACATAACCTTTAAATATCTATTTGCAGTAGAGTTTGTAGATGATGTGATAAAGCTGCAATATATTGCATTACGCACAGTAACTATTGGATGCTGTTCTGGATTGACTGCCATTTGCGTAAAATCAACACCATCAAAATTTACAATATTATGTTTTTTATTGAGAATACTCCAAATACTTTGATCATGCCTATTTTCTATAAAGCTTTCATCATTGGGTATAGGGCTTGGACTATCATCAACAAGTTCAAAATGATGATAAAAGACATTGAGCCACTCTTGCATAATGGCTTGTGTTCTCTGTGTTTTGCATAGCATGACAAGACCACTAGCAATCTGTCTTGTATCTGTATAATGTTTGTCATTTAGAACGCCAAAATGCTGAAATACACTTGCTTTTGTCCATACTTTTTCGATGTGATGTCCACCCACCATTACCCCCATAATCTCATTTTTTCTTATCTCATCTATCATCTCTTGTAGTCGCCTTCTGCCCTCAATCTGAAATTCGCAACCTATATCAATATAGAACAAAACATCACCTTCATTCATTTGTTGTAGAGTTTGTAAGATAATCTGTGGTTTCCAGCACCAGTAGCCAAAGCCTCTGGTTACCCCCCCCCCCCCGTTTATACACGCTTGATTACTCATGGCGTCTCTAAACTCTTTATCTAAATTTGTCTCATTGTATAAGAAAATATAGTCAAAAACTTGCATAGCTTTTGCTTGCTGATAGAATCTTAAAGCTGATAAACAAAGTCTTGTATCAGCAAATGAGCATAAATATACTTTTGACATAAAATCCCCTAAATGCGGTTTGTCGTATTATATCACAAGTTATATAGAGACACCTTATATCACCATAAATATTTTGCCCCAAGAGTAAGCAAATGCAACTGCCCAAAACCATCATGAGAGACTATAAAGCTTTTTCTATTATCTTTTAGTGCAAGTGAATAAGCCAAACCTAAATCTAGCCTATCATCTAAGAATCTTTTCCTAAAGCCTAAGCCAAACATATACGCATTTGCATCAGGTATGCCAAACTTACCTTGTGGGGCGGGTGTCTCATCATAGGCGATACTTCCCATAATCTTATAAGATTCTCCAAAATATGTATATCCCAAGCGATACGCGCTAGAATCTTTCCAGCCATTTCCATAGGCCACTGCAGAATAGTCAGCCGCATCCAGCATTTCATCAGGTTTAATCTGTCCAGAAGCAAGATTACCAACATTTAGATTTGACATATCAAACACTTGATTTGCATAGCCAAACTCAAAGATTTTAGCTTTGCCCCAAAGCGTATGTTCCCATACAAACTCTACTCTATGATTCCCAAAATCTTGCGACAAGGCGACATTTATAATAGGTGGCAAATCAGTAGCAAGTGTCAAATCCGCATTCATACCGATATAGCCCTCAACCTTTGTGCTACCTATGATAGGAATATCTACACCTTGATAGATATAAGACTTCGCCGAGAGTTTGCCCTGCATATCCCAATGCACATTAGAGCGATAGGTAACCGCTAGTCTTAGATTCTGAAACATATTATTTTCAAGCCTTGCAAATGGTTGTAAAGTCGCTGCAAGATTATAGCCAAATCCCCATGAACTCGCATTTGAGACCTGCTCCACTCTTGTCGTGCCATAGCTATGAATATTACCAAGAGCTCCCATATTTACATCTTGTTTTATCGGCACAAAAAGCGTATTAGAAAAATCACCGAAGGCATAAATCGCCCTTACACCAGCACCAAAGGCAAAAATATCATCATAAGCTATAGATACAACAGGATTAAACTCCATCATTGCAATGCTTACATCTTTTAGGAATCCACCACCGACACCATCCCACTGCATAGCAAGACCAGAAGGTGTAGTAAATGAAAAGCCAAAGTTTGTTTTCATGCCCAATGGTAACTCATAGGCACGAGATTTTAAAAAGAATTTTGGCACAGGTTGCAAGGTTGTAGTCGCATATCCACCAACCCTTGCAGCACCGCAAGGCACACCGGGTTCTGCCTTATTATTTACTTTATTTGAATGTCCATCTTTTTCACAGAAATGCCCATTAGCCGCTAAGCTACTAAGACCAGATGCCTCAACATTTATCCCCATATCCCTATTTTCAGTATCAAACGAGAAGCTAGGGATATAAATAAGCGTCCCATTCACCTCAAATTCCCACTTATCAC
>NZ_FZPK01000042.1 GCF_900198625.1 Helicobacter rappini | reverse complement strand
GTTTTGTCGATTAGGTTGTCAAGATATAACGCTCCTAAAACATCATAATATTCTATTTCTTTATCCTGAAAAATTATTTTATACTCCTCTGTGTGCGTATGAAATATTTGCATAAAAAGATGTGGGTCATATTGTAGGATAAAGCGTGTAAATTCCATTATTGCTGATTTATAGTGTGCCGATATTATGTCGCCTATCGACTCTTCCCAACTTAATTGTAGCCCACTTCTCTTGCCCACTCGTTCTTCATCGGTATACATTTCATTATTGTATTTCTGTATTTCCTCATCTGCCTGCTCCACCTCATTATTTCTTTCTTTTATCATTTCTTTTGCTATTTTTTTGATTGTTGCCTTTTTATCGTCTGGAATATTTTGCATTATGATATGATAGTAACTTGTATAAAAGTTATCCAAGACCGCATTATATCGCCAACGACCAAAACAAATCAAAGTTTCTGCGGTATTGGTATCTTTATCGCAATCAAAGCTCGGTAATGGTTCGTCCTCCCATTGATATATTATATTATCACTTCCTGCTCTTATTTTATCTAGTGGGGCAATTTTATCAAAAGGATTTTTGCTTGTGCTTTCCACATTAGCAAACATTGTGGCTATTACCAAGCACATAAGTATTAACTTTTTCATAATACTTCCTTTAAAAATCTCTAAAAATGTTAGCATTTTTGATTCTTGTGTATTGCTTAACTCTTTCATCTAAACCATTATAGCCACCATTAACTTTTTTGGTTATTTGCTTGACTATTTCATTGGCATTATTGCTAGTTTGTTTATCTGCAATCTTATAACACTCTGTGTGATTCCAAAACCACACCGCACTAAGCAAAGCTATCTTGCCATTATCAAGCAATGCTTTTCTATGTTCCTCATTGTTTAGGAAGTCTTTGGTATCGTTTGGATAATGCTTGTTATAGTAGGATTGGAATCTTGTGTAGTTGCTCCTCCCTGTAAGCTGTATTACTCCTCTACCTCTAAAGTTATAACCATCGCCTTGCTGTGTATTGCCTAGTTTATTGCTATCCGAGCGATTCTCATCAGCATAGACTTTATTAGCCAAAGTTTGTGTTTGAGCCTTTTTATCCCCCCTCTTATTTACTATATGATTCGCTATCGCTTGAGCGATGAGGATAAAAGCCTTATTAGATTCTGTGCTGTATGGTATCTCATAGTTTGCACCCTGTGCTAGAGAGATTGCAGCGTGTCTAAAGGCGAGTTGGATTGCAGGGTAAGACTGATATTCTTTAAAAGATTCTATAAGCTCTATGGGGGAGTAGGCTTTTTTAGAATCAAATTTCTTTTTAGATTCTGCTTTTAGTGTCTTTTCTATCTCTGTGGCGTTGGTGCTTTGGCTTATTGCTCCATTGGTTTTAGGCAAGGGATTGAGGCAAGTGCTTGTGTAGTCTTGGACTAAATCTTTGATAGCTTTGGTAATATTTGCCTTATACTTACTTGGTGCTTTGTCTAAGATGTCTTTCATATTGTAATCATCTGGCTTTGTGGCTCTGCCATCATTGAGAGCTTCTTTGATTCTCTCTTTGTTGGCAAAATAATAGCTGAAAGTATGCACTAACCCTCTAACATGATAATACAACCCCTCTTCTAGCCTAAACGCACTACCTCCAACTTCTACATAGCATTGGGCAAAGAAATGCTCTAGTCTTGCTCTTGTATCAAGATTGTAGTGCATATACATGGGTTTATTGTCTTGCATTCTATTTAGCTCCTCTACCATTTGGGGTAACATAGTATCCATTCTTGTTTTAGCATTACCCACTGCTTTATTATATTCAAATACTTCTTTTAGCATATCTAGCGTGATTTTGTAGCATAAACGCACACAGAGTGATACTTTGTCATTTTCATTGAGTGTGAGTAGGGCTGTGAGAATTGCTAGGTTGTCAAATGTTGTATTATCTATATAGATTTTAGTATCCTCTTGTGTGGATTGGGATTGTGTTGTTGAGCTTTGGTGTGTGGATTCTTGCTGTGCAGATTCTTGTGCAGATTTATGAATCTCTAGCGTTTTGTTATGAGCATTGCTGATGAGTAGATGAGAATCTTTTTTAGTGATTGTATAAGGTGTGTCTATATTATCAAAATGCGTGATGAGATAGGGCATAATGCTATGTTTGATAGCAAAGTCTTTGTTTTTTTCTTTATCTTGCATAATAAGCCTAGCAGTGCCATATGAAAGCTCTAGTATAGGGTATTGGCTTATGGTTAGGATAGCATGAGGAGTGCCATAGCTTGTAGTATAGGCTGGAGATTTTGTGTATGCAAAAATGATAAGTTGTTGATTATCTTTGAGATAATCTGTTATTTCTTTTTGTGTGTTATTTTCTGTGATAGTGTAGGTAAATTTTGCATTGAGATTAAAGCTTATGATTCTATTGCTTGGTGTATGTGATGTGAAAGTAAGTGGTTGTGCTTTTGAGATTGGAAGGAGTGGATCATTTAGGGATTTTACAATATAGCTATATTGTATTTTTGGGAGTTTGCCCTCATTTTGCTTTGCATTATATCCTTTAAGTGTGGTTTCTACATAGATAGTTTGCTCCTGTGGTGTTTGCGTGTGAGAATCTACTTGTGCCATAACTATCTCTTTTTGTATCTCTTGGTTATCTTGATGTTCTTTTTTATACATTGCAATACTTTCAATAGCTATGCTAAGATTTAGGGATAGTGGAAAAGCACTAGGTTTTGTAGTATGGTGTAATGGCACACAATGGTTGTGATTATCTAATACATACTCATCAGAATCTATGGAAAAATATATATGCTTTGCTAATTCGTTATTGGCTATCTCAAGTTCAAATGTCGCTATGCCTTTGGTGTTTGTGGTAGCCGTTATATCTTTATTATCAATGCGTAAAGTGAGATTAGCAATATTGCCTTTGCCCTTTAGCATTGGCTTTATATAGCATGTTATATTTCTTGTATCAGCCATTATTGTATCCTGTTTATAATATCAAGTCCTTACATCTTTATTTGCTATGTATTTCTTTGTGCTCTATGTTTTAATGCGTATCTCTGATTCATTATCTGCTCCCCCTTATTCTCTACTCACTCTTAATCTCCCCACCTTTTACTACAAGCCCATTAGAATCTATAACTACTTCAACTCCACCTGCTTTTATTATAACAGAGTCTCCCTTAGCAATGATTTGGGTATCGCCTACTTGGTGGAGGATTTGATTGCTTGTAGTATGTATAATGTCTGATTGTGCATTCATATAGATAGAATCTGATTCTATACTTGTAGAATCTTGAGCTTGAAAAGATAGGGTTTGAGAATGGGTGTATAAGCCTTTTTGTGTAGAGATGTTGCCTTGTGATTGTGAGGTAATATCAAGATTGCCTCCTATATATTCCTGCTTATCCCCTAGTATTATTGCTAGTAGTTTGTTCATTGTTGCTCCTTAAAAATTGAGATTGCTACCATCGTATAAATGGTATTTTGATCCTTTTGGTTTTGTAAAAAAGTCTGGCTTGGTTTTATTATTAACATTTTTATGCCTTTAGGTATCCTCTTATTTCTTGCAATACTTTCTCAATCGCAAGATTCTAAGCTTTTTGCCAAGCGTTTATCAAAGTGCAATGATACTTCTAGATTAACATCTTGCAGTTTTTGCGTTTGTCTATCATATTCTACAAAGCCTATTGTTCCTGTGCCCTGAAATTCATCGTTCCTAGAATCTTGCCAATCAAAAAACAATCTAGCAAGAATTATGCGTTTATCCCAAGTGTCAAATTCAAATGAAATATGTTCCTTAACCCACTCTATACTTTTATCCCCACTCCAAGATTTGAAATCAAAATCACTGCTTTTGACAAGATTAACAAAAATCTTTACACAGCGCAAATTTGTAAGATTCTCATCAAAATATACCTGCGTTAGCTTGGCTTCTTGTGTATATCCTAAGCTTATGAATAAAGCAAAAACTATACATAGTTTTTTCATTGCGTGTTGTCCTTTTTAATTTCATCAATTATACGAGCCTTAATTTGCTCAATAGCCTTTTTGTATGCTTCTTGTGCTTGCGTTTGAGTTGAATGCCACCTTGCCCAATTCCCATTATGTTTATTAATATAGTAAGCTTTATATTCCATTCCTGCTAAAACGGAGGGCATTACCACAAATTGTTTCTTTTTATCTTTGACTTGGGGGTTTCCACCTTGCTCACTTAAGCCCTTACCCTCAAAAGCTGACCATATACCTATTGGTGTATAACTTGGATTTTGCTCAAAAAATTTACTATCCCAACCATAATATGGTGGTTTCCCAAAAACCTCCATACCACCTGTTCCTGTATGTTTATATTGTCCAGATGTAAAATGTGCAGTTTCGCTTCTATACATTTTTTCAATGATTTTTGCCATTTCTTCTCCATATTTATTATAAATAACTCTTAAGGCTTCTTTTGCATCTTCTATGGAATAAATCTTATTGCTTTTTCTTTCCTCATACTCCACCTCTAGTTTTATAATGATTCTACCTTTATCATCTTTGATAGATTCTAAAACTTCTTTATATTCTTGTTTTAGAGATTCTAAAGTATTAAAAAATCTAGTGTCTTCTTTGCTTAAGTCTATCCCTCCATTATCGCCATAGCTTTCTCCTCCATGAATATAGAAATTCTCTCTTTGTGTGGTGGATTCTATTGTATTGGTGCAGTCTTTATCAGTATAGATAGGGATATTGTATGTGCCCCATTGTTTTGCTCCCTCTTTATTTCTTGAGAGGGAATACCAAGTATTATCATAAGTTCTTATGCCACTCTGTTTATTATCATTATTTCGGACATAGCACATATTTTTCGCACTCCCCAAACATACACCATTGAATTGAATTATCATCTAAAAACTTTAAACTATATTTATCTTGAGGATTATGTTTCATAGCATCAGTAAACAGAAAAATAAATTCATCTCCCTGAAGTATTATATTATCTTTAGAATCTTGTATTTCCAAAACTATGCGTTCCATAGGGGTATAAGCTATTATGCTCCTACTTTCTCTATCAAATTGCAATCCTTGCTCCTCAAACCATTCTTTATTCTTGCAAGTTTTTATTATCAATGATGTATCTGTATCATACACAACAAATCTTTTGTCCCAAAAACTCCTGCCTTTAGAATCTACTATATCCAAATTATTTGCATATAATCCGCATAGGTAGATACAGAGTAAAACCATTGCTTTCATCGTATATTCCTTCTAATTTGAGTTACGACATAAAAATGTTTGGAAGGAATTTGTGATTGCCCTCTTAAAGAATAATCATTTTGTAAAAATAAACGATTATTGTCGTTTGAGCCAGCCTTATATTGTTTTTCATTAATGGAATTTGTTCCCACATCATAAAATAGGTAATACAAGTTCTTTTCATCATATCTTCTACCCACAATAACAATGTAGTGGTCTGTCGTGTAGTCTGTTTTGTTGGGATAGTCTATCTTACCATTTTTTAATTTTATTTTTCTATCAAACTCATAATCTACTCCCACTAATACAGGATAACCAGATTCTAATTCAGAATCCAAATATGCTATACCATCTTTTGCAGTTTGAACATCTACCACAAGATATTCGCTTTGATTTGTTGATTGTAAAAGTTTTTTGTTTTCTTTAGCTACTTGGAATCTAGTTATTGGTGAAGCAGAATTGCTACTTAACCCAGAATTTACTAAAATTTTTTTGCAGGTATCAAAACATGCTGTTCCCCCACCGTTATCAAACTGCGAAATCCACTCTACAACTCCACCATTTGGCGTTCTTTTTCCTCTCAAATCAATCTCGCTCTTCCTTTCCCCATACCCCACCTCTAACCTTACCACACTCACTTTATATTGACTTTTGTATTGTTGTAGTATGTGTATGAGTTTGCAAAAGTCATCATCAATGAATATTTCAGGATTGATAATGTTTTGTGTATTAGTGTTGGTTATCGTGGCTATATTGCTATTGTGTGTATTGAGGATAGTGAGTCTATATTTCTCTCTTGGACTTATGATAATTGGCAGAGTATTGAGATTTATTGTATAGTCTTTAGATTCTAGAATTAATTCTTTTGGATTACTAAGATTAAAAGGATTAAGGGCAAAGATTTTATCCCCTTTCACTTCCCCCCACTCTAATATTTCTAATTCATTACCATTGAATCTAAGCGACAAAGGAGGATTATAGTCTAGTTTGGTATGGGTGGCATAATTCTTTACTTTATAGGCTGGTGTCTTTTGGTAGGC
>NZ_FZPK01000020.1 GCF_900198625.1 Helicobacter rappini | reverse complement strand
TAAAATAGTTGTGCCAAAAAAGCCTGTAAGGTATGCAAACAAGCAATACTAATGTGTAAGCCCAAAGATAATTAAGCGCACCAGCAGCCCATACAAATATTGAGCCAAACGCACCAAACAACAAAATACATAACACGCTTAATGCAAGCACTACGCTGTCATTAAAACTTCTTGGTAATCTTGCATAAAGAATCACAAACCATGCAAACAAAAACACAACTCCAACTAAGGTATTTGCTATCTTAAAAAATAGTGTTGGAGCAAGAGCGCCAATAAAAGCTGTTCTAAGCAACTCACCAAATCGCCCATTCCAACTCATATACATGCTTATAGCACCATCTAATCCACCAAAACCAGCACCTAAATCATCACTTTGTGTAGGAAATACATAATTAACACTAAATAAAAAAACACTAAATAAAATAAAAGTAATCCAAACGGATTTATGTATATTTGTCATCATTTACCTTTGTGTGTAAAGTGGTTGCTAATCGCATCGCCCTATTTGTATGATATTGAGAAAATACATTGCACATCTATTTATCTTTAAAACTCTTTGTGAGACAAATATGTGCAATACTTAAAATCACTCAAACATATTCTATGACAACCTTGCTTTTATCGCTTATAAGGTGTGAATTATAGCAAAACTATATGAAAGTTTTGCAATGGAATTCTTGCAATATATGCCATCTTGATTGCATGGTATAATATTTCTATATTTATTTCCCCGCAACTCTTTGTGGATACGCAATCTTTCCTTTTGAAAAGGCGATGAGTTCCTGCAGGGTTTTTACTTCTTTTGGGAGTGATTGCATACATATTTCATATAGTCTAAAAGCGGTTAGTGCGTCAGCATAAGCCCTATGGGCTTGTGCTGTGTTTATACCTAACATATCGTTGAGATAGGCTAATGCGTATTTTTTTGATACGATAGTCCTACGACTAAGGTCTAGCGTGCATAATCTGGGATTAAAGAGTGGTGGCATATCATATTCATGCAGACTTTCTGCGATAAAGTTGTAATCAAATGAAACATTATGTGCGACAAATACGCTATCACCTAAAAATGCGCGAAACTGCTTTAATACCTGCTCAAGTCGTGGTGCATCTTCTAGCATATAGGAATCTATGCCTGTGAGATCAATAATATCCTCTGGCACAAATGGGCTATACACAAGCGTATCAAAAGTGTCTAGTATCTCTCCATTTTGTGCGATTATTGCCCCGATTTCGATGATTTGCCCATTTTTCACACTTGCCGATGTCGTCTCTATATCCACAAAGCATAGTTTTGCTTCATTGAGATTAATATTTTTTATTGTTGTGTCAATAATATAATCGCTAGATTCTATATCACCCACTCTATAAAGTGGTGCATGTAAGCCAATCATTACTTCAAGCAGCGTTTCGCATTCAAGCGTGCCATATTCAGGTAAGACATTGCTTAATTGTGTATGAAAACTCTCAAGGCTTAGGGGCATTTGATCTAGCAGATTAAAATAGTGTCCAAAATATTGAAGTGCCATATTATAACCTAAGCTATGCGATAGATCTTAGCCATTGTAATAATATATGAATCTGTCTTTTTACCTCATCGCTCCCGCATCCTCCAAGGCTATTTCGCCTTTGCATAGAATGCTCTAGGTTTAGGGCAAGTTTTAAGCTCTCACTTGATATTGTCGTTACAATAGATTCCATATTGCCTTTTTGCGTTACAAGATTTTTAAGCTCTTTTTCTAGCACCTCACAGAGTGAATCTATCTCAATATTGCTTAAATCCTTGCCGCAAGATTCAGCATACTGCACGCATACACCTGTAATATGATGGGCTTCTCTAAAAGGGACATGACACTCTTTTACTAAAAGATCTGCCAAATCTGTTGCGACTAAATGCCCCTTTTCACACATTTTACGCATATTCTCGGTATTAATTGTAAGTGTTTTCATGCTTTCTGTTAGAATCTTAAGGCTAATGATTGCAGTTTGCACCGAATCAAACACACCTTCTTTATCCTCTTGCATATCCTTATTGTACGCAAAAGGAAGTGCTTTCATAGTGGTTAATAATGCCATAAGATTCCCATAAACTCTACCCGTTTTACCCCGCAAAAGCTCGGCTACATCGGGGTTTTTTTTCTGTGGCATGATAGAGCTTCCAGTCGCAAAGCTATCAGCAAAAGTTACAAACCCAAACTCATAGCTACTCCATAAAATAAGCTCTTCTGCCATGCGTGAAACATGTAGCATAACCATAGCAATATCATACAATATATCTAGGGCAAAATCCCTCTGCCCAACAGAATCCATAGCATTTAGACTCGCTGTTTTAAAGCCCAAACTTAAGGCAAGATTCTCTCTCTCATTGCCATAGGGCGTGCCAGCAAGGGCTGCGCTCCCTAAGGGGCAATCATCGCTTCTTTGCATACTTGATTGCAATCTCTCAATATCGCGTTTCAGCCCAACACACCAAGCCACTAAATGATAACCAAAGCTTATGGGCTGTGCGTGTTGCAAATGTGTCATACCGGGCATTATGGTGTTTGTGTGGTGCTGTGCTATTGAAAGAAGGGATTCTATAAGCTCGATTAATAGCTTTTGTATAACAAGATTCTGCTTTCTACAATAGAGTTTAAAATCAAGGGCTACTTGATCGTTTCTACTGCGTGCTGCGTGTAGCTTCTTCCCCGCATCGCCAATCTTTTCACTCAAAGCCTTCTCTATTGCCATGTGTATGTCTTCATCTTGCAGAGAAAAAGTGAAATTACCCTGCATAATCTCTTGCTTTATCTCTTGCAATCCATGCGTAATAGAATCTAGCTCATGTATGTCTAAAAGCCCGATAGAATAAAGCATTTTTGCATGTTCGATAGAGCCTTGAATATCCTCTTCCCATAGATTTTTATCAAATGGAATACTCGCATTAAACTCATCAAGCAAAGTGTTTGCATCTGTTTGAAACCTACCAGCCCAAAGTTTCGCCATATATGTCCTTTATGTGAGCTTAAAATATCATGGTTAGAATGATACAAAAATTTTGTTAAGTGTTGTTTGGCAATTGCATGTCATTCTTGGTATGATATGTTTTTATATATCGTTTGTTGCCCAGTCATGCTAGATAAAGAAAGGTTGAAATAGAAAAATTCTTTTAAAATATGAAATCCATTTATACAATCTTTTGCATGCGAAAGCTTTTTGGATTATACTCTCTTTGCTTTATGTCGATCGCATAAGATTCTGCACTAGAGATAAGGTTGTCTTAATACACAGAATTCTATAGATATTTAGAAAGATTCTACGCAATTTTATTGGCTCGCCTAAGTTAGAATCTTGCACTTATTGCTTACAAATCCCCTGTCTCAAGTGATACTCTGGGGATATGTAGGTTGCAAAAAACTTGTTTTTTAGAATCTATAACTCGTCATGTTGAGATGCAATTAAAACATCTTATTTTTATAGAATCTAGATTTTGGTAAATTAGAATCTAATTCCATAGAATCTAGTAAATCTTAGATCTAAACCTTTAATCTCTATATATTTTGCTTGATATTTGTATCTGTTTTTTGTAGAATGCTGGTTTTATTTATAAGTTAAGGGATAGGTTTATGAGATTTGGGAAACTTATGGGTAAAAATGTGTTTTTATCAATGATTTTGTGTAGTGTTGCTTCTTTTTCACTCTTACATGCGGATAATCTAAAAGAGTGTGAAAGTGAAGAGGATAAACAAGCTGGGTGTGTTGAGAAAGTATATGATGATAGCGGGAATCTCAAGATTGAAACGCCGTTTAAAAACGGAAAAGAAGAAGGTGTTGAAAAGGCTTATTATGAAAATGGGAATCTTAAGGTTGAATCTCCAGCAAAAAATGGAAAAGAGGAAGGTATTCAAAAGTGGTATTATGAAAGTGGGATTCTTAAGCTCGAAACACCATATAAAAATGGAAAGCGAGAGGGTATGGGAAAACGCTGCTATGAAAGTGGAAAACTTGAAATTGAAGCACCATTTAAAAATCGTATGCTAGAAGGTATAATGAAAAGATATTATGAAAGCGGAGATATACAAGTAGAAATACAATATGCAAATGACGAGATAAATGGTATCGTAAGATTCTATAATAAAGGAAAAAAGCTTATTTGGCAGGCAAATGCACAAAATGGGAATCTTACTAGTGGAAAATGTGTGAGCGGTAAGGTTATGACAAACGCACACCTTACGAGATTAACTAATGAAATAGATGAATTTGAAATAGGTGGTGATTACTGGTATGATATATGCAAACAATAAATAAAATATAGAATCTTTACTTAAAGAAAGCATTTGAAAGGATAGCATTTGACAAATATTAATGAATGGATGTTGCATACATTGAGAAAAGATGCGGATAAGCTTAATCGTATGCCATTGCAGTGGCTTGAGATTGATCGTAATGGCTGGACGCCGCTTGTAGCAAGAGCGATTAGTTTCTTACTTAATGGTGGCACATTTTTGCTTTGCACGGATAAAAAGAGTGCGTGGCTACAACACTATATTCTAAATAGATTAAATACCATTGGTACAAAACGCCCTTTCGTGCCTATTTATGCGCTTGATTCTTCCCTTATTGGGTTGATTGAAGCAAAGCAGGGCGAAAGTGTCAAAGATTTGCTTGATATGTCTTATCAAAGCTATGCTTTATGGTATATTGGGCAAACTGAAAATGCGATAGCACAATTTAGCTTAGAGTTTAGAGAATCTTTTCTTTGGATATTAGATGAGTCTTTAGAGCATTCCTTTACCTTGCATTCTAATGATTATAATCTTGATTTTAAGCTATTACAAGCATATAGAATCTTTGAAAAAGCCCTTTTTGCAGGAATCTGTGGCGAATTTAGTCTTGAGAATATATAAATAACGAAGTTTTTGCGATAGAATCAACAAAATCTAGCTTTGATTATTACTTACTTCTTACTACATAAGGTTTTTTATGATTTTACATTTTATTAAAACAAAGTTTTATATATTACATTTTTGTGTTATTGTTTTGGCTTGTTTGTGTTTGAGTTCTTGCATGAATGTCATGCAGGATACTTTTAAAAACTCATCAAACTATACGATTAAATATGCTTATGTGCAGAGTGATAAAATATTTTTAGAAGAAGTAAAAGAGATTGCAAAAATGCTTCCCAAAAAAGAAACATTTAGCATGGCTATAAACGAACTACAAGAGTTAAACGACTCTTATAAAATAGCTAATATCCCAGAACTTAACATTACTTTTACATGTGGTTTTAATAAGCAGTATGTAAAAACTTTACAATCATTACTTACAACAAGAAAATATCCATGTGATGGGGAGATAGCAGGCTACACATTGCAGTCTTTCACTAAGAATCCATATAAAAAATACTATGGAGAAAAGTTTGCAAATGTGCAAAATCAAGAGCAATTTTTATTTTTCTACACAAAGGATTTTAAGCATGTAAAAAGCAAAGAAGATATAAAAACTACATTGCAATCTATAATTTCAAATATAGCTTCAAATGCCAATGCAATTTATGATTTACGCGAGTTAAAACACTATGCTTTTATGAATGGCATTATAGAATCTTACGATGATTTTTATAAGCTAGTGGCACAATATGAGGTCAAATGTCAAGGCTCACTTTTTAGCACAACACTTGATGAGATCATCGCACAACGCGATTTGCAATGCAAAAAGATTACGCACATAAAAGCAAAATAGATTCTAAAAATTAGAATGAATAAGGTGATAAATGTCTATATCTAAAACATATAAAAAGATTTTATGTATATGCTTACTCATATTTACACAAAATATGCAAGCCAGAGATGAATTTGAAAAATTAGGCGATATTTTGACACTTGCGCCATTTGGCGTGTTAATCGTTAGTCTTGGTATGCGTGATTATGAGGGGGCAGCTCAACTTGCCGCTGGTTCTCTTGCCACACAAGGCACAATAGAGCTTATCAAAAGGGGGTTTGAATACGCTCATCTCAATGGCACAAGCATAGATTTTGCAAAACGACCTTGCTGTGATGACTATAAAGGTATGCCTAGCGGACATGCTGGTGGTGCATTTAGTGCTGCTGGTTTTGTGTATTATCGCTATGGTTGGAAACCTGCATTGCCACTTATAGGGCTTGGCGTGGTTACCGCAGCATCTCGCGTATATGCTAAAAAACACACAATTTGGCAAGTAGCAATCGGTAGTGCAATCGCATGGGGCTGGGCGTATGTCTTTACTACGCGATATAATCCGCAAACAAGATTTATCGTAACGCCTGAAATTAGTGCCGATAGCTTTGGTAGCTTTTATGGTGTTAATATGCATTATCGGTGGTAAGTTTTGTCATAGAATCAATGAGAATGTTTAGTTTCTTATCTGTTTTTTACGCATTGAGTTTCTATGCGATATAATAATAAACTATTGAACCATAATGCAATTACTTATTCTATGCACGGGAATAAATATTTTTATCTAAGTGCTAATCTGTAATTTTTAACACAACAGCCTATAATCAAATTGCATGAAGTATTATTTTTTTTTGCTATAATACATAACTTTTTTGCTAATTTTAAAGAAATAGAATGTTGTCTTTATGCCATAGTGTATTGCATTTTACTTTTTATATTTTAATCTAAGGAAAAACTTACATGAAACCCATTCTCTCACTTTTCATTCTGCTATGCCTATCACCTAGCATAGCGTTTGCCTATCTTGATCCGGGCAGTGGTTCATTATTGCTTTCTTCAATCGTAGCACTCTTTGCTTCAGCCTTGTTTTTTATTAAAAATTTATTTTATAAAATCATCTCTTTTGGCACATATAATCCTTTAACATCAACTACGGGGGGGGGGGGCAATCTCATAAGAATCTAGTCTTTTATGCTGAAGGTCCTCAATACTATGGCACTTTTAAGCCTATTTTAGATGCACTAGATTCTCTAAAACACCCCTACACTTATTACACTTCCTCACAACACGACCCAGCCCTTAAGCGATTAGATTCTAACAATAGATTAGATTCTAGCAGGGGCTTAGAATCTAGCCCTTCAAAAAATGGCGAGTTTATCTACATTGGTGAGGGCAACAAGGCTTATAATCTCCTAAATAGACTTCGTGCTGATATTTTGGTGCTTACCACTCCCGGACTTGATGTCTTACATATTAAACGCAATCGCGGCGTAGCGCATTACTGCCATATTGTGCATTCGCTTTCCCCTATGACTTATCGTGTGTTTGGAGTGGATTATTTTGATTCTGTATTGGTAGCAAATGAGGTGCAAGAAGACTTTGTGCGTGATATAGAATCTGCACATAATGTCAAAAGAAAGCATATTGCTATTACAGGTTCTACCTACCTTGATGAGTTATCTTTACAAGCAAATGCTTTAGAATCTTTTCCAAAAAATAGCACAAAAACCATACTTGTTTCACCATCTTGGGGTAAAGAAACCCTGCTTAATAAATATGGTTTAGACTTACTTCTGCCTTTAGCCAAAAGCTCTTATCACATCATTATCCGCCCTCATCCACAAAGCTATATCTCACCGAGTGAAAGAGAGAATATACAACACCTGCAAGAAGCATTAAAAGATTATAGCAATGTAGAATGGGATAAAGACACGCCTAATATTTATGCATTCGCAAGGGCGGATATGATGATTTCTGATTTTTCAAGTGTGATATTTGACTTTGTGTGTTTGCAGGGTAAGCCTGTGCTAACTATTGATAATGATATGGATTTAAGCGGCTATGATATGGCAGATATAGAGCGAGATTCTATTTGGACATTTAAGGCACTTGATAGGATAGGTAAAAGAATTTCACAGGAGCATTTTTCACAATTGCAAGAGATTTGCGAAGAGATTTTTAACTCTTGTGATTTAAAAGACACACAGCAGAGTAGCTTAAATACAAACGCAGCACATACACACAATTCACACAAGAATACACAGCTTCACTTGCAAGAGACAAAAGAGCTTTTATGGCAGCACTCACACAATGCGGGAATGCAATCAGCAAGGGAACTTCTAAAGATTGAGCGAGAGATTTTAGAATCTAGACTAAAACCACAAATCGCTCTTGTAGCAAGGCTAAGGGAGCTAGACACTATGCTAGAAAAAGGACTAGAGAAAGGGAAGCTATGCTAGAGATTTTATATTATATTTTTATATTTCCTGTGGAGCAGGTGCTTGAGTGGGCTTTATTTACACTTTTTAAGGCAACTAAGAATTATGGCGTAAGCATTATTTTACTCTCTCTTATAATGCAGCTTTTTATGCTAAAACTCACTTTTTACTTTGATAAAAAGGCAACTTCCTTTGGAGCGCTAAAAGCACAATGTGATAGTAAGATTAAAGAGTTTAAAAGAGTATTTAAAGGAGCGGAGCTACAAAGCTATATCCGCACACTCTATAAGCAAAGGCATTTTCACCCCATTTTTGCCTTATTTGGCTTAGGGGGATTGGCACTGCAGATTCCATTTTTTATTGCAATGATTCATTTAGTAGAGAATGCAGAATATCTACAAAGTGTCCGCTTTCTATGGATAGATGATTTAAGCAAGCCAGATTCTATTATGCTATTTGGTTTGAGTATTCATATCTTGCCTTTACTGATGACAGCTTTTACTTTAATCAATGTCTTTTATAGCTCAAAAGAGCTAGGTGCAAGAATACAAGGAAGTTTGATTGCTTTATTGTTCTTGGTGCTACTTTATAGTATGCCGAGTGCATTAGTATTATATTGGACTTGTAATATGGCGTTTGCGTTGTTTAAAGAGATATTTAAGCAATGTAGAAATAAAAGGCATTCAGTATTGAGCGATAAATCAGGGAGTGCTTCGCCTTACTCACTGCGGCGTATGTCCAATACGCCTCATTCGCAAGACTTGCACAACCCTAATTTCTCATCTCAATCCTTAGAATGCCGAGACTCTAACACTAGAATTGCGGATTCTTTGTCTTGTCATACTGAGCAAAGCGAAGTATCCAAAAAACGAGATTCTAACAACACCAATTCATCTAAAAGCACTAAAATACCAAGCAAAGCTACACAACCACAAGGAAAACTCAAAACCATTCTTTTCAACATTTTCACCCCACACGCCGCCCTAGATTTTAAAACCTACACAACTTATCGCAATATTAGCATTCTAGCCATTCTTAATATCTGTTTTATAATATGTGTCTTTAGCCCTTATGCTTTGTATAGTAGTGATGTATCACAATTTGATGTAAAGCAAACATATCAAACACTAGCAGTTTTATTTGGCGCATTCCTTTGTTCTAGTTTTATGGTTATTTATATTACAAGCTTTTTTTATAAAACAAGACTTTTTAAGTTTGGTGTATATGTTGTAAGCACATTATTTCTTATTGGAGTAATCAATACATTTATTTTTGTAGGTGATTATGGAGCAATGGATCATTTTGTCTTGCAAAAACCAGAGTTTAATAATCCCAATAATCTTTTATATGCCTTGTGTGCTTTTATAGCAAGTGTAGCGATTGTGTATTTTTGTTTTAAATGGCTGAAGAGTATTTTTAGTGTTAGTTTCATTACCCTTTGTGTGCTAAGTGTTATATCTTTCTTTAATATTATGGAAGCAAATAAAACTTATATAGTCCCAAAAAGCCTTGTTGCAGAAGATAACAATCTGCAACCTTATGAAAAAGAATTATTCTCTTACTCTAAGACTGAAAAGAATATCATAGTTATGGTGCTTGATGCATTCAGTGGCTCACATATACATCCATTACTAGAACAATTTCCAGAGTTTAAAACCAATCTTGATGGCTTTGTGCTATTTGATAACGCTATATCTACGACAAATAACACTATTCATAGTATTGCTACATTGATAGGAGGTGAATACTATTCGACATACAACATGAATGCCAGAAAGGATATACTTGTAGATAGTATTACTGAAGCCTTTGGTGTTATAGGTGATACTTTTGTAAAGAACGGCTATGATGTGGGGTATTTTATGAGCGAAACAACCAGACAGTCGCAAATTAATGAAATACGAAGCTATAATGAAAATATTTTTGTAACAGATAATGTGTTTATTTATACTGACTACTTTCTTTCACAACATCCAGAAAATGCCATGGAGTTACACCAACAAAACAGTAGTAATACTGCGGTATACAAACAACTCTTAAGTTATGGGACATTTCGTTTTAGTCCAGAAACATTGCGTTCTAAAATATATAACAATGGAAAATGGTTCCGATATAAGGGGTTGGGCTACAGAATCATAGACCCAAACGTTAGAGGATCGTTAGGATATACTTCATCAATGTATGCTTTCACCCATTTGCACAATACAGAATCTAAAAAGCCAACTTTTAAATACTTGCATACATGTATTACTCATCCCCCATATGCCATGTATTACAATGGAAAAAAATGCTTATTTCAAGGACCAAAAAATCAACTTGCCAACAAAACGGCATGGCATGACCATCCACATAAAGAAACAATGTCATATAGCTATCAAGGCGAACGAGACTTCTTCTTCAAACATTATGATTCTGAAGCATGCGCATTAAATTATCTCGATTATCTTATACAATGGCTTAAAGATAATGCAATTTACAATAACACGCAGATACTTATCGTAAGCGATCATGGATCACCAGATAGTATGGGAATACCACGCTTTATAATAGAAAAAAATGGGCGACCCGAAACCATATTTTTATTTAAAGATTTTAATGCAAGCGGAGAGTTAAAAGTAGATTCTAGACTCATGGCCAATTATGATATTTCAAGCATTTTTTGCGAAAATCTTCCTAATGGTTGCCCTAATGTGCCAAAGAATATACTTAAAAATTATCCAAACAATAGAAAAATTATTACCGCAACCCCAATTACAAGCGATCTAAAAAAACACAAAAAAAACGAATGGATTATTGACCATTATTTCCAAGTCAAAGGTAATATTTATGATGAAAATAGTTGGCAAGACATAACAAAGGAAGTTAAAGATGGCACATTTAAGATTGATGGTATAAGGCATTAGGAATTGTTGTTTACTATTGCTTAACTTGGGGTTTATCATAGTGCAATTTTGCATTTAAAGAATAAAAGCATTTGTCGTATTTGAGTATTAGAAAAATAAACTCCCCTTGGGACACATCTCATACTTAAGCCTAAAATATAGCATTTAAAAAGTTTGGCTATAATCCAAAAAGCTTTTTTAGGCTATATTTTTGTGTCATTTGCGAAAAATACATAAGCTGCAATGGACCTAAAGGACATAGAGTGTTTCTAGAATCTAAAGATTCCACAACCCATACACAACAAAGCATAGAAAAAGACTTGCAAACATTAAGACAAAATATTGATTCTATTGACAAAGAGATCATACAGCTTTTAGATAAGAGATTAACTTTCGTGCAGCAAATCGGGCATTTAAAGGTTAAAAACAACGCAAGTATTTATCGCCCCGATAGAGAGAGAGCGATCATACAGAATCTTTTATCAATCACAAAGGAAAAAGGGCTAAAAAATCTCAATAAATCAATCATTGAAGCCATTTTTTATGAGATATTTGCCATTGCTAGAAATATTGAGACGCCTCAAAAGATAGCTTTCCTAGGACCTATTGGCAGCTACACGCATCAAGCCGCTGAAAATCGCTTTGGTCCCTTAAGTGCGTATTTACCGCTAACAACCATTAGTGCGGTGTTTGAAGCGTTGCAAAGGGGGAATGCAAAATATGGGGTAATCCCGCTTGAAAACAACACAAATGGCATGGTAGGCGAGACAATCGACAATCTAGCAAAGCATAATTTTAAGATTATAAACGAGATTATCCTGCCGATACATCATAGCTTTGCGACAAAGGAAAAACACATTAATGATATAAAGAGAATCTATTCTAAAGACATTGCATTTGGGCAGTGTAGCAACTTTTTGCAAAGCTATCAACTGCATGAAATCGAGCATATTTCTGTGAGTTCCACAGCGTTTGGAGCAAAACTTGCAAGTAGTGAGAGTGGTAGTGCGGCAATCTGTTCTGAAATCGCTACAAAGCTATATAATCTCCCCATTATGTTTGCAAATATTGAGAATCATTGCACAAATCAGACGCGATTTGTAATCATCAGCGACTTTACAAACGAAAAAGGGCAGAATGATAAGACTTCTATCTTTGTAAGTATGAAAGACTTTGGAAAAGCTGGGGCATTATTTGGTCTTTTGCAAGATTTTAAAGACGAATCGATTAATATTACTAAGATAGATTCTAGACCGATACAGAGTGATGGGGCGTTTCACTCTGGATTCTATATGGATTTTTACGGACATAAAGATGATGAAAGTGTAAAGAGATTGTTTGATAAAAGAGGCGATGAGATAAAATGGCTTGGCAGCTACCCTGCGTTTGTGTAAAAAAAGTATAAAATATCGCTCAATGAAAAATTATAAAATGCACCTTGAAATTATATATTTTGTTAAATCGCTATAAAAATATCACAAAACAAATAGATACTAGAAACTTTTATGATACTATAACTTCATATAAATTTAAGGTTTATTATTGATGGCAAAACACCCTTTGACATATCAAAATACTAAACAAGATATATATATATATATATATATAGCAGGACACTCTGGATGTCAGCTAGAAATTATCAATAATCACACGATTCTAAAAACCACTACAAATAAAGACTACAAAGCTAGACTAAAAAAGCAATGCGAGAAGCAAATATTATTTGCTAATATGTATGACAATCATGACAAGATTCTAATCCCACAAGTTTTACAGCAATATTGGGAAACTAAGGATAATGAAAAAGTTGGCTTTTCAATGCCTTATTATTATGCAAGTGATTTTATTGTATTTTTTGAAAACGCTACAATTACCAATATTACTCAAACCATGCATATTTTATTACAATTTATTGAAAATAATCTAAAAGATTCTATATATACAACTATAAATAAAGAAATATTCTGTAATAAATACGATGAGGTTGCACAAAAGATAAATACATGTAAAAACAAATCTCTAACCCTATGTTTAGATTCTATAAAAAAAGATTTAAAAGATCTTCCAAATGAGATTATCTTACCACTTGGAAGATGTCATGGAGACCTTACTTTTTCAAATATTTTATTCTCAAACGACAAGATTATACTCATTGATTTTTTAGATAATTTTATTGAAACGCCCTTGCAAGATATTGTAAAGCTTAGACAGGATACAAAGCATAAATGGAGTGTAATGTTGTATGAAAGAAGTTATGATAAAACTAAAATCGCAATGATTCTACACTACTTAGATGAAATGATAGATAAGCATTTTATGCAATATGAATTTTATAGAAAATATTACACCATTTTTCAAAAAATAAATCTTTTTAGAATCCTTCCCTACGCAAAAGATAATCACATTTTTGATTATGTGGTTACTGAAATTCTCAATCTCAACATAAAGGATACAATATGTCAAACATATTAATTACAGGTGGTGCGGGCTTTGTTGGCTCTCAATTAGGATATGTGCTAAGTAAAAAGGGGCATAGAGTTATATTGCTTGATAATATGTCGTATGGGCGATTAGATAACTTGATTGTAAATAATGAGTTTTTTGGAGAGTTTATCGGCATGGATATACGCTCGAAAGACTTATTACATGTAATGAAAGGCATAGATTATGTGTTTCATTTTGCAGGTATTGCACCTTTGCCTGATTGTCAAACAGACCCATACAAAGCCATTGATATTAATGTAGCAGGAAGTGCAAATGTTTTAGAAGCTGCACGCTTTAATGGTGTGAAAAAAGTTATCTTTTCTAGCACTTCAGCAATTTATGAGAATAACAAAGAGTTTCCTACAAAAGAGAGTGATGAAACCTCGCCTTATCTCATATATTCCACTTCTAAAAAACAAGCTGAAATGCTGTGTCATTCATTCTTTAAAACCTATGGATTGCATATTGCTATCTTGCGTTTCTTTAATGTATATGGACCACACCAAGATATGAAAAGAAAGCATCCACCTTTAATTGGCTATATCATTAAAACGCTATTAATGGGGGGGGGGGGCAACAACCAGTCCTTCATTCAAATGGCTTACAAAAAAGAGATTATGTCTATATTGATGATGTTATTTCGCTATGTGAGATTGTGATGAATGATAATAATGTAGTGTATGACACATTTAATGTCGCATCAGGCAAGGCTTACTCTGTTGCAGAAATTTATGAAATTATCGCAAAATATTTACAAACAGATATAAAGCCTATTTTTAGAGACGCAAAGCTTTTTTGGGAAAAGTATCCGCCTTTATATGAGGGTGCTTTAAAGCTGCATGATTCTATTTTAGAAAAAGAGGTAAATAAATATGCCTTAGGTAATAACGACAAAGCAAAACAGCTAGGCTGGAGACCTAGCATTGATATGGACAAAGGATTAATTAATTGCATAGAATATGCAAAAAAGATATTTGGAGTAATGTAATGAATCTTATTTTACCGGTCGCAGGACATTCATCAAGATTTCCGGGAGTAAAGCCCAAATGGCTTCTTACACACCCAAATGGGAATCTTATGCTAACAGAAGCAATTAGGGGCTTAAACCTAAAGGAATTTAGTAGAATCTATATTATTTGCATGAAAGAGCATTATGAAAAATATGATTTACAAAAGCCTTTAACAGATCAATTTAAAATGCTAAAATGTGATTCTAAACTATCTATTATCACGCTAGATAAACAAACAAAGTCACAACCAGAAACCGTATATCAAGGTATAAAAAAGGCAAATATATGCGGACAAATCTATATTAAAGATAGTGATAATTACTTTGTGGAAAATCGCGTTAGTGGCAATTTCGTATCCACTTACGACTTAAATGACATGGATTTAACATACGCAAAAAGCAAAAGCTTTGTGATTGTAAATGAACAAAATATTATAACTAATATTATAGAAAAACGCGTGATTGGCTCAATCTTTAATGTTGGTGGGTATGGCTTTGAAAGCACTGAAGAATTTTGTAAATATTATGAAAAGTTAGCACATGAAGATAATTTATATATTTCGCATATTATTTATAATATGATGCTTAGCGGACATGTTTTCTTTAACTCAAAAGTGCAAGATTATTTAGATTGGGGGACAATAAAGGAATGGAATCTTTATAAAAGAGAATTTGCTACACTATTTGTTGATATTGATGGCACATTGGTAAAAAATTCTGGGCAGTTTTTTACGCCAAAATGGGGTGAGACAAGCAAGATAGACGAAAATGTTGCAATGCTGAATAAACTCTATGATACAGGCAAAGTTTATATTATCCTAACCACTTCAAGAACACTAGATTATAAAACTATAACAGAAAATCAGCTAGAAAAAGAAGGAATAAAATATCATCAAATAATCTATGGCTTATATCATGCTAAAAGAATTATCATTAATGATTATGCTAACTCCAACCCCTATAAAAGTTGTGATAGTATTAACTTAAAACGCGATAGCAGTGATCTTAAAAGTATGCTTCAACATATTTTTGGTGATATGGTGTAGCGTTGTGCGAATCTAGAGTTACAATCATTAATCCTTTATTATCAAAATTTAAGTAATATTAAGAATATATTGTGATAAGGGGTTATGATTATGGATATAGATTTGGTTACAAATGAGATACAAGCACATATAGATACTGCACAAAAGGCGCTTGGCTTACTTGCACCTATTTTGCTTGAAAGTGCAAAAACTATCACCAAAGCCTTGCAAGATAATAAAAAGATTCTTATCTGTGGCAATGGCGGAAGTGCAGCTGATAGTCAGCATTTTGCCGCTGAACTCACAGGGCGATATAAGCGAGAGAGAAAGGGTCTCCGTGCGATTGCCCTAAGCACTGATACTTCTGCATTGACTGCTATTGGCAATGATTATGGCTATAATCATGTATTTAGTAGGCAGGTCGAAGCCCTTGCAATGCAAGGTGATGTGGTGATTGGAATCTCAACGAGTGGCAATTCACAAAATATTATTAATGCTCTCGAAGTGGCAAATAAAATAGGCTGTATCACCCTTTCACTAAGTGGTAGAGATGGTGGGCTTATTAAAAATCTTTGTGATTATAGCATTATCGCACCAAGCGATGATACCCCCCGCATTCAAGAGATTCACATTTTATGTATCCATATTTTATGTGAGCTTATAGAAAAGAGTTTTGCGGAAGCTAAGGTGTAGGTGGTAAAGATTTTTGAAATTTGTTTTATGTGAATGATAGCAAGTTAATATAGGGTTAAATGGCGGATAATACATACACATAGGCTTCCATTTCTTCGTATTTGTGTTATAGGGTTTAAGACATAATTGCTAGGTTATATTTATATTCACTTTTAAATTCTACATATATCCTAAAAGTTGGGGAGTTAGACTTGAAGCATTATCGTATTTTGTTGTATGCAGTGTAGTGATACTTAAAAATTTAAAAAATTCAGGAGTGTAAAACAATAAGGAAAGTGGGATTTGTAGCTACTTGATATGACAAGCAAAAGATTTGTATTGTTATTTTCTAACGGAATGCCATTTAGAATCTACATTCTATCAAATACAACTCACTCAAACTTATCATCAAGAATCCATGCCCTAAACACTTAAATAAAGCCTAAAATAAAACAAGATTCCCTCTTATTTTATATAAAATTATTTCCAAATCCCATAAAAATGTTACATTTTTTCCATTAAAATACAGAAAAATCGTTTTTTTTTTTTTGTAGTTTGCAATTTGTTTGTTTTTATTAAAATTTTAAATCCTTTGAGCTTTTTTGTGAAGTTTCTTTTAAAGGATTAAAAAATGAGGAAGAATCTTGGTGTAATGGCTGCAAACACATTGCTTACAATAGGGTTTGGCAATACCGCTTTAGCAGAAGAAAATAATGGCTTATTTGTAGGTGTGCATGGTAGTGTTTCGTTTTTTGGTTTGGGAATGTATAACTATACTAGTAAGGCTTATGCTGATGGGGGCTACAAAGATATTGATATGGATAAATTCGATGCTCCATTCAATGTTGGTTTATTTCATGTTGGTCTAAAGGCTGGTTATCAACACTTCTTTATGTCAATAGTTGGTGCGAGGGGTTATCTTGGTTATGATTTTAATGGTAGTCGAGTGTTTGTAAAAGTTGAACAGGGATTCAAAGGTGTTAATGTGTTATTCCACAATATTACATTAATTAGTTGTATTTTATAATACAAAAAACACTCAATTACTAACACACAAAAGCCTTATATAAAGGTTTTTTTGCATAAGTGTTTTTAATATGCTTATATGTTATAATTCCTTTTTCTTACTCCCATATAATCTATTTTTGTTTATATCTTATGTATATTTTTGAATGTATTCTAAAAAAGGATACACAAAAACATTACTACATATTAAAGTATGTTTTATGTGCTTAAAAGGCATATAAAGCTACACAATAAAAGCTTATAAAATCTATTAAGTATTAACTGAAAAACTTAATACTTTTTTACTCTCAAACCACACAAATAAGGGAATTTCAAACACACTACATAACTACATGTTTTTTATTTTGTGTATCCTTTTTTCATTACTACATAAAATTACAAGTAAAATAACACATATTCTAAAGATTTTAACCCTTTAAAATACCATTCAATTATAACTAAAAATACAAGTAACTTTTATATGATTTTTGCATTAAGCTTATAAGTTACATTTTCACTTTACAAAGTGTTACAAACTAAGCAATACAAAATTACAAATTAATCAATACTTTGATACAAATTAAAATTACACACAATACAAAAACATTAAAGACTAGATACAAACTTAATAAAACATACAATACAAACATTACTAACAAACAAAAGATTAAAAGATACATTAAAAACATAAAAAGGTATTAAAACATGATTTGTATTTAGATTATGATTAGCTTGTAATAAATGTATGATTAAGTTATGCAAGTAATATTAAAGTATGTTTTGCTTTGTTTTCAGTTTGTTAAAAGCCTTTGTAAGTGTTAAGCATTGTTTGCATGTGTTAATCTTTAAGTATTGCATACTAGCATATACATTACATAAGCATATATAAGCATCTA
>NZ_FZPK01000076.1 GCF_900198625.1 Helicobacter rappini | reverse complement strand
CTACCTTTTTAGATTCTGTGCTTATTATAGCTAGAATGTAGTTTATATAGCCATTTTATTTGTATATTTTATTTCTTTAGATTTTGTATCCTTTTGTTTTCTTTTTTCTCCAAATAAAGTAGCAGAAAAGCCTGATTCTGTGTTAGGGCAGTGTTTTAATAAATCATACTTTTCAAAAAACCTTTTAGATTGGAGTGGGGAGAAGTCGCCTTTGAGTGTGCCTACTTTTATTTCATCAGTTTGTTTGTGTGGATTTAATTTTACTGCAATATATTTGTTATAGGTAATATCTAAAATATCAGTTTGAGCGATGATGGGAGTCGATTCTCTGTTTATGTCTTTTAAAATCTGTTTATCAAACCTTTTGCCTATTAAATCATAATATCCATACGCTGCCTGAGCTAATTCAGCGTTATCTTTGAGTTTGCTAATCATTTGCTTATTTGTCATTGTTTAAATCCTTTGGGTGTCATATTTTCTTTTGCCACATCAACACAAGCCAATGTTTTTTCTATCCACATATCACCGTAACTTAACAAATTTGTTATTTCAAAAAAATAGCGTCTAGTGTGCCAAGAAATATTAATTGCCATTTGATTAATATTATAACGATTTATTTCCGCTTCATTGCTTAAAAAACTCGCTACCATTCCTAAACGAGAATTTATTTCCTTTTCTTTTGTTAAAGTTGCATATTCATAAATTCCTTGTCTGTAATACCCGTGTTCTTTGGTAATTTTCCACTTCCTTTTATTATCGTTATTATTATTCAATTCCTCCCAATCCAACCTATCCAAATCCGTATCAAAGTAGCTTAGAATCTTGTTGTATTTTTCCTCGTTATTTGGAAGTTCATTAATCTTACACATATTTCTAAATTGCCAATAACTAGGCTCTAAATAAAAAGAATAAGGTGTATAATAAAATACAATTAAGCCCACTGCTCCAATAAAGACTAAAAACTTTGAAACCTTTTTCTTTGATTTGAATATGATTGTATATATACTTTTAAGTATCAGATAAGAGAGAATGGTAGAAAATGTGGTAAGAAGCAATATGTGTATCATTGGATTATTTCCTTAGATTCTTTATCTTTTAATACAATAAACGCTTGATTAACACCCGTTGTCATTAAATCATAATATCCATAGGCAGCTTGAGCGAGTTCGGCAGCATTTTTCATTTTATTTATTAATAGCTTATTTTCCATAAATTTCTCCTTTTTGCACCTTGCTATACCAATCCTTGTCCCATTTGTTGTAAAAATCAGTGCAATTTATATAAAATTCATTCCATTTAAGTCCATACAAAAGAGCGTGAACAGTGGGATAATACTACCAGAATGCCAAGTGGCAACATTATTATAACCATTTTGCTTTTTGTAGTTGTCTATATTATTCTCATTGCCTATGCCTTTCTCATAAAATTCATATTTCATTTTACACATTTTCCTAAATTTCCAATAACTCGGTTCTAAATAAAAAGAAAGTGGCGTGTAATAAAATATCCCTAAGCCCATAAGAATCAAAAATATTTTTTCATTCGACTTTCCCAATTAACTTTATTATAACTTGAAAGAGACAAGCGTGGAAACCTTCTTGCTGCTTATTATTCTTTTGTAGATGAGAATCATCATAATATGGTGTAACATCAGTATTAAAAGTTTCGTTATAAATCTTTTCTATTGCATTTCTGCGTTCATAATCTTTGTATATCCATTCTTTAAAATTAAACTTCAATTGTTCAACTTTTGTGTTTGCAAGAGTGCCTTCTTTTGCATTAATTCTCTTACCTCTTTATCATTTTTCATGTATGTATCATAGATTTTAATAGGCTTTCGCTGCAAAGCATGTTCTATAAGCTTTGCAACACTTATACACGATTAGTTGCATAATTTGTTCGTGCTTTATTGGAAATTACATCATTAATTTTAAAAGTCCATTCACCTGTTTTGTCATTATAGTGTAACACAATTGTTTCTCTTGGGGATTCTAGAATCTGTGTAAAAAAATCATAATAGATAGGACATAGGAATCCACGCTGCACCAAATTCAGCGTTAATCTGTGTTGCTTTTAAATCCTTAGGCAATATTTGTTCTAAACTTTCTAAATTAGATTCCAAGTGCATTCTTAAATCATTTGACATGGAACTTT
Source organism: Helicobacter rappini (assembly GCF_900198625.1). Taxonomy (GTDB): domain Bacteria; phylum Campylobacterota; class Campylobacteria; order Campylobacterales; family Helicobacteraceae; genus Helicobacter_A; species Helicobacter_A rappini. The sequence goes on along the minus strand of NZ_FZPK01000076.1, from coordinate 6,908 downwards.
GCATATCCTCTAAAATTGCCTTTACTTCTTTATATTTTTTCTTAACATTACCTGACAAATAATGATTGGCAAGTATATACTCAGATGGATTATTATGATTAATAAAAATAAGTTTCTCATGGAGTAATGAATTTTTTATAGAATCTTTTGAGTATTGGGTAATTTTATTTGAAGAATTATTTATATCATTTACACTCTTTTGCAAAAGCTCTTGCATATAGTCCAAACTATATTACCAAATTCATTTAAACTTGCAATTAATGCTTCCTTAGGAGCATGAGCAACAACCTTTGTGTATAGGGCTATTGTTCTTTTATAAAAAATATCAGATTTTTCTACACTAGGATTCATAGGTGCTACACCATGTTTTATAGCCACACTTTTTGAAATGCCTTTATTATAATTCTTTTCCAAAGCTAAAATCTTATTGCTATGCCTATCATGCCTAAAGGCTTTCTTATTCACATCTCTATTAAGATAGCCTTCTGTTTTTACAAAATCATCATAAAGTCTATTTAGTTTTTGTCTTAACGGATCTAAAACTTGATCCTCTTGGCTATTCTTTTCTAAAGTTATTAAAGAATTTAAAGTATCCCTGATGGCAATCATCTTTACAATGCGTGTTTTATCTTTTTGATTAGGAATAAGCGGAATAACTACTTGAATATTATCTTGTGTTTCTAATTTGGTTTTTTGATAAATTTCATCCTCCAAAACAAAATAATTACCACTTTCTATAGTTGCCAAATAATCTTTTATGTGTTGGTATTGTAAAGAATCTTTTGGGATTATTTTCATGTCTTGCTTATAAGTAGTTTCTCTATATCGATAGACATCTTTAGGCAAAGATTTTATGAAAGCATCAAGTTGTAATGTTAAGACTTTATCTTTATTTGGAGTACATATAATCTTGTAATCCTTATGTTCAGTTGTAACAAGTTCTAAATCTCCTGCAATATGTTGTGGGTTTAACAAACATTCGTTAATGTTATACTCTTTACCTTCTCTTTGAATATAGCTTTTACTCTCAATCCAATCTTTGTTGCTTGTTGCATCAAAACCTTTTTTAAAGAGCACTATATCAGTTGTTACACCTGTATTTGCTCTACCCTTAAAAGTATTGTTTGGCAATCTTATTGCATCCAAAAAAACTTGCTTCCTTTGCGATTAATTCTCTTACATGGTTTTGCGTTTTATCTAGGAATCTATCAGAAACTACAGATGCAATAATTCCATCTTGCTTTGTATTTTGGATAGACTTAGCAACAAAATAATCACAAACCAATAATCCATTTAAATTAACATTCAATTCATCTGCGATCTTCTTTTCACCATAAGGTGGATTACCAATAAAAGCATCATAATCTCTATTAAATCCATGATTCTGAAAGCCACCTAAAAATATTTCTTGATTAGGGTAGAGTTTCTTTGCTATTCTGTAAGTAATATCATCTAATTCTATTCCACTAAAGGCATAATTATTGCCATATTTATGTGCATGTGATAAAAATGAACCAATTCCAATTGAGAGCCCAAAGATTTCTTTTGTATGTGGAGTATTATTTAATCCTAGTTGTTCTAATCCCTTATAGATTGCACCAATAATGATCTCTGGTGTATAAACGCATCTTGTGTTGCATTTCTAGCTCTTTCATATTCTTCTTTACTGAGAATTGATTGTAAGAGCTCATATTCTTGCTGCCAATCCTTATTATTTATATCAAATGCCTGTGGAATTCCGCCCCAACTTGAAAAAAGATTGAGTACTTTTTGTTCTTCTAGTGTAGCATATCGTTCTTCTTACTCTAATTGTTTTAACAGAGTAATTGCCTCTATATTCTTATTGAATCTTGATTTTGGAGAACCAATGTGTGGATCTCCATTCGCTCTAAAATCTATTCGTAAGGACTCTTGCTCCACGCTTTTGGATAATTCTTGGCGTATTTCTGTATGATCGGTAGGATAAACTTGTAATAATTCATTTCCCTCATCTGTGCTATATCCAAGTCCAAATAACCCTCTTGCTTCAACTTCTGTGCTTCGTTGCTCTCTAGTATTTCTAGTTCGTAATTCCTTTGTTCGCATAAGGCTTTGCGTATTTCTGGATTGTGAATCCCTAAATCTGCCATCATTCCCCTCAATAATACATCCACCGAATGAGTATCTTCATTCCATAATTGTCGTAGAGATCCGCCCTCCAAGTGTTCTCGCACCTCATTGTGAGTATTGCTATGTAATCTTGTTGTGGCAATAGTCTCTCTAATCTCTCCATGTCCTTGTCGTCTGGATAGGTATAATTCTCTTGTGCTGGTATCGGATAGCCCTCTTCCTTTCTCTTCTCTTCCAGCAATCTCTGTTTCATCATGTTTTCCCTCTCTTCCCATTTCTCCTTGTTCATAAGAGAATAAAGATTGTCCTCCATACGCATCCGTGTGTCTATTTGTTCGAGTGTTTTTAACTCGCATGAGTCCATCATTTCCATCATAAACAACACTTTTTCTTTGTTTGTTTGCCACTTTGTCTTTTCCCAATATTCTACTGGAAGTGTGAATATATTCTGCGGTGTTACTTGTTACCTCATTTCCTCGAGTGTTATTTCCTTGTTCATTAACTTCTCCTTGATCTAAAGTTTTAAAATTATGCTTTATGTCTTGCTCGATGAAATCAAATAAACTTCTACCTTGATATAAATCTTTTTTTGGTCTTGCCATCGTCTTTCCTTATGTTTAATGACAAGAACTATAAAATAAAAAGGTAAGAATTTTAATATTTGATACAATGCAATACTTAAATTTATTAGGTATTAAAAATTTTAAATCGCATATATTGCGATACATTCATTTTTAACTTTTGTGCTTCAAGGCGTATTTCATTTAATTCATCTTCTGTAAAATTGATTGTAAAGGGTTTGTTCTTTTTTGCCTTTTTTAAAACGATGTTTGTGCTTGTTTCACCACGAGCACTATTAATAAAACTTTCCTCAGTATTGCCTTGTTCGCTTAGTTTTTTAAATCCCATATAATTCTCCTTATTCATAAATGATAAACAATTGCTCTTTGGAGTCATTCTTTATCATTTTATACAACATTATACTATATTAATATAATACATATATTATAAATATAATCTAAATATATTAAACATTAAATAACTAAGTAATATTAATGTAATTTACATACATATTACATAAAATATTTTTTGCGTTTGTAAGTAATTCTTGATAGAATGCCTCAAAATCTATTAAAGCTTTATCAGAATTATCACAATACTCTTTTATACTCTTGCCCTCAATAACTGCCTTACGATAAGCCTGTCTTTCATAGATAACAGAATCTCAGACTTTTACATCTTCTAAGCACATTTCTTGTTTTGTAACATGAATATAATCTTTAAGATTTCTCAGTTCTTTTGTAAGAAATGGATTAGGTGAAACACGATTAACCAAAATAAGCGAGAGTAGCTTAGGGTTTAAATCCTTTGCTTCAGCATAAAGTTCTAACATATGATCTAGCACATTGACATCATATTGTGATGGAATTGTGGGGATAATGATAATGTCTGATACCAATATTGCCTTTCTCATCTCCTTAGAATCTCTTCCACCTGTATCCACTATAATGCTATCAAAATGGCTACGCATACGCTTAATCTCATCGCCTAGACTTATACCAGTTTTTGAAACACTAGAAAAAAAGTGGCTCTAAGTTAGCTTGACCTCTCATATCTGAAAACACTTCAGTTGATTTTTGTGGATCTGCATCCACTAATAAAACATTATCTCCATCTTCTGCAAGTCGTGCAGCAAGATTAACTGCTAGGGTTGTTTTACCGCTCCCGCCTTTTTCATTTACAATCGAAATAATCATGCACCAATCCTATTTATATTATTTACTTGATGTAATAATATTAAATAGTGAATATCAATATAAAAAAAATATAACACTATAATACACATATATAATATAGTTATAAATAGTCTATATACAATATTATATATGTATAATAAAAGTATATTTTATGTATTATACATGTAGTTTTATTTACTAGAAATTAATGCTAAACTCTGTGCTTGGCATTCTTGCAAAAATAGTGTAAAGGCGGTAATATCATTTTGCATTTGACATTGTTCTAAAAGTTCCAAATATGCTTTTCGTTGTTCGTTTATAATAAGCGGAGGAATAAAATCATTTTGAATGGCTTGATATGTCATAATAAGTCTACCTGTCCTCCCATTACCATCAGAGAATGGATGGACTTTTTCAAAACTTATATGAAAATAGGCAATTTGTTCTAAACTTAAAGCATTACTAGGATATAAAAAAAGCAAATTCTCTAATTCTTGGGCAATAAGGTGAGGCAGTGTTAATTTTACTTGCAAACCTATAATCTTTGCCTGATTTGTCCTAAATGCACCAATAGGTTTAGCAACTAAATGCGGCATAACCTTAAAAGCATTTTCAAAAATAAGATAATGAATATCCTTAATAAATGAAGATTCTAGAATCCTACTCTTATCACTTGCCTCTCTTATAATTACATCATAAGCATTTGCAAACCCTCAAACAACAAGTTGCTCATCAAGAGGCTTATTATTTGCCGTCTTACCACTTTCAAGTAATGTTTTTGTTTCTCCAAAGCTTAGTGTCAGTCCTTCAATAGCATTACTATGATGAGTAATGTTTATACGCAGTGTTTTAAAAAGCCTCTCTCGCTCTAATACAGATAGTTGACTTAATGCAAACATTTCATTCCTTTATATTTTCGGTATTTATCTCATTAATCTCTATTAATCCCAATATCTGCCCATCGCACATTTGTATTGGGTTTTTCTGATCTTTCTTTGAATATGTTAGGTAATGCATTTTGTTGCAAAAGCATTGCAACTTGTGGTTGGTTATAAACCATAGGGAGCTTGGGCAATACTCGCACAAATTTTCTATTGGTGGTAGCATGGATGTTATATCGTGCTCGTTTTGCTTTTTTCTATTTCTATTAATATTGGACTCCGATAAGATTCTCTGTCTATATCCCTTGTCATAATTTTGCTCGGTAATTCACTGCAATCTATTTGCCTATTTTCTTCAGTATCTGTTTGATTGTTATTCTTATTTGTGAATGCTTGAATAGGATGATTCACTTTTTCTCGTGTATCTTGAGAGAATTTTAATAAATCAGCACACCCTACAAAACTCATCAAAGATGTTGAAAGCAATGTAAAAAAGCCCATGTTGTATAAATGGCATACCACTCCTTTTTTTGTATATTAATTTACATACACAAATATTATACACAATATCAAAAAAAATACTTTTGAAATATTTTTTAATTAAATTCTTTGAAATAGTTGTGTTTTTCCACCCAATAAATTTTGTAAAAATTCTTTACTTTGTTGTATTTCTTTGGCTTGGCATTTGATAACCTTTATCCTCTTTCATTTTTGTTCCTAATCTTTTTTACTTTTATTTCAAGTTCTGGTAGAATTTCGCTAAAATGTTTCATAGCAGTTTGTGCTACCTTTTCTCTTTACTATTTGTGTCGATATTTTTCATTATCACCTCTCTTCCCTATTTGTATTCTAAGCTCTGCTGATAAAATATCTTGGATTTTCATTAAATCACTTTTTGATAATTCTCTAAAAATAGTTTTGTTGGTTTCTTGATATAGATTATTAAAAGTAGTATGAGCGTGATAATTTTTAATTACTTTACCATTAAATTTACTCACATGTTATTCATCTCTATAAATGGAGATATATAATATATTTGCCTTTTTTAGTTTGGGCATTTTTATTTAAGATTCTCAAGAGCCTTTTTTGAGATCTTGCATTGTATGACCTTTTTATATTCATTATAACTTCTTTTACTAAACTTACATTTGACCTTGCTTTATTCTGTGGGCTTGTAATTTTATGTCAATTATTGCTTTTTTCTCCAAGAGTTCTTTTTGTTTTCTGTCTTCTCTTTTTTGACTTAATCTTTCAATTAATTTTATAATGCTTTATCGTTATAATTATCAGGGATAGGTAAAAGTTTAACAAAAATAGTAAATGCGTAGTAGGTGATGTCTTGGAGATAAATACTTGAAATAGAATAACTATGGAAAATTAAGATTCAATTTAAGTATTATAATTTTATGGTATTTTTCTGCATATTGACCAAACCCTATTATAATATCAAGAATTATAAAACCTTAACAAAGGATGCGTATGGCACAACCAGCTTATATTAGGATAGAAGGTGTTACTCAAGGTCTCATTTCCAGTGGAGCTTCTACTGAAGCAAGTATTGGTAATAGATATCAATCAGGACATGAAGATGAGATAATGGCTCAAGAAATATCTCATATTGTAACAGTTCCAACAGATACTCAAAGTGGACAACCAAGTGGTCAAAGAGTGCATAAACCTTTTGTTTTCACTTGCTCTTTAAATAAAGCGGTGCCGCTTTTATACAATGCTTTAACAAAAGGCGAAAGATTGAACAATGTAGAGGTGCATTGGTTTAGAACATCAATGAGTGGTGGAGCCGAACATTATTTTACAACAAAGCTTGAAGATGCTATTATTACTGATATTAATCTTGTTATGCCTAATGCGCAAGATAAAAACAATAATGATAAGACAGAGCTCTTTCAAGTTTCTTTAAATTACAGAAAAATCATTTGGGAGCATGTTGTTGCTGGAACGAGTGGAAGCGATGATTGGAGAAATGCTTAGAAGTAAGTGACACAAGCCAATATTTCTCTATCAAACCTCTAGGATTAGATGGGATTAGCATTACACTGGATTATTAAAACAAAACTATTTAAAAAATAATTCATCTCGCAAATAAAATTAGAGTTTTTCTTATGCTCTTCAATCATATTACTTCTTAATTACCAAAGGGTTATTATGCAATCTTATCTCTCAC
>NZ_FZPK01000027.1 GCF_900198625.1 Helicobacter rappini | reverse complement strand
TTTTATAAATAAAGACTATGGATTAAAAAGGGCAAATGAAGCAATGTTGCTTAGTGCGGTAGCTGATGTTACTTTGTTGGGTGCTGGGAAAGCTATAAAAACGATTAAAAATGCTAACCTTGATGGATTAAGCAATATCGGTAATAAAGCTATAAGTGAAGCACAAAAGTTAGCAAATGGCAATGTAAATGCAGTTACAAACTTTCTAGCTAAAAATGCACTTGATAATAACGAGAGAGAGGCTATAAAAGAAGCCGCACAAAAAGAGTTTTTAAATGGAAAAAGCCTTGCTGATTATAAGAGTGATTCAAGCATTCCTAAGCTAGAAAGGCTTAAAAACGCTTGGCAGTATGAAAAGTTTATCAATAAAGAGAGTATGGCAAAAGGTAAAGATAAGCTAGAAGCCTTAAGTAAAGAGTTTGAAAGCTTTCAAACTACAAGTATGGAATCTAATCGTCCTATTATGAGTTTAATGCAAGATATGTTTGAGGGCAAGGCTACAAGACATGAAAGAGAGAAGTTTTTACGCTTTGTAAGTCAAAATGAAGCCTTGCAATCTGCTTTAAGTGGTGTATTAGCTAAGAATCCAACACTTGCACTAAACTTTGGACAATTTATAGATAAAAGAGCAGCACAAGTAGCAAAAAGTATAGAGAGTGAAGCTTTAACTCAAAGAATGTTTAAAGATATGGATTCTAGCTATGCAAAAGGCTTAAAGGAAAGATATGGTAAGGTAGAATATGATATTAAAAGGACACTTGATAACATCAATTTTAGTAGCACTGGCACAAAGATAGCTGATATTTTAATGGATTTAAAAGAGAGTATCCCACATGTAACAAATGCAGGGCAGACTATAAACGCTATGCTACAAAAGCTAGAAGCAAGGGGGATTAAAAGCTTTGAATATGATATGTTTGAGTTCATAGAGCCAAATCTAAATATTGATGATTTACTTAATATCCGCAAATACTACAATGATATATTAAGAAGTAAAGATTTTAAAAATGCAAGTTTCAAGCATTTACAAGCTATAAATAAAGAGATAGATTCAGCAGTAGAGAATGCCTTGCAAGATATAGCACAGCAAAGTGGCATTAATACAGCAAATCTTTTAAAAAATTATAAAGATATAAACAAAGAGTATGCAGACTATGCGAAGTTTAAAGAGAGTGATTTTTATAAAGATAGTGTAAAGACTAAAAAGAGAGAGAAAGACTTAAGCGAAGATAACTTTAATAAAGCTATACTCAAACAAGCACAAAGAGAAGAAGGCTTTAATAACAAAGTCTTTAATCGCATTGCAAATAATACTGATACAAACTTACAAGCCCAAGCTATAAAAGAACTCATACAAAGAAATATAGCTAATGGGAATGGACAATTTAGGGCGGTTAAATGGCAGGAATTAATACAAGATTTAGAGAAGATAGAACATAGCATTACAGATGAAGGCTTAAAGAATCTAGTCTCAAATCTCAAACAAGCACAAAGGCTATATAATGGCGATAATGAGTTTTTACAAGCAATACAAAGAAGTGTAGGCAGCAAACCTGCAAATGTATTAATAAGCAGTGCTAATGGATTATTTGGCAGAACGCTTTTATTGTTTTATAACTTCGTGCATAAGATAATGGCTAGATTTGCAGGGGCTTTAAGTGAAAATCTAGCACATCAAAGCTTAGAAGACCAACTAAGCCTTTATAGAAAGGCAAAGATTCTATGCGGAAGTATTGCGAGGCAATTTTAAGGGTTATCGAGTGAAAGGCGAAGGGAGTGTATTAAGCATACATGACCAAGCCTTGAGCGAAGATTCCCTTAAAAGTGTCCGCAAGACAACGCATTTAATTTAAAGAGATACAAAAGACTTTATACATGTCAGCATAGATTCTATCTCTAAGAACTTGCCTAAAGAGGATAAAGAAACAAGCAAGGTATTAAAAGAGTTAGAATACTGGAAAGCACAATTTGAAAAAGATGATATAGCAAGTTTCTATACCATAAAAGACGCACAAGAAACTCAAATTGCAATCACAGCCCACAAACAAGAATTACAAGAGAAAAAAGAAGTTATAGATAATGCTTTGAGTGAAGCTAGAAAAGATATAGAGACTATACAAAGGGAAGTTATAGAATCATTGCGAGAGAGTGAAGTATCTATAAATAAGGATTCTGTCATGTTGAGGCGTGAGCTGGAAACATCTAAACCTTATGCAAGTAAAGATATTTCGCCTACGGCTCAATATGACAAGGGAATAAGTGAATATGACAAGGAAGCAAGTCAATATAATAACACAATAGAGCATGACAATGAAGCAACTTATAAAATGGAAGTAGAGTTTGATAAACTCGGTATGCAAGAGTTTCAAAGAAAAGTAGAAAGTGGGGAAATACAGCTAGATAAACCTACTCAAAAGACACTAGAGAATGCCTATTCACAATATAATCATTTATTACAAAAAAGAGAACTGCTAGAGAAAGACTTGCAAAGCTTTAAAGCCTTTGATGATAACAATATCTTAAAGACAAATAGCACACTCATATCACAAACACAAAGGGTATTACATCAAATACAAGATGATATTAGCTTTACCAAAGAAGCTATAAAAGATATAGAGAGTGAATTAAGCACAAGTAATAAGGCTTTAATGCCTTTAAACACTCATGCAGAGACTAAAAAAGAAATCCATGCTTTTAGTAATCTTTTAGTCCCAACACAAACACAAACGAAACCAAGCTTTGCTACAAACCTAATGAAACAAGACACACAAGGCTTAATCCCATATAACAGCACACAAGCAAATAATGCTTTAATCCCTTATAACACACCACAAGACACTAAACTACTAGCATATAATGAAACAAAGCTATTAGAGTATAAAGAGACACTACACGCCTTGCAAAAGCTAGACAAAAGCTTTAAAGACTTTATGAGTATGCCTTTTAGCATTATTGTAGATTCTAAAGGCAATGCCCTGCCTTTAACTTCTCAAGCTATAAAGAATTTTATATTTCATAATCTCTATAAAGAATTTATGAGTGCCACAAAAGCATTAAATAAGCCTTTAGCACAGCTAGACTTTAAACCTTTAAGTAATGAGATAAAAGCACTGCCTTATAAAGCTAATACTAACCTAAAAGCACATTTAAGAGATATTAATGCTAAGACAAATGAACTTTTAGATTCTATGCAGGAGTTTAAAAACACTGCAAAAGAGATAAAGCTATTGCCATATAATAAGTCTAGTGAAAATAAAGCAGTAGAAGTGGATAGGTTTAGGAATGTGTTGGGGGAAATGC
>NZ_FZPK01000026.1 GCF_900198625.1 Helicobacter rappini | reverse complement strand
ATTTACATTGCCATTTGCTAACTTTTGAGTTTCATTTATAGCTTTATTACCGATATTGCTTAATCCATCAAGGTTAGCATTTTTAATCGTTTTTATAGCTTTCCCAGCACCCAACAAAGTAACATCAGCTACCGCACTAAGCAACATTGCTTCATTTGCCCTTTTTAATCCATAGTCTTTATTTATAAACCCTGTCTTAATAGCATTTACATGCTCATCAACAATAGCACCACCAGCAGAGCCAAACGCAGTGCCAACTATTCCAGCACCAAGTGCAGCAGTAGGATTTTTAGTTTTTTGATAAGTTCTAGTGCCAACTGCCATACCTGTTAAAATACCAGCAGTGATTTCATTCAAGCTATCGTGCATTCCGTGCAATATGCTTTCTAAAGCACCTTCACCGCCTACCAACTCGTATAAATCACCCCTTTTTACAACAACTTCCCCTTTTTTTGTGATTGCCACTTCATCTATATCTTTAAAGTTATCATCAAGCCTTAATATATCTGCTAAATCATTTATATATTGTTGTGCTAATTCTCTATTCTCATCAGGATTTTTAAAGAGATTTAATACAAATCTGCCATAATCATGCTGATTTTTCATTGTCATAGCTTTAGAGATTAACTCATTATTTGCAAACGCTTTAGCAGGAGATTTATCATAAGCTTCTTTTACTTTACTTAAAGACTTTTGATAAGTTTCCCATTTCTTATCTTTATCTTTAGAATCTGCTTTTATGTAATCTAGTAAAGCTTCCTTTGTTTCATGTCTGTATATCTTAAAAGCCTCTTGGCTTACTGCTAACTGCCCTTCAGTAATCCTAAACATTCTTACAAGCTCATCAGCTTCTGCCCCACGACCAACAACCTGCATACTAGCATTATTCTTTTGGTCTAATAGGTTAATATCTCTAAGCTTTGTTTCTGTTTTATTATCACCAAATCTAGTAGTAGCCCAATCATATATCCCTTCTAACGAATCTGCTGCACTATCCCAAGTGTAAGCCTTAGCAAATAGTGCCATAGCACGCAGGGTATCTGTATTCATATTTGCTTTGTCCCAAGCCTTATCAAATTCTTTCATTGTTTCATCGAAATAATTAGGCTTTTCAAACTCTGCTAATGCTTTAGAATAATTTTCTAAGCTATCCTTATTTTTCTCTGCATTTTGTGCTATTTGTTTATCTAGCATTTCTCTATTGCCAAGTAAATCTAGGGAAGTTCCAGCATGTATGCCTTTTTCATATTGTTCCCTTGAATTTACTTGTGAGCCTGTATCATATTTGCCATGCAAAGCCCAATCTGTCGTGCCATCAAGTATGCTTTTATCTTTTCTTTTTGCGTCATTTACCATTTGCATGTGAGTTAAATTGTATTCAGCAATGCTTCCATATTTGCCTGTATTTTTACTCTCTTTAT
>NZ_FZPK01000043.1 GCF_900198625.1 Helicobacter rappini | reverse complement strand
TGCAGACGAAGTCAAACCCGTTATACGCAAATTCAAGCCCCCTTGTCCCCCCTTGAAAGAAAAAACAAATAATACAGAATCTACGCACAACGAAGCGGGTGAGAGTGAAGCACCCTTTGAAATCCCAAATTCTTGGGCGTGGGTAAAAGGGTATGATATATTTTTACCAATAGACAATACTGAACCACAAGGTGATTTTTTCAAATACATAGATATAGATTCCATAGATAATAAAAACAAAAAAGTTAAGTCGCCAAAAACGATAGAGACAAAAAATGCTTCAAGTCGTGCAAGAAGACCATTAAAATATGGAGATGTCCTATTTTCTATGGTGAGACCTTATTTAGAAAATATCGCCTTGATTGATGAAGCATTAGCCGATTGTATCGCCTCAACAGGTTTTTTTGTTTGTGGAACCAACATTTTAGATTCTCGCTTTTTATATTATTTGATGACCTCGCCTTATGTAGTTTATGGGCTAAATAGCTTTATGAAAGGCGACAATTCTCCATCAATAGTGAAAGATGATATATTAAATTTTAATTATCCCCTGCCGCCATTATGCGAACAAGAACACATCGTGCAAACTTTAGACACCCTTTTCACACTCAAAAAGGGCTTAAGGATAGAGTAGATTCTAGCTTTCTGTTTTGATTTAGGCTTGAATCTCACATTTGAAATTGCATAAATATAAGCTATCCTACAACCACTTCGCATTCCCTGTAAAGCTTACAGATAGCCAAATCTTATAGCTTGGAATATCAAGAGACCTTTCAATCCTATCACGCACGCAATCAAACTCCGCTACCGAGCTAATCTTGCAATTTTTATCTATTAAGATATTCACTTCCACCATATAGAATCGCCCCGATTTCGCCACGTGCGTATCATAATCGCTAAAGCCAAAATCTTTACTCAAAGATTCCATAATTTGCGTGATTTTAGAATCAATCTCACTTGGGGCGACCATAATCAAATCTTTAAAATTCGCAATGGCTATGCGGATAGGCGAGACACACAACATTAACGATAGCACCGCCAAAAGCAAGGGATCAACATACATCGCTAAAGCACTCTTAGGACTAAGCACAAAATAAATCACACCAAAAGCCCCCAACGCCCCCAAATACAGCACGCAGTCAATCTTCCACTCCGTATTATCCACTTTTATCAAATCAGATTCTAAAAGTCGCGTGTAAAACAGCGTATAAATAAACAAAATCGCACAAAACACAAACGCACACAGACTATACGCCACCGCCCCGCCAAGCTCCACTGCATAGCCGCCGTGAATGATACTCTGCAAAGCATTGATAAAAGCATACACGCATACAAAGACTAGCACAAGGGATTTAAAGAGATTTACCATAGGCTCAAAGCGGACATAGCCGTATTGAAAAATATCATCATCTTCTTTATAAATGTAGCGAGAAGTAATCACGCTTAATGCCCCAAGCCCCACGCTAATGAGTGCCACAAAGCCATCAAAAATCACCGCCATAGATTTGACAAAGATTCCAAAGCTAATGCCAAAAATCGCTAGGATTAACGCACTATACATTGAGACTTTAAGGACAAACTGCTCTTTTTGTGCGGCTTTTTTAGAATCTGTCTTAAGGGTGTGTTTTAAGGCTAGAATCTGTGCTTTATGCTTGTCTTGATTCTGTGTTGCGGGGTGATTAGATTCTGTATGATTAGAATCCATAGGGGTAGATTGAGTGGTTTTTGTAGCGGTGGATTCTATGTGATTAGAATCATTCATAAAGCTAGAATCTACGCTAGATTCTATGGGGTTTGTGGGGTTAGGTTGTGCTGTGCTAGATTCTAAGGGTTGCTTAGAATCTTCTTGCATAGTTTTAGACTTCCGCACACTTGTGCCATAAGAGCGGCGGTTGTATGGTGTATCTTGCTGTGTAGTCATTATGTAGCCTTTTAGATTCTGTATTTATGTAGTTTTAGCTGACTTGAGATTATAGCTAAATATGAGATTTAATATTTTATAATTTTTACAACCCATTAGATTTTATGCTATATCACGCAATGTAAAGTAAGCATAAACGCTTAAACCAGCTTATATTACCCACTCTACCCAAACACCTTTTCTATCAGCATGTTAAACCTATCACCCCTTTCCTTATATGATGAATACTGATCCAAACTAGCACACGCAGGGGATAGCATAACAATGGGCTTATTTGTATCATTACAGCATGTTTCTATATCTTTTATAGAATCTAGCAAGTAGTCTTCACGCAACTTAGAATAGATAGATTCCATAGCTTTATCTAGACTTACGCACTCTTTTACCCATATATTTTTTGCCTTGCATTCATCTGCTATCATGCCTCCATCTTTTCCTATGCTAAAGACTTTTACTCCATTTTCTTGCAAAAAAGGATATAGCATATTCATCTCTGCCCCTTTAGAATCTCCCCCTAAAATAAGATAGATTCTATACTGCTTATAGGTATGTAATGCAGAAAGGACTGCATGTGGATTTGTCGCTTTAGAATCATTTATGAAAAGTAAGCCTTGTCTCACATGCTCTTCCATGCGATATGCACCGATTTTATACTCTAAAATATTATTTATTTTAAAGTCAATATTGCCAAAACGCATACCACTAGCAGCCACGAGAAAATCGAGTCTAAAAGGCTCTTTAAAGCATTCAGCATACTTCTTTTCACATTGCAAATAAGAGTAAAGCATATTAGAATCTGTATAAAGCATAACATTTGCTTTTGTGTTGTTTATAATATCTTTTGCTACTTCATATTGCATGAGTTCTTGCGGGATAAGGGCGTAATGCTTTTTTGGATCTTTTGCGTAATTCATGTATTTAAGCGGTTTTAATTTATCGGCAATATAGGATTCAAATCCGCCATGCCAGCTTATATGATCTTGACTTAAAGGTAATAAAATATAGATATTAGGCAAGGCGTAATGTGTGTAATGCAGAGTAAATGAGCTTGTCTCAAGCACCCATACAGCGTTAGAATCTTGCCTTGATACCACATCATAGACTTGATTTTGCACTCTATTGCATTGTGCTACATCAATCTGTGTGTCGTTAAAGTCCTGCATAAAAAGTGTCGCAAGGGGTGTGCCGATATTCCCACCACTCTTTGCATGTAACATACATGATAGCATTTCTGTTGTCGTTGTCTTGCCATTTGTCCCACTTATCCAAATGCTATATATCCCCTTTTTTATATGAAAAATAAAGTCATATTCACTCATAATATTCTTAAAATAGCTAAGAAAAGTAGAATCGGGGGCTATCCCCGGACTAATAATTGCTAAATTTGTATCACCATTTGGATTTTTTGTGCGAAGTGTCGCTACTTTTTTAAATGACTGGTAACTATTCCCTATAGAATCTATCTCATCACTCTCATACCTATCATCATAGATATGACAGATTATATTGTGCTTATTTAAAAGTGTAACTAATGCTTTATTAGTGATACCATAACCTAGAATGTTAATATACATACCCTACCCTTAATGCGTTAAGTTTTTGCAATTATAGCAAATCTAAGCGTTGCCTAATACATAAAATACTCTTGCAATTTTCACAAAAGCATTATAGAATCTAACTTTAAAAAAGGGATATAATGCAAGAGATTTTAAAAGCTTATTTACTAGCAATAAAAGATATAAAGGAAAGTGATAAAGAACACACTTATCGCCCACATTTATACAATTTTCTAACTGCAATTAATGGGGGGGGGGGGTAAATCTAGCTCCCTAGAATCTAAAAACAATATTTATATAACCCACGAGCCAAATAATGATAAAGAAGGCAGAGGCGCGCCAGATTTTTTAATCACAAAAGATTCTCTTACACTTGGCTATATTGAAAACAAACGCATAAATGCCCCTTTAGATGAAATCGCACAAAGTGATCAGATCAAAAAATACTTCCGCCTAAGCCAAAATACCATTTTGACAGACTATCTTAGATTTTGCTTTTTACACCATAGCACATTTAAGATTTCTCAAACCTTTAAAGAAGAGTTTGAAGCCAATCTAAATGATAACGAAAGCCTAAATTTCGACTTGCAAATACGCTTTATATTGATAGTATCGCAGATAAAATCAATCAACAAGGCGTGATTTACGCTAAAGATGGGCAGAGTATCCAATCTTCTAGCGTGGATAAAAGGATTTGTTTTGCAGATAGAATCCTAAATGGTGGAATCTTGCAAAAAGAATAATCTAGTTGTAAGAACTCATAAAGAATTAGACTTATTAAATCAAGCTTTAGTTAGTGATTTTTTCGAGCAAGAAAAACCAGAATATGTATTTTTCTGTGCGGCTAAAGTTGGTGGCATGGTGGCGCAATTGCAGAATAGAGCGAGTTTTTTATATGAGAATCTTACTATGCAAAATAATGTAATCCATTATGCCGCTAAAAATAATACAAAGAAGCTATTATATCTTGGTAGTATTTGTATCTATCCGGAATTTGTGCCATTACCCATAAAAGAAGAATATATTTTTCAGGGTGATTTGCAATACAATAATGAGCCTTATGCGATAGCAAAGATTAGTGGTTTAAAATTGTGCGAATTTTATAGTATTCAATATGGGGTGCAGTTTATACCGGTTATGCCTGTAAGTGTGTATGGCTCAAATGATAATTTTGACTTAGAAACTTCTCATGTTCAAGCAGCCATTTTTAGAAAAATATATTCAGCAAAATTGCTTCATGAAAATAGATATGATGAATTATTGAAAGATTTAAATCTAAAAACTATTGAAGAAGCTAGAATCTATCTTTCTAAATTTGGCATTGATGATAAGCGGGTAATGCTTCTTGGAACTGGAAATACGAGTAGAGAATTTTTACATTGTGATGATTTAGCTAGAGCCTGCATTTATCTCATGCAACATAAAGATTTTAAAGACATTGCACAAAATATTGATGGGAAAATAAGAAATTCACATGTTAATATCGGCACTGGCGAAGAAATCGCGATTAAGAATCTAGCATTCATGTTACAAGAAATGCTAGATTATAAAGGGCAAGTTTCATTTGAAAGCACAAGTAAAAATGATGGCACATTGGCAAAAAGTATAGATTTAAGTAAAATACACGCATTAGGTTGGCGGCACAAAATTACATTAAAAGAAGGTTTAAATATGATGTATAAAGATTATGTAAATGGTATTTACAAGTAAATCACCTATATTTTAAGAAAGGAAAAGCATGACAAAATATCCACTAAAAGGTTATCCATTAGCATCATCTACTTGGGATAGGCAAGAGTTACAGGCAATTCAAGAAGTTATTGATAATGATATATTTACTATGGGCAAAAAGGTAAGCGAATGTGAAAAAGATTTTGCAAAGTTTGTAGGATCTAAATATGCTGTGATGACAAGCTCTGGTTCAACTGCTAATTTAATAGCAACTGCAGCTTTGTTCTATACAAAGCACAATAAATTAAAAAGAGGTGATGAAGTTATTGTCCCTGCTGTATCTTGGAGCACGACTTATTATCCTTTATATCAATATGGGCTAAAATTAAAATTTGTAGATATTGATTTGGAAACACTTAATTATGATTTACAATCCTTGCAAGATGCAATCACAGATTCTACAAGAATGATTATGTGCGTTAATCTACTGGGTAATCCAAATGACTTTGATAGAATACGGGCTATTATAGCCGGTAGAAATATTATCTTATTGGAAGATAATTGTGAATCAATGGGTGCAGAATATAAAGGCAAGCAGGCTGGCACTTTTGGTGTTATGGGGACATTTTCTACATTTTTTTCACACCATATAGCGACTATGGAGGGTGGCTTTGTAGTTACTGATAACGAAGATTTGTATCACATTTTACTTTGTTTAAGAGCGCACGGCTGGACTAGAAATCTGCCAAAAGATAATCTAGTAGCACCAAAAAGTGATAGCTGGTTTCATGAATCTTTTCGCTTTGTTTTGCCTGGATATAATGTGCGACCTGTTGAGATGAGTGGGGAATCCCCACATGCCACCCGCCCTAGTTTTTTAGTTTAGTTCAGCATACACCTTTTTAAACACAAAGTCCTTGTAGGGCTTTGGTATTTATTAATAAGCGTTTTTATGTGTTTTGAGATTGATAGTATGATTAATTAATATGCTAATAAATGCTTTTTATGCGTTTTAATAGCTAAATTTTAGTTTTTAATAATCTTTATATTAATGTTTAAATATCATTAAATTTGAGATAATATACAATATATTAAATGATAATTAATATATAAATAAGAAAATAAAAAACATAAATTTAATGCTAATTAAATGTATTTTTCACTCTTAAAAAATGCTTATTAATAGATATATAAGCAATAAAATATGATATAATATTATCTTATTTATTGCTTTATCTATTAAATTTATTTAAAAGGATTTCAAATGGTTATTGCAATAGCAAATGAAAAAGGTGGCAGTGGTAAAACTACTTTGAGCGTGAATCTTGCTATTAAATTAGCACAAGAGGGCGATGAAGTGTTGCTTATAGATTATAGACCCACAAAGAAGCACAGAAGCCTTTATAGACATAAGGACAAATGCGGAGCATGAGTTTTTATTTAATTCATTGCAGAGAACAGGATATGGATTAACAAAAGAGATTAAGAATCTAGAGAAAAAATATGATTGTATTGTTATTGATACAGGTGGTAGAGATTCTAAAGAGATGAGACAAGCTTTAGTTGTTGCAGATATTATTATTGTGCCAACAATACCAAGTCAATATGATGTTGCAGTGCTTGATAGAATGATAACAATATGTGATGAAATTAGTGTTATGAATCCACATGCAAAAACATTAATATTGATTAATAAGGCAAGTCCTAATCCATTTTTGATAAATAAAGTTAAAGACTTGCAAATATACATAAGTGAAAAAGATTTAGATAATCTCAAACTTATGAGTAGTGTTATCTATGAAAGGGAGGCATATAGAAATGCAACAGGTTTAGGTTTAGGCATTACAGAGCTTTGTAATGAGAGTGAAAGGGCATATAGTGATTTTATCAAGTTTTATGATGAGTTATTATGTGAGATTAAGGCAATGAGTATGAGCGAACAAATAAGTTAGTAACATGAAAGAAAGGAAATAGCATGACCTTAGTAATTAAGAATGTAAAGCAAGAGTTTGTAAAGAATTTCAAAGATTTAGCAAGTGAAATACATGCAGATATTGAAATATGTGAAAGTAGGCAGGGGATAGAAAGTGAGCTAGAATATACAGAAAATGGCTATCCAAAAGAATTTGAAAAGCAAATATTGCAAGACATGCAAGAAGCAGAAATGCAAAGAAAAAATGGCACTCTTAAAACTTACAATAGTGTCAAAGAAGCATTTGAAAGTGAGGGCATAATCTAGTATGTATAAACTTCACTTAACAAAAAGATTTACTAAGGAAGCAAAGAAATTAAATCCGCAAGACTTAAAGCATACTATGGAGGTTTTAGAGAGACTTTGCAATAATGAGACTTTAGAACCAAAATATAAAGACCATGCTTTAAGTGGGGATTTAGCAGGTGCTAGAGATTGCCATATAAAACCTGATTTAGTTTTAATTTATAGGCAGGACAAAGAAGTCTTAGAGCTAATAGCATTGCGTATAGGAAAACATAGCAAAGTGTTTAAAAAATAAAAAAGGAAATACAATGGGTATTAAAGACATTAATCAACAAAAACAAAACACTTTTAAAAGTGTAGAGTTAGAAAGAAAGACAAAAAGGGCGAATGATATAGAGACTTTTATCGAAAATGCAGAGGGCGAAACTTCAAAGAAAAGATATGGAGCACCACTAAAAGATAAAGAGAAAAAAAGCACAGAGAGATATGGTTTCTATTGCACTCCAGCAGAAAGTAAAAAGCTAAGGGCAATGGCAGAACAATATGATATGAAAATCGCAGAGTTTATCAAGTTTAAAGTATTTGATAAATACAAAAATATGTAATAAACATGTGATTTTGTTATAATACATTTTTTATTTTATTTTAAAAGGATAGTTTATGGAAAATAAGTTTTTGAAAGTAAGTAAAAGACTTGGTGCAGTAGTTTTAGGTGCAACATTATTGTGTGTAAATATGCAAGGTGCAACATTATAAAGAAATAGAAGCACAGAAAAAAGCAGAGGAAGCAAAACAAACACAACAATTAAAAAATGTTGTTAAAAATAAATATGGGGTGGTTTATGATGGTGCAATCCTTATTGGGCAAACTAATATTGTGTATAGTGAATTGAAAAAAGATATACCGACAAAGCAGAAAGATTGGATTATGAAACTTATAGCTTTAGAGAATGCAAACAATAAAGATGTGGAACAAGAATTAAAGGGGCATGTAATAGCACCACAAGGCTCAATGATGATGATGAATAATTATATTTCTTATTGCCAAGAAGCGACAGAGGCATACTCTAAAAAAGACAAAGACATAAAAGAAATAGGACGCTTTTTTATGACAAAACATTACTATGCTGATAAATGTATATTAGGCGGGGTAAGAGAAGTTGCAATGAAATATTCAAGCATATATGATAAAGACCAATATAAAGAATCAGAGTTATCTTACTCATTCAACGAGCAAAAATATAATGAGAAAAAGGAATTTGTAAAATGGTTAGATGAAATTAAATTCTATGATTATATAGGTGGCTTACCTGTTAAAAAAGAAAAAGCTAATGAAATATTAAATATGCTTGATGGAATCAAAAAGGATTTAAGCTTTAAAAAGCCAACATATTAATCCCTATCTCTCAAGTCCTTTCTTATTAAGGGCATTTTCTTGTGTATTTGCTTTTTGTTTCTCTTTTTCTTTTTCTAACAATCGCAAATGCACTTTATAATCTACTAGGGCAGTATTATCATATTTTTCTAAATATTCATGCAAAGTATTGTTTTTGTATTTATCATGCAACGATTTACGCATATAATCTATATTTCTCATCTTTCTATCAATGATATACCATTCAATAAAGTCAGTATAGTATTGCTGTTGTTCTAAATCTTTTTCTTGTTGTTTTACTTCATTTTCATGTTCTGTAAAGAAACTATTGATTTTTGTTTGTAGCAGTGTAAAATCACTTAATTGTTGTTCCTTGTAATGTATCTTATCATCTGCTTTAGAATCTAAATAGCTTGTAAGGTTTTGAAATTCTTTAAAATAATATTGCAATGTTTTTATGTGATGTTTATTTAATTTTGCTTCATCATTAAAGATACTTTCATAATGCAATATCTTATCATTAATGATTTTATCAATTACAATATTATTTGTTTGCAATGTATTCTTATAATCATCAAGTAGTTTTGTATCAATCATGCTATTTTTATCTATGCTATGTAAAACTTGCAATTTCTTTGTTATATCTTTTTGTGTAAATATCAATGATTTACTTGTTGATTTTACGCCTAAATGTTGCAGTAGGGCATTATCTAATTCATTTTGCAAAGCAATGGATTGTGTAATGTCTAATGTATTTTTTCTTATCTCATTTTGTATATCATTAACTATATGAAGCTGTTCTCTTGTTGCATATTTTTTATGCTTCATTACAAAGTCTAAATATGCTTTTTTTGCAAGGACATTTGAATAGTCATCGTTAATATCTTTTGCAAATTGATTTCTATGTTTCATAAAATCAAAACCAAGATTATTTATAGCTTTATTGAGTTCATATATCTCTTGTTTATATATTTTTTGATTTTTATATGCAGATTTTAACTCTATATTTAATTCTTTTATAGAGTTTAATAAGCTTTTGTATTGTTGTTTAGTTTTATAGCCTAGCTTTTGATATTTAGAGTAATTTTTTTCATAAGCAGTTATAATCTTTAATTGCTGTATGTAGTCTTGTTTTTTAGCTGTATATTCTTTTATATCACTCTGTGCGTTATTAATCTTTTGTTGCAACATTTCTTTTCTGTTTGCAATAATATCTTTATCTTTACTAAGTTGAGATATGGTATCCATGTAGCTATGTCTATTTTCTTTTTGTTTTGTCCTATCAATTTTTTCTAAGATATTTGTCTTTTCAAACTTATAGGCATTATGATAATTTAAGTCGCCATGATAGTTGAGTGAATCCGCAAAATCATCTCGCATTTCATTGAAAAAATTTTTAATGCTATCTTTATCTTTAAAATGAAGTTTTTTATGTGTTAGCATACTATTTTTATTAATTACTACATGTATGTGTGGATTATTTTGATGTATATGTAAGACTTTTACATACTTATATTCATGGAAATGTTTTTGCAATAAGTCATTAACACTTTGTTGCAAAGCATAAATATTTTCAGCATTAACCTCTTCTCTCATAGAAAAACACAAATGCCATGCTTCTTTGGAATTAGGCTTAGAGCTAAAATCTTTTTGCCAATCTTTTAACACTTCACTTGCACTAACTCTCATTCCATTTTCATCAATAGCATAATCATAAAGGCTATGTCGTATAATATAATTGATTGCATTATAAGCCGTTCCTACAAACCTATAAAAAACTATAAATAGTTACAAATATCTATAAATAATTTTCCTGTTGTATTCCTGTTTCAACCTTGCTGGTTGCAATATTATTTATCGCTAAATCATATTGCAGAGCCGTCAAGTCCGCAGGCGTAAATTCGGGCAGAACTTGCCCTATTTTTTGTGGAATAAGATTGTAGAGATTTAAACTAGCATTGTAATCTCTATCTAT
>NZ_FZPK01000014.1 GCF_900198625.1 Helicobacter rappini | reverse complement strand
AATCGTTATTTCTGATGGTTATTTTGGCTATATTTCACAGAATCTGCAGCAACAAATGCAAGACCAAAGGCACAAGGGCAATAAATTCTATTTGTTAGACATAGATGACAATTCAAATGAAAAAACATTTTTTGATACACATTGGGTGTATGATACACAAACACAAAAAGCCCAAGTGTTGTATGCGATGAGATAGTGTTTAAAACTATATGCTTAGATGCGAATGAGTGTAAAAAATAGATTTAGATTACAGCTTAATATGGCAAGAGTTGGGTTATACCCACCCATCACCACAAACAATAATGACAATTTAATAACATAAAACCACATAGTATTATTATGAATCTTAAGGGCTTTTTTGCTATACTTCGCATATTTTATTTTAGGAGCGTTGCATGGATTTTCTCACAAATCTTAGTGAAGGTTGGCAGTTTGGCATTCAGCTTTTAGTCGTGCTTATATGTCTGTTTTATGGTGCAAGAAAAGGTGGTATTGCACTAGGGCTTTTAGGCGGTATTGGAATCTTAATGCTTGTATTTTTCTTTCATATTAAGCCCGGAAAGCCAGCAATTGATGTTATGCTTACCATCTTAGCAGTTGTTGTAGCGAGTGCTACACTTCAGGCAAGCGGTGGGCTAGATGTTATGCTGCAAATCGCAGAAAAAGTGCTAAGAAAAAATCCAAAACTTTTAACAATTCTAGCGCCTTTTGTTACCTGCTTTCTTACTATTTTATGTGGGACTGGGCATGTGGTTTATACGATTATGCCAATCATTTATGATATTGCGATTAAAAATAATATCCGCCCAGAGCGTCCTATGGCTGCTGCTTCTATTGCTTCACAAATGGGGATTATTGCCTCGCCTGTGTCTGTTGCGGTTGTAAGCCTTACTGCCCTACTTTTAAACTCCGAGCATAAACTTGCAGGATTTGATGGCTATATCAATCTGCTTCAAATCACTATCCCTAGCACACTTTTTGGTGTATTGTGTATTGGAATCTTTTCATGGTTTAGGGGTAAAGATTTGGATAAAGATTCTGAATTTCAAGCTAAACTCAAAGACCCCGAATTTAAAAAATATGTCTATGGCGATAGCAAAACCTTGCTAGGCGTTGATTTACCAAAGAGTAGCTGGATAGCTATGTGGATATTCTTAGCTGCAATTGCTTGTGTAGCTTTGCTTGGAATCTTTGATTCTTTACGACCAAATTGGGGGCAAATAATGAAAAATGGTGTAGCACAAGTTGATGCGTTGGGGAATCCTAAAATAGATTCACTCTCAATGGTAGCAGTGATTCAGATGTTTATGCTGCTTGCTGGCTCACTTATTATTATTTTTACAAATACTGATGTGAAAAAAATCGGTAGTAATGAGATTTTTAAATCTGGCATGATTGCACTTGTAGCCGTGTTTGGAATCTCATGGATGGCAGATACAATGTTTGCCGTGCATACACCGATGATGAAAGATGCGCTTGGAGGCATTGTAACGACGCATGTTTGGACTTATGCGATTATGCTACTTTTAATCTCAAAGTTTGTCAATTCTCAAGCAGCAGCAATCGCAGCATTTGTGCCATTAGCCCTAAATATCGGGGTTGAACCCGGAATCATCGTAGCCTTTGCAGCAGCGTGCTATGGCTATTATATTTTGCCAACTTATCCAAGCGATCTTGCAACAATTCAGTTTGATAGAAGCGGCACAACGCATATTGGACGATTTGTTATCAATCATAGCTTCATTTTACCGGGCTTAATCGGTGTTTTTAGCTCTTGTGTAGCTGGATATTTTCTAGCTTTAGTGGCTGGATATTTGTGATTTTGATGTTTGGCTTAAATATTTCTATTTTTTTCTATATATAGCTTAAGGTTTAAGGTAGTTGTGTGTCATTGCGTAATATTTAAATTTAGCTCACTAACAAAAAAACTAATTAAACCTACATTAACACATAAAAGCCTCTTCATAATTTGCTTAATGTGTATATGGTCTTGCGTTGCTAAACAAAAACAAGTTATCCAAAGCTCTATCCAAAGCAATTCATTCCTTATGATTCCACATAATCTTAAAAAGGCTGTCCATTTTTTACACATATATTAAAGTGTGTCTTATGTGTTGATAAGACATACAAAACTACATATTTATTTTTTAAATGCTAGATAAGTAACGGCAAAATGCAATGTTTTTGCTTCCACATGTTTGAATTTGCATCTAAAGTATTAATAAGTTTGCAACACTTTAAAACGATTCTGTATCAAGTGTTAATTTGAAAATCATAATTCACTCGTATTAAGTTTAAACGACATAGTTTTAGATCCGATTCCTGTTAAAATTCCACCTACACAAATGGTAGAGAATCTAAAAGCTACTTAGTGTCAATTATGTTGAATAATGTTAAAACCCCATGTATTCTATTTGCAACTTTATATATGGAGATAGAGCTCAAAAAATAGAATCTATAATCTCTCACTCTGCATTAAGACTAAATAACCCCAATAATCTCGCAACACTCTCACAAATATAAAGCAGGAGAAAACCTACCCTATCACTTTTGGTACAATGAAATAGCCATCTTTTGCTTTTGGGGCTTGTTTTAGGATTTGGTCTCGTATTGCGGAATCTTCTGGTAAATCTGGTCGCATGGGGGTTTTATCATCTTTTTGCAATGCAATACTATCTGTATCGACTTCCTGCAGGCTATCCATTTTGGCGATAATTTCGCTTAATTCTTCTTTAAAATCCTCACGCTTTTCTTGTGCGATATGTATCATTGCTAATTTTTCAAGCTTATCAAGTAATTTATCATCTACAAACATAAATAAACCTTTCCATACAAAATAGCGTGTATTTTAGCAAAATATATCGCGGTTTTACTAAATAATATATTCATACATGCTTTTTAAAACGATGTATTAGATTTTTCAAAGCCATCATAATGGCTTTGTGTGGTTTGCTTATACGCTCAAGCCGTCTCTTCATTGCAGGAAAGTTATAATGTCCTTGAAATTCCCTTAATTGTCTTGCAAGTGCTATGGCATATTCAGGCAAACCTTCATTTTCTATATTTTCTACTTGTGCGTTCAATTCATTTTCGAATCCACTGCATAACCTTGCCATTTTACACCATACATCTTTATGTGGATATATATTTGGCATAAAATCTATCGTAAGTTTATTATAAGCCCCAAACCATGCTTTTGCTGGACCATTGCAATGGAGAATCTTGGCATTTATCATTGCTTTTTCATATCGCTTTGAAAAATCTATATTAGTAGAACAAGCTGCTTCAAGTGATTGATAAGCAAGTATCCCCCATTGTTCACCCAAATTATACACCCTATCACACATAGCAAAGTTTAGGGCATCTTGGTCTGCAAACTCTGTTTCATACTCTCTCAAAAAACGCATTGCCTCAATATCTACATTTTGTTTTATCCACTCTTTTGTATTAATAAGCATAAGCCCACTGCAAAAATAAAAACTTGTTTCAAACGATTTTACTGCTTTTTTACCGCCCTTTTTCTTTCTGTAGATTCCATAACGACTAATTGTTGCATTTGGGCTACCACTCGATGAAGCAGCAATATAGCCATCTAAATTGAGTGCAAAAAGCTCTCGCAAGTCTGTTAATACAAGCATATCTGTATCTAAATACAAACATTTATCTACATTTTTTGGTAAAAAATCCACAAGTTTAACACGATAATAAGCCGCATATTGTTGCGCTTCTTCATAGCCCCACTTTGGTAAATCTTTGAAATCTTCATCACTAATAATGTGGGCTTCTATTTGACATGGATAAATATCGTTCAGGGTAGTTTGTAATATATGAAATTGCTCCAAAGTTTTCTTTGCAATAGAATCTGTTATAACATGAAAGTGATAGCCCTCTAAATTAATGGGGCTTTGCCCCGCATTTATAGGGTTTTCTCTATTTGCGAGACTTTCTCCCCAAGTTATGGGGCTTTGCCCCCCCCCCCCATTTATTTGCATAGATATGTTGGAATCTTGGGTTTTATTTTTAGAATCTGTGCTATGAAAGGCGAAATCTACATATTTTTTACTTGTATCTGTGTAATGTATGATATTTGTTATCAGCACTGCTACATATTTCATGTAATTTTGATCAGCATTAAATACAATATGAAACATTCTAAATCCTTAATATTAAGACAAAAGTTTTTTAGATTCTATTTGCACTGCCTAAGACTTCCATTCTCTCTGCGATGACATTACTCATAGCCTCCATAGCTGGTGCAAAAAACTTGCGTAAGTCAAATTGTGATTTATCTTTATTTGCGAGTTTTCTCACTTCAGCAATGAAAGCAATGCGTAAATCTGTATCTGTATTCACCTTATTTATGCCCCCTTTTACTGCCTCTTGTAAGAATGAGAAAGGCACACCCTTGCTACTGCCAATATCCCCACCACTCTCGCTAAAACTAGCCCTTACATAATCTGGTATAGCACTCGCCCCATGTAATACAAGCGGGATTTTTGTTAGCTCTTTTACAAGCTTTAATCGCTCAAAATCAAGCTTTGGCTCACCTTTAAACTTAAATGCCCCATGACTTGTGCCAATGGCTGGGGCTAGATAATCTATCTTTGTTTCTTTTACAAACTGCTCTGCTTCCTTTGGATTTACAAGCACAGCATCTTTCTCATCAACCGATATATTATCTTCAATCCCCATAAGTCTGCCAAGCTCTGCCTCTACGCCTACACCCTCTTTATGTGCCATTTCTACGACTTTTGCGCTCTCTTCTAGATTCTCATGAAAAGGATGGTGTGAAGCATCAATCATCACAGAAGTAAATCCCGCTTCCACCGCACTCTTACATGAAGAAAAGCTAGTGCCATGATCAAGGTGTAATGCCACAGGGATATGCGGATAACGCTTTGCCATAGTTTTTACCATGCCTACTGCCATATCAATACCCATGTATTTTATCGCCCCTTCACTTGCTTGCACAAAAATGGGTGAGTTTGCCTTATTTGCCGCTACAAAAATAGCATTTAGCATTTCAAAATTCACAAAGTTAAACGCACCTACTCCATAGCCCTCTTTATTCGCTTTGTTTAGAATCTCTTGTCCAAAAACTAGCATATTTGCTCCTTAAAAAATAATTATTATCTATCCGTCATTGTATCAAAAGTGTGTGAGTTTAGGTTACAATGCCTTATAAGTTAAACATAAAGAATACATAATATTTTATGCTATAATGTGTGCTTTGTAAATCCCAAAGACTTAATAATTTTATAGAATCTTAAAGCAAGAGAAAAAGGAAATAAGTGCAATACACAACACATTACAACAATATAGAATCTCTAAAGTATCATCTAGACACTTTTAAGCAAACAAAAAAGCTTCCAGCCCCCCTGCTGATACTTGCCCCACTTGCTGGTTTTAGCGATGTGCCTTTTAGAAAGGTAGTGAAAGATTTTGGTGTAGATATTACCGTGAGTGAGATGATAAGCTCCCATGCCCTTGTTTATGAGAATGAAAAAACGCTAAAAATGGCATTAAAAAGCCCGAATGAGACGCCCTTTTCCCTGCAGATTTCAGGGAGTAAAGAAGAGATTCTAAAAAGGGCAGTTGAAAAGATTAATGAACTCTCTTGGGTAGATATTATTGACTTTAACTGCGGTTGTCCCGCTCCAAAGGTGGCAAATCATGGCAATGGCAGTGCGCTTTTAAAAGATTTAGATAAATTCGTATCACTACTACAAATCATTCGCAAATATGGCAATAAGCAGGTATATAGCGTAAAGGTTAGACTAGGCTTTGATAAAAAGATACCGCTAGATTTAGCAGAAGCGATTAATGAAAGCAGTGTGGATTACTGCGTGGTGCATGCTAGGACAAAAATGGACGCGTATAAAAAGGATAAAATCGATTATGATAGCCTTGCTTTGATGAAAGAAAACTTGAAAATCCCCATGATTGCAAATGGCGAGATAGATGGTTTAGAATCTTTTCAAAAAGTCATGCAAATCACAAATGCAGATGGGGCGATGATTGGTCGGGCTGCGTTGAAATCTCCTTGGATTTTCTGGCAGATACAGGCTAAAACAAATGACTTTCCACTTGCTTTGAAGAGAGATTTAGTATTAAAGCATTTAGATTCTATGTTTGAGTTTTATGGCGAAAGGGGGGTTATTATGTTTAGAAAAAATCTACATGCCTATGCGAAAGGGCAGAAAGATTCTAGCAAATACAGGGAGTTTGTCAATAATGAAAAGGATTATCATTTAATTAGAGAATCTATAAAGGACTTTTTTGACACCACAAAGCTAGAGTCAAGTGATATTTGTCCTATTTTTAATAAAAAGAGTGTATAAGGGGAGTAAAATGAGTGGTTTAAAAAGAGGGGTTTTTGTTATCATTGTGGGGATTTTTTGCTGTATAGAGTCTGCATGGGCGGTTCGCTATCAGTTTTTTCTTGGGATAGGGCAAAGCATAACTGAAGGCTCACTTCATACAAACTCTACAAATCAAATGACAAAAAACACTTCAAGTGTCAATGAAAAAGGTGGCTATTACTACTCACAAACGCAACTTGGCGAGTATAATGGCAGCGTGAAAGATATTACAAGCGGCTATATCGGCACAGAAGTAACCTTTGATAAAATGGGGATTTTTACCCTGCGTGGTTATATCAGTGCGAGTTATTCTAATAAAGTCGATCTTGGCTCTATATCAAAAAATGTGCGTGATGGGAATCTGCGTAAATGCGGTGCGGGAGAGATGCCCGGTCTTACAAATATTTGCTATCGCGATGGATTCTATGTAGCTGCACCCGGTAATGGCGGACAATATCAAGAAATTAAGTTTAATAAGAATCCAAACTTTGCAGAAAATATCTCAAATAATGCCTTTATGTTAAGCTACTCTGTTGGCTTTGACTTTGGTGCAAATATACCTATACATATTTTAGTAGGGACTTTGAGTAGTTATAAAAAGATGATTCCATTGCGCATTGGTGCTTATGGTGGTATTGGCTATGAGTTTATCACTTATAGCTTAGGGCATTATGATAGCAGGACTTATAATAACACAACCAAAGACAGCGTAACGCTAAAAGCAGATGATACACTCTATCTGGCTGGGGCTGGCGCGTTTATGCGATTTGGTGCAAGTATTTATGCTTATAATAACATACGATTTGACATCGGTGTGAAAATGCCTATACAAATCGCAGGTGATCCAAGTGCTAAAAGTCAAAGGTGGTATCAAATGGATTCTACAGAATCTTTACCAAATAACATTGATAAAGTCTTCGCTCAACAACTCTTACGACAAGAACACAGCACAACACTTGGCATGTATTGGCAATTCGCAGTTAATGTTTTGTTTTAGATTCTGTAATTGATTTTAATTGTTTGCAGATGTTTTTAGATTTTCATTGATCTAATTAAGTAGATTTAAAAATATTATTTAGAACATTATAATACCCACGCATTAACAACCACTAAAAATTAGAATCAAACCAGCTGGCGATTTCACTTCGTATAGTATGCTTTAATTGCAAGCCGAATATAAAATCATCTTTTTGTGCTTTTAATAATAGACTTAAAGCCCCATTACGCAAGCGGCTAAGATAGGGGTGATCAATCTGATTATAATCGCCAAGAAACACAATGCGACTTTTCTCTCCCATACGCGTGCCTATAAGCTTAATGGTCGCATCAGAAGCATTTTGCACCTCATCAAAAATCACAAATTTATTATGCAGTGTGATACCCCTAGCATGTGCTATATCCATAACTTCAATGCGGTGTTTATCAAGAAAATATTGCGTTGCATGCTCTTTATCAAAGCCTTTACTCTCACCTTTATATTCGATACGCTTTGCAAGGGAATGCTCCTTTAAACGCTCAATAATAAAATTTATGCTACTAAATAAGGGATACATAAAATAATGTAGCTTCTGGTCTTCATCACCTTTTCTAAAACCAAGCTCTGCTTCCTTATCATTTGCTGTGATGGTGTTTCGCAAATACACGATGCCATCGACAACGCCCATTTTTTGCAGTGCAATACCCGCTTGAAGTGCTGTTAAAGTCTTGCCACTCCCTGTGCTACCTGTGATAATGCTTACATAATTATTCGCATGTAAAAGGATCGCATAGGCGAGTTTTTGCTCGACATTTAGCGGCAATATATAGGGCTTTTGTGTGGCAATAATAGAATCTAAATCAAGTATTTCAAGTGTGTCATTTTGCTTAATGCCAAAGTGCTTTCTCCCCGTTTCATACCGCATACTATCAGTCATATCCACTTCATCAATCTCAAAAATATGCCAATTACTCAACTTTTTAAAAGTATCGCTTTGACTAAACTCTTCTGTATCGCTACCATCTCGCAATAACTCTATTTTATGGATAAAGCTGATTTCTTTTGGACTAGCGATTGCGGCTTGATTAAGTGAGGAAGATTCTATATTTTCTATCATGGATCGCACACGCAAAGCAATGTCATTTGTAAGCAACAATAGCCTATAATCCTTTGCAATCTCTCTAAGGCGCGCATCATTAAAGCCATAATCGCTATGTGCCGTGCGATATATCGTGCGTGTAATCACAAAAAGTGGCACACAAATATCTTGTGCCTGAAACACAATACAAGTAATATAATCTGTTGAAAGCTGTGGTGTGATACTTGTCATACTCTCTTTTGAAACATTGTGAATGCGGCGGAAAAATTCACGCGCAAA
The DNA here is from genome assembly GCF_900198625.1 of Helicobacter rappini. Taxonomy (GTDB): domain Bacteria; phylum Campylobacterota; class Campylobacteria; order Campylobacterales; family Helicobacteraceae; genus Helicobacter_A; species Helicobacter_A rappini. The sequence continues at coordinate 79,728 of NZ_FZPK01000014.1, read as the reverse complement.
ATAGCCACTCTCACTTTGCTGATCCTTTTTCCTATCAAGCTCTTCTAGGACAATATCTGTAATGAAAAGTTCCATATTTTTGTGGTGTAAATCAATGAGATTCTGTGTGTTATCAAGGATAATTGAAGTATCAAGCAATACCTGCTGCATTACGCCCCTTATGCTAAAATATAGTGATAATTTTAGCATAAAATGCGGTGAATAGAGATGAGATAGATATTAGACTTAGTTTTAGCCGTATTGTTTGGAATCTAAATGTATTTGCTAAAGGATATTGTATAAGGTTTGTTATAATTTAGCTTTTATTAAAATATATCAAGTTGATAGCATATAAAGGATACAAATGCAGGTTACGATTATTGGTAGTGGGTATGTAGGACTTGTGGCTGGGGCGTGTTTTGCCCAAATGGGAAATGAAGTGATTTGCCTTGATGTGGATTCTAAAAAGATAGAATCTTTAAAGCAGGGAAAAATCCCTATCTATGAGCCGGGCTTAGAAGAAATGGTGCGTGAGAATGTTAGGCTTAAAACTTTGCGTTTTAGCACGGATAAAAAGGAAGCCATCTCAAATGCGGAAGTGATTTTTATCGCTGTTGGCACACCTATGGGCGAAGATGGCAGTGCGGATTTAAGCTTTGTTAGAGCTGTGGCACGAGACATTGGCAGTCATATAGAGCGAGAATATGTCGTGGTGGTGGATAAAAGCACGGTGCCGGTGGGGACGGCTAGGGAGGTGAGAAGAATCATAGAATCTGCTTTAGCAAAAAGGCAAGATTCTCATATCGCCTTTGATGTCGTAAGCAACCCTGAGTTTCTTAAGGAAGGCGTTGCGATTAAAGACTTTATGAGTCCAGATAGAGTGGTTATCGGCACAGATTCTACAAGGGCATTAGAAGTGATGAAAGCCTTGTATGCACCATTTTTATTGAAAAGTGATAGGCTCATTGCTATGGGGATAGAATCTGCGGAGATGACAAAATATGCGGCAAATGCGATGCTTGCTACAAAGATTAGCTTTATCAATGAGATGAGTCAAATCTGTGAGCGTGTGGGGGCAAATATCAATGATGTGCGGCAGGGCATAGGCAGCGACTCACGCATAGGATATAGCTTTATTTACCCGGGCTGTGGGTATGGTGGGAGCTGTTTCCCTAAAGATGTAAGAGCATTGGAAAAAAGCGCGAAAGATGTGGGCTACACGGCAAAGATTTTGCAGGCGGTGCAAGAAGTCAATGAAAAGCAAAAAATGCTTTTGGTAGAAAAGATTGTTAGGCATTTTGGGGAGAACTTACAAGGGCTTAGCTTTTGTGTATGGGGGCTTAGCTTTAAGCCAGAGACTGATGATATGCGTGAGGCAAGCTCTTTGGTGTTAATAGATGAGCTAACTAAGCGTGGAGCAAAGATACAAGCCTATGACCCAAAGGCATACGAACAAGCGAGATTCTATCTCAAAGATAAATTATCTTCTATTACATTTATGGAGAGTAAATATAGCGCGTTGCAGGGCTGTGTAGCGTTAGTGCTGCTGACTGAATGGCGGGAGTTTAGAAGTCCTGATTTTGGCGAAATAGCAAAGCTGTTAAAAGAGCCTATTATCTTTGATGGGCGGAATATTTACCAGCATTGTGGCTTAGAATCTAAGGGCTTTGCGTATTATCAAATAGGCGTTGGAAATATAGAATCATAAAAACTAGATTAAGTATATTTGAAATCTCAGTGCAAAAAAGATTGAGAATCTTTGCGGAATATGTTAGCCAAGCTTTCAAAAGCTTGGCTGTTGGATTTATAGAAATTATAAAATCTCTATTTAATGTCTATGTGCTTAACATTGCAAGTTATTTTTTATGAATACCATTAATATAGAATTTAATAGATTCTACACCATTCTTTTTAGCCCATTCATACGCACTTGACACAAACGCCCAGTGGATATGTGAGAAAAACTTCTCCAAATACGCAGGACGCGCGTTTTTATGATCAATATAGTAAGCATGTTCCCACACATCAACCACAAGCAAAGGCACTTTATCATCTGTGATAGGTGTTGCTGCATTGCTTGTTTGCACGATTTCTAACTTTTTTGTAGTCAAGTTATACACAAGCCAGCACCAACCAGCACCAAATAGAGTTGTCGCAGCTTGTATAAACTTCTCTTTAAAGCCTTCAAGCGAACCAAACTCTGCATTAATCGCTGCACTCAAATCAGCACTTATATCTGTTTTACTTGGTGAGATGCAATCCCAATAGAAGTCGTGATTATATACTTGAGCGGCATTATTAAAAAGACCACCATTTGACTTTTTGATAATATCATACAATTCTGCATTCTCAAACTCACCACCTTTGATAAGGTTATTTAGATTTGTTACATAGGTTTGATGATGCTTACCATAGTGATATTCAAAAGTCGTAGGGGTAAGGAAGTCTCCAAACGCATTAGTCTCATAGGGTAATTTTCTTAATTCAAACATATTATCTCCTGAAAAATTAAAATGAAGCTATATTATAATATACTTTGCTTAATATTTGTATGATTGAAAGTTAATTAAATGTTAGATAAGTATTCATTCGCAATTAACCAGAAAGTTTAGCAGACAATAAATCATATAAGTATCATAACAACACACTTCCTAATCATAGTAACAAAACCGCAATCATACACTCACTCAATAAAGCCCTTTTCGTGCCAAATAAATACCCACCATAATGATTCCTATACCTAACATTTCTATCCCGTCCAAATATTCTCCGAGAATAAAAAAACCCATTAATGCCGCAACAATGGGTGTAAAAAGCAGTAAAATAGATGAAAGTTGTGTGCTTGCTTTGCCTAACACAAAATTTAAAAATCCTTGTCCAATCACCTGTCCAAAAAATGCTATCAGTGCAATTACCCAAAAATCTTTCATATCTTTGGGGGTTTCAAAACCCTCAACAAACACAGCCATAATAAAAAGCAAACTAGCTGCACCTATATAGCTAAAAAATGTGATCTCTAAGGTATCATAACGCTTTCTCATAGAATACACTACACTTAAAAATATGCTATAACACATAACACTTAAAAATGCCATAAAGTCCCCAAATGGTGTTGCTACGCTTAGTTCACCCTTACCACCAACCAATACTATAACACCAATAAAGGCTATACCAGCGGCAATGCCAAAATTCTTTTGGAATCTTTCCTTAAAAAAGAACACACCAATGGGTATCAAAATAAAACACGCAAGAGAAGCAAAAAGATTCACATTTGCGACACTTGTATTATGCAAAGCGATATTAAAAAACACCAAATCTGACGCACAAAAGATTCCGCCAAACATCATTAGTGCAATATCCTTTAATGGAATCTTAAAAATATTTTTGCGTATATTTGCCATAAGCCAAAAAATGGGCAGTGTCAAAGCAATGGAATAGAAACCCAAATTCATAGGCGACATATCAGTGAGCTTGATAAGCACGCTAGAATAAATCGTAGCGACCTGCGACAATATGGCTATAAGTGTAATGTTAAACTGCTTTAGATTCAAATAAAGTCCTTATAGTTTTGCATTTCTGCTCTCTACTATAGCAAAATATAGGCAAACAAATCTAAACACACTCTAATAACTTTCCTTCTTTGCAAAATACACACCAATAAGTATAATGCAAATCCCGCATATTTCAAATATACCAAGTTTCTCACCAAGTATAAAAAAGCCCATTAACGCCGCAATTATAGGAGAAAAAAGTAGCACAAGAGATGAAGTTTGTGTATTGACTTTACCCATAATATAATTGAAAAATCCTTGTCCAATCACCTGTCCGCATAAAGAAATAAGGGCGATTATACCAAAGTCTTTCATGTCTTTTGGGACTTCAAAGCCCTCAAAAATTAAGGCAAGGACTAAAAGTGTAAGACTTGAGCCAATGCAAGCAAAAAACATAATCTCTAAAGTCCCATATCGTTTTCTTAGTGAGTAAATCACAGCTAAAAATGAGCTATAACATAGCACACTTAAGAATGCCATAAAGTCGCCAAAGGGCGTTGCCACACTTAACTCGCCCTTGCCACCAACCAAGACAACAATGCCACAAAATGCTACAATCGCCCCGATTAAAAGGCTTTTCCTAAACTTTTCCTTAAAGAAGAAAATGCCAATAGGAATGAGAATGAAACACGCAAGAGAGCCAAAAAGATTCACATTTGCTACACTTGTATGCCGCAATGCAATATTAAAAAACAATAAATCAAAGGCAAAAAATATTCCCGCAAGCATCATAAAAGCAATATCTTTGAATGGAATCTTAAAGACATTTTGTCGTGCATTTGCCATAAGCCAGAAAACGGGCAACGCCAAGACTATGCGATAGAATCCTAAGTTTATAGGTGACATATCTGTAAGCTTTACTAGCACACTCGCATAGATTATGAAACTTTCTGCAAGGAATGCAAGAATAATAAAAAAGCTAGAATTTTTGGGAATCTTTGGAAGTTTAAATAACTTTTTTTTAGAGATAGAATCTATTGGGCTAGATTCTATATTATTTAAAACTTGACTTTTATTTATAGAATCTTTAGTATGCTTTTTAGAATCTATTGTAATAGAGACTTGATTATTTGTCATAGATGAAGTCCTAGAGATTTAGATTCTAGAATTATAGGAAAAAATATAGAATATGCAGTCTTTAAAATGTTTAATTACATTGTTTTGGTTTTTAGAATCTATACTAGATTTTTCGAATTAGCTCAAAATGATAAGATTAGATTCTGTATTACAAGATTCCATTATTACGCTCCGTTATAAATTTTAGATACTTCGCTACGCTCAGTATGACAAGGGGGAGAGTCAGTATGACAAGAATAACCAGTATGACAAGTGGCAAGAAAAGTTAGCATAATAAGTTGTTTTACTCTGCAATTATTCCTTATCCGCTAGCTCTTGTGCGATAAGCTCGGCTTGTTTGATGGCATTATCTACGCCTAGCTGTATGCTATTTGGCGGATAGCCGTATTTCTTTAGCACCTTTTTTACCGCAAGTCTTAGCTCTGCTCTCACACTCTCACGCAAAGTCCAATCAAGCGTAGCATTCTCTTTAATCGTAAAAAATACCGCTTTGCTTAACTCACGCAGTTTCTCTACGCCCATAATCTCTTCTACTTCCTTAAACTCACTCAATGCTTCATAAAAGGCGTATTCATAATCGCTTAAGCCTGAATCTTGCTTTTTCTCATCACTTGCGATGAGTTCTTGGCTTAGCTCTATTAGCTCTTCAATGACTTTTGCGGCGTCTATGAGTTTATTTTGATATTGCATTAGAATCTGATGAAGTTTTTCATACAAACCTTTGCTTTTTAGCTCTTTTGGGAGTCGTGCTTGCAGTTCATCATTTAAGAGTTTGCGTAAAGTCTCTAGTGCGATATGTGGATATTTATAATGTCTCATACCCTCTAAAAACTCATTTGAAAGGATAGAGATATTTTCTGTTTTGATTTGACTTTTATCTAAAATATCTATCATACCCTCACTTACTAGCTCTTTGTCAATGACTTGCTTAATAAGGCTTTGTTTGAGTGCATTGTCAGCTTGGGCTTTGGAGTATTCACTCTTTTTAATGCGATTTTTTAATAACTCAAAAAAGGCAATTTCTTTTGAAAGATTCTGAATCTCATCATTTGGTAGCACCATAATATAGGCTTTCACAAGCTTTACCACCTCATCTAAAAATCGCTTTTTTAACTCTTCATCACTTAAAATCTTATCTGTGATTTGTGAGAGTAAGTCAAGCTTGCCCCTTGTGTCTGCTTGAAAATATTTCATATACTCAAAGCCGTGCAACATTTGCTTTAATACTTCGTGCTTTTCATAGACGACTTCTACTAGCTTTTGCTTATCTACAAGGAAGTTTTGCGATTTACCCTGTGTGTAAAACTGCAAGGCTTTTTGGAGTTCTGCCATAATGCCTATATAATCTACGATTAAGCCAGAGGGCTTGTCCTTATACACGCGATTTACCCTTGCGATTGCTTGCATAAGGGTGTGTCCTTTCATAGGTTTGTCAATATAGAGTGTATGCAAGGGTGGTGCATCAAAGCCTGTTAGCCACATATCACAAACGATGATAAACTCTAGGCAGTCATTTATATCATTTGCCCTATTTGCGATATATCTTTGCTCTTCTTTGCTTGTGTGAAACTTTGATAGCTTTGCACCATCACTTGCACTTGAAGTGATGATGACCTTTGCCCTGCCTGTTGTGTAATCATCACTATGCAAACTTGGCTCAAGCTCTACTAGCTCATTATACAAATCCACGGCAATTTCTCTGCTAGAACACGCTATCATTGCTTTGCCTTTAAGCTTTTCTTTTCTAGCGTTGAAATGCTCTAAAATATCTTTGGCAATGTTTTTTAGTCGCTCTTTTGCCCCGATAATATCTTGTAGTTTTAAGAGACTGCCTTGCGTGTTATCTGTATCAAAAGATTCTATAAGCTTTTTGCCCTCTTCGCTTAGATGAAGCTTTGCTAAACGACTTTCATAAAATAAAGGCAGGGTTGCACCATCATCTACGGCTTTTTGAAAATCATAAATGTCTATATAGTCTCCAAACACATTTCGCGTATTTGCATTATCTTTTTCTATGGGTGTGCCACTAAAGCCTATATAAGTAGCATTTGGCAGGGCATCGCGGACATTTTGTGCGTAACCATAGGCAAGGGATTCACTACGCAGTCTTGCACTAAAGCCATATTGTGTGCGGTGGGCTTCATCGGCAATGACGATAATATCTCCCCTTTGGCTTAAAAGCTCAAAGCGTTCGTTTTCATCTCTAAACTTTTGCATTGTGCTAAAGATTATCCCGCCTTTTCTTTGCGTGAATTTCTCTTTTAAATCCTTTGTGCTTTCACATCGCAAAGGCGTTGTTTGTAAAAGTGTGCTTGACTTTGCAAAGGTATTAAAGAGTTGATTATCTAAATCCGTCCTATCTGTGAGCAGTAAAAGCGTAGGGTTGTTTAGCTCTTTTAGGGCTTTAGCACAGAAAAACACCATTGATAGACTTTTGCCACTGCCTTGAGTGTGCCATACTACACCGCCTTTTTTGTTTGTTTCACTGCTTTGCATAGCCTTTCTGGCACTCTCTATTGCCTTATTTACAGCATAGTATTGATGATATGCGGCGATCTTTTTATTGAGTTTAGATTCTTTATAGCCTTGTGTATCTTGTATGTAGCTTTGCTCATAAGTGATAAAATAGCGTAAGAAATCAAGCAAAACGCAGGGCTTTAATACTTCGCAAATATCCACAACACGCGTATTTTCACTTAGCATATCCCCTTGCCCCTGCCATTTTAGAAAGCGTGTAAAGTCCGCATTCAAACTGCCAAGTTTAGAATCTACCCCATCGCTTATGATACACAACGCATTTGGGATAAACAGCTCTTTTGCCTTTTCTTTATAGGTTTCTATCTGTAAATATGCTTTGTGTAAATCTGCGTTTATATCAAGGGGGTGTTTTAGCTCACATAGCACCAAAGGCACTCCATTGACAAATACCACAACATCACATCGCACAGAATCTTTTGTGCTAAATACAAACTGATTGAGTGCTAAAAAGGCGTTATTTTCTACATTCTCAAAGTCTAATAACTCTAGGTTAATGCCTCTTTGCTCACTATTTACCATTGCTTCTAGTGTAATGCCGCCTATCAAATAATCGTGCATTTTCGCATTAGCACTCATTAAGTCTTCTTCATCACTTAAAGCTAGAATCTTTTTATACGCCTCAAGGGCTAAATGCTCTTTTTGCTCCAAGCTTAGAAAGTCATAATTGCTTTTAGATTCAAAGTTTATACGCATAATAGAATCTAAAAATATCTCTTTTAAAATCCATTCATCTTTTTTCCTTGCAACTTCTTTTGCATTTTTGCATTCATAGCCAAAACTCCCCAAAGTCTCTAATAATAGCTCTTCTATGCTCTCTTCGTTAAATTTTGACATTGTTTGGTCCTTTCTTTAGCTTAATAAGCGATATTTTACTACATTTTATACCGAAACTATAAAGAAGTATGATAGAATAGACCCCAAAATCTTTATGAATAGGGTGTTGTTTTATGAAAGCATCAGATGTGGCAAAATATATTTTAAAAAATTCTAGCAAAAGATTAAGCAACTTAGAACTACAAAAAACATTGTATTTTGCTGAAGTTGATTTTATTAAGGAGCATAAGAAATCTCTTATAGACGATAATTTTGAAGCTTGGCAATTTGGTCCTGTTGTAAGAGATGTTTATATGGAATATAGAGACTATGGGGCAAACTCTATTGATGTGCCAGACAATCAAGAAAAATTAGATTTAAGTGATGCCGAAAAAGAGACTATTGCAAAAACCATAAAGCAATGTAACAATAAATCGTATTGGGATCTTGTTGGAGAAACTCACAGAGAGGGTGGTGCTTGGGATAAAACTTACCAAAAAGGACAAAAAAAGATTATTGATAAAGAACTGATTAGAAAAGAGGCTAAATAAATTATGAGTAGTAGCAATGACATATTGGATGACAAAATAAAAAACATCATTGCTAAATTGTGTGAGTCACGACAATTTGATCCAAATGAAGCAGAATGCATCATTAAAGACCTAAAAAATATTTATCAAGATGGGTATAGGCACAAATACTCACAAATCACAAAAATAATTTTAGAAAAAAGCGATAGTGAAGAAGATGGACTCGCTATACTTGGACAAAATCTAAGAACACTTGAAGAATCCGTTCAAAAATCTAGCACTGACGATACGCTAAATCAAGTAAAATATAAGCTTGAAAAACTGCTCGATCATATCAATTTAGAGATTCTGCGACTTGGAGATTCTAGTAAAAATTTTGACAAACTTAACAGCAAAAGCAATGAACTGCAAGATAAATTCAATAACTTACAAGAGACATCTAGCAAAATCGAAGACAAACTTAACAGCAAAAGCAATGAACTGCAAGATAAATTCAATAACTTACAAGAGACATCTAGCAAAATCGAAGACAAACTTAACAAGCAACAAACACAATATATAACAATTTTAGGGATTTTTGCTTCCATTGTCTTAGCTTTTGTTGGCGGTTTCACCTTTTCCACTTCAGCTCTATCCAATATTGATAAGGCGAGTATATATCGTTTAGTTTTTGTTTTATCTTTCATCGCATTATTTTTTGGCAATATTTTGTTTGCTCTCTTTAGGTTTTTATCAAAATTTAATACTCATATCAGTGATGAGTCTAAAAAATGGTATCAACAACCCATTTTATATTTTAATGCTGTTGCGGTGCTAATTATGATGTTAGATTGTGTTGCATATTTTTTATTCAAAGATTGCCTTTAATAGTATATCCCGCATTGCTTGGAGATTCTGAATCTGTTTTGCGTTATGGGAAATTTTATCAGTTATCAACAGCATTTGCTTATCAAAACTTTCTAAAATCTTAGAATCTGGTTTATAAATTTGTTTTTCTACAAAATGTGTTACCTTGATACTAGGCTGCACAGAACCTATATCAAACTCTTTAATCTCTTGTTGCATATATTTTAGCCACTCATAAAGGTAAAATGGAGAAATATCTCTAGCCCTAAAACCAATCACATTTTGAGCTATACACCCCTTATTATCTAGCAACATTGCCACTTCACCTATGCTACCAACGGTTGAAAACAATATATCATATTGCTTGATATGTTCTCTAAACCATTTTTGATAAGTTTCTTTAATCACATATTTTCTTACAATATCATAATTAATCAACATAGAATCATCACTCAAAGCATTTACTTCAATTAAAGGGTATGGCGTTATATCTGTTGTAAATGGAGGAGTTTTACCACGATTATCTATAATTTTCACATAATCGCCAAGTTTGCCTAGCTCCCATTCATCACGCTTTGGATTGTCTATAAAATAATGGCGAAAAAGGGTAAGGGCTAGAGATTCTAAAGTTTTGTTTTGCCTATGGAGTAAATCTATCTTATCATCAAAACTACTTAGAATCTCTGCTATTTTTTGTTGTATTGTAAGTGGTGGGAGCAAAAAGGTAAAATCACGCAAAACTTCTATTTGCACCCTTTCTCTGCCAGAACTACCCGTCATAGATTTAATGGCAACTTCCCTAAAATGTTTGCTTCGTGCCAAATAATATAAAAAATCTTTATCGCTTATTGTTGTCTTTTCTCTTAAAACTATAAATTCAGTAGAACCAAAAGCTATTTCATCGTCTTGTAAAAAATCAACAAATGCTGTTTTTCCATTTTCCAAACAAGGTGTGATTCTTGCAAGTAAAGTATCACCATTTCTAAATTTAGCTCCACCATTAAAAGATTCTATACCGAAAGAATAAACTTTCTTGGTGTATGGCTCTAAATTATCCATAGCAACCTTTTTGTATAAATAATGTTTTCTTAGAGTCTCTTTTGGGTTTATCTCCGCAACTTCCCCAAGACGGACTTCCTGCCATTGTTCTTTATGGAGAGATTGTAGAAAATTTTCACAATGCTGTTCTTTTAGATTCACAATCATTTCCCACCTATAATCTCTAAATTTTTTAGAATCTTTTCACTTAAGATTCTCTCTTCTTTGATTTGAGATTCTAGCTCGGCTTTTAAGCGTGTAAATTCTCTTTCAAAATCAAAGTCTTCATCATCTTCTGCCAAGCCCACATAGCGACCGGGTGTAAGGACATAGCCTAGATTTGCTATCTCTTCTTTGCTTACACTTTTACAAAAGCCTAGAATATCGCTATATTCCCCACTTTGCTGCTCTTGTGCCTTTTGCCATTTGTGGTAAGTCTCTGTGATTTTAGCAATATCACTTTGAGTTAGAATCCTATTTTTGCGATTGATGAGTTCGCCTAAACTTCGCGCGTCAATAAAAAGCGTGTTGTTATGAGATTTATTGCGTTTGATAAACCACAGACACGCTGGAATCTGCGTATTTAAAAAGAGTTTTGCAGGGAGATTGACGATACATTCTATAAGGTTAGATTCTATTAAGTTTTTGCGGATTTGCCCCTCTGTGCTTGTGTTGCTTGTAAGAGAGCCTTTCGCAAGGACAAATCCCGCCCGACCTTTTGGGGCTAGGTGGTGGATAAAGTGGCTTATCCACGCATAATTGGCATTCGTGCTAGGGGGTGTGCCATACTGCCAACGCACATCATTTTCTAGTGCTTCACTGCCCCAATCTGTGGCGTTAAAAGGTGGGTTTGCGATGATGAAATCTGCCTTTAAATCCTTGTGTGCGTCATTAAGGAAGCTTCCTTCACTATTCCATTTGAGTGAGCTAGAATCTATTTTTCGCAAGGCAAGATTCATCTTTGCTAGTCGCCAAGTGGTTTGATTACTCTCTTGCCCATAGATTGAAATATCGCTGATTTTACCCTGATGCTCTCGCACAAATCGCTCACTTTGGACAAACATTCCCCCACTTCCACAGCAAGGGTCAAACACTCTGCCATTATAAGGCTCTAGCATAGCTACTAGCAATTCCACAACGCTTTTTGGCGTGTAGAATTGCCCGCCTTTTTTGCCCTCACTCAAAGCAAACTCACCTAAAAAGTATTCAAAAATATGCCCTAAAATATCGCTTGTATTCTCTTGATTTAGTGAGATAGAATCTATTAAGTTTATCAAATCGCCCAAAGTCGCACTATCTAGGTTATCTTTAGCATAGACTTTAGGCAGCACGCCTTTTAACTGCGGATTATCCTTTTCTATCAAGTCTAGGGCGTAGTCTAAATCTTTGCCAATTTGTGGGCTTTTTGCTTTGCTTAAAAGAGCGCTCCATCTAGAATCCTGTGGCACAAAAAAGATATTTTTTGCGATATATTCATCTTTGTCTTCTGCATCTTCATTCTGTGAAAGCAACTCTTTGTGTAAAGATTCAAAACTATCGCTAATGTATTTTAAAAATACAAGTCCAAGCACGATGTGTTTATACTCTGCGGCGTCTATGTTTTTTCTAAGTTTATCAGCGGCACTAAAAAGGGCGGCTTCTAGCTTTTGGGTTTGTTTTATCTTTGCCATTATTATCCTTTGTGTTTTTGTCCTTTATGTTCTTGTGGTGAAATAGTAGCATATCATTGTAGATTCTATGAATAGGTTGTTTTGAGTGGGGTTTGAATGTGAATGTAGCGGGTTTCAATATAGCAATAGAATCTGCTCTTTAGCCCTGCTTTAAGAAAGCTAAGATTCTATATCTTTGCCTAGCTCATACAGCCCATTTTTAAGCACAATCTCATTGCGATTTGTCTCAATTAGCCCTTGTGTTTTTAGCTCTTTTATCACTCTTGTAACTGCCTCTCTGGCACTGCCGATGTTGTTTGCTATACTTTCTTGACTTGCTTCTACGCGGTTATTTTTAGCGTTACTTAGCAGAAACTTTATTATGCGATTTTTGAGACTTTTAAAGGTTACATCATTAATGGTGTCAAAGGCTTGTTTTAGGCGTTTAGAGACTAAAAAGAGATTAAAACGCATAATAGATTCATTACTCTGTGTGAGTGTCTCAAAAATCTTATTTGGCAGGATAAACACGCTAGAATCTTCCATAAACTCAAGCACCACATCAGCCTTAATGTTTGATAAAATACAGCTTGTAGAGATGATACAGCTTTCCTTATCGCTTATGGTAAAAATGGTGATTTCCTTAGCATTGCTTGATACGCTAAAAAAGCGGACTTTTCCGCTTAAAACATACAAAAAGCCTAGCAACTCATCGCTATCAGGGTAGATTCTATATCCTTTTGTGTAGGCTTTTACAATGCCCTTATTCTGTAATACTTCAAGGCTTTTCTCATCGCCACATATTGTGGTATTTATTTGTATCAAGGTGTCTTTAGATAGTGGTTGCATATTTTCCTTTTGTGATAAAATCGCTTGAATTATAACTTAAAAAGGTTAGTGTTGGGGTTTGTGGAATTTATATGAAAGCTTAAGTTTTATGCGAATTTTAGCAATACTACTCATCAATCGCTTTATACACTATTGCACCAAAACGGGATTTTTTTGAACCTTGTAGTATGTCATGCTGATTTGCATGAGTGTTAATTTGTATCGTGCTTTCTAGGTTATTTTTACAATCATAAAATTCTAGTAAAAATTGCAATGGGTTATTATTACTTACTTTTATGTGTAGTGTTTGTTTGGCTTTTAGGTCAATTTTGATGAATTTGCTTAATTCAGCTGTAAGGATAGCTTGTGCTTCTTGTTTATGGCTATGCAAACTATCTAGCTCCCAGTGTAAAGCGTAGTTAGGAAGTGTTGAAATGCTATTTTGAAATTCTAAAAGCATAATATTTCCATAACTCATATTTTTTGTTAGAGCTTGATAAAGCACAATATCTTCTTTTAATGCGTGTAATATTTCTTTAAACTTTTTATATTGTGAGAAAGAGACTTGATTGCAAGTTTTAAGCAAGGTAGATAGTTCGCTTTGTGCTTGGGTTATGCGATTTGCAATAGAGCCTTCCAATATTTCTCTGCTTACTCTCACACGCACATTCACTTTATTGCCTTGCTTTGTTGTCTTTTCAACTTCTACTGATGGTATATCCTTAATCTTAGATTCTAAAAATGTGTTAGTCATACCGCTTGTTTGTAATGTATCATTTTTTTGATTTATATTTTGTTGTGTTGAGTATTTAATACTTACTTGCAAATTTGTCGCAAGATCTTGCAAGGCATTCTGCTTTGCAATATCAAAGTTAGGACCAGAGCCTTCACCATAGATATAGTCTTTGTTTGTTTTATCCTTATGAAAGCTTGTATCTTTTGCATGACTACAACCATGCAAACCAAATAGCATGATACATATCAAAGTGTAGATGAAAATGCAAAGGGATCGCAAATATTTTTGCATATTGCCTCCACTTTTTAAATAAATAAAGAATTTACACTTTCATTGTGATAAATCCTACGCACGACCTCAGCAAAAAGCGGTGCGACAGATAGAATCTTAATCTTTGGACTTGTCTGCTGTAATGGGATAGAATTGCTTAATACCACTTCATCTAGCACACTTTCATTGATTCTATCATACGCACCACCACTTAAAACCGGGTGTGTGCCAACCGCCATGACACTCGCTGCACCCCTATCTTTTAATGCTTTGGCTGCTTTACACATCGTCCCAGCGGTATCAATCATATCATCTAGCAAAATGACATCTTTATTTGCTACATCGCCGATGATATTCATCACCTCGCTTTCATTTGCTTTCTCTCTTCTTTTATCAACGATAACTAAATCTAGTCCCAACTGATTTGCAAAATATCTAGCCCGTGCTACACCGCCAATATCCGGGCTTGCAATGATTGGATTTTTCAACTCTTTCTTATGTCGTATGTAATCTCTAAATATAATCGCCCCATAGAGATTATCCACTGGAATATCAAAAAAGCCTTGAATCTGTCCGGCATGTAAATCCATAGTGATAACACGATTTATACCCGCACTCTGTATTAAGTTCGCCACAAGCTTTGCAGTAATTGGCACTCGCGGGGCTGCTTTTCTATCCTGTCTTGCATAGCCAAAATACGGAATCACAGCATTAATAGAGTTTGCACTACTACGCTTAAATGCATCAGCCATTATAAGTAATTCCATAAGATTATCGTTTGTTGGAGAGCAGGTTGGTTGCACGATAAAGACATCTTTTCCACGCACAGATTCGCTGATTTGCACGCTAATTTCGCCATCGCTAAAACGCGTTAAAAGAGCCTTTGATAGTGAGCAGTCAAGGTGGGTTGCTAACTCTTTGCTAAACTCTGGGTGTGCATTTCCTGTAAAAATTTTAAAGCCCTTCAAAGCCATTCCTTTTTTAAATGTGTGTCAATCATAATTTGTTAGTTTAGAATCTTAGCTAAACTTTTTGGAGAATACAATATGTAAAGCTTATATTCTGCTAAATATTTTAGACTCCATAACTTATGTGATATCAAACTCTCTTTAGTCTCGACAATATTTTAATGCAAATTATGCAATGAAGTATATGAAACAAATTTCTATTACGATTGCAAATTAATAAAACTATGCTAGAATAAATCGATATATAAAATGAATTTATGCAAAGACAAATGGCTAAGGTAAAAGGATAATCATGCAGACTATTCAATTACAACAAACAAATATAATGACAAAAAAGCTTTTACAAAAAAAGGGTGCTAAGGCATTGCTTAATGGTAATTTTCAAGGCGCATTTTATCTTTTTGAGAGTGCATTTTGGCTTGATACGCATGATTTAGATTCTAGAATCGGGCTTTATCTTGCTGATATGGGTATGGATTTTGGACAAGAGGCAATTGGCATTTATGATTTTTATCAAAGCATACTTTCAGCTGAAAAACGCTCAAATAAACATAGAGTTCAACGCATGATACTTTCTCTCATTGAAGCTTTTGACAATAAAACACATAAGCTTTCAAAGGCTATGCAAAGAAGTAAAAATGAGGCAATGGATAGCTATGATGCGATTAGTTATGCAGATATCAAAGCCTTATTAAAGACAAAGGATTTTAAAGAGATTTACAGCGGATTGCCCATAAATACAAAGCTTGTGTTTGGAGAAAAGGGGGATTTTTACGAGTTTTTATCCTTACTCGTGCAGAATGATTATATTGAAGCATTACTGCATTATATCGACTCATTGCCACGATATGATATGGAGCTTATACCCTTAATTGAAGCGGCAAATAATAAACTCAAAAAAAATAAAGCTAAAAAACAACAAAAAGTATCAAAATGAAACCACACATTACAGATGATACAAGAAAGCTAAGAGAAGATTCTATCTTTCTTAAAACCCCGCAAAACGCACATTTTATAGAATCTTTACCGCAAAATATCCGCATTTTAGAAAGAGATGAGCTAAAAGAGTATTTCAATACAAATATTAAACTAATTGGCATTACAGGCACAAATGGCAAAACAACAACGGCAGCGGCTATATATTCTGTGCTGCTTGATATGGGTTATAAAGTCGCCCTGCTTGGCACTCGTGGTATGTTTATCAATGACACACGAAAAAAACCAAAGGGGCTAACGACACCCAGCCTTTTAGAGCTATATGAAGATATAGATATGGCGGCAAATATGGGTTGCGATTTCTTTGTCATGGAGGTTAGCTCTCATGCGATTAAACAGGAGAGAATCTATGGTTTAGAGTTCTGCCTTAAGATTCTCACAAATATCACAAGCGATCATTTAGACTATCATAAGACTTGGGAAGATTATGCTAAGACTAAAATGCAGTTCCTGCAAAGTGGCGAGTGTATAAAGATTATTAATCTTGATGATAAAAGTGGTGCTAGTATGCGTTTTTATCCGCATGTCCTTACCTATGGTGTGGAATCTAAGGGGCATTTATTTGTGAATGCCTATGGTTTGCAAGATGGGATTTTCGCACAGATG
Organism: Helicobacter rappini; assembly: GCF_900198625.1. GTDB lineage: Bacteria > Campylobacterota > Campylobacteria > Campylobacterales > Helicobacteraceae > Helicobacter_A > Helicobacter_A rappini. The sequence goes on along the minus strand of NZ_FZPK01000014.1, from coordinate 63,303 downwards.
AGTTTGCGATTGCAAAAAGATTCTATGCAAGAATGCGTTATAGAATCTAGTCTTTTTGGTCTTTTCAATCTCTATAATCTCATGGCAGCAACACTTGCAATACATGCTATCACAAAGCAAGATATACAAAGCATTTGTGCGTGTGTGAAAAACTTTGGCGGTGTGTCTGGTCGCATGGAGATTGTAAGTAAAACGCCTTTAGTAATCATTGATTTTGCCCATACAACTGATGGTATGAAGCAGGTTTTTGAATCTTTTAAGACAAAAAATATAAGCGTTGTGTTTGGGGCTGGTGGAGATAGAGATAAGAGTAAGCGTGAGAAAATGGGGGCTTGTGCTAGATTCTATGCAAAAAAGATTTATATCACAAATGATAATCCAAGAAGTGAAAATCCGCTAAGTATCGCACAAGAGATAGCAAAAGGTGTGTTTGCAAAAAGCCTTAATGAAACAGATATAGAGATTAAAGAAAACACTTCTTATGAGATTAAATCAAGTAATGCTGCTATTACTATGCAAATTATCCTTGATAGAAAAGAAGCTATCAAACTCGCTTTAAGAGAATTACAAAAAGATTGGGTTTTACTTGTGCTAGGCAAAGGCGATGAGAGTGTGCAGATATTTAGAGATAATGAAATACATTTTAGCGATAAGGAATGCGTGCAAGAGATACTTAAAGATAAATAAGGTTGATTTTAGAAACTTTTACATTGTAATGATTTTTAGTGAGAATGTGAAAGTTATAGTAGGGTTGTTCTAGATTCTAAAGTCATATATCGATAGATTATCATTTCATATATTAAGCATAAATTGCTACAATAATGCAGTTTATTTACAAATAATCACAATCAAAATAAAAAACAAGTAGAAACAATATGCAAGATAAAGTAGATTCTAAAAAACATACACAAGAAAGCATAATAAAAAAAGATGGCTTTGACTTTGCGTTTAACACAGGGAAGTGTAGTGAATGTGGGGGGAAGTGCTGCTATGGTGAGAGTGGTTATATTTTTGCAAGTATTGCGGAGATAGAGAGAATCAGTGCTTTTTTAAATATACCTTTTGAGGATTTTTGTTTGCGTTATATTAAGAAAGTAGGCACAAGATTCTCTCTTATTGAAAAAAAATGCGATGATGTAGAAAAAGGCATAAGTTGTGTATTTTTTGATGAAAAAAGTTTAAAATGCTCCATTTATGAAGTTAGACCAAAGCAATGTCAAACCTTTCCTTTTTGGAGCATGTATAAAGAGGATAAAAATGAGTTAGTAAGCCGTTGTATAGGTGTTATTATTTAGCACAGCATATATGAGGTTGGAGTGATTATGAAAACAAATATTTTTGCATTAATTTGTCGCATAAGCCTAGCATGTGTTGCAATGTTGCATATAAGTTGTGCAGATACTACGAGAAAATTAGGTCAAAATATACAAAGCACACAGACATATAATACAGATGTTGGCGCTGATTTTCTTATGCTAAAAGCCGCTGACTTTATGAATCAAGGACTTTTTTTAGAAGCTGCTGATATATACGATAGGCTTTATAAGCAAACAAAAGATATTTATTTTTTAAAACAAGTCGCATTGGCTAAAAGTCAAGCTGGAAGCATTGAGTTGGCAGTGGAAGCAGCAAAGCAATATCAAACTTTAAGTAAAAATTTAGATGATGTGGATACAAATCTCATCATTGCAGAAGATCACATACGAAAAAAGCAATATAATCTAGCAATTATTTTGCTTGAAAAGAATATAGCTATAAATCCGAGTTTGCATACACATTATGTTTTGAGTAATTTATATTTGCAAGAAAATATGCCTAAAAAGGCTGTGAAGCATTTTATAAGTGTATATGATGATCCCATGAGTTCTGGGACAAAACTAAGACTAGAAGCACTTAATCAAATTGTAGCAATCTATTTAAAGCTTAAAGAGATAGATAATGCTTTACATTATCTCAATATGTATATCGCAGATAATGAATATAGCCTAAATTTACAGACATTTTTTCCTATCTATGCAAAGGCTAATAAACTTGATATGCTACAAGAGAATCTTGCAAAAAGATTCCATGATGACAAAAGCTTAGAAAATGCGCGTATGCTTGTAGCAATTCTGGTGCAATTAAAGCATTATGATGAGGCAATAAAACTATTGCGAGAAAATGAATCTTTGCTTGGCAATGATGGCGAAGAAATGCTTATGCAAGTTTATGCAGAGTATGGGGATTTTAAGAGTGCTTCTAAAATAGCAAGTAAGCTATACGCACAGACAAAAAAAGCAGAATTATTGGGGCTTAGTGCGGTATATGAATATGAGGCGATAGAATCGAAAAATAAACAAACTCTAAAACCAATCATTAATACGCTTAAAACTATGCTTACAAAACGCACAGAAGAGCTAAAAGAGGCAAAAGAGAATCTCAGCAAAAATGACGCATTTTTTTATAATTTTTTGGGCTATTTGATGATTATCCATGATTTTAATATTGATGAGGGTATGCAGTATGTAAGCAAAGCCCTTGCCATCGAGCCAACATCTATTGAATATTTGGATAGCCTAGCTTGGGGATTCTATAAAAAAGGGGACTGCAAACAGGCTAAAGAGACATTTGAACTCATCTCACCAGATAAGTTGCAGGATATACCAGAGCTTATAGAGCATAGCAAGGCGATTAGAGAATGCAATTAGATATATACACTATGTTTTATTAGGAATTTTATTGATTTGGTTTTATAAATAATGATTTTTCAAATGTCTAATAATACAGAATCTAAACTTTTGTATTTCAAAATACTAATTTTTTAGGTATAATAGCGAGTTTTATTAAGATTAGAATTTGGATTAGATTCTCTAACTACTATTTATTCGTGATAGTTAAATTATAGGCAAGGAGTTTTTGTGAAGCTATTTACAAAGCATTTTCCTTATGTGCAACATAATTGCAAAAGTTATGCAAATATGGTTGTTTGGGGTATAGGTGCAAATGTTGGTCATTGCATAAAAACTTTTGAGCAACTTTTTTCTTGCTTATATAAACACCCAAAGATTCAGATTCACAGCACAGCATACATTTATAAGAATCCGCCTTTTGGATATATAAAACAGCCAGATTTTTACAATACAAGTATTATATTTAGCACATCTTTATGTGTGAGATCGCTTTTTTCTCTTATGTTTTATTTTGAAAGAAAGTTTGGTAGAGAAAGGGTGCGTTTAATGAAAAATGGGGAGCGTAGCTTGGATATTGATTTAATTTTTTATGCGAAAAAGAAGGTAAATTTAGCTCACATGTATCTACCACATAGAGAGTATGCTAATAGGCAAAGTGTGTTGCAACCACTTACTTTTCAATTAGGTTTATTTAAATGAAGCTTTATACTTATTCAGGAGAGACACCACCAGAGGCTTTGAAAAAAGCACAGAGTATGCACGGAGATGAAGCATTAATCATTGATAGCAAGGAAATAAGAAAAAAAACTCTAACAGAGCCGGGCTTATATGAAGTCGTAGTTGCAGTCCAAGACGATGCAGCCCCGGTGCCACAGCCAGAAGTCGTTGCAACGAGATCTAATAGCATTCAGCAAAGACTTGATGAAATCGCACAAAAAGAGCTTGAGCGCAAAAGGGCGCAAAAAAAACTTGATGTTTTCGATGAAGATATTAGTCGTCAGCTTAGTCGTGCAGTAAAAGAGATTTCGGAGTTATCTAGTGATATAGATTCTGAAGATATTCGCCTTGATTTTAGTCCAAATGTTACGAATAGATTGCAAACGCAATCTACAAAAAAAGATGATTTACAGGTTGCAAATGCACCGATTTTACAGCAAACTTCAAGCACATTAGAAACACTTAATAAACGAGTTGGATCAAAGTTGCAAGAGCGACAGAATCTGCAGGGGGCAAATGTAGAAGAGTTGCGTGGGATAAAGCAAGAGCTAGATAAATTAAATGATAAACTAAAGCTTATTCAAAACATGGTATGGGACGATAAAAGTCCAAAAAGTGAGGGCATAAATATACCCCATGAGTTTGCTGAAATCTATCGTATTGCAAAGAGTAGCGGTATAATTAAAAGTCATCTTGATGCGATTATGAGCCTTAGCCTTGAGCTTATGCCGCTTAAAATGCGTGAAAATTCTTTGACTATCAAGCGTTATTTTAGGGAAGTGTTGCGTAAAATGGTATATTGTCGCCCAGAAAGCAAGGATATGACAAAAAAAATAATGATGCTTGTAGGTCCAACAGGTGTTGGCAAGACTACCGCACTTGCAAAACTTGCTGCTAGATTCTCACTTGAGAAAAAGGCAAAGGTCGGCATTATCACCCTTGATAGTTACAGAATCGGTGCATTGCAGCAGCTTGAATGGTATGCAGAGAGAATGCGTATTAGCATTCAAATGGTGGTTGCCCCAGAAGAGTTTTTACAAGCCCTAGATTCACTTCGCTATTGTGATTATATTCTAGTTGATACCGCAGGTCGTAGTCAAAATGATAGCGAGAGAATCGCACAGATAAAAAAATACTTACAAGGTGATTATAAAATCAATACTTCACTTGTTATGAGTGCGACAACAAAATTTGAGGATTTGCGTGATATTTACGATGCATTTAGTATTTTGAATCTTGATACATTGATATTTAGCAAACTTGATGAAAGTCGCGGCTTAGGCAATATTTTTTCCCTTGCGTATGAGACAAAAAAACCCATCAGTTACTTTTCTATCGGGCAGGAAGTCCCCACAGACTTGGTTGTAGCAACTAATGAGTCGTTAGCTGATTGGCTTTTAGATGGTTTTATAAAACCTATACGATAGCTTTAGATTCTTAGAATCTTCTATACAAATATACATACTTTCACATCAACTTATCGTAACTATATGCTGTAAAATGGGGTTATGTGTAGTTTTTACACATAGTTTTGTAAAAAAAGTTTTAAAACAAATTGCTAAAAGAATTTCAAAGTGATTATATCTTATAATGTTACGCGGAAGTATGCAGGGTAAATATGGCATACTACTGGCAAATCAAAGCTCATTTTAAGGGAGGCTTAATGCAAGAAGAGAAGGTGATAGAAGGTTATCTTGGCATAACCACAGAACGCAAAAAAAGTAGAGTGCCTGCACGATTAGACTGGTGGCAAAGTGCTACCGGGCTTTTTTTAGGCTTATTTATGATAGCACACATGTTTTTTGTCTCTAGTATTCTTATTAGCGATCAATTCATGTTTACTATTACGAAGTTATTTGAGGGTAGTCCATTTCTTAGCAAAGCTGGAGAACCAAAAATAGTAAGCGGTGTAGCGGCATTTGTATTTATTGTTTTTGTTGCACATGCTTTTTTGGCAATGCGAAAATTTCCTATTAATTATAGGCAATTTCTTGCTTTAAAAGCACATAAACATGTGATGAAGCACAGCGATACAAGTTTATGGTTTATACAAGCAGCGACAGGCTTTGTTATGTTTTTCTTGGCAAGTGTGCATCTTTATATCATGTTTGCAGAGCCAGATACTATTGGACCAAGTGGTTCTTCATTTAGATTCTTTGAGCAAAACTTTTGGTTACTCTATATTGTTTTGCTTTTTGCGGTTGAATTGCATGGTTCTATCGGTCTTTATCGTCTTTGCATTAAATGGGGATGGTTTGAAGGGCTTGGAATCAGTGGTTTAAGAACTGCAAAATGGCTTATGAGTGCGTTCTTTATTATTTTAGGTCTAGCTACATTCTATGCGTATTTTAGTAAGGGAATGAATCAGGATTTTAAAAGCATTCAAGATGCTAAAGAGTATGACCATGAAAGATTTGGTGTTCATGTTGAAGCAACAAACACAAATGCAATGGCAGACAAAGCTCTTGCTATTGCAAAAGAAAATCTAAGCAAGTAATAGAAAAGGAAGATATATGAAAGTAGTATATTGTGATGCGTTGGTTATTGGGGGCGGATTAGCAGGGCTTAGGGCTTCTATTGCAGCAAAAGAGGCAGGATTAAACACAATTGTATTAAGTCTTGTCCCAGTAAAAAGAAGCCACTCGGCAGCAGCTCAAGGTGGTATGCAAGCAAGTCTTGGAAACTCTGTAAAGAGTGATGGTGATAATGAGGATTTACACTTTGCTGACACGGTGAAAGGAAGCGATTGGGGTTGTGATCAAGATGTAGCAAGAATGTTTGTTACCACCGCTCCAAAAGCAATTAGGGAGCTAGCAGGATTTGGTGTGCCTTGGACTAGAATCCAAAAAGGTGATCGTCCGGCAGTTATCAATGGCGAAAAAGTAACAATTACAGAAGATGACTTCCGCCACGGCTATATCCATTCACGCGACTTTGGTGGCACAAAAAAATGGCGAACTTGCTATACTGCCGATGCGACAGGGCATACTATGCTTTATGCGGTGGCAAATGAAGCTTATAAGCTTGGTGTGGATATACAAGATAGAAAAGAAGCTATTTCTATCATTCATCAAGATGGCAAGTGCTATGGTGCGGTTGTGCGTGATTTGGTAACAGGCGAGCTTATAGCCTATGTATCTAAAGGCACATTACTTGCCACAGGTGGTTATGGTAGAGTGTATAGAAATACGACAAATGCGGTAATTTGTGAAGGTATTGGTGCAGCTATTGCGATGGAGACAGGTGTTGCAAAACTTGGCAATATGGAAGCTGTGCAGTTTCACCCAACACCGCTTGTGCCTAGTGGAATCCTACTTACAGAAGGTTGTAGGGGTGATGGTGGAATCTTGCGTGATGTTGATGGCTATCGCTTTATGCCTGATTATGAGCCAGAGAAAAAGGAGCTTGCAAGCCGCGATGTTGTGTCTCGTAGAATGCTTGAGCATATCCGCAATGGTAAAGGTGTAAAATCACCTTATGGTGATCACTTGTGGCTTGATATTGCTATCTTGGGTAGAGCACATGTTGAGAGAAATTTACGCGATGTGCAAGATATTTGTAAAACATTTGCAGGTTTAGATCCAGCAGAAAAATGGGCGCCTGTGCGACCTATGCAGCATTACTCTATGGGTGGTATTCGCACAAATTATCAAGGTGAAACTTATCTTAAAGGATTATTTGCGGCGGGTGAAGTTGCGTGCTGGGATTTACATGGATTCAATAGGCTTGGTGGAAACTCTGTAAGTGAAGCGGTGGTATCTGGCATGATTATCGGTGGATATTTCACTGATTATTGTGTGAAAGCACAAATTGAAGTGCAAACTTCTGTGCTTGAGAAGTTTATTAAAGAGCAAGAAAGCTATATTGCTTCTCTTATTAATAATTCTGGCAATGAAGATGTCTATGAGCTTAAAAATGCGATGAAAGATATTATGGATAATGATGTGGGTATTTTCCGTGATGGTAAGAGTTTGCAAGAAGCTGTTAATAAACTTGAAGAGTTATTTAAACGCAGCAGAAATATTCATGTGAAAAACAAAAAGTTGCATAATAACCCAGAGCTAGAAGATGCTTACCGCACGCCAAAAATGCTTAAAGTTGCTTTATGTGTAGCGAAAGGTGCGCTTGATAGGACAGAATCTCGCGGGGCACATTCAAGGGAAGATTATCCAAAAAGAGACGATGCAAATTGGCTTAAACGCACACTTACAAGCTGGGAAGATCCAAACCAAACATTACCAACGGTAACTTATGAAGATTTGGATATTATGAAAATGGAGATTGCTCCGGGCTTCCGCGGATATGGTGCTAAAGGTATGATTATTGAGCATCCAAATAGTGCTATAAGACAAGCTGAGATTGATAGAATCACACAAGAGATTCAAGCTAAAGGTGGCGATAGATATGCCCTGCAAGAAGCTCTTATGCCATTTAATTTGCAACCACAATATAAAGCAAGAAATCAAAGATTAGGAGATAGATAATGAGTGCTGAAACTAAAGGAAGAACATTAACTATAAGAGCATTAAAATTTGACCCACAGAGTGCCACTTCAAAGCCACATTTTAGGGAATACAAAATTGAAGAAGCACATTCTATGACTGTTTTTATTGCGCTTGGTATGATTAGAGAGCAGCAAGACCCGGATTTGAGCTTTGACTTTGTATGTCGTGCTGGAATCTGTGGTAGTTGTGGCATGATGATTAATGGGCGACCCGGTCTTGCTTGCAGAACTTTGACACAAGATTTCCCTGATGGCGTTATCACGCTTATGCCTTTACCTGCATTCAAGCTTATTAAGGATTTAAGTGTAAATACAGGTGATTGGTTTGCAGGAATGACAAAACGAGTTGAAAGCTGGATTCACACACAGCATAAACCCGATATTTCAAAGCTTGAAATGCCTATAGAGCCTGAAGTGGCTGATGAAGTTTTTGAGCTTGATAGATGTATTGAGTGTGGGTGCTGTATCGCAAGTTGTGCGACAAAGGTTATGCGTGATGACTTTGTAGGTGCTGCTGGTATGAATAGAATTGTGCGATTTATGATTGATCCACATGATGAGCGAACTGATGAAGATTATTATGAGCTTGTAGGTAATGATGATGGTGTATTTGGTTGTATGAGTCTTATTGCTTGTCATGATGTATGCCCTAAAGAGTTGCCACTTCAAAGCAAGATAGCATATTTGCGTCGCAAGATGGTGGCTTTACGCTAGAATCTTAATGTTGATTCAGAACTATAAAATGTAGCCTTATTATTGACTTGCATAATTGCGAGTTAGCGTGAAGCTAGTGTCTAGTGCGAAACTTTAGAAAAGGCGATAACTGACTTATAGCTTGATATTGAGCAAGAATATCAAGCTTATGTTTAAAGATGTTTTATGTTCACTTCATTTTATTTACAAAAAATCTGTTTTTTTAAATGTCCTGATGCAATATTATATATTTTCTATATTTGACTATTAAGCATAATAGATACGCCAAGTATAAACTTTTATATTTACCTTACTTGCAATAATTTTTGCTACAATCTGCACTTTTATGGCGAGTTTTCGAAGTTGTTTAAAGAAAGGTTTGTAGGCATGAAAGGCATAGTTTTGGCAGGTGGAAGTGGGACAAGACTTTATCCATCTACGCTTATGGTATCTAAGCAATTGCTACCTATTTACGATAAGCCTATGATTTATTATCCATTATCTGTGCTAATGCTTGCGCAAATTAGAGAGGTTTTAATCATTTCTACCCCTAAAGATACACCAAGATTTAGAGAGATTTTTGGCGATGGTAGTTGGCTTGGTATGGAGATTGAGTATTCTATACAAGAGAGCCCTGATGGATTAGCTCAAGGACTTATTTTAGCAGAGCAGTTTGTAGGCAATGATGATGTAGCATTGATTCTGGGGGATAATGTCTTTTATGGGCAGGGCTTTTCGCCTATGCTTTTAGAGGCAAAGCAAGAGGCACAAAATGGCATTGCTACGATTTTTTCCTATCGCGTTAAAGACCCAGAGCGTTTTGGTGTGGTAGAGATAGATAAAGAGGGCAGGGCGTTAAGTATTGAAGAGAAGCCACTTAATCCTAAGAGTAATTTTGCGGTAACTGGGCTGTATTTTTATGATAACAACGCCATTTCTATCGCTAAATCTTTAAAGCCTAGTGCAAGGGGAGAGCTAGAAATCACTGATGTAAATATTGCGTATTTAAAGCAAAATAAGCTAAGATCTCAAGTGCTAGGAAGGGGCTTTGCGTGGCTTGATACGGGCACACACGATAGTCTTGTGGAGGCTTCTACTTTTGTGCAGACTATTGAGTTGCGGCAGGGCTATAAAATTGCTTGTTTAGAGGAGATTGCCTATCATAATGGTTGGATTGATGAAGAAAAATTGCTAGAGCGTGCTTGTGTTTTGCAAAAAAGTGGCTATGGTGAGTATTTGAAAAATCTTTTAGAACATTAGGTGGGGTAGGGCAGTGAAAAGTATTTTAATAACAGGTGGGGCTGGTTTTATCGGTAGCAATTTTGTGTTGTATTTTTTGAAAAAATATCCAAATTATCACATTGTAAATTTAGATCTGCTTACTTACGCTGGGAGTCTAGAGAATCTAAAAGGTGTGGAAAATTTCAGCAATTATACTTTTATGCAGGGCGATATTTGCGATGAAAGCTTGGTGAATGAGATTTTCACAAAATATGAGATTGAAAGTGTGATACATTTTGCTGCTGAATCTCACGTGGATAATTCTATTGCCAATCCCAATGCGTTTATAAAAACAAATGTCAATGGGACTTTTAATCTTTTGCATACTGCTTATTTACATTGGTTTGAAGCACCGCATATTGCAAAAAGAGGCAAGGAAAATTGTGTGTTTCATCACATTAGCACTGATGAAGTTTTTGGCTCTTTGGGCGAGAGTGGGTATTTTACAGAATCTACACCCTATGCACCAAACTCCCCCTATTCAGCTTCTAAGGCATCAAGCGATATGCTTGTGAGATCTTATATCCATACCTATGGATTAAAGGCATTTATCACAAATTGTTCTAACAATTATGGTCCTAAGCAACACGATGAGAAGCTTATCCCCACGATCATTCGTAACGCTCTGCAAGGTGAGACAATACCTATTTATGGCGATGGTAAAAATGTGCGTGATTGGCTCTATGTGGAGGATCATTGCCGTGCTATTGATGTAGTATTTCACTCACAATGCTATGGCGAGACTTTTAATGTCGGTGGGAATTGTGAGCGTGTGAATATAGAGATTGCAAAGCATATTTGTGCGTTGCTTGATGAGATTGCCCCAAGGGCGGATAAAAAGTCTTATCAAAGTCAAATTGCTTTTGTGCAGGATAGGGCAGGACACGATAGGCGTTATGCCATTGATTCTAGCAAGATAGCTAAGATTCTAGGCTGGAAGCCACAAGAGAGTTTCGCAAGTGGGCTAGAGAAGACATTGCGGTATTATGTTGAAAAATATGAAAGGTAGGAAAATATGAATTTAAAACGATCGTTTGAGAAACGTTATCAGAGATTTGTTGCCAATCGCGCATTAAGGCATTATAAATATGTCCATTTAATGTTCAATGATAAGTTTAATAAACCATTTGTTGATTTTTTGAATAAATATTTTGACAAAAGAGAGCATTTGATTTTATGTAAACGAACTTTCAACGAGTTTTCATTTCCTGAAGGCTCAAATGTTATTGAGGTGATGGATTATTCTGGACTGAACTTTTCTTGCAATAATATCAAAAAAATTATTTGTCACTCGTTATTTGATGAGCAGCTTGTAGACCTATTTTATAATAATCGTGATTTACTGAATAAGAGTTATTGGATAATGTGGGGAGGCGATCTGTATCATCCAGTAAGGGACGAGAAAAATGATTTTGTAAGAAAACACTTTAAAGGCTATCATAGCGATTTAGATAAAGAGTATGCATTGCAAACTTATGGTATGGAAGGTAAGTTTTATAGATCGTTCTATATTTTTCCACTTTCTAGGGAAATGCTAGATAACACCGTTAAAAAACAAACCGATTGTGTTACGATACAAATTAATAACTCATCTGATAAATCGACGCTTGAAATGCTGGATATACTTGCAAAATTTAGAGATAAGGATATTGTGGTTAGAACGGTTGTATCGTATGGAGATACGAGATATAACAATGATATTATAGCTAAGGGTAGAGAGATATTTGGCAACAAGTTTGAATACCTAGATAAACTTCTGAGTTCGCATGAGTATGCACAGTATTTAGCTCAAAATGATATTTTGATATTAAACCAAGCCAATCAAGAAGGCTTTGGCAACACAATAGCATCTCTGTATTTAGGGGTAAAGGTATTTATTCGACGGGAATCTTCGGTCTATGGCTATCTCAATAATGATGGTTGTCATATTTACGATAGCATGAATATTGTTAATTTGAGTTTTGATGAATTTATATCAAACCCATATAGTAGTGCTAACAAAAAAGAGACAAGAGAAAAGTATTATAACGAAGACTACCTTGCAAAATTGTATAGGGATTTTTTTGAAGATTAGATTGAAAATATAGCAGATATGGTGCAAAGGGATGCAGTATGAAAAAGATATTGATTTTTGGCAATAGTGACTATGCAAAGGTGGTAACTCAATATTTGCAGGAATGCTATGAGATTGTTGCTTATGTGGTTCATAGACAATATTTAAATGAAAAGATGTTTTTAAATAAACCGCTTGTGGCTTTTGAAGATATTTGCGAATTGTATCCACCGCATAGTTACCAAATGTTTGTTGCAATTGGCTACAAGCAAATCAATGCTATAAAAGAACGAATTTATAAGAGCGTTAAGGAAAGTGGTTATAAATGTATTACTTATATCCATTCTAGTGTGCGAATGATTAATGGGGGGGGGGGGGGTAAGTATTGGTGAAAATGTTTTTATATTTGAAAATGTTGTGCTACAACCATTTGTTAAGATAGGTGATAATGTTAGTATTTTGCCTGCTTCGATTGTCTGCCATGATAGTTATATTGGAGATCACTGCTTTGTAGCTTCGGGAGTTTGCATTAATGGTTTTGTTGAAGTGAGAAGTAATTGTTTTTTAGGTGCGGGTTCTATTATTAAAAATGGTGTGTGTCTTGGTGAGAAAAGTTTAATAGGTGCAGGTTGTTGCATTTTAAAGGACACGAATACAGGAAGTGTGTATAGGTCCAGTGATGCTATCAGGCTTTCTAAGAATAGTTGGGATATTAATTTGTAGAAAAGGAAGGATAATGTCAATCAATGTTGCATTTTTTTGCACAGGCAATGGTTCGTTTTTAAAGTTTATTGAGCAAAATAGAGATATGTTAGGGAAATTTGCATGGGGGGGGGGGTAAATCTATACCTTCTATGCGATAGAGAATGTGGTGCTTATGTAGATTTGAAAGACAAAATAGATTCCATTATATTGCAATATAGCGAGCTTGGTGGAGTGGAATTTGAGAGACAGGCTAAGTGCTGGTTGGAATCTAAAAATGTAGATTATTTAGTTTTGACTTGCGATAGAATTTTGAGATATTCGTTGTTAGATAGTTATTGTAAAAATAAAAAAGCTTTCAATATTCATCCAGCTTTGTTGCCTAATTATGTTGGTATGCGTGCCGTCGAAAGAAGTTTTGTGTCGGATGATTCTGTATATGGTGCAACTATTCACTATGTAACAAAGGAGCTTGATATGGGACCTAGAGTTGCTAGATGTGTTGTTGAAAGAGATAGTGATAATTTTGTGCAATACGCACATAAGTTGTTTGTTAATCAAAGCGTGTTACTATTAAATTTTTTATGTGTTCTTGTGTCTAGAGATCAGATTCATTTATTAGATGATACTTTTCATAAAGGTTTTAATCCATCGTTAGTTATTGAAAAACAGGATATTGTGTTTTTTGATTCTAAAGATAAAGAGTATTTGGAGATATGATGAAAAAAGTAGCTATTTTACAATCAAATTACATTCCATGGAAAGGCTATTTTGACTTAATTAATTCTGTGGATGAGTTTATTATTTATGATAGCATGCAATACACTAGAAGAGATTGGAGAAATAGAAATCAAATCAAAACGGCAAATGGGTTGCAGTGGCTAAGTATACCGGTCGAAACAAAAGGCAATTATACCAGCCCAATAAGAGAAACTAAGGTTGCAGATATGCGGTGGAAGGCTAAACATATTGAGAGTTTAAGACATAATTATTCAAAAGCCCTGTGTTTTAAAGATAATTTTGCATGGCTAGAATCTTTATTGATGGAGATCAAATCGCTTTATTTAAGTGAAATAAACTTAATCTTGATGAAGGCTATATGTGAGTATTTTGGAATCCAAACTAAAATTTCTTGGGACACAGATTATGGATTAATAGAGGGAAAAACACAAAGGTTGGTTGATTTATGTCAAAAGGTAGGGGCAGATGAATATATATCTGGACCTGCAGCAAAAAGCTATATACAAGAGGATCTTTTTAATCAGGCAAATATAAAACTTACTTGGTTTGATTATTCTGATTATAAAGAATATACTCAACTTTATCCACCTTTTGTGCATAATGTCAGTGTTATAGATCTTATCTTTAATGAGGGAGAAAATGCCAAAATGTACTTAAAAAGCTTTAATGCAATCAATGGGGGGGGGGGGGTGAATACCCTTATTTTTATCTCTTTTTATCTGCATATATATCTAAGAAAACCGCATATTTAATATTGTTTTGTTGCCTTTCTACTTTGAGATGTAGAGAGGTGATTAAATGAGCTATTTAACACAACATGAACTTTTATCTTTAGACTTTAAATCTCTTGGCAAAAATGTATTAATATCTTCAAAAGCAAGTCTATATGATACGCATTTAATGATTCTTGATGATAATGTAAGGATTGATGATTTTTGTGTGATAAGTGGCAATGTTTATCTTGGAAAATCTGTCAGCATTGCACCTTTTTGTTTAATTGCCGGTGGTAGTAAAAGTGAAGATTTGCAAAAAGGTGGAGTTATTATCGGCAATCATAGTGTCTTTGCTTATGGTGTAAGAGCTTTTTCTCGCAGCGACAATTATGTTACAACGAATAAAGATGAAGTATATATAGATAGAGTGGTAATTGGTCATCATTGTATTTGTGGGACAAATAGTGTTATTTATGCTGGAAGTAGGCTTGGTGATTATGTGTCTGTTGGTGCGCTTAGTTTCGTTAAAGGCGTATGTGAGAGTTATAGTGTATATGTTGGTACTCCAGCAAAGTTACTTAAGCGTGTAAAACTCTATGGGGGGGGGGGGGGTAAATACCTATATTTTATACTTTTTTGTCTATGTGTATATCGCAAAATTTTCACTTTTAAGTCTCTTCAACTTTTTACTCAATGCAAGTTTTTGTTTCCAAGTTATATCTCTAAGATTCAATAAAAAATATTTGGAGATATGATGAAAAAAGTAGCTATTTTACAATCAAATTACATTCCATGGAAAGGTTATTTTGACATAATCAATTCTGTAGATGAGTTTATTATTTATGATACTATGCAATACACAAAAAATGATTGGAGAAATCGCAATCAAATCAAAACTGCTGTTGGTATACAATGGTTAAGCATACCGGTTAAAATAGGTGGAAGAATTTCTCAAAATCAGACAATTAATCAAACGCAAATTGCAGATTCTGGATGGAGCAAAAAACATTGGAATGCCATTAAAATGAATTATGCTAAATCTCAATATTTTAAGCACTATCAAACAATTTTTGAATCTTTATATGCTGAATGTAGCACAGAATCTCTTTTATCGTTGATTAATTATAAATTTATTATTGAGATTAATGCGATACTTGGAATCCAAACTAAAATTTCTTGGGACACAGATTATGGATTAATAGAAGGAAAAACACAAAGGTTGGTTGATTTATGTCAAAAGGTAGGGGCAGATGAATATATATCTGGACCTGCAGCAAAAAGCTATATACAAGAGGATCTTTTCAATCAAGCAAATATAAAACTTACTTGGTTTGATTATTCTGATTATAAAGAATATACTCAACTTTATCCACCTTTTGTGCATAATGTCAGTGTTATAGATCTTATCTTTAATGAGGGAGAAAATGCCAAAATGTACTTAAAAAGCTTTAATGCAATCAATGGGGGGGGGGGGGTAACTAAATATCGTTATTATGTCTTTAAGGAAGGGATGGCATCATGAAGTGCTATCTTTTTGTATTGGGATATAAGGGGTTGTTTGTATTAAACGAACTTGAACGAAAAGGCTTGTTGCAATGTATTGAATGTGTGGTAACACATATCATCAAAACCGAAAAGAGCTATTTTGATGATATTAAAGAAATATGTTGTCGAAATGGAATTCCATTTTGTCTTAAAGATGAGATATCAAAATTTCACAAGGATAACAACTCATATGCTGTAGCGATCGGTTGGAAATGGGTGATTCAGGGGTATTCTAAAATTATTGTTTTTCATGATTCCTTGTTGCCAAAGTATCGGGGTTTTAATCCTCTGGTTACTAGTTTAATTAATGGTGATGATACGATTGGAGTTAGTGTTCTATATGGCACAAATGAGTATGATAAGGGCGATATTATTTATCAAAAGAGTATGGCAGTATCTTATCCTATCACGATATGGGAGGCTATTGGTAAAATATCACATCTTTATGCAGATCTTTGCATTAAGGTCTTAAAAGATATTCAATCAAATAAAAGTTTAATTGCTAAAAAGCAGAATCATGCAGAAGCCACATATAGTTTATGGAGAGATAGGCAAGATTACCATATTAATTGGCAATGGGATAGCGCTAGAATTGTTCGTTTTATAGATGCTGTTGGTTTTCCGTATGATGGGGCTAAAACAATGTTTGAGAATAAAATCTTAAAAGTGCTTAAAGCAGAGGTAATTAAAGATGTTGTGGTAGCAAATAGAGATTGTGGTAAGGTGATTTTTATGGAAAATAAATGCTGTATTGTTGTGTGTGGGATTGGGTTGGTTAAACTGTGCGAAGTTGTAGATGAGAATGGACAAAGATGGATTGCTCCAAATTTTCGAATACATTTTAGATAGTTGCGATATTGTCCCTAGTTGCATTTGAAATATATTAAAAATATGTTATAATGCGACCTTACTTTTTATTTGGATAGATATATGATAGCTTTTAATAAACCTTTCATGATTGAAAATGAACTTAAGTATATTCAAGATGCAATTCGTCGTGGTGCTTTGTGTGGTGATGGTTTTTATACAAAACAGTGTCATAAATTACTGGAATCTAAGATTGGTTGCAAAAAGGTGCTTCTTACACATTCTTGCACAGCTGCTTTGGAAATGGCAGCAATTTTATTAGATTTGCAAGCAGGGGATGAGGTCATTATGCCATCTTATACTTTTGTTTCTACGGCGAATGCATTTGTATTGCGTGGAGCTGTCCCTGTTTTTGTAGATATCAGAGAAGATACTTTGAATATAGATGAGAATCTTATTGAATCTGCTATTACACAGAAAACAAAGGCTATTGTATGCGTTCATTATGCAGGCGTTGCATGTGAAATGGATAAGATTCTAGAGATTGCTAAGAGACATAACCTATTTGTTGTGGAAGATGCAGCACAAGGCGTGGGTAGCTTTTATAAAGGAAGGCCACTTGGTAGCATTGGAGATTTGGGTTGTTTTTCTTTTCATGAAACTAAAAATATTATTTCTGGAGAGGGGGGAGCACTGGTTATCAACAATGAGAGATTTATTGAAAGGGCAGAGATTATTAGAGAAAAAGGGACCAATCGAACTCAGTTTTTTAGAGGTGAGGTGGATAAATATACATGGGTAGATATTGGTTCGTCTTTCTTGCCATCTGACATGGTAGCCGCATTTTTGTATTCTCAACTAGAGAATATGGACAAAATTAATGCTAAAAGATTAGATATTTGGAATCAGTATAATGACTTTTTTCGTGTGTTTAAAAGTGTAAAAACGCCGTATATCCCAGCAGAGTGCAAACATAATGCACATATGTATTATGTGTTATTTGAGAGCTTACAGCAAAGAAGCGATTTTATAGAGTTTATGAAGCAGAATGAAATTTTTCCAGTATTTCATTATGTTCCTTTGCATTCGTCGCCTGCTGGACAAAAATTTGGACATACTTATGGGGGGGGGGGGGAAATGAAAGTAACTAATAAAGTTTCTAGCACCCTTGTTAGAATGCCCCTATATTTTGGAATAACACAAGAAGAAATGTGTAGAATTTTTGAGATTGCAGGTCAGTATATAAAGAGTTAGATAGGGAATATATAGTTAAAATGCATAACATTGTGAAATTAAAAGTTATGGGTGATGAGAGAGGGAAACTCATCGCTTTAGAATCTAATAAAAATCTCCCTTTTGCGATTAAAAGGGTGTATTACATTTATGACACATTGCCTGATGAAGAGAGGGGATTCCACGCGCATAAGCATTTGGAGCAGCTTGTAGTGGCAATGGATGGTGCGTGTGAGTTTGTCCTAGATGATGGGCAAAAGCGGCAGTCTATATGGCTTAATCGCCCCGATGTGGGCTTATATATTGGCAAAAATATGTGGCGAGAAATGCGGAATTTCTCATATGGTTGTAAGCTAATGATTTTAGCTAGCGATTACTATGATGAGAGTGAATATATCCGCGATTATGATGAATTTTTAAAAGCAGTCAAAGGGTAAAAATGCAACGAGATATAGATAAATATACGCAAGATTATCTAGCGAGTTCTTATGACTTTGAAAGCATTATGGTGTCTTTTCGCCGTAAAAAAGTCTTAGAGTTTTTAGAATCTTATAATGCGAAACATATACTAGAGATAGGTTGTGGCAATGATTCTATAATGAATTATTATAAAGATTTTGAAACTTTTTGTATTGTTGAGCCTTCCAAAGTCTTTGCAGAGAAAGCACAAAAAGATTCTAAGGGTGCTAAAAATATTCAAGTGGTAAATGACTTTGTAGAATCTAAACTTATAGAGTTAAAAACACAAAAATTTGATTTCATTATCCTTAGCTCTCTTTTACACGAAGTGATAAATCCAGAATCTTTTTTAAAAGATATATTTAGCTTGTGTGATAGCGATACTTTACTTCATATTAATGTGCCTAATGCGTATTCATTCCATTTATTGTGGGCGTATCAAAGTGGGCTTATTGAGACAATTGGGGATATTACGAAAGAAGCGAGAGAGTTTCAAAGACATACGGCTTTTTCTCTTTCCACCCTTGTAGATTTTGTTATTAAGGTTGACAAGCAAGCAAGCATTGTAGATAAAGGCTCATATTTTATTAAACCCTTTAATCACAAGAAAATGCAAGAGTGTATGCAAAATGGAATCATTGATGAGAATCTGTTATTAGGACTAGATAAAATGACTGAATATCTACCAGAGTTTGGTGCAGAAATATTTCTAAATTGCAAAGTGAGTGCATGAAATGTTTCATAAGAATAAAAGCAGTCAAAGGGTAAAAATGCAACGAGATATAGATAAGTATACGCAAGATTATCTAGCGAGTTCTTATGACTTTGAAAGCATTATGGTGTCTTTTCGCCGTAAGAAAGTTTTAGAGTTTTTAGAATCTTATAATGCGAAACATATACTAGAAATTGGTTGTGGTAGCGATTCTATAGCAAATCATTATAAAGATTTTGAATCGTTTTGCATTGTTGAACCTTCCAAAGTCTTTGCAGAGAAAGCACAAAAAGATTCTAAAGGCAATAAAAACATTCAAGTGATAAATGACTTTATAGAATCTAAACTTATAGAGTTAAAAACACAAAAATTTGACTTCATTATCCTTAGCTCTCTTTTGCACGAAGTGATAAATCCAGAATCTTTTTTAAGAGATATATTTAGCCTTTGTGATTCTCATACTTTACTTCATATTAATGTGCCTAATGCGTATTCATTCCATTTATTGTGGGCGTATCAAAGTGGGCTTATTGAGACACTTGGCGGTTTAACACATACCGCTAAAAATCTCCAGCAACACACAACTTTTAGCCTTGCAAGTCTTATAGACTTTGTAAATAAAACTAATATGGGGGGGGGGGGTAAGCATTATGGATAAAGGCTCATATTTTATTAAACCCTTTAATCACAAGAAAATGCAAGAGTGTATGCAAAATGGAATCATTGATGAGAATCTGTTATTAGGACTAGATAAAATGACTGAATATCTACCAGAGTTTGGTGCGGAAATATTTCTAAATTGCAAAGTGAGTGTGTGTAAGGCAAGTATAGGCAAGGTGGATATATGAGAATCTGTCGATACGAGATGAGGCATTGTGCCGAATGGAATGCTTTCAATAAAGATTCTAAAAATGGAATCTTTATGTTTGATAGAAATTATATGGATTATCACGCCGATAGATTTATGGATCATTCATTAATGTTTTATGAAGATTCTAAGCTTATCGCCCTTTTACCTTTAAATATCAAAGATTGTGTATTATATTCTCATCAAGGGCTAACTTTTGGTGGATTTATCACTAATTCCATAATGAAGCAATACAAAATGCTTGAGTGTTTCAAGGCGTTATTAGAGTATATGCGAGAGATTAAGGCACAAAAGATGATTTATAAAGCAATCCCCTATATTTATCATAAATACCCCGCACAAGAGGATATATATGCGTTGTCTCTCTTTGGGGCAAAGCCCTGTCGCACAGATTGTTCTTCAAGCATTAATTTAGCACATTTACTTTCAATGCCAAAGGGTAGAAAAGCACAGATTTCTAGGGCAAAGCGTGAGGGTGTAGTTATAGAATCTTCCACCAACTTCCCCGCCTTTATAACGCTATTAAATGAAGTCTTGCAAACAAAGCATAATACACAAGCCGTGCATTCGGCCAAAGAGTTAGAATTACTTCATAATAGATTTAAAGAAAATATTACTCTCTATATCGCAAAACAAAATAATGAGATTCTAGCAGCTACCCTGCTTTTTATCTATCCAAATCTCGTGCATACACAATATTTAGCAGCAAGTGAAAAGGGCAGGGCGATAGGTGCGCTAGATTTACTTATAAAAACATTGATAGATAAATATGCTACAACAAAACAATACTTTGACTTTGGAATCTCCACAGAGAATAATGGCTTATTCTTAAACGAAGGACTTATCGCACAAAAAGAGGGGTTTGGTGCAAGGACTATCGTGCATAGTTTTTATGAGCTTAGTGCTTTGGCGACTATAACTGCAAATGCCATGACTACTATGGGGGGGGGGGGTAAGTTACCTCTATTTTCGCTACTTTTTTGTTACCACATTTTTCTATACTTTTACTCTTTGTTGTTTGGTATTTTTGCGGTTAAATATTGCAAAAACAAAAGGGGGATTCTATGATTAGAATCTTGCCTTACACAAATGAGTATGCAAACACATGGAATGCCTTTAACAGAGATTCTAAAAATGGAATCTTTATGTTTGATAGAAATTATATGGACTATCACGCCGATAGATTTATGGATCATTCATTAATGTTTTATGAAGATTCTAAGCTTATCGCCCTTTTACCTTTAAATATCAAAGATTGCGTATTATATTCTCATCAAGGGCTAACTTTTGGTGGATTTATTGTTGATTATTCTATGCGACAGCAAAAAATGCTTGAGTGTTTTTGCAAATTGCAAGAGTATATGCGAGAAATTAAATCTAATCGCTTGATTTATAAAAGCATACCGCATATATACCACAAGGTATCAGCTGAGGAAGATTTGTATGCGTTGTTTAGAAGTGGAGCTAAGATAATGCGGATAGATTGTTCCGCTACGATTTATTTACAAAATCCCATTAGATTCAGTGAGTTAAGAAAAAGGGGTGTAAAAAAGGCATTAAAAAATGAAGTGCAAATAGAATCTTCCACCAACTTCCCCGCTTTTATCACGCTATTAAATGAAGTCTTGCAAACAAAGCATAATACACAAGCCGTGCATTCAGCTAAAGAGTTAGAATTACTTCATAATAGATTTAAAGAAAATATTACTCTCTACATTGCAAAACAAAATAATGAGATTCTAGCAGCTACTTTGCTTTTTATCTATCCAAATCTCGTGCATACACAATATTTAGCAACAAGTGAAAAGGGCAGGGCGATAGGTGCGCTAGACTTACTTATAAAAACATTGATAGATAAATATGCTACAACAAAACAATACTTTGACTTTGGAATCTCCACAGAGAATAATGGTTTATTCTTAAACGAAGGACTTATCGCACAAAAAGAGGGGTTTGGTGCAAGGACAATTGTGCATAGTTTTTATGAGCTGAATATTAACGGGGGGGGGGGGGTAATAACCCTTAAGTGTTTTGCAACTAAAAGCCCTATATCTTGGCATACTCAATACAAAAGATTTAAATACTGCTCTAGCAAACCTATTACAAACTTTGCTTTAAACCCCATTACAAAGGGGGCGGCGTGATACACCCACTCTCTGATGTGCAAAGCCAAAATATTGGCAAAGGGACTAGAATCTGGCAGTTTTGCGTGGTGTTACCCAATGCGATTATAGGGGAGAATTGCAATATTTGCTCTCACTGCTTCATTGAAAATGATGTTGTAATCGGTAATAATGTAACGATAAAATGTGGGGTGCAGGTGTGGGATGGACTAAGGATTGAGGATAATGTATTTATCGGTCCTAATGTGAGTTTTACTAATGATAAATATCCAAGATCAAAGCAATATCCTAGCGAATTTCTAAGAACAACGATTAAAAAAGGGGCTTCTATTGGAGCGGGTGCTGTGATTTTACCCGGGATTACTATCGGTGAAAATGCGCTTATTGGAGCAGGTAGTATTGTAATAAAAGATGTTTGTGATAATGCTAAAGTAATAGGTAATAAAGTTGCTATTATGGGGGGGGGGGGTGAATACCTTGTAGCTATTTGGAATCTTTTAGCAAAATGTTTGACTACCCTATTGTGTCAATGCTTTTTATCGCAACGATTGCTTTTAGGGGTTGTGCGATGATGGCGGTGATAAAAGGTCGCAAGATTACTTTGCGTTTGGTGGAGGTTTTTGATGCGGAATTTATTTTATCGTTGCGTTCTAATCAACATAAAGCAAGGTTTTTGCACCCTATTGATAGCGAGATTGAAAAGCAAAGGGAATGGATTGTAGATTACAAAAAGCGTGAATCTTTAGGCAAGGAATATTATTTTGTGATAGAAGAGTGTGTGCCACTTGGCTTGGTGCGTCTTTATGATTTTTTAGAGGATTCTTTTTGTTGGGGGAGTTTTATCACTATTGAAAATGCACCTTTTTATGCTGCAATAGAATCTGTTTGTTGTGTTTATGAGTTTGCATTTTATGGACTTGGTTTCACACAAAGTCATTTTGATGTGAGAAAAGAAAATGAACGCGTAGTTGCATTTCATCAAAAGTTTGGTGCAAGTATTGTTGCAGAGGATATACAAAACTATTATTTCCATTTCACACGCCAAGAATACGAGAAAACTAAACAGAAATATCTAAAGTTTATGCCACTTGATATAGATTGCTTTATAGAATCTTTGAAAATTCAGTAAAAACAGCAGTATTGCAGCAAAAAAAGATAGAATACACTTCTTTGAGAGACATAAGCAACCGCGTGCTTTTATTTCTTATTTTAGCTATGCGCGTAAGGCTGTATCGATGAAAATCTGTATAGCTGGGGAAAATGATATTGTCGTATAGGTTGTAGGCATTTATACGCAATATCAAAATTACAGCGTCTAGAGATCCTAAAAATAGCTTACGACTTAAATGAAGCGAGATAATCCTTTGCCCTCTGTCTATTTGGCTTTCTGCAAGAAAGGTGTGTGTAGATTGAAAGCTCATCACACACGCCAAAAAGCGACTTTTTCACAGAATCAAAAAAATAATCGCATATTTCAATAATTTCAGCTTGTGTGTTGATATGCTCATAGTTCATAATCACATCATAATCTAGCTTGTATTTAAGTCTAAATTCTATGCCGGTTGAGAGTTTATAAGCCATAGTCCATAGGAATCTAGCTTGGCTTGGGATAGCAGCGGAAAACACGCCATCATCTTTCAATAACAAGCACGAGTGTGCTACTACTTCAGGCAAGTTTGCAATATGTTCTAAAACTGCACAAGAGATGATTCTGTCATAAAATGGGCTTTGGACTTGGGATTGAATGGATTGCGTGGATTCAAGGGAGACAGGGGATTCTATGTGGGATTTGGCAAATGCACTTATTTTATCGGCATTTGTATTTACCCCCCCCCCCCCCGTTAATATCACTGCTTTGTGCTATTTCTGCAATATCTTTATATATGGCATTGATATGTTGGAGTTTTGGGGAATCTTTATAAAGGGCTTTGAATGGTTCTATAATATCATAATGTGTGAAATCGCTTTCATAGGATATTTGATTAAGCGTTCCTGCACCTATTTCTAGGGTTTTATGTCCGCTAATGCCTTGTGTGTCATTGGCTACTTTGTAATGTAGCCAACGCTCTAATTTTTGGGCTAAGCCACTTGCTACCCCTTCGCCCTCTCGATTGCTTTTATAAAATTGCTCATAAATCTCTTGGTAGGCTTGTGGTAGTGCCTCTCTTATCTTTGGAAAATTATCAAACATGACTTATCCTTTCTTTTATTGTTTAAATTATTTTCAACTACTCATTGAGATAATCTTGCAATGCTTTAGTGCTAACTCTTGTATTTTCATTATCATTGCCATTTGCCTGCATAGCAATAGCGGCACTCTTTGCACCTGAAATGGTTGTAAAATATGGGATATTAGCACGCAAAACGGCTTCTCTAATAAGCCTTGCGTCTGGCTGGGCTTTATTACTGCTTGTGTTAATTACCATGTCGATTTCATGGTTTGCTATCATGTCGTTAATATGCGGTCTGCCCTCACTCACTTTTAGCACCGCCTTAGCCTCTATACCCGCTTCGCTTAGAATCTTATGTGTGCCAAGCGTGGCTACAATCTCAAAGCCGATTTCTTGCAGAGTCTTTGCTAGTCCTGCGGCGTGTTTTTTATCGCTATTTCTTAGTGAAATAAAGATTTTTCCCTTTTTTGGCAGTGGATTCTTACATGCACTTTGACTTTTATCAAATGCGAATGCAAAGCTTTTGCCTATCCCCATAACTTCACCTGTGCTTTTCATCTCTGGTCCTAGTAGTAAATCAGCTCCCGGCAATTTATTAAAAGGAAAAACCGATTCTTTAACGCTGAAATGTTTTAATGATTTATGTGTGAATATTTTATTTATCTTAGAATCTATATTCAAAGATTCCATATCAACACAACCCACTTCTTTTACCATATTATATTTATCATAGAATCTTAACGCCTCTTCTAATATAGAATCTTTAGATTCTGCTTTTTTTACACTATGATTCCACATAACTCTTGTAGCAATTTTAGCTAAAGGCAGTCCGGTAGCTTTGCTTACAAAAGGCACGGTGCGACTAGCACGCGGATTTACTTCAATCAAATACAACTCATTATTATAGATTGCATACTGCACATTCATAAGCCCCACTACACCAAGTTTCAAAGCAATTTTTGCCGTGCTTTGCTCTATCTCTTTTAGCATAGATTCTCTAATATTTATCGTAGGCAAGGAACTCGCACTATCCCCGCTGTGAATCCCTGCCTCTTCAATATGCTCCATTATCCCGCCGATATACACACTCTCTCCATCGCTAATACAATCCACATCAAGCTCAATGGCGTATTCCAAAAACTTATCAATAAGCACGGGAGAGCTATCACTCACAGCAATCACCTCGTCCATATACTGCTTTAGCTCATCATCATCATACACTATCCGCATAGCCCGCCCACCAAGCACATAGCTAGGTCTAACAAGCACTGGAAAGCCGATTTTATTAGCCACACTATAAGCTTGTTCTTTCTCATAAGCTATGCCATTTTGGGGTTGCTTTAGCCCTAGATTATTTACAAAACTTGCAAATTTTTCTCTATCTTCTGCGGTGTCGATGACCTTTGCACTTGTGCCGATGATTTTGGCATTGATTTTTGTTAGGGAATTTGCAAGTTTCAAGGGTGTTTGTCCGCCAAAATGCACGATTATGCCATCTGGCTTTTCTCTCTCAATCACCGCCCGGACGCGTTCAAAGTCAATTGGCTCAAAGTAAAGCACATCGCTTGTGTCATAATCTGTGCTTACCGTTTCTGGGTTGCAATTATACATTATGCTTTTTATGCCTAGATCATTTAGGGCAAAGCTTGAATGAACGCAGCAGTAGTCAAACTCGATGCCTTGACCGATTCTATTAGGACCACCACCAATAATCATAACCTTGGGAAAATTCGTCTCGTGGTGAATTTCGCGGGAATCTGCAGAATTGCTTGTGCGACAGCCCTTTAGGCTAGTCTCCGCACAATTCTTTGATAACCCACGAACTTCACTCGCGATACTAGAATTTTCTGTGTTGCTAGAATCCATATCACTAGAATCTTGGCATTCTGTATTTACAGAATCCGCAATTCTAGGATTTTGCGTAAGATTTTGGGGTTGTGCAGAAAATTCTGCGGAGGCTAGCCTCAAAGGGCTGCCGCACAAAGAATTTTCAAACTCCCCAAAAGATCGCGTGAAAGCCGAATTGCCAACGCTCATAAAGTTGCCAATTGTTGAGTAAAGGTAAGGCGTAAGACTTGGAAACTCCGCCGCACAAGTATCCACCTCATTATACACACACTCCACACCAAGCCCAATTCTAGCCTGATATACTTCGCTTTCACTTATCTCCATTCCATCATTATGCTTTAGCCAATGGGCTATCATCTTATCGCTAAAGCCATAGCTTTTTATCCGCCGCATAAGAGATTCATCGCTTAGAATCTGCGAAGTGATACTAGATTCAGAATCTACAATCTCTTTTATCTCGTGTAAAAACCACTTGTCAATCCTGCATAGCTCGTGCATTTCATCAATACTCATTCCAAGCCCAAAGCCTTCAGCGATATAAAGCAGCCTATTTGCGTTTGGTCGTCTAATCTCTTTTTTAATAGTCTCTAAATCATTGCAGATTTGATTTAGTCCAAATATGCCTGTCTCAAGGCTACACAATGCCTTTTGCAAACTCTCTTTAAAGCTCCCGCCAATCGCCATTACTTCGCCGATAGACTTCATACTTGTTGTGAGTGTAGAATCTGCCTGTGGGAATTTCTCAAATGTGAATCTGGGTATTTTTGTAACAATATAATCAATGCTAGGCTCAAAACTCGCCGGCGTGCCTGTAATGTCATTTTTTATCTCATCTAGGCTAAAGCCCACAGCAAGCATTGTAGCCACCTTTGCTATAGGATAGCCTGTTGCCTTACTCGCTAGGGCGGAGCTACGCGATACACGCGGATTCATCTCAATGACAGTCATTCTGCCATTTTTTGGATTTATAGCAAACTGCACATTGCTACCGCCTGTATCTACGCCGATTTCTCGCAAGATTTTAAAACTTGCATCACGCATTCTTTGATATTCTTTATCTGTGAGTGTTAAAGCTGGTGCAATAGTGATAGAATCACCTGTATGCACGCCCATAGGATCAAGATTCTCAATACTACACACAATAATGCAGTTATCAAACTTATCCCGTATCACCTCCATTTCATATTCTTTCCAGCCAAGCAAAGATTCTTCAATCAAAATTTCATTAATAGGGCTTGTCTCTAAGCCATTTTTTGCCACCGCTTTAAACTCATCAATATTATATGCTACGCCACTGCCCCCACCTGCAAGAGTGAAACTAGCCCGAATGATAAGGGGGAATCCTATCTCTTTTGCTGCCTCTAAGGCTTCTTCCTCCGTGTAGGCATAGCGGGATTTTGGCAAGTCCATACCAATCTTTAGCATAGCCTCTTTAAAAGCCTGTCTGTCCTCACCTTTTTTAATCGCACTAGGCTTTGCACCTAAAAACTCTATGCCTTCTAGCATTCCTTTTTCATACATACTCATTGCAACATTAAGGGCTGTCTGTCCGCCCATAGTAGGCAAAATCGCATCAACACTCTCTCTTTTAATAATATCCGCAATAATCTCTTCAGTAATAGGCTCAATATAAGTGCGATCCGCAAAGTCTGGGTCTGTCATAATAGTTGCTGGATTTGAATTAATTAGCACAACACGATAGCCTAAAGATTTTAGCGTCTTTACCGCCTGTGTGCCAGAGTAGTCAAACTCACAAGCCTGTCCAATGACAATGGGACCTGAACCAATGAGTAAAATCGTGTGAATATCGGTGCGTTTTGGTGCAATTTTTGGTGTTTGTTGTGTGGGGTTTGGCATATATATCCTTTAAGTTTCTGTCTTTTTTTGCAAAATTATACAATAGAATCTTTATTACTTTGTTATATTGAGTGCATTAATATCGCTTAGTTGTTGTGAGTAAAACTCACTTTATATTTTAGAATCTAGGGCGTTTTTAATGGCATTATCGATATTATCTTTTATGTTATCTAGGTGTTTATTTGCCCTAAATTTCTTTAAATCACTGCTGCTTTTTTCATAATTTCGCATGATTTCATTTATATTTTTGCGTAATTCTATGGCTTCGCTTAAACTTATGCTTTGTTTAGATTCTAGCTTTTGTGTTTCTCGTATTAAAGTATTTGTGAGTTGATTATCAAGTCCTAAGCTTTCAATTGCATCATCTGTTACTTGTTTGTAGCCTTGCAGTAATGTGGCTTTAAAGTCTGTATCACTTAATGCGTTTTGCAAGTTATTAATGCTTGTTTTATAATCTTGTTTTGCTTGTTTGTCTATTTCGTCTAGCATGTGTTTATAGACTTCTGGCAGGTTTTGTGGTATAATGTCAGTATCGGTTTTAGCAATAGTAGTGGTTTCAGGGTGTGCGGTCGCCACCGATTGAGCTTTAACCGCCGATTCTGCGTTACGCATACTAACGCTTAAGGAATCGGGTTTTTCTAAACCTTCTAATTCTAAAGTATAGATTCTGTTTTTCCCTTCTATTTTTTCAAATAGTGTGATTTTTGCTTGTGCTTCTTTATCATTTATACTTAAATCTTGTATAAATCTATGCACTTTTATATGCTCTCTTTGCTTATTGTCTGCGTGCGATTCTTTTAATTTACTATTTTCAAATAAACTTTTTAAATCTTGTGCTACTTTAAAATGCTCGTCTCTACTAAATCCGTTTGCGATACTTTTATCTATTGCCTTTTTACTTGATATTTTATTAATCTCATCAGTCGTTATAAAGCCTTGCATTCCTGTTTCTTTGTTTGTTATGGGCTGGGTTTTATATAGGCTCAATACTCCTATTAAATCATTTCTTAAAACTTTTATACCTTTTGTTTCTTGTGTGGTGTATGTGAAATTAGAATCGATTTTTTCATTTAAGTAAGATGTTTCGTGCTTCGTCTCAACATGACGATTTTGCATTTCAGTATGCGGGTTTAATCCCTTTATTTTCCCACTCTTTGCATACTCATCTATAATCTGTTGTTCGTATTCTTTAGAAAGTCTTGTAAAGTTTTCCCCCATTGCATGAATTGCCTTATTTACGATTGTAGCCTCTTCGCTTGTGAGTTTTCCTGCAAACTCTCTGGCTAACTCTTTATTAGAAAATAATGCAGAAAGTAGCTTATCTTGGCTTTCTTTCTTACTTGAGAGATGTTTTAATACATTATAATCGCTTATTTTATCCATGAAGTTACCCATGAATGTGGGGTCTTTCATCTCTTTACTTATAATTCTATCGCTTTGCAAACCTTTAAATATTTCATAGTTAGAATCTATCTCACTTTTATTGAATTTTGCTAGTTTTCTGTGTATTGAAGCTTCTTCATTATCTAGGTATTTGCTTATTTTTATATTTTTTAAATCATCTGTGCTTAGATTCTTTAAATCTTTAATGCTGTTGTATGCCTTACTTGCCCCTTTTGCTATACCTGCACCAACATACACGCCTACTGCACTGCCTAACGCATTTCCTGTGCTATGCTTTAGTATGTCTTGTATATCGCCCTCTTGGGCTGTCTCGTTTTGCATATTGATATAATCTAGCGGACTAGCTAGCGCACTCATTCCCGCACTTTGCAGGGCTGTTTTTGCTAAGCTTTGGGTGAGTTTAACACTCCCCTTTCCTAATTGAAGGGCTTTTCCTACTGGGACAAAGGAAGACACTACATCATAATAATTTGCTTCAAGGGCAGTCCCTAAGTTATTAAAGACTGATTGCATATCGGGGTAAAGCTTATTACCCTCTTTATCGATTAAAACATAATCTTGTGCCTGTTTGTCATACTCTAGCCTATCATAGCCATACATTTGGGCTAGTTTTGTGCCTGATGTAAGTGTCTTTTGTCTGGCTTCTTTTTGCAAATCCTCTGTTAAGTTAAATATCGATGAGTTTTGAGAGTCAAGTATGACTAGCTTTTTTACTAATTCATGGTTAATATTTTGTCTTGTAAGATTGTTTTTATACTTTTGGAGGTTTTTATTTTCATCTGTAAAAAGATAGTCAATAAAGCGGGATATATTAGATTCAGAATCTCTTAAATAATCCTTTTCCTCTTCGCTTAAGTCTTTTATCTCTTTGTTTTGAATCCCTTTTATAAGCTTTTGTTCTTTTAGCTTATCTTCTTCATAGTTTTTTAAGCCTATAGATTCCTTACTTGTCCCATATTTTTCTAGGTATGAATACACTGCCTGTTGTGCTTCTTTCTCTTTTAGCTTTTCTTTGTTATAGTTTCTTAGGGCAGTTTGTCCTGTCATTGTGTTCCATGCTTCCCATGTGGCATCAAAGAATCCGCCCCTGTTATATCTCTCTTTTGTTTCTTCATCAAGGGGATTAAAGCTTTTTGCACTCTCTTTTACTGCTCTGTATGCACCTTGTATATAATCATTGTTTGAGAATTTATCGTTTAAGACTTCTGCGCCCTTTTGTGCGGCTAGTTTTGCTTTTACGAAGTCTTGGTAAGCTTTATTATTTATGTCAAAGCTTTGTGTTGTGTTCGTTATTAAAGGTTTTTATTGTGTCTATATGTTTTATTTTTGCGTATGTCTAATACGCTTATTTTATATTAAAAGATTGTGGGGTTGTTATATTATAGACAATATTAAAATTTGAAACACACTATATTAACAGTCCTAAAAATTATTGATATAGTATTTTGCATATGTAGGCTGGTGTTATGTGGAGGTGTAAGTTAGCATCATATGTTTTATAATAGGCAACTAATTGTATGCACTTCTAAAAACTTATCTCCAAACGCAGTGTCGCATAGTTAGAATCAAGTAATTGTTCTCTAAATTCTTTTTGTTTATATGAATACATATAAGCTAGAGATATGCCCTTCCATGCGATTAAAGCCCCGATCTCTGCTTCATAAACACACCTTGCCATATCAAGCTGTGTTTGAAATCCACCAAAAGAGTTTCCTTGTATAAACATATTGCGTCCCACAAAACGCTCTGCAATACCAAAAGTTACATAGAATCTAAAATCATCATTCAAACTCATCGAACCTATATGATTTGAAGTAGCTTTTTGTATTCCAAAATCACCATGCAAACCATAGCCAACACGCATTTTTGCACCAAGTTCTAAATGCGTATTTGCATTACCAAGGGCTATAACTCCATAGGGCAGTATATCAAAAATATTTGAGATGATATCAAAGCGATACATTGCTTTATAATACGCATTCAAGACAAATTCATTTTTAATCTGATGATCCCAACCTGCTAAAGGATAATAGTTGATTAATTCATGTATTAAATCCTGTGCTTCTTTACCTAGTGCAGCCTTGCCCACCATGCCGATATTTAACTCAAGCTGTTCTAAAAAATTATCCGTGCGATTTTGTATCATGGTGTTGAGATAGAGATAGCCGCCATAAGGGGCGTCATTTGCAGGTGGATTTAATGCAAAACGGGCTGAGGGCGTATAGACTTCTTGCCCTATGCCAATGCTAAAAGAGCTTGCCAAATCTTTCTTAAAAAGCCTAGAGAATAATGCAGTATATGCAAGCGGGCTATTCTGCCATTCCTTTGAGGTGTAACTAAGATTATGCCCAGCTGTATAGTATCTATCGTAATTTGTAGGCTCAAAATATGCGTCATTATCGCTTGATAGTGCAATATGATGTTTATTGTAAGCAACAATCTCTCTAGCATATAAAGTAGCATTCAGCATATATATAGCACTTATAAGCATAAATGCGGTTTTATAGTTTCTATTTTGTGTGTGAAAATACATGATTTCCTTTCATTAAGATTTAGTTATTAATTAAAGTTGGCTTTAAAATAACCCTGCCATCAATCAATACTATGGATAAAACTCACAAGATTCTAAAACTTTTACTATTTTTAGAATCTAGAACAATACAGACTTTTTGCTTATATTTCCATAAGTTTATGTTAAGTTGTTTAGAAATGACAAAGACTTAGACTTTATATCTCTGGGTGAGGTGTGGATTTGCACGCTGTAAATAAGAAGTTTCTAGCCTTGAGCTTGGGATAAGTCCATAACATTGGACAATAATTAATTAAGACAGAAGCAAATATAAATATATAAGTGTGAATAAAGATAGTCAGATAAAAATTGTTAGTCAAAACAAAGATAATATAGATATTTCATACTTTTATTTTAAAGCATGTTTTCAGCACTTTTAATGTATAATAAGCCTATTTTTATTTTGTGAGGGCATGATGAAAGCAAAGAAGATGCGAATTCTCATTATACTTGTGTTGCTAGTTTTGGTAGGCGGTGTTGCTGTATATTACACAAATACCGCTGGTGATACACAGAACAATAAAGTGCTAGAGAGCAAAGAGCAAGGTAATAAGCAAGATTTTGATACCAATCTGGATAAATCAAAAGATTCTCAAACAAAACATGAGGAAAATTTGGAATCTCATTTAGACACCAATGATAGTGTGTTACCCACGGATACATCCAATGAGAGACAAGAAACTAAGTCTATAAAAACAGATACAGCAATTTCACCAGAAGATGATACTCTAAACTCAAATAAGTCACAGGATTCTAAAGCACAAAATCCCGATACCACCAAGGTATCGCAAGATAGCAACCAGCAACCTAAAGCAAATCTAAACCCCACAACCAATACAACAGAATCTAAAAACAATAATTCTAAAACTAGCCCAAATAAAACTCATAAAGATTCTGTAACAAAAACCGCTACAAAAGATAACAGAGAATCTAGCAAAGACACGCAACACGCACAAAATACAGACGCTACAACAAGCAGTAAAAAATCTGATAAAAACCCCACTAATGATAATCAAGCAGATTCCACCACTCTTGCAGAATCTAACACCACGCAAGATATACCTAATAAAGAGAATGCCCCCAATGATGAGACTAATAAGGACAAATATGAAGCCATAACAACAGATTCTAATCACACAAACACACGAGATAATCAAGAAAGCAACAAAAATGCAGAATCTAAAACTACAAATAATACAGAAAACACACGCCAAGATTCTAATCAACCTAATGATACATTAGCCCAAAATGAGACAGATTCTACAAATACGCAAAATAGAAACACTACAAACACTGAAAATATAGACCAAAACTCTATCAATCAAGATTCTACAAATCAGCAATCAGACAATAAAGATTTAACTCATGAAACTAGCAATAAAGAAACGATGAATGACCAAGATGATAAGCAAAACAAACAAGAAAAAACAACGCAAGATAATCCCCAAGACAAGGCAAACCAAACACAGCCAAGAGAAAGCACACAAATAGGTGCTTGCATAGCTGCTCTTAGCTGCAATAGCAGTGAGATAACACGCAGATTTGCCGCAACAAGCCTTGATTTACATGCAAGTGTGCGTGCTAGAGAAGAGGCACGGCTGAAAGGGCAGAGTGCTGGAGATGAATTCATGCGTTTGTGGAAGCAGACAAGAGGGGCGATTTTACCAAAACTTATCTCGCGTGTAAGTAATATTTATGAGCAAGATTCTCAAGTTGATAGAGAGACTAGAATCTGCGTAGCAAACTACTACACAGAAGTGCTAGAAGACTTTGGCAATGGCTGGAAAGACAAAAAGGGCGATAAATCGCCTATGTATCAGGTTACCTATCAAATCTCATGCAAAGATTCAAATACAGCCAAACTCACAATCTTAAATGAAACTCAAGTGCAAGGACGCAAACAAACAACAACTCTTGTGCGTAACAATGAAGCACAGCAAAAGCCACAAGGACGCACACCGCCAATGTGTGATTCAGATCTTGTATATAGGCAGTTTGCACAAGCGGGATTCTACCAACATGCTATGGTAAGAGCCCAAGAGGAAGGTCGCAGAAACGGCACAGAGGCACAGCAAAAATTTATGCAATTATGGGATAAAACTAAAGCTCAAATCACCACAAAGCTAACCGCCCATATCAGTAATATTGAAGATAAGGGCATACAGACAAAAACGCAAAAAAGAACATGTGTGGCAAACTACTACACAGAAGTGCTAGAAGACTTTGGCAATGGCTGGAAAGACAAAAAAGGCGATAAATCACCATACTATATTGTATATTACGCTGTGGCGTATGCAAATAATGAAGATGATAGCATTACGATTGACATTACCGCACAAAATAGGATAAAAAAGCCAAGGTAATATTGCTATACCGCATTTTACTTGTTATGCTGTTGCTTAAGGTGGATCAAGCTTATGGGGTGATTCACCATCTATGAGGGACATAGGGGTTCAGTGTGTAATGGTTGGAATCTAGATTTTCTATTTTTACTGCCACAACCTATTTTTCCAAGTAGAAACTACATTTATGTACTCAAGTTTAAAGCTACAATACGAAATGAGATTATTACTTTGTTAAGGTGTCTCAAACCGCAAATATTGACTCATATTTGTAAATTGGTAGAGTCTAGATTTATTTGCGTTGAGTTATATTTGTTTTCGTATATGCTGGAGTTTTAGTCTGGCTAATCTGGGGCTGTGTTAAATTTAGAGTTATCAAATAAATTTGTGATTACTGCATTCTTAGGTTGTAGTTTCCTCTTACGCGTATTGTGATTGGCTTTGGGGGTCGCTTTAAACTTTTTGCAGACTGCTCTATTAATAATCGCAGAGAATCATCTAGGGCTTCTGCATTTGTTGATTGCAATATTTTTACATTCTCAATATGCCCATCTGGATACAATACAAATTCAATCAAGCCCACGCCTTGCTGTTTTAGATATATAGCAAGTTGTGGATAGCCCATTCTATCGGCGGTTTTTTGAAACACTTCGCCATTTAAAAAATAGCTCTCTGCTAGATAATCCTTTTCTTCCTTACTCATATTTTGCAGCTCTGTGCCATAAAGCTGCAAGAGATCATCGCGTATTTTTTGTGGCAATTTATCAAAGTTTGCATTATCTGCTTGTCTTTTTAGCTCTTGTGTTAGGCTTGGCTTTGGACTAGCAAAGGGGTTGAATTCCCCTGTATTTTGCGGGATACTTAGACTTTGTAAGTCTATATCTGTGCTTGGTGGCGTTTGTGGCTGCGTGATTGTAGCTGTGTTTTTTTTTGTAGTTTTTTGTTGCGGTGTAGGCTTATTTTGCGTGGCTTCTGTCTGTGGTTGTGATGTATTTGTGCTAGATTCTATAATGTTTGGCTGCATATTTTCTTGTTGCAACACACCAAGTGAGATAGGACGCAAAACCACCTTTTTTTCTGGCATAGGCAAACTTTTGTAGATAAAAAATAGGGCAATATGTGCAAGTATTGATAGGCTAAAGGCAAGTAAGAATCTATCCTTATAGATTCTATAATGTGTGGCAACACTACGCATTTATTACCTTTTTGGTTGCTTAGAAAGAAGATTTTCACTTAGAATCTGTGTGAAGCTTTGCTGTTTTGGGCTAGATTCTATGTCGTTTGTTTTGTCTGTTTGAGTGTCGTGCTGTATTGAATCAAGCAGGGTTATACCATGCGGATTTATACCGATGAGATAGCGTTTCCCCCCGTATTTAATGAGTGCAATTTTATTTTTAGAATCAAGTATTTTTGCCTGTTCTAATACAATGCTAGAAGTTTCTATCCCTCTATTTTGCCGTAACTTAATCACATATAAGAGTATCAAAATAGCAATCATAATGCCTAATACAAGGAAATATCGCCATGAGCTAATCTCATAATTACTCTCTTCTAATAAATTTTTTATATCAGAATCTTTAGCTAAGGGCTTATCTGTGTCGGTTTGGGTAGTATCAAAACACACAAGATATACTTTTTTATCATGTGAAATTAGCATGGCACTCTGTAATGCAGTATCTTTGCTAAATTCAATATAGGCGTGTTTTAATATAGAATCTTGCTTTATTGAAAGACTACCTAAAGGTGTAGCTATATGCTGTGTTTTATCAATGATAAAGCCTTTTAGCATGATGTATTTATATTTTGTGCTTGGCTGTTGTGCTTTGATAGAGTCTTGCTTGATAGAATCTTGTATTGATAAAGATGTGTTAAAACTTGTAGAATCTAAAATCTGTGGTGCAATTGTAAGCTCTAAAAGTAGGGCAATATGTTCTTTATTGTCTATTTTAAGAACGCTAGATTCTGTCGTATCATGCAATATGGCTTGTGTTATCTTATACCTTGTAGCTGCATACACACAAGAGAATAGGGCGTAATATAATAGAAATGCAAATATGCTATAACGCATACATATCCTTAAATCTTTATGCAATTAACTCTCATGATCAGAGACTTCACGCGCAATGTAATACACAATCGCATTGGAATCTAAAATCTCATTAATCCTTATAGCAAGATTTCTTTCATATACCATAACTTCACCCTTGCCTACAACCCTATCATTTACAAATATCTCTACACTTGCCCCTGCTGGTTTTTGTAAATCTATGATAGAACCTTTCTCATACTTTAGAATCTCATTAAGTGGTATTTGTGTCGTGCCTAAATCTGCACTAAAAAGCACTTTCATATCAAGCAACCCCTCATAATTTGCCATCATATCTTCAAGATATGAAGCTAGCTCAATCTCACGCGGGGTATGCACCTGCTTCTTGTCTAAAATCTCATATTTGTCTTCTGTTGCGTTCTTTTCTGCCATAACCACACTCCAAAAAAATAATATAAATTATATACTATTTTTATAATTTTATAAAGAATATTTTGCAAGGCTTATTTATGCCTAAAAACTTCACATAAATAAACATAGTTTTTAAATCCTATTAGTAGCAAACTCCAAACTAATGCAAATCTTTATTCAAACTAATAGCCCTAGCACTTCTAAAGGCAATAAGACAAGGATTCTGTGTCATGAATCTAAAATGCACGCCATTTAGACCGCTTAGCATGTGTCCTTTATATAGTCCATTACTTTGTATTTCAAAATTAGCATTTACTTCTTTAATCTTTTGTGCTTCTTCGTTATTAATCTTTACGACACTTCCAGCAAGTATTGTAGTCCCAGCATCAACGATACAGCTATCCCCAAGGCTAATGCCTGTTACAGAGTTTGCCCCTAGTAAGCAGTTTTTACCAATACTAATAGGCGTTGTATTCCCACCGCTAAGCACACCTAAAATACTTGCTCCACCGCCAATATCTGTGCCTTCACCAACGATTACAGATGAGCTAATGCGTCCTTCATTCATACATGCCCCAAGTGTGCCAGAGTTAAAATTCACATAGCTAGCACCCGGCATTTGTGTATAACCAGCACCCAAAAACGCACCAAAACGAGTTTTTGCACTATCTAGGATTCTAATATTATCTGCTTGTGGTAATACCTGCATTAAATAGCGGGGGAATTTGTCTATAAAGTCAATACATGGGAATTCACCCTCCATTTTTAGCGATACTTCATTATCACGCAAATACTGCAATTCATAGGGCTTATTACCACTCCATGCAAGATTTGGTAAAAGTCCAAAGATTCCATCGAGATTAAGACTTCTAAGCGGTGCAAATCCTGCTGATAATGCGTGTAATTTAGCATAGGCTACTTGCAGAGAGTTTGTTTGTAAATCATCAAAATATGCAACAAGTTGGAATTTATAAAACTCATTTTCACCTTTATAAATATCACTTACATGACGCAATAACTCAAAAATAATTTGTATATTTTTATGCTTCTCCCCGATATGTCTGTGTATTTTGCTATCTGTAAAAAGCACATCAGCAGTTTTTATTGAGTATGGATCGGTTGAAAATTTATCGCAAAGATTCTTAAACTTTTGCAAAGTGTTTTCACCTGCATGTTTTTCATCATAGATTGAAAGCTCTTTTTCAATAAAGGGATAAAATAGACATAACGCACGAAATACAAATGCTGCATCAATATCAATAACCACTTCATTATTCTCAAAATTTTGCAATTTTGCCGCCGTTGCAAACACTGCAAAGCTGCCAAAATTTTGCATAAAATTTAGAAAAGGAAAATTGATACTTATAACACTTTTAGAATCAAGACGGGAAATCTCTGCTCTAGCTATCCCAAAACTTTTTGGCTGCTTTTTGTCCTGATAGAACGCTTCCACAAATTGTTTAAAATCAGCTTCTGTGCGAATGATTGATATTGAAGAATGGCTTGGTGACATAAAATCTCCTTTGAAATAGTATAGAACTCTAGAATAAACCTGTTATGGTAGCATAAAAGTTTGTATTTTTAGTTGCATGAAATTATAGTAAGGTATGCAGGGCTAACTTTTTTGAAGTTTGCTATCTGTGCAAACATAGAAATGCAAAAAATATAACATTGATTTTTAATAATGAAAATAATGTGATTGTTAATGGTGTTATATATTAATTCTACTTTTAGAATCTTGCGTGTCAATAGTATTAAAATCGCATGATATAAAACTTTTTGATACAAATATTCCATATTTAAGCACTCATACCATTTCATAATGCATAACTATGTAAAATTTATATTAAATAAAAATAATGAAAAATACATATATACAGAAATAATATTTATGTAATTAAAAATCAAAAATATATAATAATATAGCTACAAAATTATATATATGATAGTTTTCATATACTAAGAATAAGTATTTTTTTGCTATAATTGCAACTATCCATTTTGTTTTATAGAATCTTTATTTTTTTGCATTGTCTTAGCGTAGTGGAAATGTTCTCTTTAGATTTGTAACCTTACACCAAAGAAGTGCTGATATAGATTCTAAATAAAACAACAATATTTCTAACTAAATGCGAGAAGGGAGATGATATTATGAATTTTTACTCAAGACTTGGTATCGGTGCAAAAATCCTTATAAATGTAAGCACCATTCTTATAATATGTATGCTTATTATGCTTGGAGTTATTGTAAAAGAATCAACAGAGATTCAATCGCGTGAAGCAGAAAAATTGATTATTAACGCAGGGAAACGCACAAGTAATGTCATGCGTGGTTATCTCGACGAGGTTATGCTATCTCTTGCCCTATCTCAACGAAATATCGAAAAACTCTTAACGGCAAATGGTGGCAATCAAGCAATCATGGAAGATAATGTCATGAATATGATTAAGACAACTGAGTGGGGGAGCTATGGCTATGTGTATTTAAAAGATTCTAGATATAGTGGTGATAATATCATAAATCCAAAGAATAGACTAGATAATGATGAATTTTTGATCCTTATGTATGATCCAAATATAAGTGGGGATATAAAACATTTACAAGCTTCTTCAAATCTTACAAATCTACCCGGTTTCAAAGAAGTCATGCAGACAGGAAAACCCAATATCGGCACACCTAGGATATTAGAGATAGATGGCAATAGTCAATTTGGTGTAACTATAAACTTTCCTATCTTAAACAGGAAAAAAGAAATTAAAGGGATAATTGGCTTTTTTGTTGAGTTTAAAACATTTAGCAAAGAGATTCTAGCAAGCAGAAGATCTGTATTTACAAATGATTATAATATACTTATCGCACAAGATGGCACGATTGTAGCTCACCCAAATGAGTCATTTTTAGGTAAAACTTTAACTCAAGCAAATTCACATGAAAGCATGAAAGCGGTTGTAAATTTTATCAATACCCACAAAGAAGGTGTGCTTGAGTATTACAATGCTCGTGGAGAATTAAGCTATGCGGGTATTGTGCCTTTTAAAGCAGGGCGAAATATGGATACCTATTGGACATTTATGGTTGTCGCACCAGAAGATTCTATATTTAGTTCTCTTTTTAAACTTCGTCTTATTATTTTATGCTCCGTGCTTATATCGCTAGGGGTTATCATTGTTGCTACACAGCTTTATATTAGAAAGCGTATTGTTTCAAGGATTCATAATGTGCGTCATCATTTACATGCATTCTTTGCTTTTCTTAATCATGAAAGGAAAGAGTTGCCAAATGCGTTGCGACCAAAGGCATTAGATGAAATAGGCGAAATGGCACAAATCGTTAATGAAAATATTGAGAAAACAACGCAAGGATTAACATGTGATAAAGCCCTTGTAGCAGAATCTCTTCAAGTCATAGGCAGAGCAAAACAAGGACATGCCGATAGCCTTATAGAATCTAAAGGGAATAATCCGCAATTAAATGAATTAAGAGATTCTGTAAATGAACTTTTAAATCTTTTAGCTGTAGGTGTAGGTAAGAATCTCAATGAAATCAATCGCGTGTTTGAATCTTATGTAAGCCTAGATTTCACAACAGAAGTAAAAGACGCACAAGGTAGAGTAGATATTGTTACAAATACTTTGGGCAAAGAGATTAGAAGTATGCTGCATACAAGTCAAAGTTTTGCAAAAGAGTTAGAATCTAAATCAAAAGATTTAGAAGAAGCAGTAACTACTCTTACACAAAGCTCAAACACACAAGCAAGCTCACTTCAGCAAACTGCTGCTTCAGTTGAAGAGATTACTTCATCAATGCAAAATGTAAGTGGCAGAACAAGTGAAGTTATCGCACAAAGCGAAGACATTAAAAATGTAATAGGTATTATTAGAGATATAGCAGACCAGACAAACTTACTTGCACTTAATGCAGCAATAGAAGCAGCAAGAGCAGGGGAGCATGGCAGAGGCTTTGCAGTCGTTGCAGATGAAGTAAGAAAGCTAGCAGAGAGAACGCAAAAGTCTTTGGGTGAGATTGAAGCAAATACAAATATACTAGTCCAAAGCATTAACGATATGGCAGAATCTATAAAAGAACAAGCTCAAGGCATAGGACAGATTAATGAATCTATCTCACAACTAGAGCAAACCACACAACAAAATGTAGAAATCGCTAACAAATCACAAGATATAAGCACTGCAATAGATTCTGTTGCCGCTAAGATTCTAGAAGATGTAAATAGGAAGAAGTTTTAAGATGATATAAGATTCTGTATGTGCTTATCATACAAACACTTTTTACTTAAAATCTTTTGTATAGTCTATTTTTTGGAGCATATAGTAAAATCACATGCAATGCTTCTCTACTATATGCTAGAATTAATCCAAATAAACAAAAACATAATTAACTTATCCTTTTCATATCATAGATTAAAAAATAATAAAATTTTGCTATAATCACGCGATAACGAAAAAATGGAAAAACAACATAAACAAAAAACAAGATAGCAAAAGGGAGTAAAATCGTATATGGAAATCCTTGAGATTGAGAATCATGCGGAGTTAAAGAGCGCAAAGAATGGCTTAGTATATGCTGTTCTTTGCGGTATTATTATCTGCATGTTATCCCCCATACTCGTGCAATCTGACATGCTTTTTAATGTTATTTCACTTGCTTTCTTAGTATATAGTCTCTATGTGTTGTATAGATTTAGTAAGATTGTTAATGCGTTATTATTTCGCAATTATGTGTATATGATAGTTATACAGATTCTTTGTAGCTTTGCCTTAGCTTTGTTTGAATCTAGCAGTGCGTTAGTGCTTTTAGAAGCTTTAATCGCCTATTTTATTGTAGTCCTTTGCTGCAATATGTATTTTTCTTATAAAATCGCTTATGAGATGAGCTCTATTACTAATTTAGGGCATTTTATCACTGCCTTTAAACTTTATGCGTTAGCATCTTTTGTTATGCTTTTAGGAATCTTTCTAGTCGCATTAGCCTTTGATACCAGCGGGATACAAAGCGGTATGCAGGTTGATATGGCTATTGCGACTTTAGCACAGGCAAATTCTAGTTTATTGTTTGCTTTTTTAGTATTGCTTGTTGTGATATTTGCTACATTTTGCATAGCACTTGGCTTTATACTGCGTGGTCTTATAAAAATTACACATGTAAGAGTGAGAATATCAAATATACATTAAATAGAGGTTGCAATGATTATTAATATAGTTTTTACGCTAATTATGCTAGGACTAGCTGTATGGGATTTAAGAAGCTTTGGTAGTAACAATCACAAAGATTTTAAATCACTCATTATGAGTATAGGGATACTTGGGACATTTGCAGGTATCTTTGTGGGGCTTATAGGCTTTGATACGCATGATTTATTAAGCTCTGTGCCTATGCTTTTAGATGGTTTAAAGACAGCCTTTTACACTTCTATTGTAGGTATGGGATTAGCCATAGCCCTTAGCATATATCAAAAAGGAAAAAGCAAGGCAACTGAAAATAGTGAAATAGATTTTATCGCTACACAAGCACACAAACTCGATGAACTCATGCACTTAAGAGAACTCACATATATAAATACCGCATTAAGAGAGATTAAAGCAGAGTTTGTAAAAAAAGAAGATTTTGAAAAAGATTTAAAACAAATGCTAAAAGATATTGATGTCTCCTTGCATAAAGCCCTTGAGACATTGGCAAGTGGAGCAAGTAAAGAACTCATTAAAGCTTTAGAGATAGTGATTAGTGATTTTAATAATAACTTAAAAGAGCAGTTTGGTGAAAACTTTAAGCAGCTAAATGAAGCAACCTATAATATGCTAACATGGCAAGACCAATATAAACAACAGATATTAGATAATACAAACTCAATGCAAATGATGCAGCAAACCCTAAAAGATACGCAAGATTCTATGCAGCAAGCAACAGAATCTATCCTAGCAAATAAAGAAAATCTCGCACAAATACAAGAATACAATAAGCAAAATAATCAAATACAAGAAAATCTAATACAAGCATTACAAATGCTAAACGCACTAGAGCAAAGCTTTGAAGAGAAATTGCAGGCAATAGCAACGCTAAAAGATTCTAGCCTTGAAGCTTTGAAAGATTCTAAAGACTTTATAAAATCTTTGCAACAAGCAAAAGAAGACTTGCAAGAGTATTTGCGTAATTATGAAGAAAAGCTGCTTTCATTTGTTGAAACAAGCTGTGCTAGACTTGATAGCACAAATGCAACCCTGCAAACTCAAAATAGCCAGATTCTAGAATCTATTAAAATCTCTTATAATGACTTTAAAGATTCACTGCAAAATGCAAATACAGAAGTTTTAGAATCTTTTAAAGAAGCAAGTAAAACTTCAAATGATTTAGCAAAAGTGATTAATGAAGATATGGAGATGAAGTCAAACTCTATGCTATCTCTTAATGAATCCTTTAAAAACAACGCAGATTCTATGCTAGAAAAGCTTAACACAGCAAGTAATGAAAGCATACACAAAGCCACACAAATGCAAGAGAAAATGCAAACACTCTATAACGAGCAGTTTGCTACACTTCACACAAAGATGACAGATACAACAGAAGTCTTGCAAGAAACCCTTGCAAATAACGCAAATAAGCTAGAAAACTTTACAAAAGATTCTATACAAACGCTTACAAATGCCTTTGAAGAACGCGATAAAATCTTACAAAACATATTGCAAAATAATTATGAAGCAATTATGAAAAATATTGATAGTCTGCATCAAAGCTTCCAAGAAAAAGTAGCCAAAGATTATCAATATATGCAAGATAAGATTCTAGAATCTTCTCAAACAGCCTATGACTTCCTAAAAGATTGTGCGAAAGAATTGCAAGATTCTGGAAAGATAAATCTACACACAAGTATAGAAATGACAAGCAATCTTGCAAAAGAGCATATAAACACACTCCAAAATATGCAAGAAGAAAACTTTACGCAAATAAACGAACATGCCCTAAAAACAAAAGAATTTATCACACAAGCTCAAGAAGCAAGTATGCAAACTCTAACTAACCTGCATACAGCAGCACTAGAAAAGCTAGAAGAAAGCAGCAAGGAAACAACACAAAATACAATAGAAAGTCTATCTACACTCCACACTGCATACAAAGAAAATATAGAATCTAGTCTGCAAACCACACACGAACACCTAGAAAAAGAGCTAAATATGCTACATGAAGCCACAAAAGACACACTGCAAAACATGCAAGATGGACTTCAAACGCAGCATACAAAGACAACAGATTCTATCACTGCAGTGATTAAAAACTCAAGTCAGCATTTCATACAAACTTCAGATGATTTTGTAGAATTACTCAAAGGGCAATATAAGCGTATGAATACCACTTTTGACAAACAAGCCCAAGAAATGCAAGAGTTTTTACAAACACAAACAAATACCTTGAATGAAAATCTATTATCACAAAATGAGAATCTAAAAACAACCTTTAGCACACAAACAGAGCAATTACAACAAGATTTAAGCAAAAAAGGCGAGATATTGCATGAGTTTTTACAAACACAAACTACCTGCCTTGATACAAACTTACAGCAAATGCTAAATAAGTTTAATAAAATGCTAGAGCATAACTATATGAATCTAAGTGATATGCTTGAAAAAGATAATAATCTCATTGTAAAAAGTCTAGATTCTCAAGCTATAAATCTATCAAATAGCCTTATGAACTCACATCAAAAGCTAGATGACTTCCTGCATTCTACTTATGAAAAATTAAGCAATAATGCAGACTCCTTGCTTTCTAAAATCACAAATAATAGCACGACATTATCAAGGAATCTTGGGCTAACAAGTGATGCTTTAAAAGAGAATTTACAAGAGATTATTGAAAAACTACAAGAGACAAATACAGAAAGTCAAAAAAGCTATGATGAAAAGCTAAATCACACATTAAGCACACAGCAGACAATATTCACAGATATACAGACAAAATCGCAAGGATTCTATGATACCATAGGTAAAAATTTAGAGAGTTTTACGCAGAGTTTGCAGACAACAAGCAGCGATATACACTCAAACTGCCAAAATATTCTAAGTGATATGAAAACTTTGAGAGAGAATAATCAGAATCTAAGCCAAGAAGCCCTAAGTCTAGCAAAAGAGACTTATGCGAAATTCTATACAAATTTAGAAGAAAATCTAAACTCACTCACACAAGGGCTTATCACTCAATTTAG
Organism: Helicobacter rappini; assembly: GCF_900198625.1. Taxonomy (GTDB): domain Bacteria; phylum Campylobacterota; class Campylobacteria; order Campylobacterales; family Helicobacteraceae; genus Helicobacter_A; species Helicobacter_A rappini. The sequence continues at coordinate 18,621 of NZ_FZPK01000014.1, read as the reverse complement.
TAGTGTTATGCAGAAAAATGAGACTCTATTGCAAAGCTTTGATGATAAAATATCAAGTTTTAGCTCCACACTTGAAGGCTTTGAGGGCAGCACAAAAACAAGCTTTGAAAATCTCAATACGCATTTTAAAAATCTCTGTGTGCAATACATTAAGCTTATGCAAGCAAGCATGCAAGCAAATATTAAGAATCAAAATCAAGCCACACAAGAATTGCATAAAGCAGTCCAAGCCATAGAAATAAATGTGAAAACTATCACAGCTTCAAGCGATACATTGCTTACAAAACAGAGAGAAACACTAGAAGCAGTGGTAACGCATTTTAAAACAAACACAGATGAGATAGTAAGACAAGGGGCATTAATCCATGAAAATTTAGGCACAAATCTTGAAGCCCTAGATTCTAAAATGGAGCAAATGACACAAAGCTTTGCGAACAATTATGAATGGTTTTTAAAGAAAGTTAAAGAAATTATGGGTGTTGCATAGCTAAGGGAAGCACATGGAAGAGAAGTCAAGCCATTGGATTACCATATCAGACATGATGTCTGGCATTATGATGATTTTTATGATGATTGCCATAGCCTTTATGGTAACTTTAGAGAATGAAAAAAAGCAGCTAGAGATACAGAATGAAAAAATGCGAGATTTAGCGGAGAATTATTCAAACCTGCAACAAGAACTCTACAAGGATTTAATGCAAGAGTTTGGCAAGGATTTAAAGAAATGGGACGCTTTCATAGATGAAGATACAACGATACGATTTCAAAAGCAAGACATTTTATTTGATGTGGGACAAAAGAGGGTAAAAGAGAGATTCCAAAAGATATTAGATGATTTTTTCCCGCGTTATGTGCGTATTTTATATGGTGAAAAATACAGAGATTTTATAGAAGATATTAGAATCGAGGGGCATACCTCTAAAGACTGGGAAGGCGCACAATCACTAGAGAGAAGGTATTTGGGCAATGCTGAATTAAGTCAAGAGAGAGCCTTTCAAGTGCTAAAATATTGCTTTTCATTGCCTAGCATTAATGATAAGCAAGAATGGCTTATTAAACTTTTGCGTGCAAATGGCGTAAGCTTTGCAAAACCACTAGCAAGCGATGAATTGTCAAGAAGAGTTGAATTTCAAGCAAGCTTTAAGGCAAACGAACAGATTCAAAAGATACTTCAGGCTGGACAAAATAAGAAAAAAGATACACAGAAAAAAGATAGGGTAAAAAGCTAGTTTTTTATATTCTATGCTTCCTTGCCCTTGTATGGTTGGTTTTATTTGGATTTATAAATTGTTCAATCGTGCAACATTTATCTTAATTTTATATATCTTTTTGCTATTTGTTCGTATATTCTTTTACTGAATATTCGACACACTTAAACTAAAACGATCACACATTATTTGAAATCGTATCTTATTGATTGTCGAAATAATATATAAAACAAAAATTACACTCTTTTTATATTTTTTATCAAAGAGTGCATTTTTATTTAAGATATTTCACACAAACTCATCATAACTTATTTTTTATTTTTTTTGATATAATCTAGTTAAATAAGACTCTTTAAGTTATAGTTAGTTATATAGTATAAAAGGAGATATTATGAATAATCCGCAGATTTTAGTCCTTGATTTTGGTTCTCAATATACACAGCTTATTGCAAGAAGATTGCGTGAATATGGCATTTATACAGAGATTGTCCCCTATTTTGAAACACTAGATTCTATTAAGGCAAAAAAGCCTAAAGGTATCATTTTAAGTGGCGGTCCAGCAAGTGTGTATGAGGAAGGGGCATATAAACCAGATTCTAGAATCTTTGATTTAAATATTCCTATACTTGGCATTTGCTATGGTATGCAGTATATCGCACACTTTTTTGGTGGGAGTGTGGTAAAGGCTGAAGCTCAAGAGTTTGGTAGGGCGGTTTTAACGATTTTAAATGGAGATTCTAAAACTTATGATATGGAATCTCATAGCACACATACAAACAATATTGAAAGCAATAATATAAAGCAAATAACAAGCCATACGCTTATCTTGCGAGAGTTTGTCTCAAGTGATTTAGAGGATATAGAATCTATGCTTTTAGATTCTGAAGTGATGAGTGCATGGGGCAGGGCTTTAAGCAAACAAGAGGCAAAAGAATGGCTAGATAAGCAAATGCAGTCATATAGAAAGTATGGTTTTGGCTTATTTGCAGTCGTTGAAAAAAGCAGTAATGAGATAGTGGGGCAGTGTGGCATTACATGGCAGAGTGTGCAAGATTCTAATCTTTATGACACAATTAAGGCGAGTTTGAGTAATACAGACTATTTAAACCATGCAACACAACATGCTATGCAAACCTTGCTAGATTCTAAAGCACCATTATTACCTGAACTAGGCTATATCTTTAAAAAAAGTCATTGGCATAAAGGCTTGGCAAGTAAAGCAGCTAAAATGTGTATGGAATATGCGTTTAAAGAGCTAGGTTTGCCCCTGCTTATAAGTCTTATAAAAACGGATAATATCGCTCCACAGAATCTAGCAAAGCGACTTGAAATGCGTATCATAGGTAAAAGTAATAAAACTTTTGATAATAAAGATATAGCGCATTTTGTCTATATGCTAAAGGCAAGTGATTATATAGGGCTAGATTTAAATGCAAATGATTCTAAAAAAGTCTTGCTTGAGTTTGCAAGTTATACAAAAAATAATCCTATGAGTAGCGATACAAAAGATGAGCTTTTAAGGATATGGAGAGATTCTGTGCATGCAACCCATCATTTTTTGAAAGCAAAGGATATTGATGAGATTGCAAATGATATGGAGAATCTTTTAGATTCTATTTGTTTGGAATCTAGTTTGACACGGAATCTAGATTCTACAAAACGCACAATGAAGAGTTCTGCGGAAGTATCTTTAGGCAATTTTGCAGGTTGTGTAGATATTGCAACAAGGAGTTATCTAGACGATAATGGCGCAGTTGCAATATCAAACTCCTGCAAAAGTGGCAAAGAGACAACGCAGTCAAACAAGAATCTAGATTCCAAAATAACACACCCTAAACCCTGCACCCACCCAGATTTGGTAGAGAATCTAGATTCTATACATTTTGCACCCCAAAGCCCTGCACCCGCCCAAGTGGTTGGGAATCTAGATTCTACGCATATTATTGTAGCAAGCGATTACGACAAAAAGCTAGGCTTTATTGCGTTGCGAGGCAATAAGATTGAAGCACTCTTTATAACACCTAGTGCTTTTAAAAAAGGTGTTGGAAAAGCATTGATAGCAAAGGCTTTAGAATCTGGCTTAGGCGATTATGATTATATTCTAGTTGATTGTAATGAAGCAAATACTGATGCGATTGCATTCTATCATACACTAGGCTTTGCTATCTTTGGCAGAAGCCCTAGAGATTCACATAATAGGGATTTAGCGCTCGTGCATTTTAAGGCAAGTAGTGCGTTACTCATGCGTTCTTTTAATCTTAGCTATGATATGCCTTTATTTGAGACAGAAAGACTTATAATAAGGGCTATGCGTAAAAGTGATACAGCAGGGCTTAATGCTATGCTGCTTGATCATGAAGTAATGAGTTCATGGGAGTATAACTTTAATGATTCAAGTGTGCAAGAGTGGCTTAACACGCAGTTAGAGAGATACAAAAAGTTTGGCTTTGGGCTTTGGGCTGTGATAGAGAAAGAAAGCGGGGCAATGATAGGACAAGCAGGACTTAGTTTGCAAACATATAATGATAAAAAAGTGCTTGGCATGACCTATATCATCGCAAAAAGCCATTGGAAAAAGGGCTATGGTGCTGAAGTGGCACTTGGGTGCAAGCATTATGCTTTTAGCGTATTGAAAGCAAAAGAGCTATACTTGCTTATTAAAGAAGATAGTGAAGCGTCAAAGGCGGTAGCAAATAAACTACAAGCATATTTGCTTGGAGAGACGACTTGGACTTATCGTGGTAGAGAAATGCAGCGGCTTGTATATAGAATCAAAAACACAAATACAACGCATTTTAGCCTTGAGACAAACCGCACGATATTGCGTCCTTATAAAGATTTCGATTATCCTATGCTTAGGGCAATCTTGCAAGATAAAGAGACTATGCAATCTTTCAATGGTGCATTAAGCGAAGAAGAAGTGCAGACTTGGATAGAGAGAGAACAAAGCAGTATAGATCGATTTGGCGTTGGCTGGTGGGTTATCACTGATAAAAATAATGGCAGCGTGATTGGACTTGCAGGACTTCATTATACAAAATATCTTGAAATGCAGTATGTATTGCATAAAGACCATTTGCATAAAGGCTATGCTATTGAAGTAGCCCTTGCATGTAAGGAATATGCCTTTAAGCATTTGCGTGTAAAAGAGATGTATTCACTATGCAGGGAAGAAGATATTGCTGCACAAAATGTAGCAAAGAGAGTTGGCATGGAAAAAATGGGGATTGTAACTGATGAAAATAGCAATACAAAATGCACAGAGTTTTGTGCTACAAGCAGGATAAATCCACTCTCTTATACAAAATATAGCTACACAGATTCTATGGAATCTCTAGAATCTTTGCAAAAAAATCTTAGCAGATTAAATCTAAAAATTAATTCATTGAATACGCTAGATTCTAAAGAAGTGCTAGATTTAAGTGCGTTATGGCAAGAATACTTTGCAAAAACGCATACGCATGTATCACAAGAAGCAATCATTAGTAGTGGTAAAAATATGCAAGACATTCTCTCAAAATGTCATCAATGCTTGGTGATTGAAAGTATAGAAGAGAATGCGAAAGAAAATGAAGCATTAGGCTTTTTAGTCGTATATGATAAAGCAGATAAAAATAGCTTTGTAGAGATATTTTTATGCACGAAAAAAGCAAAGCTAGAAAAAGAGGGTATAGCATTATTACAAGCATTATTGCATACAAATGAGAGTGAGACAATTACGCTACCTTGCCTTTTAGAGCAAGATGAAGCAGGGCTATTATATGAGTATCTGGGCTTTATTAAAAGCCGTGATGACACTCACTTTAAACACCTTGAAAATGAAATATCAAATGTAGATAAAAATCTCGTGTATAACTATCATAATACAGAATTGCCCTGCTTTATTTATGGGGTTACAAAAGACAAGCTGAAACTTTCATTGCGTTCATTCTTATTGCAAGATTCTCTATATTGCGATAGAGAATCTTTGCTTATAAGCACATATTCAACGCTAAGGGGTAATACTCATAATAATATAGAAAATAAGAATAACAAGATAGCATTATTTGCTAATGTGAAGCAAGATTCTATCGTGTGGATGAGTCATGCTGATAAGGTAGAGTCTCTACCTAGTGGCTTTGTGGAGTTAGCTAAAAGTGGGAATACGCATTATTGTGCTATCGCCGATTTTAAGCGGAGAGTGTATGCTTTGCAATTTCACCCAGAAGTGGTGCATAGTGAATGCGGTGGGGAGATTTTGCGGAATTTTGCCGTGGGGATTTGTGGGGCGGATACAAGCTGGAATATGCGGAATTTTGCGGAAAGTGAGATTGTAAAACTGCGTGAAAAGGTATTAGGGGAGTCTAAAAAAGTGGATTCTAATCAAGATTGCAAGGGCATATCCTTTAATCCTATTACCGAACATAATCTCTCAAGTGTATGTGCTTTAAGTGTTTGTGAAGAGCAAAAAAGATTTATAGAATCTAATCTAGATTCTATAAATGAAGCAAAAAAGCTAGACTACTGGGAGACAAGGGCTATTTATAGTGATAGCACTCCCATTGGCTTTGTGATGTATGGCTATGTGCCATGCGAAGATAGAGTGTGGGTCGATCGATTTATGATTGATAAGGCTTTCAGCGGCAGAGGGTTTGGCAGCAAGGCATTTAGCAGACTTATAGATGAACTTTTTAGTAGGTTTAAAAAAGATGAAATCTATCTTAGTGTATATGAAGAAAATATTGGTGCATTAAGATTCTATAAAAAGCTAGGTTTTGTGGCAAATGGCGAGAGAGATATTAATAATGAATTAGTGCTAACGCTTTTAAAAGAGAAGTGGAGAAGTTTTGAAACTTTAGGCATAGCACAAGGGGGGAGTGCAGATTCTAATAATTGTCATGTTGAGCGTAGCGAAACATCTAACATAGATTCTAGAAGGGATTTTTCGCCTATGGCTCAAAATGACAAGAAGTTAGATTCTAATGCGGAAGGATTTTGTGATGATTTTAAGGGTTGTGCAGATTTTGAAGCAAGGAGTTTATTAAACATAAATGACCGCAGCGATTTTTCGCAAAACGAAGTTTCTTTAGAAAAAGCTGAATTTTCTAAGGTTTTATGTGCTGTGAGTGGTGGAGTAGATTCTAGCGTAGTAGCTACACTTCTTTATCGTGCCATAGGGGAGAATCTTATCCCTGTTTTTGTAGATACTGGACTTTTAAGAAAGGGCGAGAGAGAAGCGGTAGAAGCGATGTTTAGAGAAAACTTAAAAGTGCCTTTGATTGTAGCGGACGCTAGGGAGCTATTTTTAGGGCGATTAAAGGGCGTTACAGATCCGGAAAAGAAACGCAAAATCATCGGCGAAACCTTCATAGAAGTCTTTGAAGCTGAAGCCAAAAAGCACAACACAAAAGGCGAGATAAAATTCCTAGCACAAGGCACACTCTACCCAGATGTGATTGAATCTGTGAGCGTGAAAGGTCCTAGCAAAACGATAAAAAGCCACCATAATGTCGGCGGACTGCCTGAATGGATGAAGTTTGAGTTAATCGAGCCTTTGCGAGAGCTGTTTAAGGACGAGGTAAGGGCGTTAGGCAGAGAATTAGGAATGCCAGAATCTATGCTTATGCGACACCCATTCCCCGGACCCGGACTTGCCATACGCATTATGGGCGAGGTGAATGCGGCGGATTTAGAGCTTTTGAAAGAAGCAGATTCTATTTTCATAGAAGAGCTACATAAATGGGGCTTGTATGATTCTGTGTGGCAGGCATTTTGTGTGCTTTTAAATGTGCGAAGTGTGGGCGTAATGGGCGATAACCGCACTTATGATAATACTATTTGTGTCCGGGCAGTAGAAGCAATGGACGGAATGACAGCGAGTTTCTCACACTTACCCCACGCATTTTTAGAATCTGTCTCAAACCGCATTATTAACGAAGTAAAAGGCATTAATCGCGTAGTGTATGACATCACCTCAAAACCCCCGGGAACTATTGAGTGGGAGTAGAGATAATTCAATGACAAAACCAACGCATTTAAGCACACAAGAAAAAATCAATCTCGGCAGTTTTTATACTGCTGATTTTTTGGTCAATGCAGTCTATATAATGCTTAAAAAATATGTAGATTCTAAAGATTATGTGCTACTTGATAGCTCGTGCGGAAGTGGGAATTTCTTGCAATCACAAGCCATTATAAAAAGCGGATTTGCTAAAGATAGCTTTAGTAAAATCATAGGAACTGATATTGATAAAACGGCTTTACATATCGCAAAACGCACATTGGATTCTAAGGTGATTTTGCTTCATAAAAACGCATTGCATAATGTTACTAGGGAGCATTTTTCTATCGCACAAACCGATAGGCTCATTATCATAGGCAATCCGCCTTATAATGATAGAACTTCCATCGTGCAAAATCATCTTAAAAATAAAGAATCCATACAAATAGATTCTGCTTTGCAACATAGAGATATAGGCATAAGCTTTTTACGATCTTATGAGAGATTAAAAGCGGATTTTATCTGTGTTTTGCACCCACTTTCATATTTGATAAAAAGGGCAAATTTTACCGCATTAAAAGATTTTACAAAAGCTTATAAACTTGTAGATTCTACAATCATTAGCTCTCAATTTTTTTGCAAGGATTCTAAGGGGTATTTTCCTATTATTATCGCTCTGTATAAAAGGGATAATAAGGGAATGGATTATGAATATATTTGTAATTTTAAATTTAAGACAATAAATGAAAAAGAATTTAGCCTAAAGGGGTTTGATTATATTGGCAATTATATTGATAAATATCCTAATAAAAAGCGTGTAGTAGGCTCTAAAATCAAAGCGATGTTTTACACAATGCGTGATATAAATGCCCTGCGTCGCTCTAAGACTTTTATAAATAAAGAAAATAGCAATACGATTTTTGTAACACAAGAAAAATATAGCCTTTATTGCTATGTTGATGTGTTTAAATCATTTTTATCTCATATTCCTTATTATTTTGGAAATTGTGATGTGATGATTGATTTTCAACAATTTAAAGCCTTAGAATCTCACTTTATAATGGCAAGTGAAAGCAAGATTCTAAGCCCTGAAATTTTGCAGTATTTTAAAAATTTACTAGGAGTGCATTATGAAAATACAAAAATGTGAAAATCAACAAATTTTTGTAGAAATCCCACTTACCACGCAAAGCGGTAAAACGAGAGTAAAAACACGCAATAGCTTTTATGAATATGGACTGCCCACTGCGACAAGACAGATTCCATTTTCACAAAAGCATTACATTGAGTGGCAAATCGGCTATGATGTAGATAAAAATGATAAAGAAAAGTTGGCTTTAAGCACTTTAGGGCAAAGTGAGTTTATTGGGGCAAATGGCAAAACAAAAGCCTTATATGAACTTAGTGAATATCTTTACTATTTTACGCAATGGGGGATTATCACAGAGAGTGAAATAACAAACTTATTAGCCTTTTTGCAAAATATTAAAGATGATGAATATTTAGATTCTAGGAGCGATTTGCAGATTTTACGAAGCCACCCTGTAAGCAAAAATATTTTAGGCGTGGAATTCTATGAATCTCAAGTCAAATATCCACTTTTAGTGCATAAATTTAGTCATTTTGATGTGCTAGTGGAAATCATCATTAAAGAAAAGCAAAGGGCAGTTGGCGTACAACCTATGCTTTATGTCTGCTTCCCTATCACAGAGCTACATTGTAGCCCCGTGCTTTTAGGCAGAGTGGCAGAATCTAAAGAATGCGGTTTGCTTATTTTAGATTCTAAGGACAAATGCTTTTTGCTAGAGATTTTTAAAATCTTTGGAATGCTAAGTAAAAGTCATAACTATGATGTGTGCGAGATTGTAAAGATTATAAAAGTTAATATAAAGAGCTTGACAAGTTGCAAGAAGCAGGGCTAATTGAATGGAGTAAAAATAATAATCCACGCAAGAAAGTTTATATAGATGAATGCAAAGGCAAAAAGATACAAGATATTTGGGAGTTTAAAGACTCTCAAAATCCAGCGTATCCTACCGAGAAAAATAGAGCAATACTAAGGCGTATTATCGCTATGTCATCAAATACAGAATCTAAAGTTATGGATTGCTTTTGTGGTGGGGGAGGGTTTTTACAAGAAGCCCTAAATTTAGGGAGAAAAATTATCGGTATTGATGAAAGCATTGAGGCAATAAAACTTAATCAACAATGGATAAAGGAAAGTGAAAATCATTTATTCAGCCGTAATATTGCTTTGATTGGGAAGTGTGTCTCAAATCGCATAATTAATGAAGTGAAAGAAAATAATCATATGGAAAGGATAAGCACTTGAAAACTTCAAGAAATGATTAATTTGGAGTAAAATCCAATTGCCATTGTTACAACTCAACAAATTTAAATATATTTTTTGGATAAATATTACTCTCATGGTTACCTGTTTGTAAAATTTTTTATTATGAAATTACAAGGAGATTTAAACAACAATAATGCTGGTTCTCACCATGTTTTAATACACCTAAAGATTCACAACTATCCAAACATCAAACTTTCTCCAACCTTTAAATTTTGAGATTGCAGAAAGCTTGCCATTGCCATTTTTGATTTATTTTGTGGTGTTACAGATTCTATCCATAATGCACCATTTTCACATGCGATACATGCCATGTTTTGTTTTATTGCTAGGATTGTGCCTTTTTGCTTAGCTACTTTATTTTGCATAGAATCTTTTGGGATAGAATCTTGTAGTTTAGAATCTCTTAAAGTAGGATCTTTCAAACTAGAATCTTGTAAAACAGAATCGCTTAACACAGAGTTATCTAACACATAATCTTGTATCATATTAATCTTTAAAACGCTATCTTTATACTTCGTCCATACCCCGATATGTCCTAATGCTAAGAAATGCAAGTAGCAAGTATAAGAGTCTATAAAATCTAAATAGCAATCATTTTTTGTAAGCTTTTTGCAATAGCTTGCAATGTCGTGGTTTTGTGGTGTAGTTTGCAATGTATTGTGCTTTATATCATTAAGCACTTTTTCTAGCAAAGAGATTCCATAAGGTGCTAATATATGAAAAACTTCCACGACATTTTTCCTTGCGACTATGTCTTTTTCTATTGCTTGTATTGCGGCGATATTGCCACTATCAAGCCCCTCATTCATGTGAATCACGCTTAAGCCAAAGTGTTTATAATCATTCATAATACTTGTTTGAATAGGACTTGCACCACGATAATGGGGCAGTAAAGACCCATGCAAGTTAAGGCAAATATAACGAGATATAATCTCTTTTTTTAGAATCTTACCATAGGCTACTACAATGATGGCTTCAATCTTTTGCTTTGTGTCTATGTTATGTAAAATTTCTATAATATCTATGCTTTTTTCAGGTTGAAAGCAAGGGATATTATTTGCTAAAGCATATTCTTTTACTTCCGGTGCTTTTAGAATCTTTTTTCTACCAAAGGGCTTGTCTGGCTGTGTTATCACAGATAAAATAGTGTGATTTTTCATAAGCCCTTCTAGAATCTCTTTAGCAAATAATGGTGTGCCTAAAAAAACAATATTCATAATTCCCCCTTATGATGCGATTTGTTCGCTGACAATCTCTTGATTATAAAGCCATTCACTACACCATGAAGCAATGCCTAACGCATAAAGTGTAAGCTGTGCGTTAAAAAACTCGCCACGAAGCATACTGCTACTACATAGCACAAAATATAAAATGCTAAGAGAAAGTAAAATAATATTTGCATATTCATAGAATCCAAATAGCTTTTTATTGCGAAATAGCACATAAAGTAGTAATATATTTGCCATCACAAAACAAGTAAAATGGATATATTTACTCACTAAGGGCGAAAAATAGGGGTGATAGGCATTTGCACTCATAAATATGATGATAGTCGTTATACTTGGCTCTAAAATAAGCATGGATTTACCGATTCTATGCTCTATATTAATCTTTAGAGAGAGTGCCTTATAAGCTAAAGGCAAGATAATAAATAAAATCCAGCATGCAAATGAGATAAAAAACTCAAATGAAGTATAGTAAGACTGCCATGTCTGCATGACATTTTCTTCACTAAGTAGCAAGTCCATAGAATCTTTTTCAAAAATCTTTCCACTTAGCCAATACAATAATACACATACAATACATAACAAAATAAAAGCGGTAATACTGACTATAAAAGGTGCTGTTTTGCCTAAAGTTTGCCTTTGTTTATACATGCGGATAGGCATACTAAGAAGTGTTAAAAGCACGACAAAAAGCAGAATACAAGAGAATATATCATATATGCGACCATCTTCTGCTAATAGAGTAAAAAGCTGTGAGAAAATAGGCATAAATTCTGCACTTAAAAGAGCTAACGCATTAAAAACAAAAAGGGCAAAAAATAGATAAGAATACACAATAGTATTAAATCGCAACAATATCTCCAAATAAATATTTTCATTATTGTAATAAGAAAAAGCTAACCCAAAAGCATAGAATCTAGTCTAGCCCAGAGTGATTTTCACCCTTTTTATACGAGTTTCTTCAATCTCTAAGACTTCATATTGACATTTTTCATCACTAATTATATCGCCAATATTTGGCATATCGCCAAAGAGTGTTAGCACATAGCCACCAATGGTAACTTGCATAAACTCTTCATCATACTCAAAGCCAAAGATACTCTCAACCTTTTCTAAATCCACCTTGCCATCAAACTCATAGGTTTTATCATCAAGCTTTTTATAATCAGCATTCTCTTTAGTATCCATTACAATGCTACCCATAATTTCATGCATAATATCTTGTGAGGTAATCATACCTGCTGTGCCACCGTATTCATCAATGACAAGGGCAGTATCTACTTTCTTTTTATTCATCTTTAATAGAATCTGCGAGATTGAGGCACTCTCTGGGACGATAAGCATTTTTTTTGCAAAGGAATCAAAGCTAATAGGCTGATAATTATTCTTAATATTTGCCGCAAGCACATCGCGTATATGAATAACGCCTATCACATTATCTTTACTGCCATTACAATAAGGATAACGCGTATGATTAGGACCTGATATAATAGTCTCAATATTTTTTTCATAACTCAAAGTCTTATCAAGGCATATCATATCTTTTCTAGGTGTCATAATCTCTCTTGCAAGAGTATCGGAGAAATCAACTGCATTTTTGATAATCTCCCCTTCAATAGAATCTAAAAAGCCCCCCTTTAAACTCTCACCCACAATGATTTTTAGCTCTTCATCACTATGGGCTTCACTATGGGCTTGAACTTTTAATAGCTTTAAAAACATAGATGAAGCAAAGTCAAAGAATTTAATCACTGGGAAAAAGATAAGCCAAAACAGATAAAGCGGACGAGCAATCGCTAAAAAGGCTGTCTCACTTTTAGCAATAGCAATAGATTTTGGGACAATCTCACCTAAAATCACATGAAGAAGCGTTACTAAACTAAATGATATAAGCAAACTAATGGTATCTAAAAGCTGCGTATGGACTTGAAAAATCGCATTCATACTATAGAGAATCAAAGCGGTGATATGATTCCCCACCCAACCTAGTGCAAGTGAGCTTAGCGTAATGCCAAGTTGAGTGGCTGATAGATAGCTATCAAGGGAATTAGACATTTTAAGGGCTAGTCTTGCGACTTGATTATTTTGCTTTACAAGCTCTTCTAAGCGAGACTTTCTAACTTTTACCATAGCGAATTCGGATAACACAAAAAAAGCATTCAAAAGAATAAGAATAAATGCCAATAAAACCATACCAATCGAGTGATAACTATCCGTATCCAAAATAACTCCTTGTTACATACAGAATCTTTATGCTAAAACACAAAGTGCAAAAAGGATTCCATAAACATAAAGCAATATTCTAGCATGTTAATCTTAAAATGTGCTAAAACACACTTTGATATACATTGAAGCATTCATATTGTAGAAATCTACAAACGCATTGCTAAAACACTTTAAAGCGTAACCCACATTCTGCAAATATCGTAAAATCATGCTGAAAATATCTATCACTAAGCCATGTCCCAACCTTTAAGGCGGCAAATGGCGTGAGTTTTTTATACTGCTTTAGTGGATTATGATAGATTCCTATCGCAAAGATTCCATGTCGCCATATACCTTTATATGAGCCTATCTGCTCTATCACGCCATCAACGCCAAAGCGTATGCCAAGACTTGTGATACTATAAAGCAACATAATATCATGGGCTACATGCACATCGCTTGGTCTTACTACAACATTATCTGTGGAATAGTATAAAAATGTATTAGGACTTACATCAAGGGCTTTATATATAGTAATAAAGGGGCGATACACAAACACTAAAAAGTCATCTTTTATAGGCAGACCGAGTGTAAGATAGGGGACGATTTGAAAAAGCAGGGTATTGCCACCTGTGCGTATGACTTCTTTTGTGCTTTTTGGTCCGCCTGTAACCGCATGTGCGTAATCTCTTTGAGATTCTATAAGCACGGGTTTGCCAAGCTCACTCCATGCCCCTTCATAAGTTACATTAAACACAATCCCAAAAAAGCTAAATGGCTGAAAATCTACAAAAGCCCCAAGTCTTCCATAACTTGTAAAAGTCGCCTCAATCCCGCTATTTATCTCAGCACTCCCAAAAAATAGCGGGTGTTTATCCCTAAATAATGCTCGTTTATAGTAGAATTGACTTGTGTAACTTGCACCTAAATAGTTGTATTTAAATCCGCCTTTATTTGTGAAATACCAGCCTGTCTCATCGCTTAAATCTGTGATTCTAGATTCTAATTTTTGTGCTACATTATCTCGCAAATGTTTTTCTAAATTCTCACTCTCTTTTGTAGTATCTGCAAAGCCCATAACAAAGCAAAGCATAAAGCATATAATACTTTTTTGAAATCTTTTCATAGCATATTCCTATATGTTAAAACATAATTATTTAAATTCCAAAACAATATTATTATCTTGCGGTTTTAAGTCATGCCAAATATTTATAATCAAATCTCTCTTTTTATGTAGCACAAGCTTGCCAAACATACCTAACTCTTTAGAATCTGGGATAAGCTTTTGATTTTTTTCTGGCATCTCATCACCCTTATAGTGAGCTATAAAAGCACTGCTGATATAAGGTGCTAATATATTTTGATCTTTTTTGCTTACAAAGAATTTATTCATAACCGCTTTGCCAAGCACTTCAAAGCCATTTTTTGTATATTCTGTGGCAAAAGTTTGAAAGTCTTGCACACTTGGAATCTCTTTTACAATAGAAGTTGCGATAAAAGCCTTATTATCCTTTAGTGTTACAAAGCGATAAGGCGAGGGTGCGGATACAAGTGAGCCTGTCTCAATATCATATAGCACCTTGCCATTAAACTCTTGCATACTTATATCATTCGCATGAAAATGTCCTGTGAAAACCATGCGGACATTATAGAAAGCAAACATTTTTGCTATCGCTTGAAAATTTTCTATCAAATATTCGGGGTAAAAGGTCGCATTACCTGTATAATGCTCTAATATTCCGTGATGAAAAAAGGCAATGACTGCTTTTCCTTGTCTGTTTGCCTCAATTAAGTTTGCTTCAATCCATTGTAGCGTTTGCGGATAGAATTTCCCATCTACAATAGGATCTTTTTTCATGTTATTTTCACGGAATCTCGTGCTATCAAGCCCAAAAATCCATAAACCCTCCACTGGCTCTATAATATAGCTTAGAGAATCTGGATCTTTTTTTATCGCTTGATTGTAGCCAAAATCCGCATAGATTCTAGCAAAGTCTTCTTTTTGAGCGGACTTTACTTGCTTTGTTGTAGCACCATGAAAGCTTCTTGCATGTGAGTTATTTATATCATGATTGCCCGGGACTACATAGGTTTGAATGCCTTGTGCTTTTAATGCGTATAAACGCTTTTGTAATAATTCATGTGAGCTTATCTCGCCATCTTTTGTTAAATCCCCTGAAATTAGCACAAATTGTGGCTTTTTTGAGGCAATATCACTCAATGCAGATTCTAGAATCTCTACACTTTGGACTAGCATTTTTCTATCATTATTGAGATATTCTTTGAAAGCCTCGCCATCTACTCCAAGATTTGTATCATAGATATGCGTGTCGCTTAATACCGCAAAATAGGCTTGTGGATATGTGGGGGCTGCCTTTTCTTCTATGCTGCTTTTAAGTGCAGAATCATTCTCATAAGAAAAAGTTGGCAAGGTAGAAGAACACGCACAAAATATAATATTTACACATAGGATTAAAAGAAATTTTTGCATAATACACCTTTCATATAAATTGATGTAGTGTATTCTATCGCTGTAAAATTATTATAAAATGGCTGTAAAAATCATCTCTTAAAGATTTAAAAAGCTAAAAAGGTATTATTTTGTGTGATTGTAATATTGATGTTGCGTTTAGATTCTATAAGTTGATATTAGACTAGATTCTATGGGTGAAATATCTCTATGATTATGCTAGATTCTATAGATACAAAGCTATCTCTCTATAACAATGCCATTTGCTAAAAAACTCTCATTAGATTCTATACAAGTAGGACATGTATTACAATGCTTCTCACCACCCCTGTAACAACTATATGTCTTTGTATAATCAACACCCAAACTTAAACCAAGCTTTACTATCTCTTTTTTATCCCAATTACAAAATGGACTACAAAGCTTAACTGCACCACCACTTCCTTGCATAATACTCTCATTCATAGAATCTATAAAAGATTGTGTGCAGTCTGGATAGAGTGGATGATCTCCTGCATGATTTGCTAATACAATCTCTTTATAGCCAAGAGATTCTGCAAGTCCAGCCGCAACACTAAGAAAGATCCCATTTCTAAAAGGCACAACAAGTTTTGCCATAGATTCTAGATTATAAGAATCTTGTGGAATGCTTTCACTGCTATTTTGCAGCAAGGCACTCCTAAAGCCCACAAATACGCTACTCATATCTAAAAGTGTGTAAGAGACATTTTCATCTTTACATATCTGCACAGCAGCATCTATCTCTCTTTTATTATGCAAACTTGGATATTTAAAGATTAAAGCATGTGTAGCACACTCTTTTTTACTCCAAAATAATGCTGTGGTGCTATCTACTCCACCGCTAAATAATACTAATCGCATGTTTTTACCCTGTAATATTCTGTATTTTTAGATTCTATCTAGATTCTATAAAAATTCGCCCTTGTCTATACAATTTGGGCGATTGAGCGAATTAGAGAGCGGTCATTATCGCTTAGAAACTCATACCATCACAATTCAGCCAAAGCCACAGAACAACTGCTAGAATTTGTAGTTTTGTTTGTGTGCTCTGTTGGTGTAGACTCTAGAACCTACACACCTGTGCTACCAAAGCCATTTGTATTTCTCTCTGTTTCATTCACTTCTGCTACTTCGATGATATTTACTTGTGGCAAGGCACCTACTACACCTTGTGCGATTCTATCCCCAGCATTTATAACAAAATCTTGTGTGCTAAAGTTTGCTAAAATGATTTGCAACTCCCCCCTATAATCGCTATCAATAGTCCCGGGGGAATTTAGCACCATAATCTTATGCTTTAAGGCTAAACCGCTTCTACTTCTCACCTGTATCTCATAGCCTTTATCTATTTGCATACAAAGCCCTGTGCGAATTAAAGCATGGCTACTAGCCTTTAATACACAAGATTCTAAAGCATGAAAGTCAAATCCAGCAGACTCAGCCGTTGCAAACTGCGGTATTATCGCATTTTCATGTAGCTTTTTAAATTGCAGGGTAATGGCATGTTTTGTTTGCATTCTTAATCCTAGTATAAATTTTATTTGCTTTTTACAGATTCTATGCGGTTTAGTCGCTCTTCTTCTTGCTCTTTATACAGCGTAGCACAGCCTTTTGCAAGCTCTCTTATCTTTAGAATGTATTCTTGTCTTTGTGCGACAGAGATAGCCTTTCTTGCATCAAGCACATTGAAAAAATGGCTTGATAGCATTGTGTAGTCATAGGCTGGTAATGGCAGCTTTGCAAGCAGACAATTCCTTGCTTCATTCTGTGCGTTTTCAAAGCTTGTAAATAAAAATGCAGTGTCTGCCACTTCAAAATTATATTTTGAAAACTCATATTCACCTTGCAAATGCACATCAGCATACTTCATACTCTCATTCCATGCAATATCAAATACAGATTCTACCCCCTGTATATACATAGCAAGTCGTTCAACCCCATAGGTAATCTCCACACTCACACTCTCACAAGGGATACCGCCTACTTGCTGAAAATAGGTAAATTGCGTTACCTCCATACCATCAAGCCACACTTCCCAGCCAAGCCCCCATGCCCCGAGTGTTGGCGACTCCCAATTATCCTCTACAAAACGAATGTCATGTGCGTTTGTATCTAGCCCTAAAGCTTCTAAACTCTGTAAATATAGCTCCTGTATATTATCTGGTGAGGGTTTAATTAAAACTTGAAATTGATAGTAGCTACCAAGTCGATTTGGATTCTCCCCATAGCGTCCATCAGTTGGTCTGCGAGATGGTGCGACATAGGCGGTAGCCCATGGCGTTTTATCAAGACTTCTTAGTAATGTGGCAGGGTGAAAAGTCCCAGCCCCAGCAGGTATATCATAGGGTTGTAAAATCGCACAGCCCTTTGTGTTATTAAAAGTAGCATTCGCCCAAAATGTTTGTAGCTTTAATAGAATCTCTGAAAATGTCAGCATAAAAGCCCCTGTTAAAAAATATCGCTAAAAAAAGTGTAGCATAGCAAAAGATTATGAAGTTTTAATGCTTTGTGTATTGAAACTACCCTGTGAAATTATAGAGTGTGTTATAATTCTAAACGCAGGGGAATAAAGGAAAACTATGCGATTATACATTCTATTTTTTATGCTTTTTTATCTATGCTATGCAAAAGATTCTAAAAATGAGTTAAGTGAGAGTGAGAGAAAAAATGCCATTGTAGCTTGTGCGAACTCGCATTTAGAATCTTGTGAAAAGCTTTTAAATGATAATCTACCAGACATACGCACCTGCAATGTCCGCACAGAATGTGAATTTAGCGGGTGGCTCTACATTCAAGTGCAAGAATACACACAATCACTCCCCTATCTCAAAAAAGCATGTGATAATAATCATAAAGAAGGTTGCGATAAACTAGGCTTTAGCTATCAGCGACTAAATAATTATAGAAAAGCAAAAAAATACTATAAAATCGCTTGTAATAAAGGCAGCATGAGTGGCTGCTATAATCTTGCTATGCTTTATTATGATGGCTTAGGTGTGAGACATAGCTATGAAATGGCAAATACACTTTTTGAAAAAATCTGTGATAACAGAGAAGGGCTTGGCTGTCTGCAACTTGGCATAGCCTATAAAGAGGGCTTAGGCGTGATACAAAATCAAGATAAGGCAAAAATGTATTTTGAAAAAGGGTGTTCTTTG
>NZ_FZPK01000016.1 GCF_900198625.1 Helicobacter rappini | reverse complement strand
AATAAAACAAGATTCCCTCTCATTTTATGTAAAAATATCGTTAAATTCCATAAAAATGTTACATTTTTTCTATTGAAATGCAGAAAAATCGTTTTTTTTTTTTTGTAGTTTGCGATTTGTTTGTTTTTATTAAAATTTTAAATCCTTTGAGCTTTTTATCAAAGTTAAAGGAAATTTAAATTATTTTAAAGGATAAACAATGAGAAAAACTCTTAGTATAATAGCTGCAAGCACATTACTTGCAGTAGGGCTTAGCAATACTGCCTTAGCAGATGAGGGCGGAGAGAAAAGCGGTCTATTTGTAGGTGTGCATGGCGGTGTTTCACTTTTTGGTGTGGGAATATATGATGAAACAGGTAAAAAAGCAACCGACAAACAATTCAAAGATCAAACAGGCACAGATGCCTCAACTGCTTCATTTAATGTTGGTTTAAAAGCTGGTTATCAATACTTCTTTATGCCAATAGTTGGTGTGAGAGGCTATCTAGGTTATGACTTTAATGGTAGTAGAGTGTTTGGAAAAGGCTCAAAATTTGGAGAAGGCGTGAAAGATGTAAGTATATCATTCCAAAATATTACATTAAACGCTGATGTAATGGTGAATTTCTTAAATACAGATAGCTTTACACTCGGTGCGTATGTAGGCTTTGGACTTGGCTATGGTATCACTGGATTAACTGGTGAAAAAACGATCGTTGATACTTTGAATAAAGGACAGGATTATAATGGATTCAATATCCCTATAAATGTAGGTATCGCAGCAACTTTTGCAGGATCTCATAAAGTAGAAATCGGTGCAAAAATCCAAGCCCTATCAGCTGGATATAGCTCAAAGACTAAGAATGATAAAAGCGAAATACTAATGAATACACATGTGATTAATGTAGGTTATTCTTACATTTTCTAATGTTTTATAGGGCATAACCTTTATTTATTCTGCCCTACTTTGTTTCAACCTATTTGTTCAGTCTTACAACCTTACATTATTAAAACTCCTTCCCACTTTTAAAGTGGGAATCTTTTGTATTTCACAGATATATTTTTGTATGTATCTTAGATAAAAAACGCTTTGTATTTTTACAGAACATATATATGAAATAAATCAAAATCTATTTACATAAGCACAAAGTTTAGCGCGTGAATGAAGAAATTTTAACTCCACAGATTCTATATTCACGCAATTTTATAGAATCTAGCTTCAAGATATGCTTGTCATTTTGCCTTGCGTAATGCTTTGATATAATTGCGATTTTGAAACCAAGAAAAATCTCATTATAATCGCATTCACATAAAAAACGCTATGAAATAAAAACTAAGCGCGTTTAAGATTGATCGCTTCTTTAATCAAGTCATCAGAAGTTGTAAAGGCTTTTGCATTCATAGAATAGCCTCTTTGCATTAAGATAAGATTAGTTAAAGCATCTGCTACATCAACATTGCTTGTCTCAACATAGCCTTGCAATACTTTCCCTTGCTTAAGGTTAGAATCTTCCCCCCATACAAGCTTTGGATTCCCACTAAGTTGCGTTACTTCGCCATTAATCGTGCTAGGATTTAGGGCAAAAAGATTCCCGCCGACCTTTTTTAACCCTTGATCGTTTGCAAACATAGCAAGTCCCACACGACCGATCGCTTCTGTCTGCCCATTTGTGAAAGCAACAGAGATAATGCCCTCATTATTGATTCTAATGTTAGACATTTCGCCGCGATTTTTACCATCTTGTTCTGTATCATTCACACCAGAATCTTTATATACTTTATTCGTGCTTCTTGATAGCGTTAGCTTAACACTTTTTTTGCCTAAGAATGGAATCTCCATATCATCAGCTTCTGCCTTACCGCTTGGGTCAAAGAAAATTTTACCCTCTTTTACCTCACTGCTAATAAGCATGCGATTGCCTGAAAATTCATGTATATAGCTACGCACATTCCAAGTCTCTGGCATTTTCTGTGTGCCTTCAGAATCTCCCGCATTTACAAGGAAGTATTCATTATGCATAGCATATTTTTTACCACCTTCATCAAAGATTTCAGTTGTATTTGTAAAACTTGGCACACTAAGATTTGTGCCTGCTAGATAGTCGTTTTTACCCATATTATCCATTTCACCGCTTAGATGCAGTCGCTCAAAGAAATTCCCACTTAGCTTAACTTTTACCGGCGTATTTGTATTATTTTTTAGCACAAGCACACCTTTTGGATCGATTGATCCATTTGGATTTCTATTTAATTCTAAATCAAGTCCTGTATCTCTCTTGATAAGGTATTGCAACTGCCCTATTGTATGAAATTTACCCTGCGATGAAGTGCCATCACCATATTCATAATGTGCGATTTGCACCGTGCCATCTGGCATTGTTACTTCAATATCTGCTTTTGGAAAAGTATTAGGGCGTATCATATCGCCGTCTCTGTTTGCAAGGGCATTAAAGTCTTGATTAAAGAAGCTTGCTTCATTAAAGACTCCATTGCTTGTGTGTGCTAATACTACATTTTTAAGCTCACCTGTGCGATTTAGATTTACACTTAAATCTACTTTTGTTGTCTCTACGGGCTGATAGCTAATTTGTGGTGGTATAGAGATTGGCTTCATCACGCCTTTTGCGAGTTCTTTATAGTCTTTTTCTGGGTCTTGTGAAGCTTTGAAATTATTTCCATTGATTTTTCCAAGATTTACGCCATAGAGATAATACCCTTCAGAATTTACCAAATATCCATCAGAATCTATTGTAAAATCCCCATTTTTTGTAAAGTAGTTTTCATCGCTGACATCAAAATTATCTTCGCCTATTTCAAACTGCCCCTCTTTATTTTTCCCAACGACAAACCAGCCCTTGCCTGTATAAGCCACGCTTGTATCACTATCTGCTTTTTTGAGATTCCCCATTTTTGTAATCACATTGTTACTAGCTCCAGTTACACCATAGCTGAAGTCATTGTTGGTAACCGTCGAAGCATTCATAGAATCCATGCTACGAGAAAATAGCGTCTTAAACTCTGGATCATTTGCCTTGTAGCCAACCGTATTGACATTGGCGATATTGTTTGAGATACTATCAAGCCCAAACTGATGTGTTTTAATCCCGCTCACAGCGTTTAACATCGTGTCATTCATTCTATGCCTCCTGCACTTTTATGGAATCTTTTTTGATAAATATAGCCTTTAATCCTATGTAATACGGCTTTTTGATATTTTTAATATGTAGTTTTTAGCAAATTCTGTGCCATTTGGGCATTTTGTGTGTGAATAAATGAGAAGCACAATCCATTCGGTATTTGGACGGACCATAAAGCTGGAGTGTATTCGCTAAAATCTAAAATAACAAAAATCTTAAAGCGCGTTTGTATAAAAACTTGCTATAATCCATATATTTATTTTAAGGGGAAAAGATGCGTGTTATAGAGAGTGAAAGTAAGCAAGGGGCTTATATCATCGTTATATTTGGATTGATTGCTGCATATTTTGGATTCTATATTTTGACTGGGATTTTGTTGCTTATGTTATTAGCATGGCTATTTTTTTGTAGTTCAAAACTCATTAATCCCACAACACCAAATGCCATAGTTTCGCCAATTAGCGGTGTGATAGAAAATATCACTCACAATGGAGATTGTGTTGAGTTTAGCATAAAAGCACGCAGAAATGGCAGGATCTATTCTCCAAGCGACCTGCATGACATAAGCGTGAAAAAATATCATGGATTCTATTTCTTACGAAAAAGTGAGTTATCAAATCAACTTGGCGTAAAAGAACTCATGCAAGCAAAGACAATGCTAGATAATGAGAATCTCTCCATAAAGATTGAAGTCTTGCCTAGAGTGTTGCGTTTTTGTGGTTTATACGATGGTAAGCTAGAGTCGCTCTTTTTAGAGAAAATTGGCTTTTTAAATGTAGGGTTATTACGCATAAGCATTAAAGGAGAGAATCTCAAAGTCCTTGCGAAAGAGCATGAAAGAGTGCTAGGTGGCAGCTCACCGCTTATTACTATTGAAAAATAATCGCTTTAAATAATTACTCAGTCTAAACGAGATTATAATTATTTTAGTATGATAGATTCTAAAAAGAAAAATTTATATGCTTTTAGAATCTAAGATTTGATTGCTTATCACAAGATTATAATTCTAAAGAAATTGAAAGCAAAAAAGAGAACTAAATCAAACATATATTGCTTGATAATTATATAGGAGCTGATACAAGTCTTACATTAGGAAATCTCCCTAAAAAACAACATCTTGATATGCTTTTGTTTTATAATCAATGCAATAGGAAATATTCCTTTTATGTAGAAGGAAATTCTAAAGAATACACTTTAGCTATACGAGGTAGCTATAATAGTAGAGATTATGTAAAAGCAGATGCTTGGAATTTATTGATAAAAGAGCAAGTGCCACGAGCCCACCATAATAAATATACTTAATTTTTATGAGCACAGAATCTAAAGGGACTATAAAATGAAAGAATTTAAAATATTGCTGATTATCTATATGATATTAAGCCTATTATTTGCCATTGGGTTTTATGGATTGATAGGAGATTTCCAAAAATCTACTAAATTTTTTATAACACTTTTAGCAATTCCTTTGTTTCCTTATTCCTTATTTTTCTTTATTATAGATACGGTAAAAAACTTTACGATATGGAAGCTAGTAAGTATAATATTGCTAATCATATCTGCTTATATGTATTTTATAGACAAATATGATTGGGCTTGGTTAAGATAGATTAGCAATGCTAAATGGTACTTATAAATAAATGGAGAGATAACATGGAGAATAAGAATAAAGAATTAATTAAAAAGCTCATGTTGCTTACATATCTCACATAAAGATATGACACAAAATCCCTTACAGATTCTAAAACACTCTAACAATAATAAATAAATGCAGAATCTAAGATCACATAAACTAAAATCTTTAATATCTAAAAGTTTTATGCAGGGCTATTATCAAAGCTGTCATATCTATAAATAACACACACTTTATAATCGCATAGAAATCTTTTCGTAAAGAATATAAAAGAGACTATAGAATCTTTTATTTAAAACATAAAGCATATAAAACTACATAATTAAATTTGATAGAATAAACACAAAGAAAAAAGAAGTATAGAATCTAAAAAGCCACATCTACCCAAAGATATATGAAAAACCATATCAAAGGCAAATGTGGCAAAAGCTATCTTAAGATAGCGGAGACTTATAGACTAACGCCATAAAGCCCTTTGAATATCGTTGCTTTAAAAGCTTTTACTATTGTAAAAGTCTTAAAACATTTTGCTGCACTGCGTTAGCTTGAGCCATAGCAAAGCTACCAGATTGAGCCAAGATATTATGCTTAGAGAATGTCGCAGATTCTTGTGCGAAATCCACATCTCTAATTTGACTTTCAGCCGCTTTAACATTAACTTGTGTGATAGAAATGTTGTTGATTGTAGCAACAAGTTGCATTTGCACAGAACCCATGTCAGCACGGATTTTATCAAGCTGTCTTGTAGCAGATTCTGCCATATCCATAACAACCATCGCACCGCGAAGTGATGTTACACCTGCACCGATACCATCTTTATTCTGCACTGCTTGAGCCGCATTTGCGTTTGCACCGCTTGCACTTGCGATATTTGCGTCCATATTACCGCGAACAGAACGCAAATTCACAGTGTATTGTGCGATACCTTGAGCTGAATGGAAACCAACACTACTAAAGTTTGTCCCAGATACAATAATATCTCTTGCATCTGTCCTAACAAGGCTTATACGACCCACGATAGCGTGATTTGTCCCAGATACCCCAGCAAAGCTACCGCCACCAAGCACCGCACCTGTTTTACCTTCAGCATGCACAGATATAGCACGACCATCAAGACTTCTAAGGTTTAATCTACCCTCGATATCCACATACGCTTCTACACCTGTTCTTTCTTTAATTGAGTTAAAGGCATTAATCAATCTACCATCAGCATCATTTTTACGCACATCATTGATTGTCCCAATGGTTGTGCCATTTACAACTAAGCCATGCACCGTTCCAGATTGCACCGGCACACCACCAGTCCCAAGCACCGTTGCATACGCACGCACACCGAGTGTATCAGAGAATTTGTTGATAGTATCTGCTAATACACCAATACCTGTGCCAGCACTTGTAGAAATGACTGCAGTTTCAAGCTTGTAGTCTTTCTTACCATCAACTTGGCGGAATTTCAATGCTACCTCTTTAAGATTCTTAGCACCAGCACTAGCAAGCATACCAATACCTGTTACAGATGAGCTTTCAAGTCTTACATGCCCGATTTTATCCGAGCTTGTTGGACCGATTGAAGCTTTCACCGTTGTATTAGAATACGCACCGATTTGGAACTCTTTGTTAGAGAAAGCACCAGATAGCATTTGCTGCCCGTTGTAGCTTGTTGTATTAGCGATATTATCAAGCTCTTCTAAGAGTCGCACAATATCGTTTTGCAACGCGCGTCTTGATTCAGTGGTTTGCCCATCTTGAGCAGCTTGGATTGCTTTAACCTTTACGGTATCAAGAATCTTTAATTGCTCATCCATTGCTTTATCCGCAATCTGAATCATACCGATAGCATCATTTGCGTTGCCGATTGCTTGCCCTAGCGAGCTTGCTTGGCTACGCAAACTATCTGCGATTGACATACCTGAAGCATCATCTGCTGCCTTGTTAATCCTCAAACCAGAGCTTAACTTCTCTAACGAGTTAGCTATTGCCCTATTGTTTTGCACACCGATGGTATGCGCATTGAGTGCCGCGATATTTGTATTTATCCTAAAACTCATGTTTGCATCCTTTGCGAAAAATTTGAATACGCAGTTTTTGAAGCAAAAGGTGTTCCTAAAATTATGTAAATAATAAAATTGTGAGATAAATTGAAGTTTTTAGAATCTATTATATTTTTAGACAATATTGACATGTGAGTTCACCATTATTTCAGTAAGTGTGGCTCGGAGTTATATAAATTGTTTTAATAAAATTCTAAAATCAATGGAAGTCTATGTATAAAACACAGATTATTACGCCTTAATGGCTTAAATATTGCTAAAAGCATAGATACTTGTTACTTTTTTTGCTATAATCCGCTGAAGCAGTAGCAATTATTGCGAAATTCATTTTTTGGAGTTTATTATGGGAAAACGCGTAGAACACGATTTTATAGGCGAACTAGAAATTGCTGATGATGTGTATTATGGAGTGCAAACTTTTAGGGCTTTGCAAAACTTCAATATTACAGGTGATAAACTCAGTGGCTATCCAAGCTTTATTAAGGCTTTCGCACAGGTAAAAAAGGCGGCAGCTCTAGCAAATAATGAGTTAAAACTACTTGATGATACAAAAAAAGATGCTATTTGTAAGGCTTGTGATAGGCTTATCGCTGGGGAATTACGCGATCAATTTGTCGTAGATATGATTCAAGGCGGGGCTGGAACTAGCACAAATATGAATACCAATGAAGTGGTAGCAAACCTTGCTTTAGAGATTATGGGGCATAAAAAGGGTGATTATCAGCACTGCCACCCAAACGACCACGTGAATCTCTCTCAATCTACAAACGACTCTTATCCCACAGCTATCCACGTAGCCCTTTATGATGAGCTTTCAGCCCTTGCTAAAGATATGGAAGTGCTTAAAAAATCCTTTGAAAATAAGTCAAAAGAGTTTAAAAATGTGCTAAAGATGGGACGCACACAGCTCCAAGACGCTGTGCCTATGACTTTAGGGCAGGAGTTTCATACATTTGCGGTGATGATGGGTGAAGACATTGCTAGAGTGCTAGAGGCAAGAAGCCTTGTAACAGAAATCAATATGGGTGGCACAGCCATTGGCACAGGGATAAACTCTCACCCAGACTATCCAAAAATCGTGCAAAAATATCTTTGCGAAGTTACAGGACACCCTTTCAAAACCGCTGATGATTTGATTGAAGCGACACAAGATATGGGTGCTTATGTGCAAGTAAGCGGCGTGCTAAAAAGAGTAGCGGTAAAACTCTCTAAGGTATGCAATGACTTGCGACTTTTAAGCTCTGGACCGCGTGCTGGGCTAAATGAAATCAATCTCCCTAAAATGCAGCCCGGAAGCTCTATTATGCCCGGAAAAGTAAATCCGGTAATTCCAGAAGTGGTGAATCAAGTGTGCTATGCAGTTATCGGTAATGATGTAACTGTAAGCTTTGCAAGTGAAGGCGGACAATTACAACTCAATGTATTTGAGCCAGTGATTGCCTATGGATTATTTAACTCTATCTCTATGATGAGAAATGCAATGCTTACCCTTGCAAGTAAATGTGTAGATGGAATCACAGCAAATGAAAAAGTATGTAGTGATTTTGTGTATAACAGCATAGGTATCGTTACAGCACTTAACCCATATATCGGTTATGAAAACTCTGCGTCTATCGCTAAAGAATCTTTGCAAACAGGCAAGCCGGTGAAAGAAATCGCATTAGAGCGAAAACTTTTAAGCAAAGAGCAGTTAGATGAGATTTTCCAACCACAAAATATGCTTAATCCTCATATGAGTGCGGAAGATAAAGCGAAGTTTCAAAAAAATTCGCCATTTGCGTAAGAGCTTGGGTTAGATTTAGTGTTTATAGAATCTGGATTCTGCGTTGTCTCTCTGTCGCTTTTAGCGGATTGTTCGCTCAAGGCTCGGTCATTACCTTTAGGTAACTTCCTTCGCCTTTCGCTCCAAAACCGCTAAAATCACTCAAAGATACTTCCGCAGTATTCGTATCAGTATCTTTTATGGGATCTAGGTTTTAACGACTTGTTATGTTTGAGCGAAGCGAACCGCCTAAGAGTTTGGATTTCAAAATAAATTTAAATTAAAAGGTATTTCATCAAATGCTTAATATGACAAGAGTTTAGATTCTAGGTTTTCACTAGGCAATACTTATTTTTTGTGTTTTTTAAGGCAAGAACCACTCTATATGCGAATTGCTATCTTAAAAAACACAAATTTAGATTGAACACAAAGTAAATCTTGTGAATCTTTAGAGTAGATTCTAAAATTGAAATACAAAACAAAGGATTACAATGGAAATGTTGGAAATGTTAGTGCTTATACTTCAAGTTGCCGTGCTGCTTGGAGCTATTTTTATCGGTATTCGGCTTGGTGGTATGGCGATAGGCTACGCTGGTGGATTTGGTGTCGTTGTGCTTTGTCTCTTTTTGGGTATGAAGCCCGGGGCTATTCCTTGGGATGTTATCCTTATCATTATGTCCGTTATTGCGGCGATTGCGGCAATGCAGCTTGCTGGTGGGCTAGACTATATGGTGCAGGTGGCTGAAAAGATTCTAAGAAAGAATCCAAAATACATTAACTACCTTGCCCCCACCGTTACCTACTTTTTGACATTTTTAGCAGGGACTGGACATACTGCGTTTTCTATGATACCTGTGATTGTAGAAGTGGCAAAGGAGCAAAACATTAAGCCCTCCGCCCCCCTTTCAATCGCTGTTGTCTCTAGTCAAATCGCCATTACCGCAAGTCCTGTAAGTGCGGCGGTAGTGTATATGACCGGTGTGCTAGAGCCGCTTGGCTGGAGCTATCCTACTTTGCTTTTAGTGTGGCTTATCACAACTTTTAGTGCGTGTATGCTGACTGCTTTTGTGGTGAGTAAGTTTTTCCCACTTGATTTGAGTAAAGACCCTGTGTATCAAGAGCGACTAAAGGCTGGACTTGTGAAATCAGCAAATGGTGCGGCACACATTGAGCTAAAAAAGGGAGCAAAGCTAAGTGTTGGGATCTTCCTTGTAGGTGTGCTTTGCGTGGTGATTTATGCCACTTCAATATCTGATGTCGTGCGTAAGCCTATGCTAGATTCTGTTAGCAAAAATATCCCGGTATATGTGGATAAAGAGCTAGATTCTATAAAGAAAGAAGCGACTTCGCTTTTAGCCATAAAAGACAACGAGCAATTAAAGCTAGAAAAGCAAAACCTTGCTGCACCGCTAGAATCTTTGAAGAAAACCTATATAGATTCTATCCCTGCCATTAAGGCAAATCCAAATGATATACAGAATCTTCAAAATGCCTTTGCCACTGCAAAAAGCGAGATAGATTCTATCACTAAAAATGAGCAGAATGAAAAAGCCATTGCATTAATAGAATCTAAGTTAGATTCATTAAGTAATGAGCTAGATTCTATCCTGCCAGACTTTGCGGCAAAAGATGGAATGTTAGCAAACTTGTCTGCAGTGGTGAAAAACTATATTGACCCTGTGCGATTGCCACGCGATGGGGCGATTATGAGCTTTATGCTGATGATTGCGACTTTAATTGTGATTTTCTGCAAGGTAGAAACCGGCAAATTGCTTGATGCAAGCACATTTAAGGCGGGAATGACAGCTTGTGTGTGCGTTTTAGGTGTAGCGTGGCTTGGTAATACTTTTGTTGATGGCTACAGGGAAGAGATTGGCGAGTTAGCCGGTAAGCTTGTAAATCCTAAAGAGGGTGGCTATCCCGCACTTTTAGCAGTAGCCCTTTTCTTTGCGAGTATGTTGCTTTACTCACAAGCGGCTACGGCTAGGGCGATTATGCCAGTTGTGATTGCTGCACTTGGTATCAGTGCTACAAATGCGGATTCTGCGTATATTTTGGTAGCAAGTTTTGCGGCTGTGTCGGCGTTATTTGTGCTTCCTACCTATCCAACGCTACTTGGAGCGGTGCAAATGGACGACACCGGCTCTACACGCATTGGCAAGTTTGTTTTCAATCATAGCTTCATACTTCCGGGTATTATCGCTATCGTGTTTGCCGTAGCCCTTGGCTTTGTTGTTGCACCAATGTTTGCTTAAAACTACCCATTTAATTTAAAGTTTTGGGCTTATTGCGAAATGAGCCTAGCTTAAAAATAGAATCTATTGTTGCGATTCTAAGATACAAAATCTTGTATAAATACGCTTGATTTTTCGCCTACATGCAATGTGAGACACAATGGCTAAGGATACATAATGATTGTAAGGTTAAAGGGAAATATAGAAAAGCTTTTGCCAACGGGTGTAGAGCTAGAAGTCTCTGGCGTTACTTATATGGTTGAGATTTCATTGCTTACAAGTGCTGCTTTACAGAATAAAACACATGTAACACTTGAGATTGCTGAGATTATCCGCGAAGATTCCCATTTGTTGTATGGATTTGAGACACGCAGAGAGCGAGAGGTATTTTTGCAACTCTTAAAGGTCAATGGTGTAGGCGCAAAGATTGCCTTAATGATTCTATCAAGCTATTCTGTGGAGCAGTTTCTTGCTATCGTGCAGACAAATAACCTTGCTGCATTAAAGGGTGTTAAGGGTATTGGCACAAAGGTTGCTGGAAAAATCATGCTTGAATTAGCTGGATATACTCAAAGCATACAAACCCCAAATAATGTAAATGTGCAATTAGCCCATGAAGCTTTAGTTGCACTAGGCTTTAAAGATACGCAAATCACACAAGCCCTGCAAGGATTAAGCAATGAGATATTGCAAATGCCACCAAATGATATGGTAAAAGCCATATTGCAAACATTGGGTAAAAGCTAGATTCTATATTGTAATTCATTTTTTGTAGTATAGAATCTTTAATGTTTTTGCTAACTTTTTATTGTGTAAAGTTCATATTCCATATTTTGACTTTGTTGTTGAAAATATGAGTCTAGCTTTATTATAGAGTTTTTGTAAGCTATATTCTTGGTTTTACAAAAGTGTTAATGGGCAAAATAACTTCGTGCAATTCCTTTTAAATTCTAAAAAAGATAATTGTTAAGCGTATAGAATCTTGTTGGTTGTGATATTTAGAAGTATTAAAGAAAGCCAGATTCTATATTTAACTTTTTTGTAGTATAAAATCTTTGCTTCTATGAAAACTCACATTCTATTTGAAAAACATTAACACACATAATGCTTTATTTAAAGTTAGATTCTTAATTTTACAAAATCATATTAAAAGATTAATTTTCTAAAAATTTAGAATCTCATTTTGTGCTGTTTAGAGTCTAAGAGTGAAAGATTAATCTCTCTTCATATCCGCTAGATTATATAGCCACTCAAGCATATCATGTAGCACTTCTTCCTTATTGATTTCTTGGAAAATCTCATGTCGTGCTTCCTTGTATAACTTTAGCGTAACTTCAAAGCCAGAATCCTTTAAAAGTTGTGCCATTTTCTGCACGCCCTTACCAAAATCACCACATGAATCACTTGCCCCACTGATGACATAAATAGGTGGTTTTGGCAAATCCTTACTATTTAACGCACTCTTTTCGCAAAGCACTTCTTGCACCCATAATGTCCCTTTAAAAAGTGCGATAAAGCTATCAAGCGAAAACACAAACTGACACGCCGCATCGGAGCGATACGCCTTAACACTCTCTATATCCCTACTTAGCCATGCAAACTCACCTGTGCTATATTTTGCATTACTATCCTTTTTCGCAAAAGGTCTATTGAATCCACCAAATGAAAGATTATTAATAAAGTTTTTACCCCATTCTTTTGCACCAATGAGGCGTAAAAATGACGCCATGCTAATGCCTGTTTTAAGCAATGG
The DNA here is from genome assembly GCF_900198625.1 of Helicobacter rappini. Taxonomy (GTDB): domain Bacteria; phylum Campylobacterota; class Campylobacteria; order Campylobacterales; family Helicobacteraceae; genus Helicobacter_A; species Helicobacter_A rappini. The sequence goes on along the minus strand of NZ_FZPK01000016.1, from coordinate 31,630 downwards.
ATTATACGCAGGTGAGCCAGAGAGAATAAGCCCATCTAACATCTCACCATGCTTTTTGAGATAACCTCGTGCAAGTAATGACCCCATGCTATGCCCAAGCAAAATAAAGCGATGGTGTGGAAACCTAGCGCGAAGCATTTGCGTAAGGCTATATAAATCACCTATTGCTTTATGGAATCCATCTCTATTATCTGTCGCATCAATGCCACCCATCTCCCCCCAAACATGCGTCAAAGAAATGCTTTTGCCATGTCCCCTATGATCACTGATTGCCACAACATAGCCATGTAGTGCTAACTGAGCGCAAAGCCAGATATAACGCTCTTTGTGTTCTACCATACCATGTGCGATTTGTATAATAGTAGGCTTTGTCGCATGTAGATTCTGTTGTGCTTGACCTTGCTGTGTCTCTTGTGGGAGATAAATATCATAGTAAATGTTTAAATTATCGCTTTGTGAGATAAAACATGAATCTTTTTCTATATTGATATTTTGTGGGATATTGTCTTTTGTTTCCATGTAGATTCCTTAGTCTAATCGCATTTTTGTTATTTTAGAACAGAATCTTACTAAGAGATTCTAAAGATTGAATGAGAAGTTGCTTGTTTTTTAATTTGCTTTGTTAAACATATTGCATTCTAACAGAATTAGTCTGTGGTTGATATTTAAGATTATACGAGAAAATACACTGGATAAAACAATAAACGCTAATTTCTACTGCCGGGTTTATACGCAACGGAATCTTTACAAAGTGGGCAAGTTTTAGGATCATAAAGCTCAAAGTCAAAGTCAGCTAATGCAAATAGTGGGATATCTTGGCTCAATTTACACACCTCTTTGCTTTTACCCATAGAATATGTGCCATCTGTTTTTGTGCGTCTGCAAAGCCCACGATTTGCTAATCCAGCGAATGCGACTATAATGCCACCAGCACTCTTTACACATTCTGCACTTTCCATTGCACTCCCACCGGTTGTAATGATATCTTCACAGATTAACACTCTTTCATTCTTAGCTACTTCAAAGCCCCTGCGTAAAGTCATCTTGCCATCAACCCTTTCGGTGAAGATAAATCTCACATCAAGCGCCCTTGCTAACTCATAACCAGCTAAAATGCCACCTAATGCAGGGGAGCATACACAATCAAGCACTATGCCATAATCTAGAATTTGCTGTGCCAACTCTTTTGCTAGAATCTCGGCTGTCTTTGGATTTTCTAGCACTTTAGCAGACTGCAGATAAAACGCACTATGATTGCCACTACTCAGTAAAAAATGCCCTTCAAGCAAGGCATTGTGTTCTTTATAAATAGATTCTATATCTAATGCCATGCTTTTATACCTTCATTACTTCTTCTTCTTTTGTTTTTACCATGTTATCAATCTTTTTAATATGCTCATCTGTGATTTTTTGTATCTCATCAGCACCTTTTTTGCTTTCATCTGTGGTTATTGCCTTGTCTTTCTCAAGCTTTTTAATCGCATTATTAGAATCTTGTCGAATGTTTCTTACTGCAATCTTTGCTTTCTCGCCCATTGCCTTTGCTTGTTTAGCAATATCTTTTCTTTGGTCTGAAGTCATCGGTGGAAAAAAGAGTTTGATACACTCGCCATCTGCGTTTGGATTAACCCCTATGTTTGCCTCTTGTATTGCCTTTTCTATTTCTTTTAATAAGGGCTTTTCCCATGGATTAATGATAATTGTCGTTGCATCTTGGGCTATCACACTGCCGACTTGGGCTAATGGTGTAGGTGTGCCATAGTAATCTACGCGGATATTATCAAGGATATTCACACTCACTCTACCGCTACGCAATGTTGCAAAATCTTTCTGCAATGATTGCAAACTTTTTTGCATGTATTCTTTTGTATTATTATAAATATCTTGCAACATTATTTATCTCCTTGTGTAGTAGCATTAGAATCTGTTGGGGTAGATTCTGTATTGAGTGAAGGCGTGAGTGGTGCTTGTGGTGTGAGGGCTGGTTGTGTGCCTTGTAAAAGCGGACTAGATAAAGGCAGCGTGCTATCTGTTGGTGTTAGCGGTAATGCTTTTGGAATCTCTACGCCATCAAGCACACTCGAACTACGACTTGATTTTGTATTATAGAGATAGCCTAGTGCAATGGTGTTTATAATGAAAAGCAAACCTAAAAACATTGTGATTTTTGCCATGAAGTTAGCTGGACCTTTTGCACCAAAAAGGCTTTCATTACTCCCACTATACGCACCTAAACCTATGCTAGAACTCTTTTGTAATAACACAGCTATAACAATAGCAATGGTTAATATCACTTGAAAGACAATCAAAACACTTGTCATAAAAACTCCCTAAAAAATGAAAAAGATTCTAAACTCATATTAAAGCTATAAAAATATAAAAGCCGACATTATAGCAAAAAATGCTAAATAGCATATAATTTGGGCGAAAAGTAATGAGTGCAAACACTAAAAATACAATATTATTTAAACGCTATAATTATTTCTTAGGGATAGTATGAAAAGTGCGTGCATGGCAAAAATATGTTTGAAAGATTCTAAAGACTTGTGGTGTATTTTCTAGTAATGCGTTGTCAATTTGTATATAGTTTGGTGAAAGGGCGATTGTATGGCGTTTTATGCCTTTCTCTAAAAAAGTCATAACCATAAGAATGCCATCTAGATTGTATGCGTTTGGATTGTGAATATTTAGATTTTTGGAATCTAAACTTTGAATGTTTAATCCTTGAGAATTAAGCACAAATTGCTTTTGTGCTTCCTTATTTGCAGGCTTTAGCACGAGATTCTGTAATCGCAAAAGATTGTCTTTGTATTGTGTGGTGGTGAGTTCTAATTGTATGCCAAGATTCTCTACCTCATCGCTATGTAATGTATTTTGCATAGCGATTTGCTGTGGGATACATGCTGTGTTTAAGTGCATGTTTTTTTGTATCACTTCATATATGAGATTGCGTAAAATCATATTTTGGGGTTTGGAATCTATGCTAGATTGTGGTATGCTTGTATCTATATGCGGTGCATCTAGGCGTGGTATATCAATATGTGGCAGGGTGGGGTTTTTTGGCGTATTTATGGTTGGGGCTTGTGGCACATTTAATTGATTTGCAAATAATTGATTAGATAGTAACAGATAAGGGAGTATAAAATATAAAACTTTCATAATCTTTTCCTTGCAATATTACGCTATTTTAATATGTGAATATTTTAGAATCTTAGCAAGAATATCAAAAAAGGTATTATCAATAGCTGTGAGACTCTCAAGCTCATAAAGCGATAAGATAAGATTCTCACCTCCCTTTATGCGTAGCGATAGACTTTGATTTGGCGTTGTAGCGATTGCGATGAGTTTATGCAGGGCTTTTGTTAAACCTTGCTGTTCTTGTTTTGAAAGATTTGCTTGTTTATTAATCGCATTTAGAATTTCAAAAGATTTTTGCAAAAATGCTAAATAATCCTTGGTTAATATAGAATCCTGCATAATGCGATAATCTCTATCATCTTGTGAAGTTGTGCTAGTGGCGATATGCTGCTCTCTTTTGTATAAGTCAAATAGAATCTCGTTTAAATTTGTGCTTTTTATCCATATTGTCGCATTGTTGATGGCTATTTTATAGTCTTTCTGCCATGCTTCATCATCTTGGTGTTGCAAGGGCTGTTTAAACCGATCATGCTCTAAAAGATGTGCTTCAAGTAGGCTATTTGCAGTATTATACATGGGGTGTGTGGTAATAAAGTTTGCATGTGCTACAATGTGATATGCGCTAGATTGCATGGTGCATTCTGTCGTGGCTTGTATGCTTTTATTGGGTTTATCTTGTGTGAATTTGGACTTTTCAATACAGAGTATTGAATCTGGTATAAGTGCAGTGAGATTATAGCCCTCAAAGTTAAGATTTTGTGTGTGAAACTCAAAATAGCGGTGTTTTAGCAATGTATCTTCTTGCAATTCAAGTATATATTGAAATTTTTTTGCTACTACACCATCTATCCATTCTACATTTTCTACATTGCATACGACTTTATACTCTTCGTTTTTACACTCTATATCTGGCGATATTTCATAGGTTTGTGCTTGTGCGTATTGAGTAAGAGTGATAGCTAAACACGCATTAATGCTAAACACACAAAGCAATATTACATGGCATAATCTCATACAAACCTTTCAAACACTAGTCCCAAGTTGAATCAAGTTGAATAAATCTTTAATTTTCATTAAACCTTTAGCATTGAAATATTAGCACAAAAAGAAGTAAAAGACTATTACTAGCAAGAGAAACTTACCTTAGCACATATTTAATTTTAAGCTTTTCTTTTTAATCCCATTACATATAGTATTTATTTAGAATCTAAATTTAATGCTACAATGCTATAAAAAACAGAGAGTTTCACACATGCAACCATTACAAAGTTATCTACTACAAGGGGCTACTAGCTATTTAGAATTTTTAGAGCAAACAAATCAAGGCATAGAAGAGATACACATACTTCGTATCCGCATGGAAAAGCATGATACGCTATTGCTAGAACTAGATCGTATGCTATTTGGCACAGATTATTTACAAGTCTATATACAAGATTTTATAATCGACATAGACTCATTTGAAGAAAAAAGCTTTAATGAACCGACTAAAACATTGAGATTAAAATTTTCAGATTCACTGCTTACCACCTTACTTGATGAAACTACACAAAATAATAAAGAAGTAAAGTTAAGTAAAGATTCTATAATATCTTATTTGCTTGGTGATAACTATAAAAAAGAAGTACCAAAACATTTGCGAATTTTTAATGATTTAAAATTTCTTGTAAAAAATATACGAGATTTTCTCAATAAAGATTCACTAAAACTAGCCCTGCCAACAACAAAGCCAATAGAGTTAAAAATCGCGCTAGATTCTCACATAAGCAAAGAGCAACAAGAAGCAATCAAAGGCATTTTCACTCACCCTATAAGCTATGTTTGGGGGATTAGCGGGAGTGGTAAAACACAAGTTGTGCTTTTTAACTGCTTATTAAATCTTATCACACAAAATAAAAAGACATTAATCCTTGCCCCGACAAATACCGCATTAGAGCAAATCTTTATCGCTCTTATCACACAAGGTGATAGAAAAGGTTTGCACCGATATAAATTCCTGCGTTTAGGTATGCCAAGCAGTGATTTTTTACAAAATTTCCCTGATGCGTGTTTGCAAGCTGACGAGAAAGATTCTAAAGAAGAGTTAGAATCTAATAATGAATTACAAAGTCTATTTAAGCCACAAACACTAAAAGAAAGACTGCAAGAATGCCTTGTTATAGGCGTTACGCTAGATAGCTTTGTGAAGCGTTATGCCCAGCTTTGTGAGTTAGAGTTTTCACATATTTTCCTTGATGAATGTGCCTTTTCACCACTTATAAAGCTTATCGCCCCACTTACACTTAACACGCCAATAACCCTTTTAGGCGATCATAAGCAATTAATGCCAATCTGCCACATGCAAGATTCTGACATTCAAACCAAGCATTTTGAAGTGTGCGTATGGAGTTTAAACACACTCTTTTTAGAAATGCTTTTTAATAATCACGCGATACTACACGCACAGCATAATTATGATGATATTACATTTAACTCTATCGCCCATTATAAGCTAACAACTACGCACCGCTATGGCAATAATCTAGCCCATGTGCTAGATAGACATGTCTATCATAATGGCTTAAATGGCAAAGGGCTGCCAACAGAGATTTACTATATCGATAGCACAAGCTTTGGACCAAACTATGAGTATAACGCACAAAATAATCGTAATGAAAGCATGGGCGAGGCAAATGCAATTACTGCATTAACCCAAATACTTATAGATGAATATGCGATTCTAACCCCATTTAGAGACCAGCAAAAGCTTTTAATCTCAAAGCGTATCCCTAAACACAGCGTTTTTACAATCCATAAATCACAAGGAAAAGAGTTTGATACTATCATTTTTTCGCCCGTGAAATTTAGCAAATATATGACAGATTCTTACAATAAAGCCGCATTATTCGCACTCAATGTAGCAGTTAGCCGATTGAAAAAGAAGCTTATTATCGTATGTGATTATTCCTCTTGGATACGCAGACAAGGGCAATTTATCACTGCTTTACTGCAAAATGCAAAGCCTTATCCACTCTCACATAGACAGCCTATAAAGCCTAGTGAATTACCATTTTAAGACATAGAATCTTACATGTAAAACATTGGGGCAATACACAATAAAATCTTTTAGATTGCTTTTAAGATTCTATATTGCTTATGCGGAGTTAAACGCAAAAATATGTTCTTAGAAGCCGCGACTTTGGGGTAAATGTAGGTTGAGATGCAAAAGGGATTTTAGAAACCAACATAACAATCCATCATGTTGAGCGTAGCAAAACTCTAACACTAGAGAATCTAAATTTAAGCGACTTGGAATCTCATTTGTGTAAAATCTAAAAATCTAATAAAATTTAGATTCTAATATTTATCTTGCATGAAATTATTGTATTGCATAGTAATGCAGAGTGATTTCATCATTTGCTTTTCCTGTCAGCATACACGCATTATAGGTATGATTATTTTGTGTTTTTAATGTGTGTTTTTTGCATATATTGTGTTTTAGGTTGTAAAAAAGCGTTTCATTTGCTTTATAAAGATTCTGCATATCATGTGTGTTTAACTGCTTTGTGATTGTTTTTTGGGCTTGTAAAAGTAGAATAAAAGCAAATGATAGGATAAGTAGAGAGAAAGCAATATCTATGCTTAAAAAGCTACTTTTATGATTTTGTCTCATTTAGAATTTTAATTGCAATAAAGCCACAGCGATAACTACCAAAACAATGCCAACATAACCAATAGGTTTTAACTTTTGCTTGAAAAAGTAGTAAGCCCCAGCAACACTGCCCAAAATCCCAATAGCCCCCCAAAGCGTATAGGCAATAGGCAAAGACATGCCATTATCAACAACAACAGCGAGTAGTAAAAACGCAGAACCAACAAGCACTAAGGCAAGTATCCCCCACCATATCTTACGGAATCCATCGGATTTTTGCAATGCAAGATTTGCAAAAATATCAAACACACCAGAGAGTATTATTAAGACAAAATTCATGATTAAAGTTCCATAGCTTCGAAGTATTCATGCAATCATAGCAAAAATTTAGCGAAGTTACAATACGCTGTGTTTTGCTATTTTTAAGTAATTTTTATAATTAACACTAGGGTCGTGTAATGCAATATGATTATTGCATAAAGGTAATCTAGCCTTGCAATTTCTTTTGACAACACGAATTGCTATCAAAAGATATATAAATATTAAGCTAGATATCTTTTAGATTAAAAAGTTGGCTTTGGCGTTTTAGAGCTTGCCACAGGCAACACAGGATAGATAACTTCTGGCATTTTACCATCTAGGGCTTTAAAGAATGTAGCAATAGATTCTATCTCTTTTTGACTTAAATCTATGCCTAATTGAATCTTACCCATTTCCTTAATCGCATCTTTAATATCCCAATATTGTCCATTATGAAAATATGGTGCGGTTTGCATTACATTTCTTAATGTTGGGGTTTTTACTAAACCATCTTCATTACCTTTAAAATCACCGATATTTGCGTATTGATACTGCCCCATAACGCCAAATGCCTGCATATTCCCACCAAGATTTATGCCATTATGACATGAGGTGCAACCTTTATCGATAAATAGATTTAGCCCCTCTTTTTCTTGTTTTGTAAGGGCATTTGTATCCCCTCTTAAGAAAGAATCATATCGGCTTGGTGTTGTAAGCGTAAATTCATACAATGCAATTGTATCTGCGATGAGTTTAAAGTCTATTTTCACATTTTTTCCATACGCTTTTTTAAACTCATTGACATATTCTGGTATTGAAGTGATTTTTTCTTCAACAAGCTTTGGTTGGGCTGCCATTTCTACTGGATTTTGGATTGGTCCTTGTGCTTGATCGCCTAAATGCGCTGATCTACCATCCCAAAACTGCACATCATTGAATACAGAGTTAAGCACAGTTGGGCTATTGAGATTATGCGGATTTGCACTCCATTTATGCCCGATAGCTGCTGGCACGACATCAGTACCAGCAAGTCCTAAGTTATGGCAAGTATTACATGAGATAAGGTTTGAGCTTGATAATCGTGGGTCAAAATATAGCTTCTTACCTAATTCAATTTGCTCTTTTGTAAGCAAAGGGCTATAACCTTTTGCAACACCGGTTTCTTTTATCTTTTGTTGTTGAAAGGCTGCTAGTTCCTTGCCTGTTGGCATTGGATCTAAACTAGAATCTTTTGCCTTTTGCAATAGTTCTTTATCGCTTGGGATAGCACTTGCTGCAAAAGCTACAGCTAGAGTTACCGCCCCAGCAATTACAATGTTTAGTCCAAGTTTATTGTAAGTCGTCATTATCATTCCTTTAAAATAGAGTTAAAACCGCCATTATAACATTTTAAGGAAAGTTTAGGAGATAATGCAATATGTAAATGTGTAAAATAGTATTTTTATATGGAATATTATTGCGTATAGACATGAAATCGCACAAACTTTAACAATATTTCATATAATTACAATCTTAATAGTAATTTTCAAATTTGTTATTCTGTTGTATTTCAATATATAGGTTATTTGATAGTTATGATTTATCGGTATATCTTACGCATAAGTTTTATTATTATCCCTTTTATATGTTTTTATTGTATAGGTTGCGTAAAGCTTCCTAAGGAGAGTGATTTAGCAATAAAAACGCATACGCCAAGAGTGTTTGCAAATAAGGATTTATTAGAAAGTATCGCTACGACTAAAGATAATGAATACAAGGACTTTAAAAGCACATTTTTTATGCTATTTGATGATTCTGTATTAAACGAACTTGCAAATCACGCCTTGCAAAAAAATACAAATATAAAAACCTTAGAATCAAATATTAAACAAGCAAGAGCCACTGCAAAAATACATACTTGGAATCTTTTCCCTAAAGCAAATGCTGGGCTAAACTACAATTATAGCGATAATAACTACAAGCAGATTCAGACAAATATCACGCAAAATACGACAAATATGAGTTTATCTTTTAGCTGGGAGGTTGATCTCTTTGGCAAACTAAACGCATTGAGGCTATCTAGCAAACAGCAGATTCTGCACTCAATCTATAATCTACAAGCCGCACAAGTTATTTTGCTAGGCGATATTGCAAACTACTACTTTATCATAAGACAAACAAGAGAAGCCATTACACTTAATAAACAAATCACACAAAACCTTGAAGAAATCTACAAACTCACAGAGAAAAAATACCATCTAGGGCTTGTGGGGCTTGATAGCGTAGCAACGACAAAGAGTAACTATCTCACGCAAAAAAATACAACCCTATCGCTTGAATACACGCTAGAGCAAAATAAAAACGCCCTGCTAGTGCTACTAAATGCCAATACACTTAACTTTGATATAAACACAGATAACTACACCTTTAAAACCCCACAAATCCCGCATGTAGATTCCATGCCAACAAATGTTTTATTTAACCGCCCCGATGTGCGTGCAAGTGTATTTGCACTCAATAGCTCCCTGTATCAACGCTATAATAAAAAAATGGCATTACTACCAAGTGTGAATCTAAGTGGGAATCTAGGGCAGATTCTGTTTTCACCACAGCTTGGTATCGGCGATATGGTATGGCAGATGGCAGGCTCACTTGCAGCCCCTCTTCTTAATCGTCAAGCACTCACACAAGACTACATTATCGCAAAAGAGAATACAAAACAAGCCTTTTATTCATTGCAAAATACACTTAACACCGCCCTAGCAGAAATAGAAAATGCAGCAAAATATGTCTTCATCACACAAGAGACACTAAAGCACACACAAGAAAACTACAATATACATAAAGATACACTAAACATTATGGAATCTCGCTATCAAAAAAACCTTATAGATTCTATCTCAAGGCTTGAATATGAGAATAACTATCTGCGTGCAAAAAACACCCTTGCAAGTGCAAATCTAAGCAAAAATCAAGCAGTAATAGCCCTTTACAAAGCCTTTGGCGGTGATTTTGCTCCAAATGAATTAAAAGATGGAATCTTACAAGCCGCCCAGATTCCAAAAATGGATAAAACGCAAGAAGATACTAGCGACCCAGCAAATGACTTATAAATAATAAAAGGAAAAATATGCCAAGCACAAAAGAAATATATGATACCATCACGCCAAAGGTAGCAAAAAAGAAGTTTGTTATACTTGCCATTATTGCAGTAGTGCTACTTGCTATTATCCTTTTTTATCTCTTTTTGCATGATTCTAAAAACATTACTTATACCACGATAAAGCCTATAAAAGGCGATATTACACAAAGCGTGTCAGCCACAGGCACACTCTCGCCAACAAATGAAGTAGAAATAGGCAGTCAAATCTCTGGCACGATTTATAAGCTATATGTAGATGTAAATGACTCTGTGCGGAAAAATCAGATTCTAGCAGAAATCAATCCAAATAAACTCAATCAAACAAAAGAAGGCTATGAAGCCCAGCTCCAATCAGCCCTAGCAAATCTTGAAGCCTCAAAGGTAGCGTTGGAACAAAAAAAGTGGAATTACGAACAACAGCAACAACTCTATGAAGCAACAGGGGGCAAAACACCTTCAAAGCTTGAACTACAAAATGCAAAAATGGACTATCTCTCCGCAAAAGCTGACATAAAAATCAAACAAGCAAGCATAGCCCAAATCCAAACCAATCTAAAATCCGCAAAAATAGATCTCCAAAATGCGATTATAAAAAGCCCAATAGATGGCATTATCCTAGAGCGGAGTATAAGCTTAGGGCAGACCGTTGCCGCAAGCTTTCAAACGCCAACACTTTTTAAACTCGCACAGAATCTAAAGGAAATGAATCTAGTCGTAAATATTTCAGAATCTGATATAGGCAAGGTGCAGTCAGACCAAGAAGTAAGCTTTAGTGTCGATGCCTATCCCAATCAAACATTTAAAGCAAAGGTAGATAGAGTGAATTTTGCCGCTACAACGACAGATAATATCACAAGCTATGAGACAACAATCTATGTAAATAATGAAAACTTACTTTTAAAACCGGGTATGAACGCTACCGCTTTCATACAAGTAGCAAATGAAAAGGATACGCTTTTAGTCCCAGTCGCAGCGATATTTTATAATCCACAAGCACAACAAGCAAAGCCAGATTCTAAAAAATCATCAAATCCACTCATGTTTTCTCCCCCAAGACGACAAAAACAAGCAAACACGACTACAAATACAAACAACACAAAGCAAGGCACAATATGGATACTAGAAGACGGAATCCCAAAGTCCATACCGATAAATATAGGCATTTCGGATTCTAAAATGGTAGCAATCAGCGGCGAAAATCTTAGCACTGATACAGAGATTATTGTAGAATCACACTAGGTTTCTAAGATTGTGGAATCTTTTTGTTTTGTGTCCTGCTTTTTTGCATGTTTGTTTTTATTTTTTGCACCCTAAACCCTGCAGTCACCCAAAGTGGTATAGAATCTAAAGTTTTGTCAAAATATGCCAAATGGAATTAGACTCTAAAATCATTCAGTAAAGAAGGCTCGTATAATGTAAGGCTAAAAGCCTTAGTAGAAGTAGAGAATAAAGACTATGTCAATGATAAAAGCCAAGATAAGTTTGTGATGAAAGAATACTTTAGAGATTTAGAGATATTAGTATGTTTAGTGTGTTTTTGTTAGTTTCTTGTTGTTTTATGTTTCTATTTGTATTTGTATGCTTTCTTTTAGGCTTTGTTTGTGTTTGCTTTTATGTAAGAGTGTGCTAGATTGTATTCTTGTTTAGGTATTAGATTCTATATTGTTTGGAGTCTTGTCATATTGAGCGTAGCGAAATATCTTTATTAGATTTTTATTTTAATTTGATTATCTCTGTTATTTTGTGATAATAGCGATAAACAATCATGTTTTTTAGTGCTAGATTCTATATTGAATGTCATTGCGACCCCTACAAAGCAAATCATGGCAGTCCATTTTATCGTTTATGCTGCCATATTTGCCACGCCACACTTGAGAGACAAAATTGCAATTTTGCATTCTCAAAGTCTTACAATCCACACGCCACATTTTAGAAGATTTTTACATGTTTATTGATAGTAGTATGTGAGAGAGAACATATAAAAAAGATTGTTTGCATGTTTATTTGACAAAAATACTATGAAATGAAGCAAACAAAGCAGAATTTAACAAAATTGCAAGAAAATGCAAAGCCGTTTATGCAAGTCTAGCGAGTATTTTTAGCAAATTTTCGTCAATGTAGCCAAATGTAGCCTAGTTTTAGAGCCTTATTTCAGTGGAATATCAGCCAAAAATACATACAATAGCACTAAAAGCCAATCAAAGCAAGGCAACCTTACAAGAACCAATCACACAAGCTACAAAAACTTTAAATCTTTCAATCTCTCTGCAACTTATCTCATTCTTTAAGATTTTCTATCACACATAAAAGACACAAAAAAATACACTGATGACACAAATTTTGACACATATACACATTTTATGCCCTATTTTGCGGACTTTGGATAGAATTTAGATTCTAAAAATATCCGTTTTGCTTTGTCAAATGTTATTTTTCATAAAGATAGAGAACATCACATCTTAAAAGAATGGCTAGAAAAACACCAAAAATTTAAAGTGCATTATTTAGATTTTCACTATAAAAACTGCAATTATCAAACAAAAAAAGCAGAATCTAGTGAAGTGCTAGTTACAAATTACTAAGGGTATAATGATGACTTATGATTATTTTGGCAATATTATGAAAATTATTTTATAATTAGCGTTTTTAAGGGGTTTGTGATGACTTATTCTAACATTCTTTTTGAAGCACCGCTCCATTAAAAAGCTAGGCTTAGAAAAAACAGATTCTAACCTTGATAAGCTTTTAGAGTTATTTTATCGTTATACTGAAATTGATATAAAGCGTGAAGTTACTTCATCTATTGGCAGACAAAAAGATAATGATAGAATCTATGAGTTTTTAGATAAAGAGGCGTTTGAAAAGCATTATATGGAAGTGATTTATCAAATGTTTCGCACTACGCTTTACAAAGCAAAAGATGATAAGCGTTTTGCCACTTTACGCGATAGAATCTTAAAGCACTATGATAATGAAGTTATGCAAAAAATGCTTGAATACTACAATTTTAGACAGCAGAAAAAGCCAAAACAACAAGAAACGATAAAGCAAATTACAAAGCCTAGTCTCTTAATTGGCGATAACCGCTTGAGCTTAAATAAAATTAAAGATAATCAAATAAGCCTTATTTTTACTTCACCGCCTTATTATAACGCTAGAATTTATAGTGATTATGTCAGCTATAAAGCGTATTTAAAGGCTATGCAAGAGACTTTAAAGCAGTGTTATAGAATCTTAGAAGATGGCAGATTTATTATTATCAATGTTTCCCCTGTGATTACAAAAAGAGCAGGACGAGAATTTGAGAGTATCCGCTATCCTATACATTTTGATTTTCATCAAATTTTATGTGAGAGTGGATTTTATTTTATTGATGAGATTTTATGGATAAAGCCTGAATACTCTGTGCCAAACCGCGTGGCAGGGTATTTACAAACAAAAATGCCTCTAAGTTACAAGCCAAACTGCATTAGTGAAAGCCTTATGGTGTATCGTAAAAATTCCCCATTTTTGCTGGATAAAAATATTAAAAATTATGACAAAAGCTTAAAAAATGATGATGAGCTAGATTCTACAAATTGCTGGTATATATCTCCAAAGGCAGATAAGAATCACCCAGCAGTTTTCCCCGAAGAGCTATGTAAAAGAGTGCTTAAATACTATTCTTTTAAGGGCGATGTGGTATGCGACCCTTTTGCTGGTAGTGGCACTTTTGGTAGAGTTGCTAGAAGTATGGGACGCATTCCGCTTTTGTGCGAAGCAAATGAGAGCTATGCTGAAAAATTAAAAATAGGGGGATTTAGTGAGATTTGATAGCGTGATAATACAAAGTGTAGTAGCAAAACTTTTGCAAGGCGATGATTATAGGGAGGAGGTTATCAATGCAATTAATTTAGAATTTTTAGATTTTGCACTTGATTTTTTCAAAGCAATATTTAGAAGCAAAAATGCAAGATTATGCTTTAAATTTAGAATGGTATAAAACGCATTTTATAAATAATGTAAAATTGAAGCCAGATGAAGCAGCTATTTATGCAGGAATGAATAAAAAGACAATAAGCAATATCTATGGCAGTGCTACAAAAGAAGTGGTTTTAAATGTCGCAAATGCTAATATTGATTATTTAGAATCTTTGCTTACTTCACTGGGAGATAGTAGCGATAATATAGGCATTGCTCTTAAAATAACCTACAAAAATATAGCGATTGAATTAAATCTAAGTGAATCTTTACTTGTAATCAATGCCTTAGCTACAAAGAAAATAGCCTTGCGTGGTGGAGCGTGGAGTAGTATTGGCAAAAGAGTGGAAAAGCCTTTAATGCTTAGTTTATGTGAAAAATGTGGTGTGAAACAAGAGTTTATCAACGCAGAAGTTTTTAGTAAAAATAAAGCATTAGATTTTGATAGAGAAGTGGATTTTAAACTTTATAATGTTGATAAAAGTAAAGAATATAGAGTAGAAGTAAAGTTAATGGGAAAAGGAAATCCAGAATCTGCTGATGCAGTTATCGCAAGAGATAGTCATATTTTTATCGCTGATACTTTGAGCGAACAAAACAAAAAACAATTAAAAGCATTAGGGATAGAGTTTTTAGAATTAAAAAATAACGAAAGGATTTTATTGGACTTTATAGATATATTAGAGCGATTACAAATCCCTTGTAAAAAACCTTAAGCTACAACACCCTTATGCCAAAGTTTAAACAAGCCCTTAGCAGTAGTGAAACTTGGGGTAGTAAGTGGCATCAAACCCAAATTCAAACAATGCTTGAAAATTTATAATAATCCTACAAAATTCATAAATCCCCTTGACAGACACTAGGTGTTAAGCTTTATACTTGTGCATTGTAGATTCTAGGTTGTCATACTGAAGCTATAATCTGAAGTATCTAGCATAGAATCTAAACAAGATATTTCGTGCTATGCACTCAATATGACAAGATTCTAGATTTTAGTCAAATGTGTGCAGGGCAAAAGGACATTTCTTAGAATCTTAATCGCAAGATTGCTACTAGATTCTACAAAAACCTACAAGGACACAACTATGCAAAACATTAACAAAGCAAAAGCTACAACAAACGCTACGCCAAGCACAGATAGAGATATTTTCACACGGGATATAAATGGAGAGCTAATAAGCCCAGATGATAAGGATTTCTCACAGATTTTAGCCGTTATAGAAAACACGCAAAAGTTAGTCCATAAGCTAAACACACAAGCACTAGATAAAGATTCCGTAAGGGCTGTTTTTAGCGAGATTGTAGGCTATGAAGTGGATTGTAGCACTTGGATATTCCCGCCTTTTTATGTGGATTTTGGACGCAATATCAAGGTAGGCAAAAACTTCTTTATGAATAGCTCTTGCACTTTTATGGATAGGGGCGGGATTACAATTGGCGATGATGTGTTTATCGCCCCAAAGGTGTGTCTCACTACAATCAATCACGATTTTAACCCCTACAATCGCAAGGCGACTTTTTGTAAGCCCATTGTGATAAAAGATAGGGTGTGGATAGGGATAAATGCCACGATTTGCCCGGGCGTTACTATTGGAGAAAATTCAATCATTGCTGCAGGAAGCGTAGTAACTAAAGATGTCCCGCCAAATGTCATTGTAGGCGGAAATCCCGCTAAGATTCTAAAAACACTTTAAAAACCTTTAGGGCGTAAGGCTATCACAAAGCCCTTAAGGCTACTCTGCAAATAGCCCTATATGCTTTCTTGCATAGGTTGCATTAGAATCTAGCAATTTGGCAGAGTTTATACGCAAAATCCGCATAGCCGATGATAGATTGACCTTGCGTATTTGTATGAAAGCACTCATTAGAGATTTGCACACTCTCCCCCTTTGGCTTCTCAGGCACAAACTCCGCTGCTGGACTGACAAAGCACCACTGCAACTTGCTAGATTCTTTAAGATACTTTAGCACTTCGCTATGAGCTAGGGCTGGAGGTTTGTATGCTTCAGGGAAACTAGGCGTATCCATAAGCTGCGTATGAGAATCCACATAAAGGCTTCCTGCCCCACCCACGATAAACAAAGCCCCCTTGCTTCCTTGCAGAATCTGCTCTAAGTGCATAATATGTTTTTGATATAGGCTAAGATTCTGCCATTCGCCAAAAGCATCAAATATCACATCAAAATGTCTTAAATCACTAGAATCTAGTGTGAAAATATCCTTTTTTACCACGACTAGATTCTCTAAAAGCCCTTTTACATCGCCTTTTTGCACAGATTCACTTTGCAAACAATTCTCTAGCCACTTTATATCAAACACTTCTCGCACAAACGCACACACACTTGCCCCTTGAAGTAATGCTTCTTTCGCCAAAAGTCTCCTTGCCTTGCCATTTGCTGCTAAAACTGCTACTTGTAACATTATGTTCCTTTTTATAAATTTACCCTTTTAGTTTTTGGAATCTAAAAGGGCTTTGAAATGATAAAGTAGCAATATACAAAAATCAAGTAGGGATAATTTTATAATATAGGTATAAATTTAATAGTATTGTGTAAAATAGGAAAAAAATAGGCTATAATTTTTTCTTATTTGTCACTTCAAGGAATGTGTATGAAAGATTTTTTCTTCGTGTGTCCTGTTGAAACGACACTCAATCTTATAGGCAATAAATGGAAGTTTCTCATTATCCGCGATTTGCTTCAAGGCACAAAACGCTTTGGTGAGCTGAAAAAAAGTATCGGTGCAAGTAAAAATCAAAGCATTTCTCAAAATGTGCTTACACAGAATCTGCGTGAATTAGAAGAAGCAAAGCTCATCACACGCAAGGTTTATGCTGAAGTCCCCCCACGCGTAGAATACAGCCTAACCCCACTTGGATTCACTCTGCAGTCTGTTTTGACAAGTCTAGAATCTTGGGGTAGAAGCTATCAAAATTTATAAAGTTAAGATTCTAAGAATGCTTTAGAATCTTGCGTAATATAGAAATGATAAGAGACTGCAAAAAGGCGATGCTATGTATTGCTATTTTCTTTTTTATGTGCTTGTCCCCACGCACACATAGAATCTAGAACCGGTATGATGATTTCCCACGAGATGATAGGCTGTATTCAACTTTAGGCGGGATTTGCGGATATTCTTTGCGTTTGATTAAGTCATCACTCTCAAGCTCTCGCAACGCATCTGTAAGTGATTTAAACGACACGCCATCAATGTAGCGTTTTAGCTCGTTATAGCGGACAACTCAAAACGATGAAGTGCATATAGAACAGTCATCTTATATTTGCCGCTAATAAGACTTAAAGTGTAGGCAAATGGACTCTCACAAAGCAAACAATTATGGATAGATTCTGTATTTTTTTGGATTTTTCTGCATATTTTCACCTTTTTTTATTTGTAGCCAGATAGCTTAAATGTGAATGCGTATTTTACTCTACTTTTGGTAAGTATATTACTTTATTTTGCGTATTGTATTTTTGTGAGCTTTGATTTATAATTTTGTAAATTTTAGGATTTAGAAAAGGAATAGTGATGAATAAAGTCAAAATTGAAGTGATAAAAACGCATTTTGATGAAGAGTTGGCTAAAGAATATGGCGTGGAATGCGTGTGTCCTATACACAAGGTTGGAGAGAGTTTTATCTCGCTTGGCTTTGATAAACCGCAAGGATTCTGCGATGAAGCGTGGAAGGCGATTTATCAATATGTATTTGCACTCGCACATAGCGATAAGGACAGCGTATTTTATTTTAAAGATTGGATTCAAAAGCCCGGTGTGGCGATAAACTCGTGCAATGATGGAATCCGCCCAGTGATTTTTAAACTCACAAGGCTAGATTCTAAAGCACAGACAGATGACTTTTACAATGAGTGAAAATTAGAAATGGCAGTAAGAAATTTGGTAATTACAATTTACAAACAAAGATGATAGCAATTGGCTACAACATTTTTCAAAGATTCTAAAAACACTTTAGAATCTAATGCAGGGATTATAGAGGTAAAATATTTTGATATGGGAAGATTCTAAAATTATATAGATTTGCATTTCCCCCTTGAGCTACACTAGGTGTCAGGTTTTATACTTTCACTTCACATTTATTTTTATACGAAAAGGAAAAAGATGAATCATAATTTTTTATTGTGGATTTTATGTTTTGGTGTATGGGATTTTAAGCACAGAGCTTGGAATGATGGGGATTATCCCCATTGTGGCACAGAAATTTAGCGTATCCATTGATGATGCGGGCTGGAGTGTGAGTGTATTTGCATTAATGATTGTGTTTTGTGCGCCTATTGCCCCTTTGCTTGGAATGATATGTTTATATGTGTTGATATTTGTGTTTGCAAAGCAAGGGGTTGTGCTGCTTATATTTGCGGTGCTGCTTGGAATCTTAGCGGGTGTTGTCAATAATGCCACACATTATGTGATAACGCACCCCTATCCACAAGCCCCTGATTTTGCAAATGGCTTGTTTGTCTCATCGGCAAATATCGGCTTAAGCACAGGTGTGGCTCTATGCGGACTTTGCATTTCATTGCTTAATACGCAATACACCGCCCTTTGTGCCATTGTGCTTTTATCTATAGGTGTAGCTACAATGCTATTTAGGGTGCGATTGGAAAAAGGGCATAAGGATTAAGGGGGATTTAACTTTTGAGATTTCTTGATAGATACTAGGCTTTTGTTTTAGAATCTAAAAGTTTATTTTCATAGTATTTTATGATTTTTCTTAAATGCTTTTGCTCTAAGTTTTTCATAAAAGATTCCATAAAAGCGTAGTTTGGATTGCCTTTAGAATCTATGGGTAAAACCAACTTTTCTCTTTTGATTCTCACATCATTAATCTCACGATTAAAGCTGTATTTCTCGCTTAACCTTTGAATTAAAGGCAACATAAACAAATAAATATATGGGCTAAATGTTGTATTTTCAAGCGTTGTGATATGGTCGCTCCCTATAAATTCATATTGGTGAAAAAATGCACTTCCCACGCTCCCACTATTCGCAAGGCTAATGCAGTTTTGAAACTTCCTTACTTCTTTATCATTATCGATAAAATTATCCACGCCATTATTGATAGAGCTAGAAGAAATATAAGGTGTTTTACCATTTATTTGGTGCTTTTTAATCAGTCTTTTACCGCGTTTTATTTTATGGAAAATTTTATAGAAATAAAACTCTCTCCATTGCAATTTATCAAGGTTGCAAGTATAAGAAAAGGTAGAATCTTGCCTACTAGATTCTATAAAAGCATAATAATCATTATAATCAAAGGGTATTACCCCCCCCCCCCGCTAGAATCTAGTTTATGTGTATAATAAGCTAAGATTTTTTGCAAATGCTTTTGCTCTAAGTTTTTCATAAAAGATTCCATAAATTCATAGTGTGGATTACCTTTAGAATCTATGGGAAGCATAATTGTTAAAGAATCCGCATTTTGCTGTCTAAATTGTTTTCCATAAGAAAATTTACTTTTCTGTTTATTAATACACGCAACAAGGAATAATTTCACACACAATGATAATTTCTCATTAATAAAAAAATAAATATTGTCATCTCCTGTGGCTTCATAGGAATGATAAAACGCATTACCAAACATATCAATGGAAATAAAATCTTTATATTTTTTCATAGTTTCATTGCCAATAAATGAAGCAACACCATTATTTGCTTCTCCTGCTGTAAGCAAAGGGGTTTTGCCTTGCTCTCTATCTCTCTCAACAAGTCTTTTTCCGTGATAGTTTTTGAAAAATAAAGAAAATTTAAACTTATCCCACTGCACAGATTCTAAACTTAATTCATTCTTTGCAATTTCCATTAGGCTACCCTCAAGGAAAGTTGCAAGGTTTTGCTTTGTTGTAAAAGTGTGGGATTGTTCGTTATGTCTTTGGGATACTTCGCTTTGCTCAGTATGACAAGGCAAAAGATCGGTATGACGCGATAAAAAATCAGTATGGCAGGATATAGAATCGGTATAGCAAAGTGAAGATTCAGTAAGATAAGGTGGGTGGCAAATATTATCCCCCCCCCCCCCATTAGAATCTAAAAGTTTATTTTCATAGTATTTTATGATTTTTGTTAAGTGCTTTTGTTCTAACTTACGCATACAAGATTCCATAAAAGCGTAGTTTGGGTTGCCTTTAGAATCTATGGGAAGCATAAGTTTTTGAATCTTTAATATATGCGTAGAAAGTTGATAACCATACATGTATTTAAAGGTAAAATTTTTAATAAGAGGTATCAAAAATAAGGCTATATACACATTAAGTTCCTTATTTTTAGGTTTAATGGCGTGGATTTTCATATCTAAACTTACTTTATTTTTTTGATAAAACACACTGCCTAAAAATGAAATGCTAATAAAATTTTCTAAAGTTCTAAAATTTTTATTTTCTACATTTTGCGTAAAAAATGCAATACCATTATTTAAATCTGTAGCCGTAATGCGTGGTATCTTACCATTTGAAAACTCACTTTGATTAACCAAAGCACCCGTATAAACCTCAAACAAATCACAAATTTTAAACTCGCCCCATTTCATAGAATCTACATTCATATTGTCTCCTTACTTGATTCCTTGATTTAATTCTGCTACAATTCTTTTTGTTTCGAGGGGATGCTTTTCCCCTAATCCTTCTAAAGATTTTTCTACTAAACCCATCAATATATCATCTAAAAAGATTTCAATATTTTCTGTTGCTAGATTTATAATCATTTTTTGATTGTTTTTATTTTGTATAGACGCACTTAATCGCGGCTTGTTATCATTGTTTAGCTTGTAGAGATTTTCAAAATGAAATGCCCTATTGCGTAAATTTTTAAAAAGTAGCAACAACAAACTTACTTTTTGATAGTCTTGCAACTCTATTTTATTGCTAAACCTATTCTTATTCCCCATAAAATACCGCTTAAAATCTAAGCTTTTTAAAAACTTATTTGTAAAAAGCTGATTGTGAATCTTGTAAAAATCCACCACTCTTAGCCAAAAGCCCAAACTCTGTTGCGATAATGCTTGATGATGGGCTAACTTGGTATTTAAAAGAGATTTTAAAATCCACTCATTATCATTTATGCTTACCATATAATCAATGCTATTTCTTAGCACAATTTCTATAAGCCCCATTTTTGCTGCGATAGAGTTTATTAACTTAAAATTATCTAAATGTTCTTTCAAATCCGCATAGCTATCTAGTCTTTTTTGTGAAAAAAGTCGTTGATATATTTCTTTATCTATCATCATCTCCCTCTAAACCAAATAAATATCCCCGTCCGTGCGTTATCATATTAAATTCAAATGTGAGATAATCCGCCATTGTTTTATCAAAATCTTCGTATTTTGGAATCTCATCATTAAAATAATAAAAGCTGTGTAGCCATTCATCTTGGGCTTCTATGGTAGTTTTCACGCAAAATTTAGATTCTGCTTCCATTTCATCACGCCAGACTTTTAGCAAATGTGCCTTTTTATCTTTAGCGTGTATGGTTTCTACTAAACCTTTATGCTTTTGTACTTCAAAGCCATCATCTTCGTAATGTATAAATTTACAAATCTTGTCTTTATGGTGTGGAATCCACGCGGTAAATATGGCTATACAAGGGTTTGTGCCTACACCATAGAAGGTATTTTTATTACAAGTGATGACACCTTCTAGGGTATGCTTTTTTAAAATATTTGCTTTAATCGCCTTTTCTTCTTTGCTTTTTCCTGTAACGGCACTTTGTGGGATTATCACAATCGCTTTTGCACCCTTAGTGAGAGAATCTAAAAGCTGTTCGCTAAAGGCGATTTCATAAAGATTTGGATTTGCCTTGCTGCCTTGAGAATAGGGCGGATTCATCATACCAATGCTTGCAGCTATGTCTTTTTGAAGCTCAAAGGGATTTTGCTTTAAAAAGTCTTTATTTTCTAAATTACTTTTACCATCACCACGCACAATCATATTAGTCGTGGCAATGCAAAACATATCAGGCTTTTCTTCTATGCCAAAAAGTTGATTTTCTTTGATATGTTGCCTTTGTGTCTCATCTGTAACTTGTGAAAGCATATTATGCATAGCAGCGATCAAAAATCCAGCCGTTCCACAACAAGGATCAAATACAACATCATTAGGTTTTAACTCCACTAAATCACAAAAAAGCTCACAAATATGCTTAGGGGTTAGTATAATGCCTAAAGTCTGTCCATCGCCACCACCATATTTCATAAATTCGCTATAAAATAATCCTAAAATATCCTCGCTTGTTTGCGTGTATTTAATATTTTGATAAATGCGTTTATAGAGAAATTCTGTGTAATGTTTTAGCGGTGTTTTGCCTAAGGTGCTGTTAGTTTCATTGATTTTTGGTGTATCTTTTATGATAGAGAATTGACTTAATAATTTATCTTTTTTCACTTCAGGGCGGACATTTGCGCGTTTTAAATTATCTGCTATGGCTTCATAGATTTTTATCCCATCGCTTTTTTGCTTATCTGTATTTAGTCGCTCTAAATCAAAGTTTTTATACTTTATCTCTTCTAGGGCAAGTAAAATACCAGAAACTACGATAGGCTTTTCAGTATCGCGTAAATTGCCATAGTTGCGTAAATCTTCGTGTAATTCTTTCGCATCTTTTAGAAGTTGCTCTGTTGTTTTCTCTTGGTTAGTTTGTTCTTTTAGTATCTCTTTAGTATAGTATTCTTCAATATTATATTCATTAAAGACAATAAAGTCTTCTAAATCTTTTAAATCCTTAGTTACAAAGCCATTTTCATTGATGAAATAAGGCGTGATTTTATGGCGTTTTTCATTGCCACTTACAGCTATGGCAATAATCTTTTTATAATTTGTGTGTTTGGCTAAGTGTTTGCCATAATGAATCGCACCATTAACGGCATAATTTTTCACAGAATCTGCATTTTCTAAATCAATGCAATTTTTTGAATCTAGTTTGCAATGCTTATCTATATTTGCTTTGTTTTCAAACACAAATACAAAGTCTTTTACCACCGCACAAAAGTCTGGATAGCCTGCTTTACCGCTAAGGGCTTTGGAAGCGGTTTTAAACGCTTCATCTAGCTCTTTAGTTCCTCCTCCCTGCTCTGCAAAAGGTATGTTTGCAACCTTTAATAAATCCCTCACCCAAGAATCTGTTTTTACCTCATTTCTTGCCATTGTATTCCTTTGTGATTACAAAAAGCAGAAGTATAACAAATTTTTCAGCTACTTATCATATCTTGTCAGTGATAAGAATCTCACATTTCCCCTTGAGCTACATTAGATGTTAGGCTATGTGGTGAAAAATCTGCAAATAGAGCGATACATAAGCGAATATAAAGCACATTTGCAAAAGTATGTGAAAGGCTAGAATCTTAAAGCTTTGTAGAATCTAGCCCTTAAACACATAGCCTAAACACACGCATAAGATTCCACATACATTGGAGAGTAGCATATAAAGCATTGTGGTAGGGATACAATGATTTTGCAGGAGTTTTAGCACTTCTAGGCTAAAGGTAGAAAATGTGCTAAATCCCCCAAGCAAACCGATAGTAAGGAACACAAATAAAGTGAATCTTGCCCTTTTATCATCGCCACACATAGCCCTATGCCAAAACACGCTAACATATTGATACAAAATGTCGCTATGAAGCTATAATGCAGATGACTTGGCAAAATAGATACAACACCATAGCCTATATAAAAGCGTAACGCCACCCCTATACCACCACCTAGGCTGATAAGTGCGAGTTTGGTTAGCATTTGTGTCCTTTTTGTGTGAAATTTTCATACTATAATACAAGAAAATATGCAAAAAAAACAGAAAGGCAAAACTATGATAATTCTAATCGGTGGGGAAAGCCATACGGGCAAAACGCTTTTGGCACAAAGGTTGCTTGAAATCTATCATTACCCTTATATGAGTTTAGATCATCTAAAAATGGGCTTTATAAAATGATTAGAAAATCCACCTTTTAGTGTGGAGAATGATATTGGAATCTACTTGTTGTCATGTTAGGCCTTTGAAAAAGGCGAAACATCTAATATTATGGAATCTAAAATTTTGTTAAAATGCACCAAAAGATTCGCCATTGCTTATGAAAGTGTAGATTTGAAATACATTAAGTAAGGATTTTAAATTTATTACAAAAAATAAAGTTGTGAAGAATAGACTCTATAAGAATTATAGAATCTCGGTGTTACCTATCATCTTACTAGACAGATTCCAAAAAAGACTCTAAACTTACAGAGATTCTAATTCTTTAAAGTAGCTTAGAATCTACAAAAGCACATGTTTAAAGACTTCATCAATGTTTTGGACGGCAATTATCTCTAGGTTTTGTTGCACTTCTTTTGGTATATCTTCTAAATCTCTTTTATAGTTTTTAAGCGGGATTAGAGCTTTTTTAATATCTGCTTTATAGGCTGCTATAAGCTTTTCTTTAAGCCCTCCAATAGGCAGGACTTCACCGCTAAGGTTAAGCTCACCCGTCATTGCCACATCTTGCCTTACATTTTTATCAAATAGGATTGAAGCAATAGCACACGCCATGGTAATGCCAGCACTAGGACCATCTTTTGGCGTAGCACCCTCTGGGACATGCAAGTGAATATCAAGCGTTTCTGTTGGGCTTTTATAGGTGCTAGATTCTGTATCTTTTGTGGTTTCTGTGTTGTCTTTAGATTCTGTATTACTCGATTTAGCATTCAACTTTTTAAAGTCTTTTTGCAGGGTATTATCAAGTCTATTTTTCACAACAGAGTAAGCGATATAGGCAGATTCTTTCATCACATCGCCTAATTGCCCTGTGAGTTTTAGATTACCCTTACCAAGCAGGGATAATGCCTCAATCTTTAATACATCGCCGCCAACTGCCGTCCATGCTAGTCCATTGACTACACCAAGCCTTGGCTTTCTCTCTGCTTTGTCAATCTCAAATACACTTTTTTTCAATAATCTTGTTAAATCTTTCACGCCTACTTGTATAGTCTGTGCCTTATTGCTTAGAATCTCGACTGCGGCTTTACGCATGATTTGTGCGATTTTCCTGCGGAGATTCCTTACCCCTGCTTCCCTTGTGTAATTGTGGATAATGGTCTCTATGGCGTCTTTAGAGATTTTTATCTCATCTGGTCGTAAGCCGTGATTTTTAATCTCTTGTGGAATGAGATATTTTTTTGCTATTTCGTATTTTTCCTGCGGTGTGTAGCTGCTGATTTCTATAAACTCCATTCTATCTCTAAGCGGTGCTGGAATGAGTGAAATATCATTTGCCGTTGCGATAAATACGACTTGCGATAAATCTATGCTAAAGTTTGCGTAATAGTCTCTAAAACTCACATTCTGCTCTGGGTCTAGAATCTCTAAAAGCACACTTGTAGGATCGCCCCTTACCCCCCTTACAATCTTATCGATTTCATCAAGCACAACGACTGGATTCATCTTTTTAGAATCTATTAAGCCTTGCACGATTCTACCCGGCATTGAGCCTAGATAGGTGCGTCTATGCCCCCTCAATTCATTCACATCTTCTAATCCACCTAGTGCAATCCTTACAAGCGGTCTGTTAAGTGCAGTAGCTATGGAGTTTGCAAGGCTAGTTTTACCCACGCCGGGTGCACCATAAAAGCAAAGGATAGTGCCTTTATGCTTTTCGTTTGTATTGATAGTCTCATCGTTTTTAGAATATTCTTTTAACTCTTCTTTTTTAGATTCTATTCTTTTAGATTCACTTGCTTTATCCTTTGCTCTTTGCTCTAAAAGCTGTTTGACTGCAAAATATTCTACAATCCTTTGCTTTGCATCAACGAGTGAGTAATGATCGCTACTTAATTGCTTTTCTACATTTTTAATGCTTAGCTTTTTACTGCTTATGCTTGTAAATGGAATCTCTAGCATCCATTCTACATAGTTTTGCACCATATTTGCATCAGAGCTATCAGGGTGAGCACGGGATAATCTATCAATTTGCTTTTTAATCTCTTTATATGCGTCTTCGTGCATACCGCTTTTTAACTCTTCTAGTTTGCTATAATATTGGTCTATCTCCTCATCTCGTTGTTTATCAATGCCTAGCTCTTTTTGAATCTGTTTTAATTGCTCTTTTAGGAAAAATTCGCGATTAATTTGATCCATTTTTGTATGCACTTTTGATTTTATATCTTTTTGTAATTTTTGCGTTTCAATCTCTTCTAGCACCATTTGAGTAGCAAGCATAAGCCTATCTTCTGTATCATTGCTAGAGAATAGAATATAGCTTTGCTCCTTTTTTAATCGCAAAGTAGAAGTTACTAAATCTACAACTTTATTTGGATCATCTGTGCTTTCAATATTGCGTAATAAATCAGGCGAAATGTTTTGACTTAAATGTGCTAGGGCATTAATCTTTTCCATAAACACTGCTAGAAGTGCGTCTATTGTCTGCTTATTGCTTGGCTTATAAGTGATGACTTCAATCTGTGCTTCTAGTGGCTCTACATTGATGATCTCTGTGATTTTGCCCTTTGAAATTCCTTGAAATAGAATCTTTATACGCCCATCAGGCAAACTCACCTTACGCATGATTTTACCCACAACGCCCACATCATAGAAGGGCACATCATTATCTTTTGGATTATTTTTCGCACATACTACAAATATATTTTCATTACCTTTTTGAGCCTTTTGCACGGCCGCTATATTTGCTTTATCCGAGATAAAAATGGGGGCAATGATAAAAGGAAATACAAACATTTCCTCTTCTACAACGACAGGCAATGTAACTAATGCTTCATTTTCTTTATCCATAATAATCCTTTCTTTGTATTTATATATTTTCTACCAGTTGAGTAGCACCATATACCATGGCACCTTTGATGGTGTTGGCTTTGTGGCTTCCTGCAAGTCAGAATCTATTCTTTCCTTATATATCTGTTCTGCTTCTTTTTGATCGTTTTTTTCATACACTCTTGCAATAGCCTTATTCAGCTCATTTTGTCCAAGCACAAATTTTACTTCCATTTCATGCACGAAAGGCATGTATCTACTATTTGGATATTTCTCCATAAATTCTTGTATTAAGATTATAGAATCTGTCATAAATTGTTGATCTTTTGAAGCGTTTTTAAATGCGTATAAATGTGATTTTAACCGCAAAAAGCTAATATAATCGGCATTATTTGCATTCCCATATCGCTTTAAATATTCTTTAAAATAAAAGTCAGATAAAATATATTCTTCATTACTTAAATGAGCTTGTCCTAAGGCTAACATTGCCTCTGGTATAAGTGGCGAGTTTAAATGCTCGCTTTGTAAGGAAGAAAAGTGGCTATCAGCTGTCTCTAGATTCCCAAGTCGTATGTTTTTAAAGATTCCTTCATACCAAAAACTTGCTGGTTGATTATAGACAACTTCTTTATCCTTATTACTACATGCCATAAACAAGCATGATAAAAATAGGCATAATAACATGGTAGAATGGGAAGAAAATGTATTGTAAAGTGTTTTATTTTGCAAAATAAACTCCGCTTAAAAAATAAACGATATTATATAAAAAATTCGTGTTATGTTTGCATATTTATAAACTTTTTGGTAAAATATTCATTTTGCTATATAGCTTTAAGGGCTTAAGAAATACTAAAAGCATTGTGTATGTAGCATTCGCAACTTATAATGTTAATCTCGGAGAGTGTTATGATTTTTGAAGTCAAGTCGCCAATTTTAGGTTTTGAGCATGTTAATAAGATGAAGCTAGAAAAGCTTGATGAAGTTTTTCTGCGATTAACAAATGCTGATGATGCGACACCAATTTTTACTCTAGTTAATCCATTTGTTTTACGCGAAACTTATGAATTTGAAGTGCCTATGGCATTAAAACTATTGCTTGATTTAGAAAATAGTAAAAATATTCTAACCGCTAATATCATGGTTATGCAAAATCCAATTGAACGCTCAACGATTAATTTCCTTGCACCTTTAGTTTTTAACTTTGACAATCTCACTATGGCTCAAATCGTCCTTGATAGCATTAAATACCCACATTATAAACTCGCAGAACCAATAGCTAACTACTATCCACAGGATACGGACGCACAACCGCAAGCATAACCCTACACTTTTTCTCTCTACAACGCACCTATGGGCTATTGAATTTAGTTCTATTGGATTAGCTTTATCTTGAATTCTAGATTCACAATAAATCTCATGTTGTTAATCGTATTGTATAGCTTATTGCAGTGTGTGCTGGTTATAGATGTAATTGAGCTATATGGAAATCTAGCGCATGTTTATTACCATATTGACCCTTTGGGAAGATGAAATATTTTTATTTGTTGCAGAATCTATAATTTCTGTCTGTGTAAATTGGTAATAATTTTTTAAATATTCACAATATTATATATCTATTGCTTTTGTCTTATTGGCGTTTATAACATGCAGTTTTTACTTTATTCTACATTTATGATGGCAATCAAGCGATTTTCTTTTACATAAAACATTATTCTTATGACATAGATTCTATTATGTTACTTTTTGTAAAAATTAGCTTTTTTGTTATTTTTTGATAATCTTGTTTATCATATTTATTTACATAAATGAATCATGATTGATTATCAAGTTACTTAAATGATTTGACATTTTACATAATAAGGATTAGTATGCAAAGACCTGTTTGGAGTTCTCAACTCGCATATATTTTAACCGTTGCTGGTGCGACAATAGGCTTTGGGGCTACATGGCGTTTTCCCTATATGGTCGGGCAAAATGGTGGTGGTGCGTATGTGCTTACATTTTGTATAGCGATGATTCTAATCGGAATCCCCATGATTCTTGTTGAAAATGCGATTGGCAGACGCATGCATAAAAACTCTTTTGATTGCTTTAGTGGCACAGCAAATGGCAAACCTATATCGCCGCTTTGGAAGATCATAGGCATTACTGGACTTATTGGCTGTTTTGGTATTATGGCGTATTACATGGTGATTGGTGGTTGGGTTTTAAACTATATTTTTAATAGTATAACAGGCTCACTTTCTCTCTCGCATACGCTTTCTGCTAGTGAGACAAAGGCATTTTGGGAATCGAGTGTCGTTCATGCACCACTTGCAGTAAGTATTGCTACTTTCTTTTTTGTTTTGGCAAACTATATTGTTTTAACTCGCGGTGTTATTAATGGAATCGAAAAGGCTGCAAAGATTCTCATGCCTCTGCTTTTCTGCCTTATGATTGGCATGGTTATACGAAATGTTACTTTAGATGGTGCTATGGAGGGCATTAGATACTACTTAACACCTGATTTTAGTAAAATCACACTTGATTTATTCATTGTAGTATTGGGGCAAGTATTCTTTGCATTATCGCTTGGATTTGGCGTTATGATTACGCTTTCATCGCATTTGCATAAAAATGAACAGCTTATTAAAACCTCTGTGATTACTGGTGTTGTTAATACTTTAATTGCAGTTGTAGCTGGCTTTATGATTTTCCCATCACTCTTTAGCTTTGGTGTAGATCCTGCTGCTGGTCCTAGCCTTGTATTTGAGAGTTTGCCTATTGTGTTTTCTAAAATGCATGGCGGCACGATTTTTATGGTTGCATTTTTCTGCTTGCTTATGCTTGCGGCATTTACGACTTCATTGCCAAATTTTCAAGTTTTAATCGTTGTGTTAGAAGAGAAATTTGGTATGAATAAAAAAGTAGCGGTATTCCTTGTTTTAAGTGTGGTGTTTGTGCTTGGTAATATCCCCTCAATCTTGGGTGATAACGCATGGAGTGATATAAAGATTCTAGGAAAGAGTATATTTGATGCCTTTGATGATATTAGTGCGACTATATTTTTTATCTTTACTTCCCTTGGTTGTGCTATCTTTGTAGGTTGGGTGCTTAAAGATGAAGCAAAGCAAGAAATATTGCAAGGAAGCGAAAAATATGCGGGTATTGTAAATATTTGGTTTTTATATGTGAAATATATTATCCCTATTATCATTTTAGTTGTCTTTGTGGCTAGTTTCAAAGAGAAATTTTTATCATAAAGTCTAATATGATATCCTTTATTTGCTAGGGCTTTAGTGCATTTTATAGGCTATTTATTTTTTATTCTATGTAAAATGCTATAATCCCGCTTTAGCAAGTAAAAAAGGAGTCTTAAGTATGACTAGCACACATAACACACCAGAATCTATTGAGATTTTTTTTGATTTTTGTAAAGCAAATGAAGTAGAATTTGTAGATTTTAGATTCACAGATATAAAAGGGACTTGGCATCATATAAGCTTCTCGATGTCAGCTATTGATTCTGATACTTTTAAAGTAGGTATTCCATTTGATGGCTCAAGTCTTGCCGCATGGCAACCTATCAATAAATCTGATATGATACTTATCCCAGAGCTTGTGCGATATTTTATCGATCCTTTTACTGCGGATACAACAATCGTGGTATTTTGTGATATTTGGGATATTTATAAAAATGAGCCTTATGAGAAATGCCCTAGAAGTATCGTTAAAAGAGCTATGCGGCATTTAGTTGATTTAGGCATTGGCGATAGTGCGTATTTTGGACCTGAAAATGAATTTTTTGTATTTGATAGTATTAAAATGCGAGATTCTGTAAATTGTCAATATTATGAAGTGGATACAGAAGATGGAGAATGGAATAGAGATAGGACATTTGAAGGTGGGAGTAATATAGGACACAGACCCGGCTTAAAAGGTGGATATTTTCCTGTTGCCCCTGTTGATTCCTTAGTAGATATTCGTGCAGAAATGGTAAAGGTGCTAAATCAAGTGGGGCTAGAAACATTTGTCGTGCATCATGAAGTCGCACAAGGGCAGTGTGAAATCGGTGTGCGTTTTGGCAATATGATAGAAGCAGCAGATAATGTGCAAAAGCTAAAGTATGTCGTAAAAATGGTAGCACATCTAAATGGCAAAACTGCTACCTTCATGCCAAAGCCCCTATATGGCGATAATGGTAGCGGTATGCATGTGCATATCAGTATATGGAAAGATGGTAAAAATTGCTTTGCAGGTGATAAATATCAAGGGCTTAGCGAAATGGCATTGCATTTTTTAGGCGGTGTGTTGAAACATGCAAGAAGTGTAGCAGCCTTTACAAATGCTAGCACAAATTCATACAAAAGGCTGATACCGGGCTTTGAAGCCCCAAGCATTCTAACATATTCTGCGCAAAATAGAAGTGCAAGTGTTAGGATTCCATACAATCAAGGGGAGAAAGCAAAAAGAATGGAGTTTAGATTCCCAGATAGCTCGAGTAATCCTTATCTAGCCTTTGCTAGTCTATTTATGGCAGGACTTGATGGCATTATAAAAAAGACAAATCCGGGTGAGCCTATGGATATTAATCTTTTTGAATTAAGCCTTGATGAAATTAGAGATAAAGGCATTAAGCAATTACCGCACACATTGCGTAGTGCTATTGAAGAAATGCTTGCGGATAGAGAGTATCTAAAAGAGGGCAATGTCTTTAGCGAAGACTTTTTACAAGTATATAAGGCATATAAGTTTGAAACAGA
>NZ_FZPK01000044.1 GCF_900198625.1 Helicobacter rappini | reverse complement strand
GTGAGAGATAAGATTGCATAGTAACCCTTTGGTAATTAAGAAGTAATATGATTGAAGAGCATAAGAAAAACTCTAATTTTATTTGCGAGATGAATTATTTTTAAATAGTTTCGTTTTAATAATCCAGTGTAATGCTAATCCCATCTAATCCTAGAGTTATTCCAGCTTTTATATCAAATCCTTTGTTGCTAGAGTTTGGTAAGCCTATTGTAATACCTGCTGTGTTGGGGTTGTTGCTATCGTGATTCATTAGTTATTCCTTAAATTACCTATATGTCAAATTGTTTGTCTAAATCATTGGTCTAGCATTATAGAAAGCCCTTGATTGAAAGTTTGTGTATTTGAATCTTTGTTTGCACTAAAATCCTTGCAATCTTCTAATTGAACAACTTGGGGGGAAAGAGACAAAAGGTATCCAAGATTTTTGTAATTCCCAGACTAATACATCAATACCCTCTTTATTTTTTCTAACTTCTATAATCTTTTCTTTTAAACTTGAGTCCCCTAATCCCTCAACAATAATTCTTTTGTTTTCATCAAGTAATATAATTTCATTGCCCGCTATTGCATAATCCAATGATACAAAAAGAGGATTATTGGGATTATCATATACCAAATTGCCTCTCTTAAATTCATAAATCTGCCCTTGCTTTTTGTTATTGACTATAAGATATGTATTATCTAAAGAGAAATCAACTCTTGTGCATTTTTTATCTTTGTAATGCTCAAGTTCATATAAATTTTTGTTTAAATCAAATATATGTAGCTTTCCTCTATCACAGATTCCTAAATATTGCTTATCGTAAGAAATATTAAACGCTGCAGCTTCATTATCATTATATACTTGTATGTTAGTGTTATTGGTTTTATTCTTTATTATGGTTTTTTCTTTATTTTTAGTAATTTCGTATTGATTTATTTGGATATTTCTTCCATTTTTAAAATATTGTTTCTTGTAATCTATTAAGCCTTTATTGCTTAGAATCTCCTCTTCATCTTTGAGTGATTTTTCTAATATTTCATCACATTGTATGACATTAAAACCTGATAGTTTTTGCATTTTTGCCCTGCTTGTTTCAAAGTTTGTGAAAGGCTTTGTGCAGGAGGCAAGCATCGCACATAAAGGTATAAGGCAAAGTAGTTTTAATACTCTCATTCACATTCTCCCAATTCGTAAGGTATAGGCAAGAATACCATAGCACCAAAATTATAACTAAGATATTCTGTTAAAGTATAATCCTTAAGGCTTTTCCCATCAATCTTTTCTACTTTTCTGTCTATTTCGCCCCAAGTTACTACACTTTGTGCAATGGTAGCATTATCTTGTATGTGAGAATCTATATCTTTTCCGTTGCTTTGTGGTATAGTCTTCCACACTATCCAATGAGACTTTTTAATGCCCGGTATCCCACTGCTAGAACCACCTATAAGTTCAGCGTTAATTAAAGAAATAATATGAGCCTGTGGATATTGTTGTTTATATTTAACCAAACACAACAATTCGTCTTTACCAATATGTAGACCATAAGTTACATTAGAAAACAATAATTTTGCTCCGACCTTTAAAAACCATTGTTTTATTTTTCCCTCAAGTGTTATGCCAGCTACTTGGTCGTTTTCCTCATCATAATCTAATACCATATTTTCAGAATCTCGCAAGCCTGCTAGAGTTATCCAATCTACGCCATTGATTTTATTTCCATCATCTCCAAGTGATTTTGGTTTTTTGCAGTTTCTGCTTGGCTCAATACTTAGATTTTTAATTTTTGCTTTCCCGTTTTCCCACAAATCAATAACACATTTGACATATAAATCTGGTCTATCTATCAAAAGACAATAAAAAAATGCAGCAGGTCCGCAAAGCGAAGTTGGTCCTTGGTTTGGATAATAGGACTCTGTGGGATTGTTTATTGCAGGCAGTGTAGCATTTGTTATATGATAGTTACTTTTCACAAGATTAACCATTCTTTCTTTGAGTGTTTTTATAATCAAATTTTTATCAAATGGATTTGAATTTTCTTTTGCTTTTGCAAGCCTTTCTTCCGAAAATACCCCGTGAGTATCTCTATTTTCAAATTTATCAATAAGTTGCAAAGCTTTTTCTATAAAATCTGGCACATCATAATCAACAATAAACTTATGTATAGATATTGTGTTGCCCTTTTTCTCATTCATTTTGATAATAGACTCTATTTCTTTTTTAAATTTTCTTAAGGTGTCATCATTATCAAAGTTTAGATTTTTGTTCTCTTCAGGTTGCGTTGTTGTTTGGCTAGAATATTCTAAATGTAAAATGTAATCGCTTGCTTCAGAAAGATTTTTATCTTTATAAATGCTAAAGTTTTTTTGATTGCTTTGTAATTGTATATAGTATTCTTTCTGTGTTTGATTATTAGAATCTTGATTTGGCGGGTTTTTTAAAGCATATCTCTTAGCAGGATTTGGACATTGAGATATATTAAGTGTTTTACCATCAAAATAGAATGTAGGTATCTTAGCAAAACTTTCTACACACAAATGCCCATACTCATAACTCCTACATATTTTCCTATTGCGGTTTATAGGGTATGAATAATAATCTGGGTGGTTTATTGTGGTTTCAAATCTATTGATATCTTTGATATATTCTTGAAAATCAAAAGTAATTTCTCCTTGAGAATCTGTTTTATCTGGTAAGGTAATCTTTTGCCCCTGTTTTTGTCCCATACCCAATAAGATAACCTCTGCATCTTCAATAGGATTGCCTTTAGAATCTATAATTTGTATTCTCAATGTTTCTTTACTATACTCTTGGGTGTTTTCTCTATTTGACATTTGTTCTCCCCATTAATTCCTAGTTAATCTTATACTATAAATATCGCTTTGTAATATTGGCATTGTCTTTTTGTAAAATTTGCTTGGTTTTGTTGAAATCTTTTGTGATTTGCTTCTAAAGCCTTTCATAATGTATTTTCTTGCTTGATAGCTATCGGTATATCGATTGATGATTCTTGTTACAGAATCTACACTAGCCCTAGTATCAGTATTAGTCTTAACAAAAAATAGGTTTCACTCATGCTTTTTTAACGCCCCATTAGATTCTAAGAGATTATCCTTAGCGGCTTTGTCAATTACATCAAATATCACTTCGGCATCATCATCAAATGGAGAGTCTGGATTTAGTGGTTTCTTATTCATTATGAGTTGGTAATAACCTTTTGGATTCGGATAAAAGATTTGTTCAAAAATATTTTTATATTTAGGATTATTATAAATAAACTCTGTGATTTCTCGCAGGGCTTTGTTGTATGGATAGCAATAACATTGTGCGGCTAATGCAGAATTTAATCCAGAGCTTACATTATCGTCAAACTTTGTATTTGGGCATACCTTACCTCGCTCTTTAAGCATTGTTAAAGAAATATTTTTAATGATTGTTTTATCTTTTAAATCTATATGTTTGATTACTGCTTTATAATAACTTGAATAGAAATTATCAATAATGGCAAAATAAGAAGCAGGTATCATGCCCACACCGCCACATATATCCATTTCAGATTCTGAAAGTTTTGGCAAATCACAATCAAAGCTAGGCTTAATGTTATCTTGTTGCAACATTTCTTCAAGGCTTAAGGCATTGAGGCTTGAGACCAAAATAAATACAATATAAAATTTATTCAAAATCTTTAAATATTTCAGCATTTTTTATCCTTGTGTATGTTTGTTGTCTTTCTGCCAAATTATTATACCAACCATTAATTCTTTCAGTAATTAACCTTAGGTTTTGACTCACATTATTTAATGTAATAGTTCCACCTGTGCCATTTCGATTTTTGGTAAAACTATATTGTGCATGAATAATATCTTGGTTTTCCGCGATATTATAAAGATTTTGCTCATTGATTCTGTATGTATTCCAAACCCACACCGCACTAAGCAAAGCATACACTCCAGAATCTGTAACTAGCTGTGGCTGTGCCTCAAAATCTATATCACTACTTAGCCAACCTTGATTGTGCAAATATCTTGTGCAAGCATGATAATTATCTTTAAAGGTTAAATGCAATAATCCTCTCCCTCTAAAGTTATAGCCATCGCCTTGTCTCATTACTTAGAATCCACCTTGACAATCAACTTACCTATTTCATTAATTAGGTTGTCTTGATACAGAGAATCTAGTATTTGCTCACTAATGCCATTTTGTAGAATCTGCTCCGTATGATTTAAAAATATGCTATGCAACAAAGTTGGATTAGTTTCCGCTAAGACTTTTGATAATTCCATAATACCCAAACTATACGATCGAAATACGCTATCATTTTTTAAGATTTGGCAGTAGGCACTACTCATTTGAGTATCACATACAATAGCATTAAAATCTTTATCCCTTTGTTTCATCGCCTTTTTTGTTATGGATCTTATATTATCTTTGTGTAGTGTAGCGGTATACTGCATAATCATTTTGTAGTATGATGTAAAAAGATTATCAATCAATATCAATGCAGGAGTAGCAGCCATACCAGCATTTGCAGAAAAACAGATATATTCCTCTACACCATCTATAGCCTTAGCACAATTAAAGCTAGGCTCTAATTCTCCCATTTTGGCTTCATTCTTAGAATAATATTCAAAGATACCAAGAGAATCTGCCCCAAAAGATAAACTGGATAGTAATGTAATAAGCAAGATTCTAAGCATTTATTGCCTCCTTAAGTGATTATTGATTGTCAAACTCTACAAATATTTGATTATTTCTAATCCTATTGTGTGAATCTCTTCTACTTGTTAAACCTTTTCTTCCACCATTTACAAGCACACTGATTGTTCTTTGGGCTTGTGTCAGGTCAATTTCTTGCTGTGTGTCCTCATCTATTGTTGGGATTATAGTATTACCATTAGCTTCATCATCTGCTATTTCATAGAGATGAAAATTTCTCCAAGCTGGAATACTAACATTGACTCCATTAGGATAAGTTTTTGTATTCCAATAATACACCGCACTAAGCAAAGCATACACTCCAGAATCTGTAACTAGCTGTGGCTGCGCCTCAAAATCTATATCACTACTTAGCCAACCTTGATTGTGCAAATATCTTGTGCAAGCATGATAATTATCTCTAAAGGTTAAATGCAATAATCCTCTCCCTCTAAAGTTATAGCCATCATCTGTGTTGGGTCTATTGCCATATCGATTATTATAGTTTTTGTTGGCATTTTCTTTAGAAATACTTTCAGCAAGTCTTAACTGCCCAGCCCAAGTCTCTACCCAACTTTGTGCAAAAAAATGCTCTATCCTTGCCCTAGTATCAAGCTTATAATGCACAAACATAGGTTCATTATCAGCATGGAGTCTATTAAGCTCATTTACCATATCTTTTAATTTTTGCACTTTAGCATTTACTTCATTGTAATGATTTCTTTGTGCTTGTGTGGTGGGCGTGGTTTCTAATATCGCATAATTAATCCCATTAAACACTCTTTTTAGCATATCGTATCGAAAACCTCTTGTAATGATTTTATATTTAGGCTTGCTTAACACTTCTTCCCCATTCTCATTTTGTAGTATATCCTTAGGGCTAAAAGCAAAGACCATGATTTGTTTATTATAGCTATGCCATTGGAATCTACAATCTGTATTCTTAGCATATCTTTACTATACTCTTGGGTGTTTTCTCTATTTGACATTTGTTCTCCCCATTAATTCCTAGTTAATCTTATACTATAAATATCGCTTTGTAATATTGGCATTGTCTTTTTGTAAAATTTGCTTGGTTTTGTTTAAATCTTTTGTGATTTGCTTCTAAAGCCTTTCATAATGTATTTTCTTGCTTGATAGCTATCGGTATATCGATTGATGATTCTTGTTACAGAATCTACACTAGCCCTAGTATCAGTATTAGTCTTAACAAAAAATAGGTTTCACTCATGCTTTTTTAACGCCCCATTAGATTCTAAGAGATTATCTTTAGCAGCTTTGTCGATAACATCGAGTATCACATCAGCATCCTCATCAAACAATGAATCTGGGCTTGATATTTTTTTAGTCATTATAAGCTTGTAATACTCTTTGGGATTAGGATAAAAGATTTTTTCAAAGATTATTTTATATTGTGGAGTAGTATAGAGAAACTCTGTGATTTGTCGCAGGGCTTTGAGATAATGATATTCATAGCAATTCATTCCCAAAACACTCGCCATTCCCGAACTAAGATTATGTAAATCTATTACATCATAGCCTTTTTGCAAGTTTTCCTCATTTTCTTTGTCAAATGCCTCTTTGTTGAAAGTATCGTGAAAATGTATTTGAGATGGACATTTCCTCCTATTTTTAAGCATTGTTGTGGATATGTTTTTAAGGATTATGTTGTCTTTAGATTCTATTTCTTTGCTTACAATCTTATAAAAACTTGAATAAAAATTATCAATAATGGGTAGCATATTATAGCCCGCACCAAAGCCATCTCCACATATGCTAAACTCATCATCAAATTTGGCTTTAGCACAATCAAAGCTAGGCTTAATGTTTGGTATCATCATTTGCTCTAAGTCCAAAGCAAAACAATATAGTGATAATAAAGCTATACCTAAAAGGATTCTACTCAAACTCATCAAAAATCCTTTGGGTTCTAATGTGATTAAGAGAATTTTGTCTGTTAGATAAACCATTATTCCCGCCATTTATCCTTTGGGAAATAAGGCGTAAGTTATTGCTAAGATTGGGTATATTAGCTACTCCTGTGGGAGTTGGGCTAATGCTATCCTCTGCATTGGCTATATCGTATAGATGTGTTCGTGTTTCTCTTGAGATGAGAGTTTTCCATACATATACACCAGCAAGTAAAGCCTCTAAGCCATTATTAGCTAGAGAGTCTCTATCATTAGCATTATTGACAAAGTCCCTATTTTGTAAGCCACCATACAATGGATTAGTAACCCTTTGATTAAATCCTGTATAGCCCTCATTGCGTCCTTGCTCTATTGAGCCTCTACCTGTGATATGTAGCAATCCTCTACCTCTAAAATTATAGCCATCGTCTGTATTGGGTCTATTATTTAGCCACCTATTTGCATTGTAATTTCTATTTGCATTTTCTCTAGTAATATTCTCCTCCAACACTAATGTATTTCCACATTCTGCTCTAGCTTGTGCAAAAAAATGCTCTATTCTTGCCCTAGTATCAAGCTTATAATGCACAAACATAGGTTCATTATCAGCATGGAGTCTATTAAGCTCATTTACCATATCTTTTAATTTTTGCACTTTAGCATTTACTTCATTGTGCTGATTTCTTTGTGCTTGTGTGGTGGGCGTGGTTTCTAATATCGCATAATTAATACCATTAAACACTCTTTTTAGCATATCGTATCGAAAACCTCTTGTAATGATTTTATATTTAGGCTTCTTTAACACTTCTTCCCCATTCTCATTTTGTAGTATATCCTTAGGGCTAAAAGCAAAGACTATGATTTGTTTATTGCAGTGCTGCCAATCATAGTCGTTTAAATTAATTTCTATAGTTTCTCCCTTATAATCTTTTTGTCTTTTTTGAAAGAGTGTTATATCCTTAATCCTTACTTCCTCAAGGTTACACTCCTCTGTTTGTGAGAGTTCTTTATATGCCCAATAGGTTTGTTGCTTTTGTGCATTAAAGCTTTCTACACTCATAGAATCTGGCTTAGTGTAATTAGCAGTGAGTGCTACTCTGTGTTTTTTTATATCATCTGTTCTTTGAATCTCCCTGTGTAAATCGATAGATTGCAAATCTGTGTTAGAGAGAATATGAGTATATTCTACTAAAAGCTTTATTGAGAGTTTATTATCTTTAGTTTGATTGCTAAGCCTTTGTATTGAAGCTACAAAGCTATCGATTTCTTTAGCCAAATCAATCCCACCAGCATTGCCATAGCTTTCTCCTCCATGTAGATAGAAACTCTCTCTTTGTGTGGTGGATTCTAGTGTATTTGTGCAATCTTTATCAGTATAGATAGGGATATTATATTTACCCCATTGCTTTTCACCTTCTTTAGTTCTTGAGAGAGAATACCAAGTATTATTATATTCTCTTATGCCACTTTGTTTATCATCTTTGCTTTGAGTAATGTCTATATAATATATCCCCTCTAGTATTGCTCCTTTATCTTTGTCTTTTTGTCTTTGTTTAGAATAATCAAAGTATTCTTGTGTATTATCTGGGTTTGCTTGTGATATAGAATCTTGATTAGAAATGCTTAGAGGCTTACCACTTCTTGCTATAAAGATTTTGTTTTTATCTAATTTTGCAGAATCTACACTATCTCTTTTCACCTCTCCCCATTCTAATATCTGTAATTCCTTACCATTGAAGTATAGAGATAGGGGAGAGTTATAATCTAGTTTGGTATGGGTGGTATAATTCTTTACTTTATAGGCTGGGGAGTATATATGTGTCGGATCATTCATTTTTATTCACTCTCTTTAGGATACTTTGGATTACTAATGTTAAAATACTTGTTGATTTCATCTTCTGGAGCGGAAATATCCATAAGTTTATAAGGCTTTTTGCCTTTTTGATACAAATAATATTCATATAACCACTTGAGATTTGCAATATCTATACTTTCATTTGGAAACACAATCTTTGTGCGATGTGAATCAAGACGCGCAACATGTTTAAATTCTATGCCATTTGTTTCAAGATATTTGCTTAATGTGTAAGCATAATAATTTGCATCATCCGCTGCGACATAAAAATCCTCTTCTCCCATTTCTTTTTTAAAATACTCCACTTCCTCATCAGTAGAACCTATTTCAATTACACATTTATCACAATTCACCACAAAGTCTTTAGCTTCCAAACTCAAGCATAGAGCCATAATTATTGCAATATTTTTTATATATTTATACATACTATTTTCCTTTAGTTTTGTTGGTGTATCACAATATGGTAGCAATTATTCTCATCTAAAACATTTGTTTTGCCTAGCAGCTTAATAGCCTCACTTTTAAACTTCTCTTTATTTTTACCTAAAGATGAATGCGGAATATCAACCACATTGACAATATTGAAATCCGCACAATGTGTTGATACACTAGAAGCTCCAAGTTCATTGATTTTGTTTGTCATTGCCTGTATAATCTCATCTTTGTTTTTACTAGCTTTTTTCTGCGTTTCATATACATCTAACACTCGTTGTCCGGGTTGCTCATAGGTATTTCTTTGTTTTTGTAAGCCATTTGTAATGATATTATTATACATAATTTCTGCTTGTTTTCTAGGCGTCCTTGCTGTGCTGCTAATTACGACTCTTTTGTAGTTAGAATTTTTTGCAATTTGTCTTAGTATGTTTTTAGAATATTCAGACACTAAACTTATATCCATTCCATTTTTTCCCACTACCTCAATTCCACTCAAATCCTCCTCTTCATACCCCACCTCTAGTTTTACCCTATTTGCAGAGTATTTTCTTTGATATTCTAGCAATACATTATATCAATTCACAGAATCTATCATCTAATAAAAGTTCTGTATTAATGATGTTTTGTGCATTATTGTTTGTGATGACTCCTGCTTTGTTATTATTTTTACAGCTCATTTACCCTTTTTAGAATCCTTTGTAATTTTGGCTTATCATTGTATTTTTCTTGCAAGATTTTATAATCTTGTGGCAATGGTTTGCAATATTTATCCATTTGCCTATCAAGTTCTTTATTTCTTGCTTCATCGTATCCATATTCGCCACGAAAATAATTGCACTCACAAGCATTTTGTATGTATGTGTCAATATCTTGTGGATAAAGCATTATAGATTCTATAACGCCTCGTGTATCTTTGCCCACTTGTTTTAAAGAAAGAATATAACTTCTGTAAGTGCAAATTTTCTCTCCATCGTTAAAAGCATTAAGATTTATGCTTACTTCATTTTCGTTTTGCCATTGGATTTTAAAGCTTTCATAACCATAAATCTCACTTTTCTCATAATCAAGCATTACTATCTACATATTTAAAATAATCGAAGAAGTCCATATTAAATTTAAAAGGAGATAATAATTTAATTAGTCTTACTAATAAATGCGAATTATTAACAGCTCTTACTCTATTACCATGGTATTCGATAATTTTATTTATTTCTTCCTTATATCTCTTTTTGATATAATCAAATCTACTATAATATTTAATACCAGGTTGATGCTGGTATGTTTGTTGTAGAAAATAGTTTAACACGTCCAACATCCTCCTAACTTACATAACATTCAGAAAAAAAAATAAACACTAGACAAAGAAGCCTAGTGTTTATTTTTTATACGCGTCTAGACTTGATTTCTTCTATATCTTCATCAGATATCCTAGAAATAAAAAGAAGCGGATCAACAGGTAATATGTTTTCTCGAAATCCTTTTTTTCTAAGAAGAATTTGCATTTCTTCCTTAGATAATCCACGAGTATAATCTTCATTCCTAGAGGGGGTTTCGGTTGGAGTGCTATTAGAGTTCTTCCCTGGGAATATGCCTGTTTTTAACGAAATCATTTTTCATCCTTTTAGTAAAAAATATAGTATATGATAGCACATACTATATAAATAATATCTAATTGTTTAGTATAATACCAAGAGTTTGCGTGATGTTTTTCATAGACTCAATGCTTTGTGGGAGATAATAACTCTCAGAAAAACTATATTTCATTTTTTCATACGCTTTTGTGATATTTGTGTCTGTGAAGTTTTTTTCTGTTTCTATTTGTGCAAATAAGCTATTACAACAAATCAT
This sequence comes from Helicobacter rappini, assembly GCF_900198625.1. Lineage (GTDB taxonomy): Bacteria > Campylobacterota > Campylobacteria > Campylobacterales > Helicobacteraceae > Helicobacter_A > Helicobacter_A rappini. The sequence continues at coordinate 1,053 of NZ_FZPK01000044.1, read as the reverse complement.
TAAAATCAATACATAACGCATCGCCTTTCCTTTACTTTCCATTAAATGACCAATGTGGATCGTCTTTTAGCAACTTATAGACTCCATAGGTTGCTCCAATATCATGAAGTTCTTTGCATTTAGCACCATTATTTGGTGTTAAAATATATTCTTTTCCTGCTTTATCTTTAATTTTTATATCTTTTATCCAAGTAATCGTCATATCGATAGCTTTACCTAAAATATGATTTGATGTAATGGAGGCTATATATTTCATTCCATAAGCATTTTTCATCTCCATTGCCTTTGCTCTTGAAATTTTCTCTGAATAATTACCGCTAGAATCTGTGTGTATCCAATTAATTGGTATGTTTTCTTTTTGTGTTTCTGTTTTCCCATACCCACCTCTATTGTCCTTTGGGATACTTTGGATTACTAATGTTAAAATACTTGTTGATTTCATCTTCAGATATATCTGGAAAATATTTTGCAATTTTTCCTTTTTTATAAATCCAATATCCAAAATAAGATTCTATGTGTATTTTTTGATTTGCAAATAGCAGGGTATCAAAAATATCAGAATCTTTAATGTAGATAAATTCAATATTGTTTGCTTCAACATAATTTGAAACGCTATATCTATCATGATTTATATCATCTGCCATTACATAGAAATCTTCTTCTCCCATTTCTTGTTTGAGTTTCTCAATCATCTTATCGCCTAGAGAAAATACTATAATGCAACGCTCACAACTTGCCCTAAAGTCCTTCGCTTGCACAAAACTACAAAGAGACAATGCAGAAACAAATAGAATTGTTATAAAATTATGCAAAATTCCTCCTTTAAGGTTGGGTAATTTCAATGTGATAACATTGTCTTTTGGTTTCATCTATAAATCTGAGCTTCTTTGATGCCTCAAACTTTTGGATTTCTCTTTTAAAGTCTTTTGGATTTTTAAGTCTCCACACAGAAATATCAATAGTATTAATTTTTGATACATCTTCTATGCAATAAAAAATCTAGTACCTTCTTTGCTTAAGTCTATCCCTCCATTATATCTTTAGCTTCCAAAC
>NZ_FZPK01000036.1 GCF_900198625.1 Helicobacter rappini | reverse complement strand
TTAATAAACCTAGACCAAACATTAGCTGCCTCAAGAAATCTAGAGTATTTCCTAGAAGTAGGCAGGACTCTAGATACAGCAATAGATCATGTATCAAACCTAGAGAATAAAGCATCAACACTTCATACACTCACACTATCAATGGAGAGTGCAAAACTAAATCGTCTAGCAAGAGTAGCTAGCATTCATGGTAGTGCTAGTAGCTATATTGCTATGCAGAACTATCAAAAGAATTTAGAAGCAGCATTAAAAGAAGCAGAGAAGCTAAAACTAGCAAGTCTAGATTCTAATACAAACACAAGAATAGCAGCTATTAATAATATAGTAAGTGGTAATACAAATAGCAATGCAGTTTATAGAAGTAGTGTAGCTACTCTAGCAAGTAGCTCTAACACAAACACACAAAATGCAAACAATGGAGTAACAGATATACAAAGTGATATAACAAGTGATAACAATTCAAATGAAGTATGGTTTGATACCTTAGCAGATTTAATCATGAGATTTAATAACAGAGAAGAATATCCAAATCATGCTTGGGTTAATATGCTAGGTAATCTTAACTTCTCAAAAACTGGCACAGCACAACTCTATGGATTTAATGCAGGTTATGACTACTTTGTAGATAAACTCCAAACTGCATTTGGTGCGTATGGTGGTTATGGCTATGGCACATTTAATGGAAATAATAATGGCTTTACTTCAAACAATTCAAATAATATGTTTGCTGGAATCTATACAAGGACTTTCATTGAAAACCATGAAATAGATGTAACACTCAATACCGCCTTTAGCTTTACAAACGAGAGACAAGGATCTCCAATTAAGAATATGGATTTACTTGCTCTCTTTGGTGATGAATATAGCTATACACTCTCTAATATAGATTTAAATGCAACTTATGGTTATGCCTTTTTAATGAAAAAGGGTTATATTGTAAAACCTTTTGCAGGATTATCGTATTATGTATTAGGTTCAAGTGGCTTTAAAAGAAAGAGTGATAATACACCTATATTTGCTATGAATACAGATGATAATATAAGACAAACTATAAGTGTAAATATAGGTATAGATGGTCGTAAATACTTTGCAAATCAAAGCTATATCTTTATAGTCGCACAATTAAAGCAAGATGCAATCATTTTACAAAATAATGTAGATTCTAATGGGACTACAACTACAAGTATAGGCAATATAGGTGATTCTGTAAATAACTTTAATATGAGATATAAAGCTCAAGGTTATAAGTCTTATGTATTCCTTACAGGTGGTGGAGAATATAGCTTTGGCAGATGGTATCTAAATGGCAGTTTGAGCTTGCAAAGCAGTGTATTTGATAAAAACTTTGGCTTAGGATTTAATATTGGTGGTAGGGTTGTGTTTTAGGGGATATCTTAGAATCTGAAGTTTGGATTCTATAACTTATCAGCAACAAAAACACTATAATTTAAGTTTTAGATTCTACAACTTGGAATCTAAAACTTAAATTTTACAATAGAATCTACATGCAATAAAGCTATGCTATTAACCCGTTATTTAAATTATTAAAACTTTTTTCGCTATAATTCCCCGCACATAATACTACTTAGCTTTATCCATTTCTCCAAAGCAAAGTGATATTTCAATGTGAAGCATACACAACATATAAAGCTTATTGTAATTTTTATATATTGCTTGTATAAATATTATTTCAAGTTAAGGATAAACATGTTACAAACACGCAAGATACTTGCGGGTGTTGCGATATGTTGTGTAGCTCAAACCTTAAGCTATGCACTAGATTCTAACACACCGCAAGAAGACAATACAGAATCTTACAAGCTAAACGCCGTTACTACGACGAGTAAGCTAAAAGGCTATGAAACAAGCACAAAGACTTTCATCACCGCTGATGATTTAGAAAAGACACAAGCCCTAAATCTTAGAGACATTTTCAAAAAAGACCCTAGCATTGCTGTGGGTGGTGGTGCGAATATGGGACAAAAGATTTATGTGCGAGGGTTTGAGAGCTTTATGATGAGGGTAACGCTTGATGGAGCGGCTCAAAATGGTAATGCCTTTCATCATCAAGGCAATGTTATGGTTGATCCATCGCTGTTAAAAAGAGTGGTGGTAAGCAAGGGTGTAAGTGATGCAAGTAGCGGACCGGGTGGTCTTGCTGGGTCTATTGCCTTTGAGACAAAAGATGCGAGTGATTTTTTAAAGGCTGGGGAAAAGTTTGGTGCTGAGATTGGCACAGGCTTTTTTACAAACTTAGGCTATAAAGCAAATCTCAATGTATATAGTCGGCTTTTTAGCGATGTAGGCATTTTGGCAAGTATAAATCATCAAAATGTGCTAAATTATCGCGATGCAAAGCATACTTACAAAAACTTTCTTACGATGAATAATCCCGTGCTAGGCAGCAACTCAATGCAAACGAATGTGCTTTTAAAAGTTGGGGGACAAGTAGATTCTAATCAAAGGTTTTCGGTTGGTTATAGTGTGATAAATGATGATGCGACTCGTCCGTTTCGATCAAATGTCGGCGATGTGGCAGGGGAAGATTTTGCAAGTCATTTATTTCGACATAAGAATCAAAATCAAAGCTTTACTGCAAACTATGAATACAAACCAGAGCATGGCGGCACTTCTATAAAACTTGCCGCATATCACAATGCCAAAAATGTGAATCTCACACCACTTTTTACAGAAGACCATAATCATGGTAGTGGTGGCGGGACTGGCGGACATGATCATGATGAAAGTTCATCGCGTGCTATCGTGCTTGATAACTATGGTGCAAATGCAAGGCTAAGCAATCAGCTAAATGAAGATCATTTGTTTGAATATGGCTTTGACTTTCAAGGTATGAGTGTGCGTGATGATAATATGCAAGATAGTGAAAAAAATAGCCCCAATTTAAAACATAATAGAGGCAGGGAAGAGGCATATATCTATGGTGGATTTGTGCAGGATAGCTGGCAGATTCTAGACAATCTTACTTGGGGTTATGGTAGCAGGGCGGATTTTTACTACTATTTTGATAAGAATAAACAGGATCATTTCACAGGCGGGGTAAGCCCTAGCACCGTGCTTACTTATAGTGTGATTGATGGGCTTGATATCAGTGCAAAGTATGCTTTCAGCACAAGGGGAGCAATGCCCGGCGATGCGACACTTTTGCGTGATACAAAAGTGGAGATAAGCCCAAATCTCAAATCAGAATACTCAAATCATGGTGAAATCACACTTGATTATGTAAATGATTTTATGAGTTTTAAATTTGCAGTGTATGCAGGAAATATTCTAAACTTTATTAATAGCTATGCAAAAGGTGCAACAGGGGGTGGTACAAGACAAGGGGTGAGAGAGAATCTAAACTTTCCACTTATTAACTATGGCTTTGAGATTGGCTCGGCGTTTTACTATGATAGATTCACACTTGATTTAGGTGTAGCTAGAAACTGGCTTACCGCTGGAGGTGAGGGCAAGGGGGCGTTGCTTGCTGATACTTACGAGCTTGGGGCTACTTGGGGTTATACTTTTATGGTTGGATTGCGATATGATGCGGATATGTTTGATATAGCTTGGGTTACTCGATGTGCGACAGGCTTTAAGAAAGGCACGATAGGTTATAATATCTATCAAAAGCAGTTTGAAGACATTGGTAAAGATGGGTATAGTGTGTCAGATTTATATGTGAATTACTATCCGCTTGGCAAAGACAAGCTTACTTTGCGATTTAGCATTTTAAATGTTTTTAACGCTTATTATATGGACCCTACCTCACCACTAAAAGTTGAAGCAGATAATACCGCAAACGATCAAATTAATCTCATTCGCACGGCTTTATATGAACCCGGCACAGACTATCGTTTTGAGGTAAGATATAGGTTTTAGTAAAATTGATTTTAATATTTTAGTGGGTTTAGATTCTCTGGCATTTTGGCAAGTCAGGGCGAGTTTTTGGAATCTATTGGTATCCCATGGATGGTTGCAGACTTAGAGAACACAAAATAATGAGAATATAGATTCTGCAGAAAAAACAAATCAAGATATTGAAAACACAACATATACTATTATTGGGTATAAGAATATTGTTTAGGGTCTAGAGAGTTTATATTAGCCAACGATTCTTAGGGGTTATTTACACCCAAAGCCCTGCTGCCGGCATACAAAAGGCAATGCACTTGTTTTACTCTTTTGTAAATTTCCTGTTTTTATGGGTGGGCTGCGGAGATTTAGATGCAATATGTTAGGTTGTGGATTATAATATAGTTATGCACATTTTGTTTCTGAAACAACTTTTTTTGTCAAAATGTGTTAGAATAAGCGTTTTATAGATTACACAGAAAGGAACAATATGAAAAAGTTTGATATTGTAAGCACAAGTAATGCACCGCAGGCGATAGGACCATATTCACAGGCTATTGTTGCAAATAGTTTGATTTTTACTTCTGGGCAGATTCCATTGTTACCAAATGGGGAATTTTTGGATTCTGACATAGAAGCACAGACACATCAAGTTTGCAAGAACTTAAAAGCAGTATTAGAAGCGGCTGGAAGTAGCTTAGAGAATGTAATAAAAACAAATGTGTATCTTAGTGATATGTCGTATTTTACGCAATTTAATGAAGTGTATGCCACATATTTTTCACATAAGCCTGCTCGTAGCACGGTTGCTGTTAAAGAATTGCCAAAGGGCAGTAAAATAGAGATTGAATGTATTGCGTTGAAGTCATAGAATATGCGTAGAAACATGCAAGAGTGATAGAATCCATTAAAATATGCAATTTAACTTTATATGTTTGCGGCGTGGCTTTATGGAGTCTTATTGCCAAAATTTGTTTTAACATGGTGTTAATGTGTTAAGGTCTAGTGTTGTTTTCATGTAAGGCTTGTATATGTCTAACGATGGTTTTAGAGTGTCAAGCCTAGATATTATTACAATAGATAGGGTTATGCTAGATTGTTAGTTCGTTATGTATGCAATAAAATTCGGTGTTAAGCCCTGCTTAATAGCGATAATAAAGACTTTCATTAGCGGACAAAAACAATCTTAGAGCGGCTCCTTACGCGTTCAAAATAATCGCTTAGAATCTTTTCTTGGTTATTTGCTATGAGTTTTTGTGCGATATAGTTTTTTGCTTTTTCAAAATCTACTTGTTCGTTTGATATTTTTCCCTTAATATAAAACGCAACGAAATCGCCATTATCAGATTCAAATACCTGTGTAAAAGACTTTGCGTTGGTTGCTAGAAAAATATCAGCTACCTGCGTTGGCAAACTCTCTATTTCTAGCTTCTCTTCAGTGTGTGCTATAGAATCTGGTATAGTGCTATCTATGCCTTGCTGCATAAAAGATTCTAGAATCTCTTTATTGCGACTTACAAATTTTACACCCACAACTTCTTTGGGGATAACAAACTCGTCTAAATGCTCGTTGTAGTATTTACGCAGCTCATCTTCTTGCCCGACATTGCTAGAAAAGAGTATCTTTCGCATAAGTTCTTGTGCTAGCATTTGCTCTTTTAGCTTTGTGCGATATTCTACTAAGCTCATACCCTCTCGCATAATAGCCGCATAGAATTGGTCTAAATTCATGCCATTTTGCTGTGCGATTTGTGCTATTTGTGAATCTAGCTGTATATCATTTATTTCAATTTTTAAACGCTTAATTTCAGCTTCTTTTAGCTTCTCTGTTACAAGTATATCTGTGGCTCGAAGTCTGTCTGTATGCAATGCGTTTTCTACTTGTTTAATCGCATGTAGCGTAATCGGCTCACCATTCACAAAAAGTGCGATACCACCGACAATATTCTTGCTGACAGAATCTAGGCTAGAAGCTGGACTTTGAGAGCTAGATTCTGCATATATAAAAGTGCTACAACATAGAAGCGTGAATATAAAAATTTTCTTAATCATTAATATCCTTAAAATGGAATTTTATATTGCGGAGTTGCTTAATATGTGCTAAGTTACTGCGTGGATTCTAACATAGAAACAAGCAAATATTGTTAAGAAAGGTTAAGTTTTTTAAATAAAAGTTAAATATTTTTGCGTAATTAAACTTTTTTTAAACTCTAAAAGGATAGAATGCAATAATCTCATGGTTTATCGCCAAAATGATATACAAACCCAAAACCTTAGAATACAAAAGGAGCTATAAGACATGCGTGAAATACAATGTGAAACAATCTCAGAAGCCGTTAAAGAGCTTTGCATTAAAGCTTGTTGCATACAGACACCAGATATAAAAAATGCTTTTAAGAAAGCACAAGAAGTTGAGACTTCTGCTATTGGTAAGAATATTTTAGGCACATTAATAAAAAATGGCGAAATCGCACAAACAAATATGATGCCTATCTGTCAAGACACTGGTATGACTGTGGTTTTTGCAGAGATTGGGCAGGATGTGCATATTGTTGGTGGTTTATTTAGCGATGCGATAAATGAAGGGGTAAGACGCGGGTATAAAGATGGTTATTTGAGAAAATCTGTTGTCAATGAGCCTGTTTTTGAACGCAAGAATACAACCGATAACTCGCCTGCGGTTTTGCATACAGAAATGGTTATGGGCGATAAGATTAAAATCACGGTTGCACCAAAGGGTTTTGGCAGTGAGAATAAAAGTTTATTAAAAATGTTTGTGCCAGCAGATGGACTTGAGGGTGTGAAAAGTTTGTTTTTAGAGGCTGTTAAACTTGCTGGACCAAATGCGTGTCCGCCTATGGTGCTTGGTGTAGGTATCGGTGGGACTATGGAAAAGGCTGCGATTTTAGCAAAAAAGGCTGCTATCCGCTCAATAGATTCTAAGAATCCGCATCCAAAATATGCCGCATTAGAAGAAGAGTTATTGGAGCTTGCAAATAAAACAGGTGTTGGACCGCAAGGGCTAGGTGGCAATACTACCGCATTTGGTGTAAATATTGAATGGTATCCAACGCATATTGCGGGTATGCCTGTCGCAATTAATGTGAATTGCCATGCAGCACGGCATTATAGCGTTGAGTTGTAAGCTTGTGAATCTATTTGTTGTGTTGTGCGTAGCTATTAGATTGCACTAGAGAGGTTGTTTTAGGCAGAATGGGTATTTAAATGGCACTTAAAGATAAAATGGACTTTATGTATTGTTGCAGGAAAAATCCATTTATTAAAGATTCTCTTATGAAAAGTTTTTTTTGTGCCGATGGTGTATGATTTGGGAATGTTGTTTGCATTATTGATTATAAATATGTTATTCTAAAATATCTTGGGTTAAGGAGTAATGAAATGTTGTTGCAGTGGAATGATAAATATAGTGTTAAAAATTATTTGATTGATGAGCAACATAAAAAGCTATTTGAGCTTGCGAATATGGCGGATAATATGATTGGGAAGCAGACTGACCCAGCTGAGATTAAAAAAATGCTTGTCGCCTTGTTTGATTATATGAAAACTCACTTTAGAGATGAAGAAGTCTATATGGAAAGCATACAATATCCCTCTCTTGAGTTGCATAAAGAAAGACATAAACAGATTGTGTTTGAGATGACAAATCTTGTAAAAAATATGAAATATGATTTTAAACAACAACTTGTGATTATCATGGAGCAATGGCTTTTAAAGCATATTTTGCAAGAAGATATGGAGTATGCAAAACATTGTGAAGAAATGAATGAAAAGCGATCCATGCAAAAAGCAGCAACACCAGCTGCAAGTAGTGAAGATAATGCGTTGTTAAAACAAGCTGAAATGACTTCAGGGAAAAAGCAAGAAACAAAAAAAGGTATCATGCATATGTATAGCTGTTTGTGCGGGAAGACTTATAATATTAAGCCAGATATACATGCAAAAATACAGGCGGGAGATGGTGTAAAATGTCAGGATTGCACCACATTTATTAAGTATATTACAGACATTGAAGCTTAAGTGTGTTTTTGGATTCTAAAGGATAGTGTGTGCTACCTAAGTGGAGTAAAGAATATAGTGTTCATAACTTTATGATTGATGAACAACATAAAAAGCTATTTGAGCTTGCGAATATAGCAGATAATATGATTGGCAAACAGACAAATCCACTAGAGATTAAGCAGGTTTTGGTTGCTTTATTTGACTATATGAAGACTCATTTTAGAGATGAGGAAGCCTATATGGAAAGCATACAATTTCCAGCATTAGAAACGCATAGGGAACACCATAAAGAGATTGTGTCTGAGATGACCTTGCTTATAAAAAATATGAAATATGACTTTAAGCAGCAACTTGCCATAATTACTGAGCAATGGCTTGTTAGGCATATATTGCAAGAAGATATGCGTATCGGGGAATATCAGCAAGAAATGCTAGAAAAGAAAAGGGCGAAGGAAAACAAAGAGTTAGAATCTGAAAACAATATATTAGAAGATGCGTTTGTAGAATCCGAGCATTCAGCCCAGAGTAAGCCAGAAAATAATCCTACTCTAAATAGCACAAAGGCAATTCAAAAGGATAGCGTGTTGCATATTTATAGCTGTATGTGCGGTAAGGTGTATAACATTTCAGATCCTATTCACGCACAGATACAACAAGGCAAAAAGATATATTGCAAACATTGCAATACAAATATTACTTACATTAATGATATGAAAGTGTAGGTAATACAACTTATTTTAAGGAGATATTATGTCAGAAATTAGATTGCAAGCCCCATTTACTAGAGAAGAAGGCAAGAAGTTACGAGCAGGTGATACGGTATTAATATCTGGGACTATCATTGCAGCAAGAGATGCTGCACACAAGGCACTTACAGAAGCGTTGGCGCGAGGCGAAAAGCTGCCAGTTGATTTGGTAAATCAAACTATTTACTATTTAGGACCAAGCCCTGCAAAGCCCGGTAATGCTATCGGATCTGCAGGACCTACGACAAGTGGCAGAATGGATAAATATACGCCTACAATAATAGAGCAGGGCATAAGCGGTATGATTGGCAAAGGCTATCGTAATCAAGCAGTTATTGATTCTATGAAAAAGCATGGTGTTGTTTATATGGTTGCGGTTGGCGGTGCTGCTGCTTTGATCTCTAAATGTATTCAAAAATATGAAGTCCTTGCGTATGAAGAGCTTGGACCAGAAGCAGTTGCAAGACTGACTATTGTTGATTTTCCAGCTATTGTTGCCATTGATAGCGATGGTAATAATTTTTATGAGCAAGGGCAATCTGCGTATAAGCAAATATAGGAATTTACATTTTGCGTTTTTGCGTTGCAATGTTATGCAACGATGATAATATTATAGTTGCAACTTTTACTTTTAAGGTATTAACTTTTTTATACTAGAATACAGCCCTATATAATCACAAGGAGCGTTTATGCAGTTTTTACAATTGGGTCTCATTTTTGTCGTTTTGATTTGTCTTACCATTATTATCTTTAAGATACTTGGTTTCGTGTTGCCGCTTATTTTATGGCTTATGGGGATTGTTTGCGTTGGTGCTATCATTGCCCTATTTGGTGTGCTTTTTTACAATCTCATGCAGAAATAGCGTATTGTGTTTTTTATAAAATTATTTGAATGCTAATGAATGGGGTGGTTGCCCTTTTATTTTAGTCATGTTTGCATGTGTTACTGGTGATAAAATCTTTATTTAAATATGATTGGTATGTAGAATTTGTGGATAATAGTCCCTTGCATTCTATTGCTTTTACTATATTAAATCTCTTTTTATATGTCGATTGTGCTGGATTTGCTTGTAGTCTAATCATACTGACTTAATGTTTAATTAATTTTTTTGTCTTATTGGGTAGAATCAGTTGCATAATTATATTTATTGTGTTGAAAAAGGAAAAAGATGACGCATGAACAAATCGCAAATGAGTTAAGAATGCTTTGTGCTGATATGGTGCAAGAAGCAAATAGTGGGCATCCGGGTGCGCCTATGGGACTTGCTGATATTGCTGTTGTGTTAGCAAATCATATTAATATTTATCCGCGAGAAGCAAATTGGATTAATCGCGATAGGTTAGTATTTAGCGGTGGACATGCGAGTGCCTTGCTTTATGCGTTATTGCATTTGTGGGGTTATGATATAGATATGCAGGATTTGCGTAATTTTCGCAAACTTCATTCAAAAACGCCCGGTCATCCAGAATATAAACACACACATGGTGTAGAGATTACGACAGGTCCATTAGGGCAGGGTGTGGCAAATGCGGTAGGTTTTGCTATGGCGACAAAACGCGCAAAGGCTATGCTTGGTAACGATGTGATTAATCATAAGGTGTATTGCTTTTGTGGTGATGGTGACTTAGAAGAGGGCATTAGCTATGAGGCTTGCTCTCTTGCTGGACATCATGGACTTGATAATTTGATTCTCATCTATGATAGCAATAATATCAGTATTGAAGGCGATATAAATATCGCTTTTAGTGAAGATATTGGGGCGAGATTTAGGGCGCAAGGTTTTTTTGTGATAGAGATTTGCGGACATGACTATATGCAGATTAATAACGCATTTTTGGAGGCAAAACAATCATGTAAGCCAACGCTCATCATAGCAAAGACGAAAATCGCAAAAAATGCGATCGGCTTAGAGGGCAGTCATCACGCGCATGGTGCGCCTTTAGGACATGAAGTCATACTTGAGAGTAAGAAGCAAATGGGCTTTGGCAGCGAAACTTTTCGCATAAGTGAAGAGAGTAGAACCCATTTTAAAGAAACTGCAATCAGGGGAGAGAAAGCTTATCAAGCATGGCTCACTACCTTGCAAAAAAACGGACAAGAAAAGAATCTTGAAATGCTATTAAAAAAAGATTTTAGCAATGTTTCATTTCCTATGTTTAATAGCTTAGATTCTAACCACGCAAACGATCTGCAAAAACAAGAGGGTAGGGCAGGGCTATCCTATCAAAACGCAATAGCTACAAGGGCTAGTAATGGCAAGATTCTAAATGCTATTGCACAGGCAAATATGGGCTTTATCGGCGGGAGTGCAGACCTAGCCCCTAGCAATAATACGACATTAAAAGATTCTAAGGATTTTCCACATGGCAACAATATGCACTTTGGTGTGCGAGAACATGCTATGGGTGCGATAAGTAACGCCTTTGCAAATTATGGAATCTTTACGCCGTTTTGTGCGACTTTCTTTGTATTTAGCGATTATTTATCGCCTAGCATTCGTGTGGCAAGTCTTATGAAAGCACAGGTTTTTTACATTTTTACACATGATTCTATCGGTGTTGGTGAAGATGGAGCGACACATCAGCCAATAGAGCAGTTAAGCCATTTACGCGCTATGCCAAATCTATTGAATTGGCGTGTAGCCGATGCGAATGAAAATGCTTTAGCATGGCAGGTTGCACTTACTTTGCAAACGCCACAAAGCTTTATCCTAACAAGACAGAATCTTCCCTTAATACAATCAGATTCTATGAATCTAGAGAATGTAGCAAAAGGGGCTTATATCATCTCGCATTCTTTATTGCTGACGGATTTTACGCAATCAAAAAGCAATACGCATAAGATTACATTACTAGCAAGTGGGAGTGAAGTGCATTTAGCCATTAAAGCACAAGAAAAGCTAGAGAGTGAAGGCATTGCAACACAGGTTGTATCCATGCCTTGCTTTGAGTTGTTTTTGCAGCAGGGTAGGGCGTATAGCCTAAGTCTTTTTGGAGATTCTAAAGTCTTTGCTATTGAGGCTCAAAGAGGCTTGGAGCTTTATGCCTTTGCTGATAATGTGCTAAGTATGGAATCTTTTGGGGCGAGTGGCAAGGGTGATTTATTATTTGAGCATTTTGGCTTTAGTGTTGAGAATATTTGTAATAATGTGAAGTCTTTGTTTTAAATATTACTCTGTGCGTATGGACTTGATAGTCTATAAAATTATGATTTTATGCGATTAATTGCAACTACATAAAAGATAGAGTGTAGTTCCTATCCTTACAAAATATAATTTTTACTCTCTGTTTTGTCATTTTAATATATTAATTTGTTACATTTTTGCCATATATTTCCAGCTTTTTATACTTTTTCATAATTTTATTATATTGCTTAAGTGTGTTATAAGGGGGGGGGGTAGAATACATCATGCTTGTGAAAAGTGGCTTTGTAATGAGGGGCATTAAGACTCTACTTTTAAAGTAGCTTTTAGGCGATTGCAATTTATACAAGTTTATTTGTAGGTAAATTGCAAAAAACTTTAAACAGACATTTTCACAAGCATTATTAGTTCAAGTATATATAGGTATGGAAACTCATAGCATAGAATATAATACTAAGAACATAGAGTAGTCCAACACCAAATCAACATAAGGATACACACATGAGACTAACGACAAAGGCAATAGTAACAGCATTATTGGCAACACTTCCACCAATATCATTATTTGGAGCAGGTGTTAAACTTGTAAAGGGAGAGAATGCTAAAGATACCAACATCTATTATCTTCCAGATGATTATAAAAAGAAGCTAGATGGTGGAGCTTATGAAGAGTATGAAGGTCGCTACTTACTATGTCCTAATAATACAGGAAGTGTTCTATCTAGCCTAAGCCAAAGTCATGCTAGCGATGCAAACAGCTATTACAAAGACATGATTAGACCTAATAGTAGTAATAGCTTTGCAGAGTCAGCTAAGAAGTCTGAGATATTTGATAACTTTAGCGAAGTTAAGAAGTTTCAAACATTACGCTTAGAAAAAGTGCAGAAAGAACATGAAAGAGTGTCTAAAATAATTGTAGAGATGGCTAATAAAGTTTGCTGTGAGCCTGAAAAAGACGAACGTGGTTACAGAAAGAAAAATGAATGCACACCACAAATTAGCGAAGTTGAGTTCTACAAAAATTTTACCAAATACAATAAACAGCTACAAGGAAACTAGCCCTACCTAAAGCGTTTTTGAATCTTATTTGAAGTTCTTTTAGATTCCAGATTCTTTAGATGCGGAATCTATCCCCACTTTTTTAAAAATTGTTGTGAAACAATATAGAATACGGAGAATCTTTTTTCTCCTTGCCTTTTTGGCATGACTTAGATTCTAAAGCTCTAAACATAAAGCACCATATTTAATGAAGTATGGGCTATTTGTATCGTAAAAAATAGTATATATGCCATCAATAGTTTGAAATTTCATAAAATAATTCTCGGCGTCTATCTGTGCAATCTTGGCAAATCTTTTGTATATTCTTATTGCAGGTTGTAGCGGTATTGGCAAAAAGCTCACTACGAAGATTTGTATATGTAGATGAGAAAAATATCTCAAACATATCATTTTTATTGCAATCACCCAAAATAAAAGGCTTATGCGTTTCTTCATCACTTCGTGTATGACAGCAAGGCATCACAAGCCCATTGTAATCTACATAAAAACTCATCGCAGACTGAAAACAGCCAGATTGAATATTGCGTTTTTGTTTCATAAAATCCAGCGAGCCACCCCTACTTTGTCCTGTAATATTTGGATTCCATGAGCGATAAAGTATCTCTAAACCCTCCATGATAAAACTCACGCAATATTCTTCTAAAGTATTCCACATAAGTTTAGATTCTAAACCTAGCTTTTGTTGCATTTTCTCCATCGCTTTTATAACTTTATTTCTATCATAGTCCTTATTTGTAGGGTAATATGAGATTAATATGTGTGTTACCCCAGCATCTCTTAATTCTTCAAAATATTCTTTTTGCGCATAATCGCCGTTTGTAAAAATGCGGAAGCTTGCTTTTGGCAGTCTCTCCCTTGCTTGTCTCACACGCTTTAAAATCAGTTCTTTATTTGCTAAAGGCTCATTGAATCTATGAAAATTTAGCCATTGATTGTAGTCAATTTCACTTAAATTATTAATAAGTTTTAGAAATACAGCTTCATCTAGCTCTATACTTTTACTTTTTCTGTCAATATGTGAGTTTGGGCAAAAATAGCAAGTGCGATTACAAAAACTTGCGATTTCTATTTCTACAATCTGCAGATACTTTTTTAGAATCTTTTTTTGCAATTCTTTGTCTGTGATTGGTGTGCTTAATAGAGCGGTAGAATCTATTAGATTCTGTGTGTTGTATAGATTCCCTTCACTTCTTATGGCTCTATGAAGCTTTCTTTTAAAAGTAGCTGGCATATTTTTATAAACAGATTTTACAGCTTTATTCAGCATGGCTTATCCCTTCATTTAAAGTAAGCCGCAATTTACAAAAAAAAAAAAAAAACAAATAGTTAATAAATATTTTTATATAAAGCAATATTACTTTGCCTATAAATACGCGATACCGATATCAAAAAAAGTAAAATCAAATGCCCTAAACATAAATGGATAATATAGAATCAAAAATAAGAAAAGTGAGAATATTATAGAAATAAAGGGTAGTCGTGAGTTAATGCGTATCCAACAATACGCAAGGGCTGTATAAAACCATAAAGTTCCACACAACCGCATTATTAGATGCACCTATTTTGTTTAGTGAATTTGCTTATCTCCACAATCATAGAGATCAGCATACACTTTGTAAGAAATGATTTGCCCTCTATCTTCTGGGACATCTTCCCAATCTGTGCAATCCATTTCTTTAAGATGTGATTTTGGGATAACCTTGCCTTTTTTATCTACCGGATATGCCCGGCATTTCATTTGCTCTCTTGAAATATGAATCATTACTTTCTGCCCATCTTTAATGGCATAAGTCAATTCGTTTTTCAAATCATTAATCGCACCCTGTCGTATCCTCTCTCTTGTAACATTGCTTACCTTTCCTCTCACCTCATCATACCCTTCCATCTCACCAACAATCTTGCAATGATATGCCTTAGAGCTTGCCATAGTTATCCCTCGTGCATTTTCGCTCAATGCTTTTGGTTGAAATTCAGGTATATTTGGCTTTGGCTTCTCAAAACAACCTGATAAACTCATGCAAACACCTATACTACACCCTATCTGTATGCCAACCTTTACTATTTTGCAATACATATAACAAACCTTTAACTTGAATTTAAAAAACCTTTTACTTTTGGAGAGCGTATTATACAAAAAAAAAAAACAAAGTCAAGCATGTTTTACTTTTATTTAGACTAAGAAGTTAAGTCGCGTATGATTTATTTCCTGCTTGAATGATTTATAGAAAATGATTATAGAAACTTTATTCAAGCCACATTTTACATTGCGCTCATTTCACTGCTTTGTCATAACGCTGTTAAAGCTATTTGCTATAACTTCGCGTAGCAAACACACAAAGGGGAGAAAATGCAAATCACACAAGAAAATCTCTTTTCCTAGTATGCAGTTTTGGCTTAGAGAATGCAATATGAAGACTCTAGGCTATCATAATGATACTAAGACACAAAAGGCTAAAAAGTGCTTTTGTGAATCTTTGCATTTATTAGAGTTTTTAGACGCATTTTCGTATAACTCAACAGAGTTTTTCTTAGCAGCAGCAAAGCATTCTCAAAAAGATTTAGGCATAAATCAATGTGAGTTTGAAGAGCTTTTACAAGATTCTATCTCCAAGCTTAATAATCTTAGAATCTTGAGAAAAGCACGCGTTTATGTTAAAACAGATTTTCATATCGAAGCAAACACAAGGTCAATTCATGTTCTTTCAATAGCTCAAGGGCTTGTATGGCTTGGATTCACTTCGCAATATAAAGAAGCGGATTTGAGCCTTGCAGAGATTTTACAAATGGCAAGGGGAATGGTGACAACGCATTATGCTAAAAACAAAGGCAAACTACACATTTTGGGTAGAAAGATAGAATCTAAAATGTTATAAAATCTAGCAAGAAACCCATATCTCAAAGACACTTTAGTTTCCATATAGCTTCAAAAGCGGTTGATAATGCTCTATGCGTCTATCGCGGAAAAAGGGCCAGATATCTCGCACAGCTTTTGTGCGTTCATAGTCGATAAAAGCGTATAGAATCTCATCTTTATCATTACTTGCCTGTGCTAGAATCTCGCCTTGCGGACCGCATACAAAGCTATTACCAAAAAAGCGGATACCCTCACCTTCTGCCTGAAGATTAGGCTCAAAGCCTACGCGATTAATGCTTGCAAGGGGGAGTCCATTAGCAATAGCATGCCCCCTTTGTATTGTCTGCCATGCTTCAAGCTGCCGCTTTTTCTCCGCTTCACAATCTGCATCAAACCAGCCAATCGCCGTGGGATAAATCAGCATATCCGCACCATTTAACGCCATAATCCTTGCTGCCTCTGGAAACCACTGATCCCAGCACACAAGCACACCAAGATTCCCAACACTCGTTTTAATGGGATTGAAGCCTAGATCGCCGGGCGTAAAGTAGAATTTCTCATAAAACTGCGGGTCATCTGGAATGTGCATTTTCCTATATTTTCCCGCTATGCTGCCATCTTTTTCAAACACAACCGCTGTGTTGTGATAAAGCCCTCTTGCCCTTTGCTCAAAAAGTGAAGTAACAAGCGCAACGCCGCATTCCTTAGCGATAGTGCTAAAAAATGCAACATTTTCATCAAAATCCTGTGCAAATGAGAGATATTTTGTCTCTTCGCTTTGACAGAAATACTGCGTTGCGTGTAGTTCTTGCAGTAAAATTAGCTCTGCGTTTTTACTTGCTTCAATGATTGCTTGTTTTGTCTTTTCTTTCATTTTCTTTGAGAGTTCTTTTTGCCATGATTCTAGATTTTCACCTATGCCTAAGTGGGCTGTGGGGTTTTTAGAATCTAGATTCTGTGAAAATTCGCCCTTGTCTATGCAATTTGATTTAGAATCTAGTCTCCCATCGCATTTACTCTTCACTAAATCAAACACATAGCTTTGCTGCACTAATGCTACTCTTACTCCGTCTTGCTTTATTTGTGGCATATTCTGTCCTTTATGAAAATCTGTTATTCTTCATCATAGTCTAAATCTGGGTTTTCATAATCGTCATCATCATATTGTGCGTAATCCATATCTATGTCATAATCATCATCATAATCTAGTGAATCTTCATCCATTTCAGATTCTGTATCAAAGTTATCGAGTTCATCATCATATATTCCCATGCTATTTTCCTTTTTTCGTGTTAATTTGCAGACACATTATACCCCTTAAAGTATTAACAAAAAGCCTTTATTAGTCTAAAAAATTCTAAAAATTTAGGAATTATTTTTGCTTGTAATACGCAACGCATTCTGTGCAATATTTTTCTAAAGAGGACGAGAAAATGATTGATACCAAACTGAATAACAACTTAGGCTTATATAATGCCAATACGCACTATATCAAGCGAGAGGTTAGCACGCAAAATAGCATTGCAGCAAAGCATAATGAGGAGCAACTCTTAGAATCTAATGGCTTTGAGACAAAAAGGCAGACCTATGGATTAGCTATTTTAGAGTTAATGAGCGATCAAGAGTATCAAGCATGGCTAAGGGCTACGGCGGGCATGACAGAGACAGAGAAAATGCTTGCAGTCCAAAAGCTTTATCCGTTGGCAGACCTTGAAAAGCTGAAAAACTCAAAAAACTTGCACCCACAAGAAAAAAAGATATTTGATGATTCCATGCAAAATAAAAGTGGCAATATCAGCACAGAACCTTTTATCATTAATGCAAATCGTCTCAATGGTATGCGTGTGTTTAACGCTCATACAGACTTTATACAGCGATACAAAAACGCTTTTGAAAACCTGCATCTTAATGTTGATATGAATGGTTAGTGTTGTTTTGCCAACACTTAAGTATCAGATTTAGTGTGTGGGGTTTTAGATTGTGGGATTCTAAAATGTGTGCAGCAGGTGGATTTATGGCTTATATGAATAAAATGTGATTTTATAGCACACTTGCCATAATGCAAATATAGCATCATTGTTAATATAAAAAGGAGTGTTCTCGGTATTGTTTATTTGTATCTACAACGTCATATCAAAAAAAAGTGTCGCTTGGTTTGTCTTTATAAATTAAATCTGTATTTGGATTATTTCCACAACTCCCCTAGTTTTCTATCCCATTCGTTCGGGGTGAATTTGCATGTGCCACCTTCTGGGGTAAAAGTAAGTTCCCCTACAATTACTTTTTGAGGCATAATATATAAATCAACCCTTACAAAACTAAATAGATATGATAACATATTGGCTATCATTACAGATTCTTCCAATATTTTTGGCTTTGGTAGCTCATCTGACAAAATTTTATTATTGTAGCTAAACGGCTGAAAATTCCAGTTTGCATCATAAAAATATCTTGTGCCATAAACATCCATATCACTCGCTTGTATGTATTTTGTCTCACCAAAAGTAAAAAATCTATACACCAATACATTAATACTTATTGCCGTTGTGTCTATATTTGGCAAAAGTATTTGACCCTCTATACCCCTCTCTTGCTCCCCCAACATCTCCTCTGCAAAGATTCTAGGCTCTATATCTTTATAATGCCATTCTCTATAAAGTGTGTAAAAGTTTGTGTTTAAATGATTTGTGAGTTTAGTCATAGCTTCATTAAAAGTTTTAGAATCTTTTAAAAAA
>NZ_FZPK01000003.1 GCF_900198625.1 Helicobacter rappini | reverse complement strand
CCCCCCCGTAGTTATATGAGTTATATGATTTGTATGAGAAACTAGAGTATTAGCATCTTTGTTAGAGTCTAGTGTATTGTTAGCATTAAAGTCTTTTAATATTGTTGCTATATAGATTCTAGCTTTGAGTTTATCTGCTAGGGCTGTGTATATTGGATTCCTATCAAATAAGATTCTGTGAATGATTTTTTCATTAAAGGTTTGTGGATTTTTAAAGTCTGGTGTATAGCCAAAGATTTTTTTATGTCTGTATATGAAGTATTCTTCATCACTCATTTTTGATTCCTTCTTTGCTTGATAGTTTTTATACCAAGAAGTTTTTCTAATAAGTTTTCGTAATCCCATGTGTATCCTTTTGTGTTAATTTGTGGTTTTTTGTGAAGTGTGGGGTATTATAGCATAAATTAACATAATATCAAGCCTGCAAACATACACACAAAAATCTCAATGTGTAAATCATGCAATCTTAGCCTTGTTATCCACACATATAAATGTCATTTAGCATAAAATCTAGCGATTTGTAATTGTTTCGGGATATAAATCATGCAACCATAAACGCTTTTTTGCCATTTTTGCATACACACTTTTTTCTTTCCCATAATTTACATAAGGATCTATGCTTAATCCACCCCTTGGTGTAAATTTACCCCAAACTTCAAGATATCTAGGCGATAAAAGATTGATTAAATCATCTGCGATTGTATTTACACAATCTTCATGGAAACCGCCATGATTGCGGAAGCTAAATAGATATAATTTAAGCGATTTTGATTCTACAATAAGTTTGTCGGCTATATAGCTAATGTATAGAGTAGCAAAGTCCGGCTGTCCTGTGATGGGGCAGAGTGAAGTAAATTCTGGGCAGTTAAACTTAATAAAATAATCCCTTTGTGGATGTGGGTTTGGCACAGATTCTAAGACATTTGGATCATAGCTGAAAATATATGTCGTCTCTTTGCCTAATTGCTTTAAATCATATTGTTTTTGCTTTGCCATACTTTTTCCTAGTTTAGATTCCACATTACTGACAAAATTCTTTCAACAAAAGTTTTTGCGTATCCATTACGCCAATACCCTTATCAAGCATATCTTGTGCTATCTTTTGTGCGTTATGAAGAGAGTGCATTTTTGCTGTGCCGCATTGATAGATGTTTAATTCTGGGATCTGCTCCTCACTTGTTAAACGCAAAATATCACGCATACTTGCTTCCCACGCCTCTTTTACCTCATATTCGCTAGGTGTGCCAATCACGCTCATATAGAATCCAGTCCTACAACCCATAGGAGAAATATCAATGATTTCTGTATTTTTGCCATTGAGATGATCTCGCATAAAACCTGCAAATAAATGCTCTAGCGTATGTATACCTTTTTCATCTAATATCTCTATATTCGGCTTACAAAAACGCAAATCATATACAGAAATCTTATCGCCTTTTGGTGTTTCCATGCTTTTTGCAAGACGGACAGCTGGGGCAGGCATAATTGTGTGATCGACTTTAAAACTATCAAGTAATGGCATAAATGCTCCTTAAAAATATAAAAAATTAACGCATATTATAGCAAATTATTGTAGAATATCTGCTTTATAGAATCTATTTAGTTTAGTCAAAAACTTGCAAGGAGAATACAATGTCTTTTAAAATAAAAATCTTAGGTATTGCATTAGCAGCCATCATGCTTAATAGTGGTTGTGCCAAAAAAGCCGAAGTAGAACAAAAGAATATCGCACAATGCGAAGTCTTTAAAACTTTTGCTAGTGCTACTTTTGAAGTAGAGGGTGATATGGCAGAAGCGATTGAAAAGACTGCAAAAAAGGCTTTAACAAAAAGTTGCTTTAAAAAATCTAGTGATAGCAATGCAAACTTGCGTATCAAGCTAGAAGCAAAAAAGACATTGCAGACAGAAAGTGGTTTTATACAGGACAAGCATGATAATAGCTTTGATATTACCATACATGCAATTATGCTTATACCAACAGACCAAGGCGGCTTGACAACACTTACAAGCACACAAAATGCAAAGCTTAATCTAAAATCTTCTCAAATTGCTGACTTAGGCAGTAAATCGGAGATTACAGAAAAAGACATAAATGACTTAGTAGAAGAAAATGTTTTGATAGCGTTAAAGAATCTTTTTAAAGATATGCCTTAAGGACTTGATTTTATCACTCCATAATTATAGCTAAATGCCTATTTTAACTATAATTCACATTTAATTTTTAGAATCTAAAACCTGTCAATGAGGAAATATGCGAGAATTTACACATACTTTACTATATGCAAAATCATCTAGCACATATCTTTTTGTTTTATGCTTTGGCTTACTTATAGCTTTGTTTGGTTGCAGTGATACTGATGATAACAAGACAAGTGATAGCAAAACAGAATCTTATGATTTCACAAATATAAGCAACAGCACAACTGCAAAGATTTCATTGCAACATATCAATAACAAAATACAGCTACATATTACAAACACGACAAATAAGCAAAGTATGCTATCTAGCAATGCAGTTAAATTATTTGCTTTTTTCCCAAAAGACTGCAGTATGTGTATGCCAACTTTTATCCATATTAACAATTTATTGCATCGTTCAAAAAATTTGCAGGTATTTATTTTAAGCAAGCAGGCAATACATGCTAATAGTTACAGAGATTTTCCAATTACACTTAGTCAAAATTTAGTGAATCTTGTGGATACAAATAATAAGCTTGATTTATTTCTAGATTCTCTAAAACGCACATTGAATATTGAGATTAGAGACTATCAAGCACCATTATTTATACTACAAGACACTCACAATAATATCATACAAAGCATTGAGGGGGCGGTGCTAGAAGAGATATTTGAACAAATGATAACAGATCTTTTAACACAAGACAATAAAATAGATTCTAACAAGCTAGATTCTAGCACGACAGAAAAGACACCAAATAATACACTAAGTCAAAGCGCTCCAAGCAGCACAGAATCTCTACAATCTAAATAGCTCTAAGACAAGGAATAAACATGTTTTCATTTTTTAGGAAAACTTCAGAAAATATAGCACGATTTTTGGGACAAAAACAACAAAAGATAGAAAAAAGTATGCTAGAAGAGATTCTAATAGAATCAGATATTAACTACGAAATCATTGAAAAAATGCTAGATAATCTCGATGAAAATGTCAGTAGAGATGCCTTGCGTGTTGCTATTGAGAGATTTTTTCGCGGGGAAAGCTATTATGATAAGATTAGATTCCAAGAGATAGAAGAAAGTCCTATCGTCTATCTTGTGTTTGGTGTAAATGGTGCGGGGAAAACCACGACAATAGCAAAACTTGCAAAAAGATTTAAGGATAATAACAAGAAGGTAATACTTGGTGCAGGGGATACATTTCGTGCGGCAGCCATCGAGCAGTTGCAGTTATGGAGTGAGAAAATTGGCGTAGAGATTGTTACCACAAAACACGCTCATGATCCCAGTGCGCTTGCATTTGATACGATTAATGCCGCAAAAGCACGGAATATGGATTATGCTATTATCGATACAGCAGGGCGACTACCCAATCAAACAAATCTTAAAAATGAGCTTATAAAAATCTCAAAAACATGCAGCAAGGCTTTGGAAAACAAGCCTTTTCATAAGATTTTAGTGCTAGATGGCACACAAGGTAGCTCAAGTATAGAACAAGCCAGAATCTTCCATGAAGCCTTAGGACTTGATGGCATTATCATCACAAAAATGGATGGCACAAGCAAGGGCGGTGCGATTTTAAGCATTATTCATGAGTTTAAACTGCCCATTCTATTTTTGGGTGTTGGTGAAAAGGCTGATGAACTCATCGCATTTGAAGAAAAAGATTTTATCAATGGACTTTTAGATTCTATTTTTGAGAAGTAGATTCTATACTTTTTACTTTTATGGTTAAAACATCGTGTTAATGCAACATAACATTTAATTAAGAAAAGAAGCTAAAAATATAACGAATAAGTGAAAAAGCTATCACAAACATTATAATTGCCACAAAAATATCTATGATTTTGGCTATTTTAATAAGCACTTTGCTTAACTTCAAAGCACCATATCCCAAACCAAAAAACCATAAAAATGATGCACTAAGCCCACCATATGCAAATATAATTTTCTCTTCAAAGCTAAAAGTTAATGCGCTAGCACCTATCACAAACACCGTGTCTAAATATACATGAGGGTTTAAAAGTGTAACCGCTAAGGCTAATAATGTCGTCTTTTTAAGTGATAGGGGATTAGAGGTTGAGAGTTGTAAAGTGTAATCTTGAAAAAATGCGGATTTTAAAGAAATAAAGCCATAATACACAACAAATAAAATCCCAGCAGATGCGATAAGCAAGTTTAAAACTTTATTTTTCGCTAAAAACTCCCCTACCCCAAAAATCCCAAGTCCCATTAGAATCACATCGCAGATAAAGCAGATTCCACTCACCACAAAAACATAATTACGAGTTATGCCCTGCTTAATAATAAAAGCGTTTTGTGCCCCAATAGCAACAATAAGCGAAAGAGATAAAAGAAAACCTTTTAGGAAAATCCCCATAAACCTACCCTATTAATTCTATCATTTTATTACAAATACATTGAAAGGCAAATACAACAACAAAAAAATCAAAAAATAAAAAAGTAGCTAAAAAAATAATTATAAGAAGAATTTAAAATTTCCCTATCCCTGCATCGACCTACATTCCCACACCTGAAAGGTGCAGTATCATCGGCGAAGAGAAGCTTAACTGCCAGGTTCGGAATGGAGCTGGGTGTTGCCTTCTCTCTATAGACACAAGGAAAAGGGAAATAAAGACAAATTGATTAATAAGCTAAATCTCTACAATTTAAAAAAATAAAACTTGATAGCCCTAAAAACTTACACAAGCTCCAAGCTCTATGCTATGTTTGTTTTTATGTTTGAATCTGTCTTAAGCCTATCTTTTTAATTAATCTCAATCAAAGTCAAAACTTCATAGAAACAAACAAAAAAAGAAAGAAATACCAAGTCAAACTCTCAAACTAGAATCTAACCCATAATCACTAGATTCTATAAAAGCTAACCTATATTACTTTCACTTATCTCGTTTTGCTTTTTACTTTTGTCCTTATTTCCATTTTCCTTATAGGGTAATGGTGTTAATAGCCTTTGATATGTCATAGAATCTGCATTATTAGAATCTATGTTATCTATAAAAGCCCAAATGTTATTTGTCTTTTTCTAGTAACTAACTATATCAATTACACTTCTTACTTCTCTCTTATGAAAGCAGATTCTGTAAAAGCTTTTAGAATCTTGCACTCAATAAGGCAGTAATCCTTATATAAAAAGCCAAACGGTCTATTAGTAGTAGTCAGCTGAACATATTACTATGCTTACACACCTACCCTATCAAGCAGCTAGTCTTGCTGCGACCTTCAGGGAAAGTTAATCTTGGAGTTGGCTTCCCGCTTAGATGCTTTCAGCGGTTATCACATCCACGCGTAGCTACAGAGCGATGCTCTTGGCAGAACAACTCTTACACCAGTGGCGTGTCCATCCCGGTCCTCTCGTACTAGGGACAGCTCTCCTCAACTTTCCTACGCCCACGGCAGATAGGGACCGAACTGTCTCACGACGTTCTGAACCCAGCTCGCGTACCGCTTTAAATGGCGAACAGCCATACCCTTGGGACCTGCTCCAGCCCCAGGATGCGATGAGCCGACATCGAGGTGCCAAACCTCCCCGTCGATGTGAGCTCTTGGGGGAGATCAGCCTGTTATCCCCGGGGTACCTTTTATCCTTTGAGCGATGACCCTTCCACACAGAATCACCGGATCACTATGACCGACTTTCGTCTCTGCTCGACTTGTTTGTCTTACAGTCAGGCTGGCTTATGCCATTACACTCTACTTGCGATTTCCAACCGCAATGAGCCAACCTTTGCAAGCCTCCGTTACTTTTTAGGAGGCGACCGCCCCAGTCAAACTACCCACCAGGCATTGTC
This sequence comes from Helicobacter rappini, assembly GCF_900198625.1. Classification (GTDB taxonomy): domain Bacteria; phylum Campylobacterota; class Campylobacteria; order Campylobacterales; family Helicobacteraceae; genus Helicobacter_A; species Helicobacter_A rappini. The sequence goes on along the minus strand of NZ_FZPK01000003.1, from coordinate 117,489 downwards.
CTGCTAGAGGATAACTCTAGCCAGTTAGCAGACAGAAACATTAAGGGTGGTATCTCAAGGATGGCTCCATCTCCACCAGAGTGAAGACTTCAAAGCCTCCCACCTATCCTGCGCATAATGCTCCCATCGGCAGTGCCAAGCTGTAGTAAAGGTCCACGGGGTCTTTCCGTCTTGCCGCGGGTAGGAGGAATTTTCACCTCCACTACAATTTCACTGAATCCCTGGTTGAGACAGCTCCCATCTCGTTACGCCATTCATGCAGGTCGGTATTTAACCGACAAGGAATTTCGCTACCTTAGGACCGTTATAGTTACGGCCGCCGTTTACTCGGGCTTCAATTCAACGCTTCGCATTACTGCTAACGAATCCTCTTAACCTTCGAGCACCGGGCAGGCGTCACACCTTATACTTCCTCTTACGAGTTTGCAAAGTGCTGTGTTTTTGGTAAACAGTCGGGAGGGACTCTTTGCTGAGACCTAATTGCTTAGGCACACCTTATCGCGAACTTACGGTGCTAGTTTGCAGAGTTCCTTAACCAGAGTTCTTTCACGCGCCTTAGAATACTCATCTCATCTACCTGTGTCGGTTTGCGGTACGGGCAACATTAGCTAAACTTAGAGGCTTTTCTTGGCACGACGGCGTCAGTAGCACTCATCTTGATCCGAAGATCGCAACAAGCTATTCAAGTTTCGAATACAAGAGCGGATTTACCTATCTCTCAATCTACGCTTTTAAATTAGCACTTCCATCAGCTAACGCTACTTAGCCCTATGCGTCCCCCCATCGCACACTAATGTTGGTATGGGAATATTAACCCATTTTCCATCGACTACCCATTTCTGACTTGTCTTAGGACCCGACTAACCCTACGATGACGAGCATCGCGTAGGAAACCTTAGACTTTCGGCGAAGTGGATTCTCACCACTTTTATCGCTACTCATTCCTGCATGCTCACTTCGCATCGCTCCAGCACTCCTTACCGGTATGCCTTCAACGCTGATACGAACGCTCTTCTACCACTGTGCATCAGCACAATCTACAACTTCGGTGTCTATCTTAGCCCCGTTATATTTTCTGCGCAAAATCACTAGACCAGTGAGCTGTTACGCTTTCTTTAAAGGATGGCTGCTTCTAAGCCAACCTCCTGGTTGTCTGAGTAACTTCACATCATTTTCCACTTAGAATAGAACTTTGGGACCTTAGTTGGTAGTCTGGGTTGTTCCCCTTTTGACGATTGATTTTATCACCCACCGCCTGACTCCCAAGATACGGTAATAGGTATTTGCAGTTTGACAGGGGTTGGTACCGCGGTGAGCAGCCCTAGCCCAATCAGAGCTCTACCCCCTATTACTATCACTTGAGGCTATACCTAAATATATTTCGAAGAGAACCAGCTATCACCAAGTTTGTTTGGCCTTTCACCCCTATCCACAGCTCATCCCAACCCGTTTCAATGGGTACGAGTTCAGTCCTCCACGAGCTATTACACTCGCTTCAACTTGGCCATGGATAGATCACTTGGCTTCGGGTCTGCAGCATCTGACTAAACGCCCTTTCAGACTCGCTTTCGCTACGGCTTCGCGTGTGCTTAACCTTGCCAGATACCACAACTCGCAGGATCATTATGCAAAAGGCAGTCCGTCACCCTGATAAATCATAGGGCTCCGAATGATTGTAGGCAGATGGTTTCAGGTTCTATTTCACTCCGCTCACTGCGGTTCTTTTCACCTTTCCCTCACGGTACTTGTTCGCTATCGGTGTGATAGTAGTATTTAGGGTTGGAGAGTGGTCTCCCCGGCTTCAGCCCGGATTTCACGTGTCCTGGCCTACTCTGGATCCTGCTACCTATGAATAATATTTCGCATACGGGACTATCACCCTCTATGATATGTTTTTCCAAACACTTCTGCTACATTATTCAAGTGGATATTGCAGTCCTCAACCCCAGTAGCAAGCTACTGGTTTGCCCTTTTCCCCGTTCGCTCGCCGCTACTAGGAGAATCTCATTTGATTTCTTTTCCTCTAGCTACTGAGATGTTTCACTTCGCTAGGTTCGCTCCATTAAAGGTAATACATATCTCTATGTATTGGGTTGCCCCATTCGGAAATCTATGGATCAAAGCTTCTTAGCAGCTCCCCATAGCTTATCGCAGCTTAGTACGTCCTTCATCGCCTCTATCACCCAAGGCATCCACCATCTGCCCTTAAAAGCTTTTTACTTCTAAGGATACTGCCTTATTGAATGCAAGAGTTTTTTTATCAAACTCTGCCCCAATAAGACAAGTATGTCGCGTAATTGTAGTTAATTACTATTTAGGCTATTAACAATAAAATTTCAAATAACATTTAGACTAAAGTCTAATGCAAAGTTTTCTCCAGATAAAGAAAGACTAAAACCTTGCATTAGACTTCACATACCTCTTACACATATCTATAAGCTTCACGTAATTAAAACCTATGCTATGTGTATTCAACATATCAAATCATTTTTTATATTATTTATAATAAACTTATATACTCTCTTTTAAATCATATTATTGCATTACCCATCTACATAGCATACCTAGAGACTATTCTCAAAATGGTGGAGAATAGCGGGATCGAACCGCTGACCTCCTGCGTGCAAAGCAGGCGCTCTCCCAGCTGAGCTAATTCCCCCTAACGATGATAGTAAAACTAGATCTAGTTTCCATATTCAACTTTAGTTATTTTCTAACACTCTACAAAGCATTAAAAAGAATAATTTATGGTGGGCTTAGGAGGACTTGAACCTCCGACCTCACCCTTATCAGGGGTGCGCTCTAACCACCTGAGCTATAAGCCCTTTACTAAAGAGAAAGCTAGTTAAAAGCAATAGCAAAATACGACATAAATTCGATTTCAATATTTAATATTTATAAAATACGCAAATAATCTCTGAAAACTAAGCAAGATGCAATATCATAGCTAAACTATTACACATATACAACACTCGATTACAAAAACTTATAATTCATGTCATATAGCAACTATATCTAAACAACTTCATAATGATTAAGATAAACAAATATCTTAACATATCTCTAGAAAGGAGGTGATCCAACCGCAGGTTCACCTACGGTTACCTTGTTACGACTTCACCCCAGTCGCTGCATCCGCCGTGGGCGGTAACCAATTTAGTATCCCGACTTAAGGCGAATACAACTCCCATGGTGTGACGGGCGGTGAGTACAAGACCCGGGAACGTATTCACCGTGACATGGCTGATTCACGATTACTAGCGATTCCAGCTTCATGTAGTCGAGTTGCAGACTACAATCCGAACTGAGAGACATTTTAGAGATTTGCTCCACCTCGCGGTATTGCATCTTTTTGTATGTCCCATTGTAGCACGTGTGTAGCCCTAGGCGTAAGGGCCATGATGACTTGACGTCGTCCTCACCTTCCTCCTCCTTACGAAGGCAGTCTCCTTAGAGTGCTCAGCCGAGCTGCTAGCAACTAAGGACGAGGGTTGCGCTCGTTGCGGGACTTAACCCAACATCTCACGACACGAGCTGACGACAGCCGTGCAGCACCTGTTTTCAAGCTCTGGCAAGCCAGCACTCCACTATCTCTAGCGGATTCTATCAATGTCAAGCCTAGGTAAGGTTCTTCGCGTAGCTTCGAATTAAACCACATGCTCCACCGCTTGTGCGGGTCCCCGTCTATTCCTTTGAGTTTTAATCTTGCGACCGTACTCCCCAGGCGGAATGCTTAATGCGTTAGCTGCATTACTGCCCTGACAAGCAGGGCAACAACTAGCATTCATCGTTTAGGGCGTGGACTACCAGGGTATCTAATCCTGTTTGCTCCCCACGCTTTCGCGCATCAGCGTCAGTAATGTTCCAGCAGGTCGCCTTCGCAATGAGTATTCCTCTTGATCTCTACGGATTTTACCCCTACACCAAGAATTCCACCTACCTCTCCCATACTCTAGATGGTCAGTTTCAAATGCAGTTCTGTAGTTAAGCTACAGGATTTCACATCTGACTTGACCACCCGCCTACGCGCTCTTTACGCCCAGTGATTCCGAGTAACGCTTGCACCCTCCGTATTACCGCGGCTGCTGGCACGGAGTTAGCCGGTGCTTATTCGTTAGATACCGTCATAATCTTCTCTAACAAAAGGAGTTTACAATCCTAAAACCTTCATCCTCCACGCGGCGTTGCTGCTTCAGGGTTTCCCCCATTGAGCAATATTCCCTACTGCTGCCTCCCGTAGGAGTCTGGACCGTGTCTCAGTTCCAGTGTGTCCGATCACCCTCTCAGGCCGGATACCCGTCATAGCCTTGGTGAGCCATTACCTCACCAACAAGCTGATAGGACATAGGCTGATCCTTTAGCGAAAAACCTTTCCCCCGTAGGGAGTATCCAGTATTAATCACCGTTTCCAGTGGCTATCCCAGACTAAAGGGCACATAACCTATGCATTACTCACCCGTGCGCCACTAATCCACTTCTAGCAAGCTAGAAGCTTCATCGTTCGACTTGCATGTATTAGGCACGCCGCCAGCGTTCACTCTGAGCCAGGATCAAACTCTCCATAAATATTAAATATGGAAGTTTGAATCAAAAATAAATAATGATTGCAAACTCTCCATAATAATGAAAACCCAACAAAATACACAATAAACATATAGCTTAAAATATATCAGTTAGAATCTTCACAAATAATCTCAATATCAAACAACATTTCATATTTAACATAAGTTACATACAAAATGCCATAACATTAAAGATTATTATTTAAAGAATTTGTCCTAATCTCTAAAATGTTTCACAAAGACTAAAACTTACTATGCCCTGCACTACTCTCTTACAAAGACTAAAGCAAAACATAATAAATCAGTTATAGTCGAGTTGTATAGATTAACAATTTAAAGACTTGGTTGTTAAAATAAAATTGAAGCATTTAAAACATAGTAAAAAGCAATATTCAAATTTCACAATAATTTTACAAAACTAAGATATTAACTTTAAACAATCTAGCTACAATATCACAATCAAATCTTGCTTAGTTGTCAAAGATCATTGCTTTAAAAATATCAAAATTTCCAAAGTCAAATAACGCAAGTATTAACAAAAACACAAAAAAGTGAAACAAAATATAAAAACTCTAAAATCTAAAAGGACAAAAAGAGTTTGATAAAAATATTACTGATTTTAATGAAAAAATGCTATAATATTCGGTATATTTACATCTTGTAAATCTTTAATTTGCTTTCTGCAAACTTGAGAAACAGAATTATATGCTAATAAAGCTTAAATAAAGCTTAAATTTAAAAAAGTTTTTGATTTTTTTAGAGTTTGTTTTTTAGGGGGGATTTTTTAAGGCAATTCTAATGACTATCATGTAAATTAAAATTACATTGTATTAGATATAGGTGATAGCAACAACATGCTTTTACACAAACAAAAAGCAATACAGCAAAACAATATCCCTAACACTTATAATATAGTCTATAATTACATTCAGAATCATGCAAACACAAATCAAATAAAAATAAGGAATAATTATGGATATTTTAGAATCACTCAATGCCGCACAGAAAGAAGCCGCCATCCATGTAGATAATGCCTTGCTTATACTTGCTGGGGCTGGAAGCGGCAAAACCAAAACGCTAACAACAAGACTTGCCTATCTCTTAAGTATAGGTATCCCCGCACAAAACACATTAACATTAACATTCACAAATAAAGCCGCAAGAGAAATGCGAGAGAGAGCATTAAAGCTTATAGAATCAATGAGTATTCCTATGATAAATACCCCCTTGCTTTGCACCTTTCATAAATTTGGATTGCTTTTCTTACAACGCTACATTCATTTACTTTCACGTAATTCTATGTTTAATGTCATAGATGAAGATGATAAGCGAAAGATAATACGAAATATAAAGAAAAATAGCAAAAATATCGCAAAGGAATTAACCCCTGCAACACTCTCAAGTGCTATATCTGATTATAAAAATAATGCGATATTGCCAGATATTGCAAAGCAAAGTCCAAGCATGATAGATGCACAAGTCGCAATGATTTATCAAAAATATGAAGACTATCTTTACGCAAATAACCTTGTAGATTTTGATGACTTATTACTCTTACCTTATAGAATCTTATATGAAAATGAAACTTTACGCACACAAATAAGCAATAAATATCAATATATCATGGTAGATGAATATCAAGATACAAACAACCTGCAAGCAAGTCTTTTAAAACTTCTATGTGCCACACATGAGAATCTTTGTGTAGTAGGCGATGATGACCAAAGTATTTATAGTTGGCGTGGTGCAAATATCGAAAATATCCTAGACTTTGATGCCCAATTTGAAAATACGAAGATAGTAAAGCTAGAGCAAAACTATCGCAGCACAGAAGAGATTCTAACAATCGCAAATAATCTTATATCACACAACACAACACGATATGATAAGATTCTAAAAGCAACAAGGCATAATGGCAAAAAAGTCCAATATATAAAAAGCCATGATGACAAAGCCGAGATGAAACAGATTATAGAATCTATACAGACACTCATAGCACAAGGCGAGAGCTATAATGACATTGCGATATTATTCCGCTTAAACACATTTGCAAGACATGTAGAAGAATGCTTTAATCGCACTAAGATATCATTCAAAATGGTAGGCGTTATACGATTTTATGATAGACAAGAGATTAAAGATGTGCTTGCTTATTTGCGTTTAGCCCTAAACCTTGATGATAACTTTTCACTTGAGCGAATTATCAATCAACCAAAGAGAAGTATCGGCGAAAAGACATTTGGAGACATAGTAGCCGCAAGTATGCACTACACAAGCATATATGCCGCATGGAAACAAGGGGGATTATCTTCACTTAAATGCCATGCAAAGCTAAGCGAGTTTTTTACATTAATAGAATCTTTAAGAGAATGCTTACAACTTAATCCAAGCGAAATACCGCATTTTTTTAAAACCAAAATAAAACTCTATGCAGATGATATACCAACAAAAGATTCTGAAAGCAATGAAGATCGCAGGAAAAATATGGACGAGTTATTTGCGACTTTGCTAGATTTTATAGAATGTGAGAGGGGCGGGGATTACGCTAGTAATGAAGAGATAATACAAGCATTTCTCAATGATATAGCATTAAGCTCTAGTAGCGATATAGAAGATTCTAATCATGTGCTTTGCATGAGTGTGCATAATAGTAAAGGATTAGAATTTAAACATGTATTTGTTATCGGTATGGAGCAAGGCTTATTTCCATTAATGAACTTTTATGAAATGAGTATAGATTCTGTTGATAAAAACACACAGAATCTCGATGAAGAACGACGACTTGCCTATGTGGCTTTTACCCGCGCAAAAGATACGCTTACACTAAGCTATGCAAAAAAGAGAATGCATCATGGCAGATATAGAGAGTTTGAGCCATCACAATTTTTAGTAGAATCTGGTGTGGTATCAAAGCAAAATGCAAGATTAAGAGATGAAGAAAGTGATAAATGTGTAGCGGGGCTAAAACGCGGCGATTGTGTCCAGCATAAAATCTTTGGCTTTGGCAGGATAGAATCTGTAAGGGGGCTAGGCGATAACTCAACTGCTATGGTAAATTTTGGCGGCACAAAGAGAAATATCGTTATATCTTTTCTCACAAAAGCATAAAGCATGTTTGTTTGAAGCGATTGAGCGATTGCTAGTAATTTGGAGCCTAGATTTCAGTAATTATATAATGCTAGGCATAGTAGCATAGCAAAACTTTTAGCAGAGACTTAAAAAAGGTTTTTATTTAGCCCTCAACATAATAAGATTCTAATATTACAAGCATGGCTTAATACATGCGATTCCAGATTCCATAAGATATTATTCGCACTTCTTTATGGATTCCATATAAGTATAAATTTTGTTTATTTTATACCCTAAACTTACAATTTTTTGCAATTTTATTTTCAAATTATGCGTTTTTTAAGCTTTTAGTATTGTAACTTAGCTAGAAATTTGCTACAATAGCGACTTAGTTTTTTAAAATATAATCGCAAAGTTGCCAAGCAAACAAGTAAAAAGGGAAAAATATGGAGATTATGCCAAATCCACAGGTCATGCTTGTCGTGTTTATAGTGTTTATGGTTACAATGTTTATGCTCAATAAGTTTGTATTCCAGCCACTTTTTGCCTATATGGACCAAAGAGAACAGAAAGTTACAAGTGATTTAGAGATTGTAACGCGTGAAGATAATGAACTTCAACGCATAGAAAACGAGATTCATGAGATTTTATCTCATGCGAAGACACAGGCTTTTACAGCTAAGGAAGAGCAAGTTGAAGAGGCGAAAAAGAGTGCAGGTGCAAAAATAGAGCGTATGCAAAATGAAAACCGAGAGAAAATGGATGCTTTCATGGCAAAATTGCAGGAAAGCAAGGATTCTATGAAAAATGAATTGCGTGCAAATATAGGTGATATAGAATCTTTACTTGCTGCAAAGATTAAACATATTTAAAGTTAGTGTATAAAGGGATAAGTATGCGATACATATATATGGCTTTCATGTGCTTTGTGCTATGTAGCATATCCTATGCAAGTGGCGAAGCTCATGTGATGGATATTTCAAAAACTGACATTCTAGAAAGATTGATAAACTTTGTTATTTTTGTGGCATTAATGTGGTATTTACTTGCAGATAGGCTTAAGTCCATGTTGCAAGAACGCACAAAAGGCATCGCAAATAAGCTTTCACAGACACAAGAAAAAGTAAATGAGATAAGAGCAAAGAAAGAAAAAGCACAACAGCGATTGAAAGAAGCAAAAGAGCAAGCGGCAGAAATAATTGCTACTGCCAAAAAAGAAGCAAATGCGTCTGTATTGCGTATTGAAGAGAAAACGAAAGAACAAATTGCAAATCTATTAAAAGCAAATGAAGAAGCAATGGAATTTCAAGAAAAAATGCTACAAAAGCAGCTTGTTGCAGAGATCTTACAGGAAGCATTTGTAAGCCAAGCCTTAAAACTTGAATCCAAAGATTATGTTGGAATCCTAGAAAAGAAGGTGGTGTAAATGCAAGAACATGTTATAGCAAAAAAATACGCCAAAGCATTAGCTAGTGTTTGCAATGCCGAAAATATTACGCAGGTATATAACACATACGCAGAGATAAATAAAATGTTTGCTATAAGCAAATTTAGAGATATTGTCATGTCGCCTATTATTGACAACACGAGTAAGCTTGCATTTCTAAAATCTCTTGTTGATATTACAGCGAACCCTTATGCTGAAAAGCTTTTAACAATTCTTGTTAAAAACGACAGAATCTATTTGCTACCTTTTGTAGCACTTGAGCTTAAAAAAATTATTGATAGTCGCCTTAATGTGTATCAAGCTACACTTTATGTGAAACAAGAATTAGGTCAAGATTCTCTGCTCAACATTCAGGATAAGCTTGGCAGGAAACTAGGCACGACACTAAAAGTTACCCAAAGCATTGATCCCACTCTAGATGGCATTAAGCTTGAGGTTACAGAGTTGGGCATTGAAGTTGCGTTCTTAAAACATAAATTCACGCAAGAATTACAAGACTTTATTTTAAAAGCAATCTAATAGAAGGAGACACATGGTTACCGCAAAATTGAAACCCGAAGAAATAAGCTCTATTATCCGCGAAAAGATTGAGCAGTTTGACCTGCAGGTTGATATTAGTCAAGTTGGCAAGGTTACGAGTTACGCTGATGGTGTTGCTAAGGTATATGGCTTAAACGATGTTATGTCGTATGAGATGGTCGAGTTTGACACAGGTGAAAAGGGACTAGCGCTTAACCTTGAAGAAGGCAGTGTTGGTGTTGTTGTGCTTGGTAATGGAAAAGGTATTAAAGAAGGTACAACTGTTAAGCGACTAAATCGCCTTATGAAGATTCCGGTTGGAGAAAGCGTGATAGGTCGCGTTGTAAATACCGTTGGTGAGCCACTTGATGGCAAAGGTGCGATAGAATCAAATGAATATCGTTTTATCGAGCAAAAAGCTCCCGGCATTATGCAGCGAAAAAGTGTGCATGAGCCACTGCAAACAGGTATTAAAGCTATTGATGCACTTGTGCCTATCGGTAGGGGACAAAGAGAACTTATCATTGGTGATAGACAAACTGGGAAAACGACCGTTGCTATCGATGCGATTATCAATCAAAAAGGGCAAGGTGTTTATTGTATCTATGTTGCCATAGGACAAAAAGAATCTACGGTGGCACAAGTTGTGCGTAAGCTTGAAGAGCATGGTGCTATGGAATACACGGTTGTAGTGAATGCTTCTGCGAGTTCAAGTGCAGCTATGCAATATCTTGCACCTTACTCTGGTGTTACAATCGGGGAGTATTTTAGAGATAATGGCAAACATGCACTTATTATCTATGATGATCTTACAAAACATGCTGTTGCTTATCGTGAAATGAGCCTTATTCTAAGAAGACCTCCGGGAAGAGAAGCTTTTCCGGGTGATGTTTTCTATATCCACTCTCGTTTGCTTGAGCGTGCGGCTAAATTGAGTGATGAGCTTGGTGCTGGATCTTTGACTGCATTGCCTATCATTGAAACACAAGCAGGCGATGTTTCAGCCTACATTCCTACAAATGTTATTTCAATTACAGATGGACAGATATTCCTTGAGACAGATTTATTTAACTCTGGTATTCGCCCTGCGATCAATGTTGGTTTATCTGTATCGCGTGTTGGTGGTGCTGCGCAGATTAAGGCAACAAAACAAGTTGCCGGGACATTACGACTTGACCTTGCACAATTTAGGGAGCTACAAGCATTCGCACAATTTGCTTCAGACCTTGATGAGTCAAGCAGAAGACAGCTTGAGAGAGGGCAAAAAATGGTGGAAGTCTTAAAGCAGGGACCATATAGCCCACTGCCAATTGAGCGACAAGTAACTATCATTTATGCCGGTGCGAAAGGATTCTTAGATGATATTCCTGCAAATAAGGTTGTTGAGTTTGAAAGACAGCTTTATCCATTTATTGAAGCAAAATATCCAAGCATTTTTGAAGATATAAGCTCTAAAAAAGCGCTAGATAAAGAGATAGAATCTTTGCTTAACAAGGCATTAAGTGAGTTTAGAACAAGTTTTGCGATTTAATAAGGCATACTTATGGCAAATGGACTAAAAGAAATTAGGAAAAAAATATCAAGCGTAAATAACACTAAGAAAACTACGCGTGCTATGAAGCTAGTCTCGACCTCAAAGCTTAAAAAAGCTGAAGAGATGGCAAGAAGGGCTAGGGCATTTGCGGATAAGTTAAATGAAGTTTTTTACGACATGATGTTGCGTATTAAACGAAGTGGTTTAACAAATATTGATAGCAAATTCTTCAACAATACAGAATCTCATGATGTAAAAATCGTAGATATTGTATTTGTAACTGCGGATAAAGGCTTGTGTGGTGGCTTTAATAGTATCACCATGAAAGAAGTTTTACACTTAAGAGATGAGTATGAAAAGAAAAAGATACGAGTAAGATTTCGCTGTGTTGGCAAAAAGGGTAATGCGTTTTTTGCATTCAACAACATTCCTTTAGAAGCTAGTGTAGCGGATTTGAGTGCTTCACCGGATTACGAAAAATCAAGTAGCTTTATTGGTGCGGTTGTCGATGATTTCTTAGCAGGTAAAACAGACGAAGTTATTATCGTGCATAATGGATTTAAGAATCTGATCTCACAAGAATTGAAAAGTGTGAAGATTCTGCCACTTGTGCCGGATAAAGACGCCTTGCAACAAGATAGCGAGATGTCTAGCGTTTTAAACATTTCGCCCGAAGATGAAGAGAATATGATTCTAGATGAGTTAGCAAAAAAGTATGTAGAATATAATATGTATTATGCGCTTGTAGATTCTCTAGCGGCAGAGCATAGTGCAAGAATGCAAGCAATGGATGCGGCGACAAATAATGCTACTGAGTTAGTAAAAACGCTGACTATTTCTTACAATAAAGCACGACAAGAAGCGATTACAACAGAATTAGTTGAGATTAATGCTGGCGTAGAAGCCATGAAGTAAATATGTGAAAGGAGCTTTAAATATGAATAAAGTAGGTAAAATCACACAAGTCATGGGACCTGTTGTTGATGTTGAGTTTGAAAATTATTTGCCAGAAATTAATGAGGCACTTGATGTAAATTACAAGTTTGATTCTGAAGAAAAGCAGCTTGTATTAGAAGTAGCGGCACACTTGGGCGATAATGTCGTAAGAACAATCGCTATGGATATGACAGAAGGGCTTACAAGAGGACAAGAAGTTAAAGCGCGTGGTGCGATGATTGAAGTCCCAGTTGGCGAAGAAGTATTAGGTAGAATCTTTAATGTTATTGGCGAAGTTGTTGATGATGGTGAGCCGGTTAAGGCAGCGGTAAAATGGCCTATCCACAGAGAATCTCCAAGCTTTGATAATCAAAGCACAAAAACAGAAATGTTTGAAACAGGTATTAAGGTTGTTGATTTGCTTGCCCCATACTCAAAAGGTGGTAAAGTTGGACTATTTGGTGGTGCTGGTGTTGGTAAAACCGTTGTTATTATGGAGCTTATACATAATGTTGCATATAAGCATAGTGGTTACTCTGTATTTGCAGGTGTTGGCGAAAGAACAAGGGAAGGAAACGACCTTTACCACGAAATGAAAGAAAGTGGTGTTTTAGACAAAGTTGCCCTTTGCTACGGACAGATGAATGAACCACCGGGCGCAAGAAATAGAATCGCTTTCACAGGTTTAACAATGGCAGAATACTTTAGAGATGAAAAAGGGCTTGATGTGTTGATGTTTATCGACAATATCTTCCGTTACGCACAATCAGGTGCGGAAATGTCAGCCCTTTTAGGCAGGATTCCATCTGCGGTTGGTTATCAGCCTACACTTGCAAGTGAAATGGGTAAATTACAAGAGCGTATCACTTCAACAAAGAATGGCTCTATTACTTCAGTGCAGGCTGTTTATGTCCCAGCAGATGACCTTACTGACCCAGCACCTGCGTCTGTTTTCTCTCATCTTGATGCTAAAACCGTTCTTAATAGAAAGATCGCTGAAAAGGGTATTTATCCAGCTGTGGATCCACTTGATTCTAGCTCTAGAATCCTTGATCCACAAGTTGTTGGCGAAGAGCATTATAAGATTGCAACAGGTATTCAGCAGGTGTTGCAAAAGTATAAAGATTTGCAAGATATTATCGCATTGCTTGGTATGGATGAGCTATCAGAAGAAGATAAACGAACTGTGGAGAGAGCAAGAAAGATTGAGAAATTCCTATCTCAACCATTCTTTGTTGCTGAAGTATTTACAGGCAGTCCGGGCAAATATGTAAGCTTACAAGAAACGCTTGAGGGCTTTAAAGGCATTTTAGAGGGCAAATACGATCATATACCAGAAAATGCGTTTTATATGGTTGGCAATATCCAAGAAGTGCTTCAAAAAGCAGAGGATATGAAACAAGCAAAATAATAAGGAGCATTCATGCAAGATTTTCAACTCGATATTGTTACTCCTTATGGTGAGATTTTTAATGGCAAGGTAAATTCTGTCTATTTGCCGGGTAAAGAGGGCGAGTTTGGCGTTCTGCCCGGACATTGCGATATGTTAGCGCTTTTACAAACAGGCGTGATTGACATTCGTTCAGAATCAGGTCATGATCTTGTAGCAATAAACTGGGGGCATGTTTCCATTAGCAATAATAAAGTAAGCGTATTAGCCGATGGTGCAGTGTGCGTTCGTGGTGGTGATAGTAAGCTATCAAAGGCACTAGAACAAGCTAAAAAACTGCTTGAAGACGCTTCAAGTGATACTTCTATGATTGCTGGGGCATTGCGTAAGCTTGAAGAGACAAAGTAAGGTAGTAGTTGGCTATCCTTTTGGCTAACCACTCTAGCCATACATTTGTGTAATCAAAAGATTATGTCTCTTATCTTTCCCTATAAATTTCTCTTAGTCTAGAGTCTTTTAGATTTTAATAAATGTTATATTGAGTGCAACATGGATTCTAATTAGAGAGATTTTACCTAACATCTCTCATAATCTACAAAGATTTTGCAGGGTTAAATTTAGTGCTTTCCGCTAAATGCCTATATCTACAAACAATAAAAAGCCTTGCAAGTCTCACGCATATTTAATTTACAAGGATTTTCATGACAAACACAACTACAAAAACACTAAGCTACACTACACTTTTTCAAACATTATTGTTTATTATAATTTTGCTTATAATTTGTTCTTCTGCTAGGGCTATTATGGTGGCACATTTTATCCCCGAAGAACTCTTTACGCATAAAGATTTTTATGCAATGTGGATTATGGGCTTTAAGCTTGATATGCGTAGTATTGGCATTGCGATGCTTGTTTTTGTTGGACTAAAACTTATTGCTTTTATTATAGAATCTATTCTTAAAATATCTGTGAAATTAAGCGGGGGGGGGGGTAACCTCTAGAGTCTTTGTAGCTTTAAACTCTTTTTTCTCTTCTTTTAGTCGCTTTTTCTTTTCATTTTACGCATTTTTACTTGGCTTTATTTTTATGGTGGCAGCCTTTGTAAATTTCTATTACTTCCAAACCTATGGCAATAAGATTGATATTTTCATTTTTGGATTAAAAGATGATGATACTTTAGCCGTTCTCTCTATTATGTGGCATGACTATCCGCTTGTGTGGGGGATCTTAATGTCTTTGCTGTGCGGGATAATCACCCTTTTTGCCTACAAGATTCCATTAAGATACAATGCAATAAAAGAAAGACTAAACACCACATTTAATGCTATCAAGCTTTTTATTTATGGGACTATTCATTTTTGCTTAATTATTCTACTTATCATCGCAGCGCGTGGGACTTTAGGGACTTTCCCTATAAAAGCAGATAATTTTCATATTTCTACATTACCTATTTTTAATCATATCGCCACAAATCCACTTATGGCATTTGAATGGGCGTTAAAAGATTATAGAAATAATGCGACCTTTGAAGAGCCAAATATCGAAAGAGGCAAGGAATTGCAAGAGAGACTTTTCCCACTTTTTCATACCACAGCAGATTCTAACTTTCTAAAAGATAACCCACCGCATGTTGTCTTAAATGTTATGGAGAGCTTTGGTATAAATGCATTAGTGCATGATAGAAAGGATACAAATGATTTGCTTGGGAGTTTAAGAAAGCATTTTGGGAGTGATTTTGTATTTTATCGCTTTTTGAGTGCTGCAGATGGCACAGCCCCATCATTTGTAGCCCTTTTCTTTGAGAGTCCAAATGAGCAAATCACGCTTGGTTCATATAAGAATATAAAGCTTCCCTACAATCCATTCTCAATATATGCAGATTCTGGATACGAAGTCTTTTATATCACTTCGGGCTATGGGCAGTGGCAGGGACTAGAAGACTACACAAAGACACAAGGGGCGCATAAAGTCTATGATGCCCTTACGCTGATGGAGAAGTATCCAGAAAGTAAGCAAGATTCTAACTCATGGGGTGTGCCTGATGAGTATGTATATAGACTTGCGTTTGAGATTCTAAGTAGTGCTACAAAGCCAACCTTTATTGCTATCCTTACCACAAGCAATCATCCGCCTCATCTATTACCGCACACTTTTTCGCCTATGCCACTTTCATTTCCTAGCGAATTGGCAGATAAACTAACACAAAAAGAGCAAGACAATCTCATATTGCCGATAAAACTATATCAATATGCTAATAATGCCTTTGGGGATTTTATGGATAGAATCAAGCAATCAAATCTCGCAAAAAATACAATTATAAGTGCAACAGGCGATCATCGCTTAAGAAATCTTGGACCAAATCCAAACACGGATAAAGCCCTAAACTTCAGTGTGCCTTTTTATATCTATATCCCACAAGCCTATCAAATAAACCTGCATTATAATCCATCTCGTGTGGGTTCGCACAAAGACATACTGCCTACACTCTATGCTTTGAGCCTATCAAATGCGACATATATGAGTGTGGGCGGACGCAATATGCTAGGCAAGGTGGATAATAAGCAATATGAGTTTGGATTCAATAGATCAGTATGGATTGATGATAATGGGATTTATCCTACACAAGCAGGGGTTGGGTATCTATGGAAAGATAAAGAGATAAACACAGATTCTAAAAAAGCCTTTGGCTTACATGCATTAGATGAAAGCTTTCTGCTGCAAGATAATAAAGACTTTGAGAATCTGTATCGAGAACTCTTTAATTACTCCATATCATGGAGAATATATAATGCTAAATGATTGGATTTTTCTTCTAAGATTCTATAAAAGCAAAAAGCTGTGTTTGTGTTATAGAAGCCCTAATTCATGAGTTAATCTATATGATATTATTAGAATCTACATTAAGATTTGGTGGTTAGTTCTACACCTTTATGGCTTTGGAACACAATAGGATTAGAATCTAATGATTATCATAATTTGATCGTATGCAAAATATCTCTCTTAGAATTTATGCTGATTTAGAAAAAGCCAGATTCTAATCTTAGAATCTTTAAGGCTTTAATCTAAAAGAGTTTTTGTAAAATACAGAATCTTTATCTTAATTTTAAAGGACAAATATGTTACTAAAAAATGCGTTTATAGCTTTGTTTTCATTTTCTATTTTACATGCAGAGACACTAAAAGAGTGTAAAAGCGAAGCGGATAAAATAAGCGGTTGTGTAGTAAAAGAGTATTATGAAAATGGGAATCTAGAGATTGAAACACCATATAAAAATGACAAACAAGAAGGTATAGAAAAATGGTATTATGAGAATGGGAAGCTTTGGATAGAAACACCATATAAAAATAACAAAAGAGAAGGTATAGAAAAATGGTATCATTATGAAAATGGAAACTTGGCGTTAGAAGCATCAGTTTTAAATGATATATTGCATGGGGATATAAAACTCTACACAGAAGATAAAAAGCTACTAGCCTTAGTTAAAGCTGAGAATGGCAGGATTACAAGCGGTAAATGCTTTAATAATAAAGCCCTAACAAATAAAGATTTAGCAGAGATGAACAAGGCTAGCTATGAAAAAGCATATAAATATCTACAAGAAATATGCCTTAAAGAGAGTGATTCTAATTCTACTTTATATGCAGATACACTAAAAGAATGCAAAACCGAAGCGGATAAAATAAGCGGTTGTGTAGAGAGAGAATATTTTTCAAATAGGAATCTTTGGATAGAAACACCATATCAAAATGGCGAAAGAGAAGGCATGGCAAAGTGGTATCATGAGAGTGGGAGTCTAGCAAGTGAAATACCACATAAAAATGATGAAGCACATGGCAATTTAAAATACTACACAGAAGATGGAAGAGCTACTTGCTTTGCTTAAAGCCGAGAATGGCAAGATTACAAGCGGTAAATGCTCTAATAATAAAGCCCCAACAAATAAAGATTTAGAAGAGATTGGTAGATTTTATAGTGCTGGCAAAGCAATTAACTATTTACAAAAAATATGCCTTAAAAGTGATTCTAAATAATCTTTGATTTTAAAGCTATTGTAACACTTGCTAGATTCTAATCTTAGAATTTTTATGGCTTTAATCTAAAAGAGTTTTTGTAAAATACAGAATCTTTATCTTAATTTAAAAGGGCAGTTATGTTGCTAAAAAGTGTGTTTATAGGTTTTCTCTCATTTCATAGTGTAGATACAACCATGTTAAAAGAATGCGAAAATCACGCAGACAAAATAAGCGGTTGTGTAGTAAAAGAGTATGATTCAAATGTGGATCTTTGGATAGAAACACCATATAAAAATGGCAAAGTAGATGGCATAGCAAAAGAGTATTATGAGAAAGGGAAGCTAGCAAGTGAAACACCATATAAGAATGACAAAAGAGAAGGTATAGAAAAGTTGTATGATGAGAATGGGAAGCTTCGGGCTGAAATACCATATAAAAATGATAAATTCGAAGGCTTAACAAAGCAATATTATGAAAATGGGAATCTAGAGTTTGAAATACCATATAAAAATAACAAAAGAGAAGGCTTAACAAAGCAATATTATGAAAATGGGAATCTAGAGAGAGAAGCACCATTTAAAAATGGTAAATACGATGGTATAGTAAAAGAGTATTATGAAAATGGGAATCTTTGGAGAGAAACGCCATATAAAAATGGTAGATTCGATGGTATAGTAAAAAGGTATTATGAAAATGGGAATCTTGCGACAGAAACACCATATAAAAATAACAAAAGAGAAGGTATAGTAAAGTGGTATTATAAGAATGGGAATCTTATGGCAGAAATACCACATTTAAACAACTTGTTTCATGGAGATATGACATACTACACAGAAGATAAAAAGCTACTAGCCTTAGTTAAAGCTGAGAATGGCAAGATTACAAGCGGTAAATGCTTTAATGATAAAGTCTTGACAGACAAAGAAATAGACGAGATTGATATTAACGACATTGAAAAAGCAATTAACTATTTACAAAAAATATGCCTTAAAGAGAGTGATTCTAAATAACCCTTGATTTTAAAGTCTTAACACTTACTAGATTCTAATCTTAGAATCTTTATGGTTTTAATCTAAAATAGTTTTTGTAAAATACAGAATCTTTATCTTAATTTAAAAGGACAAATATGTTACTAAAAAGTGTGTTTATAGGATTTTTATCACTTTCTATTTTATATGCAGATACACTAAAAGAATGTAAAAATGAAGAAGACAAAATAAGCGGTTGTGTAGAGAGGGCATATTATTCAAATGGGAATTTTAGGCGTGAGACACCATACAAAAATAATGAAGCAAATGGTATAGCAAAAACATATTATGAAAGTGGCAAACTTATGGGTGAAACACCATATCAAAATGGTAAAGTAGAAGGCATAGCCAAAGTGTATTATAAGAATGGGAATCTTTGGAGAAAAGCACCATTTAAAAATGGTGAAATAGAAGGCATAGAAAAGCGGTATGATGAAAATGGGAATCTAAAGATTGAAATACCATATAAAAATGGTGAAAAAGAAGGTATAGAAAAAGAATATTATTCAAATGGGAATCTTTGGATAGAAACGCCATATAAAAATGGTGAAAAGGACGGCATGGTAAAGTCGTATTATGAGAATGGGAATCTAGGAGTAGAAACACCATATAAAAATGGCAAAAAAGAAGGCATGGCAAAGTGGTATTATGAGAATGGGAGTCTAGCGAGTGAAACACCATATAAAAATGGCAAAATAGAGGGCATAGAAAAATGGTATTATGGGAGTGGGAATCTAGCAAGTGAAATACCACATAAAAATGATGAAGCACATGGCAATTTAAAATACTACACAGAAGATGGAGAGCTACTTGCTTTGCTTAAAGCCGAGAATGGCAAGATTATAGATGGCAAATGCTCTAATAATAAATCCCCAACAAATAAAGATTTAGAAGAGATTGGTAGATTTTATAATGCTGGCAAAGCAATTAACTATTTAAAAGAAATATGCCTTAAAAGTGATTCTAAATAATTTATGATTTTAAAACTATCTTAACACTTACTAGATTCTAATCTTAGAATCTTTTAGACTTTAATCTAAAAGAATTTTTGTAAAATACAGAATCTTTATCTTAATTTAAAGGACAATTATGTTGCTAAAAAGTGTGTTTATAGGTTTTCTCTCATTTCATAGTGTAGATACAACCATGTTAAAAGAATGCGAAAATCACGCAGACAAAATAAGCGGTTGTGCAGAGAGACAATATTATCAAAATGGGAATATTTGGGTAGAAACACCATATAAAAATGGTAAGGTAGAAGGTATAGCAAAAGGGTATGATAAAATGGGGAATTTACACATAGAGATGTCATTTTTAAACGATATGCCTCAAGGGGACACAAGATTCTATACAACAGATAAAAAACTACTAGCTTTGCTTAAAGTTGAGAATGGCGAGTTTATAAGCGGTAAATGCTTTAATGATAAAGCCCTAACAAATAAAGATTTAGCAGAGATTAGCAATACTAGCGATGAAGAAGCATATAAATATCTACAAAAAATATGCCTTAAAAGTGATTCTAAATAATTTATGATTTTAAAGTCTTAACACTTGCTAGATTCTAATCTTAGAATTTTTATGGCTTTAATCTAAAAGAGTTTTTGTAAAATACAGAATCTTTATCTTAATTTAAAAGGGGCAGTTATGTTGCTAAAAAGTGTGTTTATAGGTTTTCTCTCATTTCATAGTGTAGATACAACCATGTTAAAAGAATGTAAAACCGAAGAAGACATAATAAGAGGTTGTGTAGAAAAAAAATATGATTTAAATGGGAAACTTATAAAAGAAACACCATATAAAAATGGTGAATTCGAGGGTATGGAAAAAGAGTATTATGAAAATGGGAATCTTCATATAGAAACACCATTTAAAAATGGTGGAAGAGAAGGCATAGAAAAATGGTATTATGAGAATGGGGAACTTAAAACTGAAATACCATATAAAAATGACAAAAGAGAAGGTATAGAAAAAGAATATCATTCAAATGGGAAAATTTATTGGGAAACACCATACAAAAATGGCAAAGCAGAAGGCATAGAAAAGTGGTATTATGAAAATGGGAATCTTTGGAGAGAAATACCATACAAAAATAACAAAGCAGAAGGCATAGAAAAGTGGTATTATGAGAATGGGAAGCTTATGGCAGAAATACCATTTTTAAACAACTTGTTTCATGGGGATACGAGATTCTACACAGAAGATGGAAAACTACTAGCCTTATTTAAAGGTGAGAATGGCGAGATTATAAGTGGCAAATGCTTTGATGATAAAGTCTTAACAGACAAAGAAATAGACGATCTTAGTAGACCCAAAAGCATTGAAGAATCAATTAACTATTTAAAAGAAATATGCTCTAAATAATGTATAATTTTAGCCTTGTATGTATCAAATAGAATCTAAGCTATAAAAGGAAAAATATGGTATCAGTGGTGATTTTAGCGGCTGGGTTTGGCACACGAATGAAGTCAAATACACCAAAGGTTTTGCATAAGCTATGCGGTAAAAGCATGATTGAATATGTGATTGATACCGCATTAGAGATAAGCTCTGATGTGCATGTCGTGCTATATAATCAAAAAGAGAGAATACAAGCGTTTTTACAGGAAAAATACGCATGGCATATCGCTGATAAGATTACTTTTCACACGCAGTTGCATGATAAGTATCCGGGCACTGGGGGGGCTTTGATGAAAGAAAATAAGCAATTAATCGATATAAAAGGTGAAAAGGTGCTAATCCTTAGCGGTGATACGCCTCTAATCTCAAGCAGTGATTTAGAAATGCTAGTAAATGGGGCTGGCTCTATAAATCTTTGTGCGTTTGAGACAAAAAATCCTTATGGTTATGGCAGGATTATCAAAAAAGACAAGGATTTAAAACAAGCATTTGCCATAAAGGGCATTATCGAAGAGAAAGATTGCAATACAGAACAAAAAGAGATTAATATCGTAAATGCAGGGATTTACTGCTTTACTAAAGAGATTTTACAAGAGTATGTATCAAAGCTAGATTCTAATAACGCACAAAATGAATACTATCTCACACAGGTTATAGAACTCGCAAATAAAGATTCTAAAGACATTTTTGCCTTTATATGTTGTGAAAAAAATATGCTTGGGATAAATACAAAACTTCACCTTTCACAAGCAGAGCAGATACTCTTAACAAGGCTAAGAGAAAGGGCAATGGAACAAGGCGTTATCATGCAGATACCAGAGAGCATTTATATAGAATCTAGCGTATGCTTTGAGGGGGAATGTGTGCTTGAAAATGGCGTGAGAATAACAGGTAAAAGCTATATCAAAGATAGCCATATAAAAGCCCATAGCGTAGTGGAAGAAAGTGAGATTATAGAAAGTGATATAGGACCGCACGCACACATACGACCAAACTCACATATAAAAGATTCTCATATTGGCAACTTTGTGGAATGTAAAAATGCGAATTTAGATGGAGTGAAAGCGGGGCATTTAAGCTATCTTGGCGATTGCGTGATAGGAGATGGGAGCAATATTGGGGCAGGTGTGATTACCTGCAATTATGATGGCAAGAAAAAGCATAAAACACATATTGGTAAAAATGTCTTTGTAGGCAGTGATTGTCAGCTTGTAGCCCCGATAAATATCGCCGATAATGTGCTGATTGGTGCAGGTAGCACGATAACTAAAGATATAGAAGAGGGCAGCCTCTCTCTATCTAGGGCTAAACAGGTAAATTATGCGAATGGATTCTATAGATTTTTCAAGCCAGAAGATGAGTAAGGATACTCGTGCAAACACAAGATAATCTCAATGAAAAGCAGCTACAAATAAACTACTATAAAAACATGGAGTTTTTTAAAACTCTCAATCCAAAACTTTTTCACGCCCTAAGCAAAGCCCCAACGCTTTATAACCTACATATTGACTCGTATGGATATAATGTAATCCATATCCCAACGCAAACTATGCAATATCCGCTTATAAAAAGCACAAATGATAAAAACGCCCCTACGCATAAAACAAGTATGCAAGACACACATAAAGAACTTGCTAAAAATCCTATGAAAAATCCACAATGGGAACTCTTTAGTAATCATGTATTAACTCCAAACGCACATTTTATAAATGAAGAGAAGCTAAATATCACAGGTAAGCTTTGCAATGATTTATTAAGAGAGAGTGTAAAAATGGGAGTGGAATCTATGGCTTGTCATGTTGAGTGTAGCAAAACATCTCAAAGTTTAGAATCTACGCCACTTGAATCTAATGCGAATTTTCAGTCATATTGTAATGAAAAGCAAGATTCTATATTAAAATCTAAAATTTGCCATATCGAGCGAAGCGAAATATCCAACAAAACATTAAAACAGAATCTAGATTCTATAAAAATGCACCCTAAACCCTGCACCCACCAAGATTTGGTGGAGAATCTAGAATCTAAAACAACCACTTGTCATACTAAGCCTTTAGGCGAAGTATCTAACATGAAATCCAATAAAGATATTTCATGCTTACACACTCGCACGAGTGAAGATTTTACCCATACTTGCAAAAATGACAATACACAGAATCTAAATCTCGCAAAAGATTCTAAAACCACACAACAAGATTCGATACAAACACAAAGCAATCTCACACTCTATGAAAATCTAATAGAATCTTTTTGTAATTCTAAATTCCTGCCACAAACAAATATCTATGGGCTTATGGGCGGCATGTTTTTACAAGAATTGCTAGAGAAAGACTATCACTTTTATTCCTTAATGATTTATGAAGAACATATTGATTTATTCCGCATTTCACTCTATTTTATCGATTATGATAGGCTATTTCAGCATGTTGGAAAGAACTCTTGCTTTATCATTATAAAGGATATATCATTTGAACTTGTGAGTGCGTTTTTACATGCAAAAAAGCTAACAAATAATTTTTTAAGTTTGAGTTTAACGCATTATACAACTGATAATGTAGCCCTGCTTAAAGACTTCATTTATAAAGAGAAAAAGGCTATTATGCGTGGTTGGGGTAGCTTTGAAGATGAGCTTATAGGCTTAAAAAATGCGTGTTTGAATCTAGCGGATTCTAGGCTTTTAAGCATGCGACCAAAGCGAGTAAATGCCCCAATTTGTGTTATAGGCAATGGGGCTAGTCTTGATTTATGTATTGATTTTTTGAAAGCTTATAAAGATTCTATGATTTTGCTTAGTTGTGGGACAGCTTTAAAGGTTTTGCGACATCATGGCATACGACCTGATTTTCAGCTAGAGATTGAGCGAGTGCCTTATCTAGCAGAAGTTTTACAGGAAGCAAATTTAGGAGATATTCCGCTAATATTCGCACAGACTACGGACACAAAAGCATGTAATTTAGCAAAAGAAAAATATGGATTTTTACGCGGTGGTAGCAGTAGTGCGTATTTAGATTCTACATATATTCCGCTAGAGTTTAGCGCACCTTTTGTTGGTAATGCAGGGGTTAGTATCGCAAGTTTGCTTGGGAGTGATGTGATATTGTGCGGTATAGATTGTGGTTATATAGATGGGTATAGCAAACACGCCAAACATAGCTTTTATGGCGATGAAAATACAGAGATTCCAAAAGATTGCTTTCAAGTGGAGAATAATAAAAATTTGCGTGTATTTAGCAATGATTTATTCTATTTGAGTGCGAAAAATATCGAAGAGGCAATAAAGCTATACAAGCCAAATAGCGTGATTAATCTAGGATATGGTATGCGTTTTCAGCATACAATAGCCCTAAATGAAGATGACTTCATGCTAAAGCCTATTGATAAAGAAAGAGAACTGAAGCATTTTAAAGAGAATTTTACCCCCTATAAACTCACATTAAATACAAACGAAATGCTAGATTCACTCACTGCGTTTAGTAATGCCTTACAAGAGATTCTCACACAGGATACACACACAATACAAGATATTTTTAATCTCACACAAGATATTTTTAACCTACTTCAAACAAGCATTGATAATAAGATTATGCGTAAAAGTATCATTTTGCTTGAGGGCAGTATCATGCACTTAAGCTATACGCATTTACTCGCACAACTTTTTGCAGGAACTACGAAGAATCTAGATTCTACAACAAATTGTCATTTTGAGCGTAGCGAAAAATCTAGCATAGAAACTAAAAAAGATATTTCGTGCTTACGCACTCAATATGACAAGAATCTAGAATCTATAAATTTTGCACCCCAAAGCCCTGCATACACTCAAGTGGCAGAACACCTAGATTCTAACAACTACACAGAAAACACGCATTTAATAAAGTTAAAAACACTTTATTCACAAGGACTTTTTTCGTTGATAAGTAGTAGCAAAAAAGCAATGGAATCTGAAATAACTTGTTGTATTGGGTGTAGTAAAACATTTCATGCAGAATCTAAAAGAGATGTTTCACCTTTTTTTAAAGAGCCAACGCGATAATCTTTCATATTGCAATCTAGTTCTCGCATAGTTATTCTATCCAACAACCCTGCTTTTTATTTATTCTGCTCTTACCTATGTTTTGAATGCTTGTTTAAGTGCTAAAATTTTGATAGATGATCTTTATGCCAAATTTCAACTCTATATTGTTTTTGGAATACTTTTTGTTTGCACAAGGGCAAGACTTTATGTCTTTTCTTGTTTTGTATCTGCAACTTTTGTTGCAGATTCTTAACTCCGAAACTTCGTTAATAAAATCTTTCACAATATTTATTTCATAAGACTTTATCTTTTTGTATTAATTAGATTTTGCTACAATATCGATTCTTTTTACTTTTTATGACCCTTTCATCTAGAGGCCAAGGATACCGCCCTTTCACGGCGGTAACGAAGGTTCAAATCCTTCAAGGGTCGCCATTCTTTAGAATCTACTTTATTTTATAATTAAGATTTATTTAACAATTATCAGCGTATATTCAATTCCTGAAGTAGATTTTCATAATAATATATGAAAAATCTTTAAATTTATCAGATATTAAGCTTTTTAAAAACTAAAAAATAAGATTAAAGTGATTGTCTGTATAATAAATCATGAAAGAAACCAACTGAATGATTTTGAAGTGTATCTAAAGATTTCATAGCACAACGATAGATATAGATGCCATTTGGAAAATATCAAAACTACCACTCATGCCTAAGTTTCCCAATTAACAAAAAAAATATAAATATTTTTCAAAAAACTAAAAAACTATAGGATAAGTAAAAAATTAATATAGTCCATGCCATTATATGAAATCTAAATATGCCAATTCGACACAATACTTCAATATGCATGGATTCCATTTTAGGACTAAGCATCTTTGTGTAATCCTATATTATACATAAGCAATTCTCTATTTAGCACGATTTGCTTGTATAATACATTATCATATTCCTATACTCTCAACGCCATAACAAATCCTTTCATAAAAAATTTAGCATATAATGCTATGTGCGTATAATACAAAAAAAAAAAAACGATTTGTCAAGGGTTTTTATGTGATTCTATTGATAAATTTTCAACTTGAAAACCTTTAATTGTAGATTATCGCTTATGCAATAAGGTTTAATTGTAGCTAAATTTTCACCATTAAATTGCACATTATACGCAACAAAAAAAACAATTATGGGAAAGTCAAAATAATATAGTAATTTTGAAGTTTTGAGATTGAATCTAAACTTATGAGTTTAGATTCTATAAGTGTAATTATGATAAGCTAAATGGATAGCAAAGCGGGATTAGCTGCTGCGTTTATCCATGATTTCTTTAGCGATATTGCTAGGCACTTCTCCATAGTGATCAAATTCCATCGTATAAGTGCCTCTACCTTGTGTAGCTGAACGCAAATCGGTAGAATAGCCAAACATTTCAGCAAGTGGCACGAACGCATTAACGATTTTTAACCCCATTCTATCGTCCATAGAGTTAATCTGTCCTCTTCTGCGGTTTAAATCGCCGATAACATCGCCCATATACTCTTCTGGCACTTCAACTTCCACTTTCATCATAGGCTCTAATAATACCGCATTTGCCTTGCGACAAGCATCTTTAAACGCCATAGATCCAGCAATCTTAAATGCCATTTCGCTTGAATCTACTTCGTGGTAGCTTCCATCATAAAGCGTTACTTTACAATCTACCACTGGATAGCCTGCTAACACACCATTTTGCATTGCTTCTTGGATACCCTTATCAACGGCTGGGATATATTCTTTTGGAATCACACCACCGCTAATCTCATTTACAAATTCATAACCACTGCCTGCTTCTTTTGGCTCTAGCTTAATATGCACATGTCCGTATTGCCCACGACCACCTGACTGCTTCGCATATTTACATTCTTGTGTAACACTGCTACGGATAGTCTCCCTAAAGGCAACTTGTGGCTGTCCAACTTCTGCTTCAACGCGGAATTCTCGCTTTAGTCTATCCACAATGATTTCAAGATGCAATTCGCCCATACCGCCTATAAGTGTTTGCCCTGTTTCTTCCTGTGTGCTTACCCTAAAGCTTGGGTCTTCTTCTGCAAGCTTACCAAGCGCTACTGCCATTTTCTCTTGATCTGCTTTTGTCTTTGGCTCAACTGCGATATGTATAACAGGTTCTGGGAACTCCATACGCTCTAGAATCACGGGCTTTTTATCATCACAAAGTGTATCTCCAGTTAGTGTCTCTTTTAAACCAACAAAAGCACAAATCTCACCGGCATAGACTTCTTTAATATCTTCTCTCTTATTAGAGTGCATTTTTAAAAGTCGCCCTACCCTTTCCTTTTTGCCTTTTGTAGAGTTATACACATAGCTACCAGATTCTAACTTACCGCGATATACACGCACGAATGTAAGCTGTCCAACAAAAGGGTCTGTCATAATCTTAAATGCAAGTCCTGCAAATTCGCCATCATCGCTAGATTCTACAAGCACCTCTTCTTCTGTTTTTGGCTCAATGCCCTTAATTTCTGCAACTTCTGTTGGTGCGGGGAGATAATCAACGACTGCATCAAGCAATGTTTGCACACCTTTGTTTTTAAAGCTTGAACCACAAAGCATAGGGATAAGGCTCATATTATGGCAACCCATTTTAATGCCTTTTTTAATCTCCGCTTCACTTAGCTCTTCGCCACCTAGATATTTTTCCATTAAAGCTTCATCTTGCTCGGCTGCAGATTCCACAAGCTTTTCTCTATATTCATTTGCTTTATCCATTAAATCTGCTGGAATCTCTTCTACATCGTATTTTGCACCCATAGATTCATCATTCCACACGATAGCTTTCATTAATACTAAATCAACTACACCTTTGAAAGAATCTTCCGCACCGATAGGAATGCAGATTGGCACAGGATTAGCCTTTAGTCGCTCTTTGATTTGTGATTCTACATTATAGAAATTCGCACCGATTCTATCCATTTTATTCACAAATACCATACGAGGCACACCATATTTATTTGCTTGTCGCCACACGGTTTCACTTTGGGGCTGCACACCACCGACAGAACAAAACACAGCCACAGCACCATCAAGCACACGCATAGACCTCTCTACTTCAATTGTAAAATCGACATGTCCGGGAGTGTCGATGAGATTAATTTGATGATCTTTCCAAAAGCAAGTAGTCGCCGCAGAAGTAATAGTGATACCTCTCTCTTTTTCTTGCTCCATCCAGTCCATTGTCGCAGCACCATCATGCACTTCGCCAATCTTATGGCTTACACCTGTGTAGAATAAGATTCTCTCTGAAGTTGTCGTTTTTCCAGCATCAATATGTGCGGCAATACCGATATTGCGTATTTTATTTAAAGGGGTTTTTCTAGCCATTTATTATCCTTAAACTACCAGCGATAATGTGCAAACGCTTTGTTTGCTTCTGCCATTTTATGCACATCTTCTTTTTTCTTAAATGCCGCACCTTTATCACTTGCTGCGTCCATAAGCTCATTTGCTAAACGCTCTATCATTGTGCGTTCATTGCGTTTTCTTGTAGCTTCTAAAAGCCAACGGATAGAAAGGCTTTGTTGTCTTTCTGGTCGCACTTCTACTGGCACTTGATAGGTTGCCCCACCCACTCTTCTGCTTCTTACTTCCACAAGCGGACGGATATTTGCTAATGCTTTTTCAAAGACTTCAATGCCTTTTTCACCGCTTTTTTCTTCGATTCTATTAAAAGCTGCGTAAATAATCTTTTCTGCTACGCTTCTTTTACCATCATACATCATTTTATTGATAAACTTTGTTACAACCTTATTGCCATATATTGGATCGCCCAAAACTTCTCTAACGGGGGCTTTTCTTCTTCTCATTGAATCACTGCTCCTTATTTCAAATTATTTTTTAGCATCTTTTGCTTTTTTAGCACCATACTTACTGCGTGAAACAGATCGCTTTGCAACACCTGCAGTATCAAGCGCACCACGGATAATATGATATTTAACACCCGGTAAGTCTCTTACCCTACCACCACGCACTAACACGATAGAGTGCTCTTGTAAGTTATGACCAATACCCGGTATATAACTAATGACTTCAAACTTACTTGTAAGTCGCACTTTAGCTACTTTTCTAATCGCTGAGTTTGGCTTCTTTGGTGTAGTGGTATAAACTCTTGTGCAAACACCTCTTCTTTGAGGACACTCTACTAACGCTGGCGACTTTGTCTTTTTGACAACCTTTTTTCTTTCCTTGCGAATCAACTGATTAATCGTTGGCACACATCCATCCTTATAATAAAATTTACAAAATTTTTGGCTATTATACTTAAAAAATGTTTAGATTAAACTTAGGAATTATCCTTATTGTGTCTAATCATCACTTTTTTATTCTTATATAAGCCTGTTCCTACTGGAATCATACGACCCAAAACAACATTTTCTTTCAAGTCTTCTAAGAAATCCTTTTTCGCAGAGATACTTGCCTCTGTAAGCACTTTCGTAGTTTCTTGGAAAGAAGCTGCTGAAATGATAGAATCGCTACTGATTGCAGCACGAGTAATACCAAGCAATACAGGCTCTGCAATAGCAGGATTACCGCCCATTTTTAGCATTCTTTCATTCTCTTCTTTGAAATGCCTACGGCTAACAAGATCTCCCTCAATGAATTTCGTATCTCCGCTATCAAGCACTTTGAAATAGCGAAGCATTTGAGATAAAATAACCTCGATATGCTTATCAGCAATGCTAACACCTTGTCGGCGATAAACTTGTTGCACTTCACCTACAACATATTTATGCAACTCTTTTTCACCATTGATTCTTAAGATATCATGGCTGCTTATCGTTCCATCACTAAGCATTTCACCTGCATGCACAAATTCACCCTCACGCACTAGAATCTGCTTTGACTTATCAATGAGATATTCAGTCTGTCTGCCATCATCAGCAGTAATGACAACTCTTTCTTTACCGCGTATTGCCCTACCAAAGCTTACATGTCCATCAATCTCTGCTAATACTGCAATATCTTTTGGCTTTCTTGCTTCAAACAATTCAGAAACACGAGGCAAACCACCTGTAATATCTTTTGATTTTGCAGTTGCTTTTGGCACTTTAGCTAACACATCGGCAACTTCAACTTTTTCTCCATCATTTACAAGCAATACGCTTTTTGGCTCAAGATTATAGGTAGTCTCTTTGCCTTTAGAATCTAGCACTACAATCGCAGGTTTATAGCCTTGCGGGATATACTCTTGGACTGTGAGTGATTTAATGTGCGTTTTTTCATCTTCTTTTTCAATCACGGTTGTGCCTGCTACTACATCATTAAAGCGTATTGTTCCAGCTTGTTCTGCAATCACAAGTGTATTGTAAGCATCCCATGACGCAACAACCGCATCTTTATCATTATTTTTATTTGCAATGCGTGTCTTTTTTGTTACTTCCGCATTATCTTTAGTCTCAATCTTTGAGCCTCTTGCGATATAGTGTCTGCATGCTTCTCTATCATTAGAATCTGCAATCACTGCAAAAATGCCTTTTTCTTTCACAACCATGCCAACACTTACATCATGGTATCGCTCTAACTCATCAGATACAAGGCGATAATACTTCACAACACCATCGGCATTTGCATATATATCTTGTGAAACCGGCTCATTATCTTGTATATGCAATTCACTCGCATAAGGGATACGATTGCCTACATTCCAACCATCTTTAATAACATCTGCGATACTATCTCCAGCTTTTACTTTATAGCCTGTATCATGCGGGATATAGATTTTACCCTCAATCTCGCCAATAACACCTGCTAATTCCCTTTGGGCTGCAATATCAGCCTTACCTAACTCATAAGTCTTCTGCTCTTTTGCACCTTTTAGGACTAAGATGATTCTATCATGTGCGGTTTCAACTTGCAATTCACCATCAAAAGGTGCTTTAATCTTTGGCTCAACAAGCAATACAGAAGCATTTCTTCTATTTGCGATGATATTTTTACCCTCTCTATTTTTATGAGTTTTAATATTATAGTAGCGGATAAAGCCTTCTTTATTTGCAACAATTTGATTTTCCTCTTGACTTCTACTTGCTGTCCCACCGACATGGAATGTTCGTAGTGTAAGCTGCGTTCCGGGCTCACCAATAGATTGTGCAGCAATAACACCAACAGAATCTCCAGTGATACTCATTTTACCTTCACCAAGATTTAGTCCATAACATTTCGCACATATACCACGCGGGGCTTTACATGTGATAGGGGTGCGGATATTTACTGCACGCACACCTGCGTTTTTAATCTGTTCTGCAATCTCTTCTGTGATGAGTTTGCCCTCTTGCACTAGCACTTCTTTTGAGATTCCATCATGCACTTCAGCAGCGGTTACTCTACCTACAATACGCTCTTGCAATGTCTCAATCATCTCATTACCAACGGCAATATCAGTAAGCTCTACTCCCTCATGTGTGCCACAATCTTCCATTGTGATTTTCACATTTTGACTGACATCAATAAGCTTTCTTGTAAGGTAACCAGCATTTGCGGTTTTAAGCGCTGTATCTGCTAGACCTTTTCTTGCTCCGTGTGTTGAAGTAAAGTATTCAAGCACATTCAAGCCCTCTTTAAAGTTTGAGATAATAGGCGTTTCAATAATGCTACCATCAGGCTTTGCCATAAGACCACGCATCGCAGATAGCTGTCTAATCTGTGTCGCACTACCTCTAGCACCAGAATCTGCCATCATATAAATAGGGTTAAATCCGCCCCTATCTTTCTCTACAATCTCCATCATCTCTTTTGCCATTTTGTCATTTGTTTCCGTCCAAACATCGATGATTTTATTGTATCTCTCTTGTATCGTTAAAGCACCTTGTTCTGCTTGAGACTGAATCTCACGCACACGCTCTTTAGATTCTGTAATCATTTTAGTTTTAGAATCTGGGATAATAATATCTGCTGCGGCAATAGAAATACCTGCTTTTGTCGCATATTTAAATCCTAAATCCTTTAGATTGTCAAGGAATACTGCTGTGCCACCGATACCGCTTTCTTTATATACGCAGTCAATAAGATTTGATATATCTTTCTTTTTCAAAACGCGATTCCATAAATGTGGCGATACAAAGCTTGGTAAAATAGAACGCAATACCATTCTACCCGCAGTAGTCGTAATTACATGTCGCTCATGCACTACGCGTATAGTGCTGTGTATATCAAGCTCATCAAATTCCATTGCCATTGCAATTTCATTAAAATTTGAGAAAAGCTTATGCTCACCTTTAGAATCTGGCTTCTCAAGGCTTAGATAATAAAGCCCTAAAACCATATCTTGACTTGGCACAGCGACTGGCTTACCACTTGCTGGTAGCAAAATATTTGCTGAACTTAGCATGAGAATCTTACATTCTGCAATGGCTTCTTTTGATAATGGAACATGCACCGCCATTTGGTCGCCATCAAAGTCTGCGTTAAATGCAGAACACACAAGCGGGTGCAACTGGATTGCTTTACCATCAATAAGTTTTGGGTGGAATGCTTGAATTGATTGCTTATGCAATGTCGGCGCACGATTTAGCATAACCGGATAGCCCTCAATAATCTCTTGCAAACACTCCCAAACCTCATTTGTTTTTTGGTCAATCATTTGTTTTGCGGTTTTAATAGTCTTTGCATGTCCTTTTTCTTCAAGCTTTGCAAGTAAATGCGGCTTAAATAGCTCAATAGCCATATTCTTAGGCAATCCGCATTGATCCATGCGTAAATTTGGTCCAACAACAATAACGCTTCTGCCTGAGAAATCCACTCTTTTTCCAAGTAGATTCTGACGGAATCTTCCTTGCTTTCCTTTAATAATCTCTGATAGAGATTTTAGCGGTCGCTTATTTGCACCTTTTACTGCATTTGAGTTTCTGCCATTATCAAATAAGGCATCTACTGCTTCTTGCAACATTCTTTTTTCATTACGCACGATAATTTCTGGTGCATCAAGCTCCATTAATCTCTTTAATCGCAAGTTACGATTAATAACGCGGCGATACAAGTCATTCACATCACTAACCGCAAACTTACCACCATCAAGGGCTACTAAAGGTCGTAAATCTGGTGGCAATACCGGCAATACGCTAAGCATCATCCACTCTGGTCTATTGCCTGATTGTAAAAAGCTTTCCACAACCTTTAGACGCTTAATATAGGTTTTCTTTTTTGCTTCAGAATTAGTAGCAGCAATATCTGCTTTTAAAGATTCTAAAAGATTCACTAAATCTAGCTCTTCTAATAATTCCTTAACCGCTTCACCGCCCATTTGTGCTTCAAATCCTGCAAGCTCAAATCGTCCATTCAGATTCTTAAACTGCTCTTCATTCAGCACATCATATTTCATAACCTTTTTTGTAAGCTCATTGTCATAATACGCATCACCTGCATTTTTAACAATATAGGCTTCATAGTAAAGCACTCTTTCTAAATCTTTCATTTTCACACCAAGCAATGTGCCGATACGACTAGGAAGTGAGCTTACATACCAAATATGTGCTACTGGCGTTACAAGCTCGATATGCCCCATTCTTGAGCGGCGAACTTTTGCGGTTGTAACCTCTACGCCACATTTCTCACATATCACATCTTTATAACGCCCTTTTCTATACTTACCACAATGGCATTCATAATCTCTTACTGGTCCAAAGATTTTCGTGCAGAAAAGCCCATCTCTCTCTGGTTTTAGCGTGCGATAATTAATTGTCTCTGGTTTTTTTACTTCACCTCTACTCCATGAGCGTATTTTCTCTGGACTTGCTAAGACTATTTGGAAAGAGCTAAAATCTTTTGGTCTATCTTTCTCTTTCTCGCTAATTACTAAAGGCTCATCTTGATTCTCACCATATACATTAACATCAAGGGCTAAAGACTGCAACTCTTTTGTTAAAACATAAAAAGTTTCTGGGATTGCAGAATCTCCAATAGGATAGCCTTTTGTAATCGCTTCATACGCCTCTCTTCTACCATTTACATCATCAGATTTGATAGTAAGCATTTCTTTTAAGGTATGTGCCGCACCATAAGCCTCTAGCGCCCATACTTCCATTTCACCAAATCGCTGCCCGCCAAAAAGCGCTTTACCGCCAACTGGCTGCTGTGTTACAAGTGAGTAAGGTCCTGTGCTTCTTGCATGCACTTTTTCATCGACAAGGTGATGAAGTTTCAACATATACATATAGCCAACATTAACTCTCTCTTTGATTTTCTCACCGGTTTTACCATCATAAAGCTCGGTTTTTCCGTCCATATCTATTCTAGCCATTTCAAATAGCTTGTTGAACTTTTCTTGCGATATACCCTCAAATACTGGAATAGCAAACTTGACGCCATTGCTCCAATCTCTCGCATAAGCAAGTAAATCATCTTTACTCGCAGATTCTAGAATCTTAATAACAGAATCATCTTCATTCACAGCTTTTGCTATCTCAATCATTTTAGCTTTAAGCTCTGTGCTAAACTCATATTGAGATTTTTTCAACTCATCTTCTATTTGCTCCCCAAAACGCTTACCGATTAATCCTAAATGCACTTCTAGAATCTGCCCGATATTCATACGGCTTGGCACACCCAAAGGATTAAGGATAATATCAATTGGCTCTCCATCTTTTGTATAAGGCATATCAACTGCTGGGACAATATTACTTACAATACCTTTATTCCCATGTCGCCCCGCCATTTTATCGCCGACTTTTAGCTTTCTTTTTGTTGCAATATAGATTTTTACAAGCTTTACAACGCCATTTGGTAAAATATCATCTTTTTCTAAAATCGCAAGTTTTTCTTCATGCTCGACACCTAAAACTCGCTTTTGCTCTAAAAAGTTATTTTTAATCTGTTCATATTGATTCTGAATCTCTTTAGAATAGCTTTTAATAAGTGTATTTAATGCAAAGCGATTAATATCATCAAATTCTTTTTTAGGGATACACTCACCTTTTTTAAAGACTTTATCATTAATCTTTGCTTCAGCACTTAGTGGCTCTTTTGATAATACATAAGAGATTCTAAGCATCTCTTCTTTATTAAGCATTGTTAAACGCTCATGATGCTCAATATCTAAATCAGACTTTTCATCTTCATAGGCTTGTCTTGCTCTTGCATCTTTTTCATAGCCTTTTTTTGTAAAGATTTTTACATCTACAACATAGCCTTCCATACTTTGTGGGCAATAAAGAGATTTATTTACAACATGTCCGGCTTTTTCCCCAAAAATCGCACGCAATAATCGCTCTTCTGGTGTTGGCTTTACATCGCCTTTTGGTGTTACCTTACCAACTAGAATCATACCGCCTGTTACATAAGTCCCAATCTTTACAATACCGCTTTCATCAAGGTGGGCGATACTATCTTCTCGCACATTTGGAATATCCGCAGTAATCTCTTCAATACCATGTTTAAGCTCTCTTGCCTCTATCTCTTTTTCATATATATGCACTGAAGTAAAGGCATCATCTTTAATGATATTCTCACTTACAACAATCGCATCTTCAAAGTTATAACCATACCAAGGCATGAAAGCAACGCGGATATTTTTACCCAATGCAAGTTCGCCGCTATCCATACTCGCACCATCTGCGATAATCTGTCCAGCTTTAATCTTATCGCCTACTTTTACAATCGGTCGTTGTGTGAAGCTTGTGTTTTGATTGGTTCTCATATTTTTTTGCATTGAATAGCTATCAATATAAGCACCATTTTCATTTTCGCCAAGTATATAGATATTTTTACCATCTACTTTTTCTACGACACCACCTTGTTTTGCCTTAATAGCCGCCCAAGAATCTCTAGCAATAACGCTTTCAATACCTGTCCCAACAATAGGTGCATCTGGCTTTAATAGCGGCACAGCTTGTCGCTGCATGTTAGATCCCATAAGAGCGCGGTTAGCATCATCATGCTCTAAGAATGGAATGAGTGAAGCCGCAACACCAACAAGCATTCTAGCACTCAAATCTATCAGCTCAACATCTTCTGTTTTACGCAATGAAATCTCACCACCGCAACGAGTTTCAATCAAGCCCTCTACAATCTTATTTGTAGAATCTAGCTTTGTGCTTGCAGGGGCTATAACCTTGCCATCTTCTTGTGTTGCAGTAAGATAGACTACTTCATTTGTCGTTTTTCCATCGACCACTTTTTTATAAGGGGCTTCAATAAAGCCTAAATCATTTACTTTTGTAAAAGTTGATAGGGTATTAATAAGCCCGATATTTTGCCCTTCAGGCGTTTCAATAGGACAGATTCTACCATAATGCGTTGGATGCACATCTCTTGCTTCAAAGCCTACACGCTCTTTTACCAGACCGCCCTCGCCTAATGCGGAAAGTCGCCTTTTATGCGTAATCTCTGATAGCGGATTTGTCTGATCCATGAATTGCGATAATTGCCCACTTGCAAAAAACTCCATAATCGTGCTTGTAATCATTTTAGAGCTAATCAAATCATGTGGCATTACATTTTCAAAAGAAGTTTGTTGTGTAAGCTTATCTTTGATTGATTTTTGCATTTTAACAAGCCCTGAATGAAGCTCATTTGCAAGCAACTCGCCAATAGCCCTAATCCTTCTATTCCCTAAGTGATCCCTATCATCAATCCTGCCCTTACCATTGCGAACTTGCATAAGATATTTAACCGTTTCAATAATATCTTCATAGGTTAGCACGCTTACATAATCTGGCACTTTAAGATTTAGCTTATGATTCATTTTCATACGACCAACGCCTGTTAAATCATAACGCGAAGGATCAAAGAATAACTGCTCGATAAATTTATGTGCTACTTCCCTTGTTACAGGCTCTGCTGGACGCATAACCTTATAGATTCTAATAGCCGCTAAATCACACTCATCATCAATTTTTTCCGTTTGGCGAATGTTTTTCAAGCTTTCCATATCTGCAAGGAATGAGTTAATGATAGAGTTATCATAACCCGGTGCTGTATCATGGATAATCTTAAATTTTGTTATCTTATTATCATTTAATTTCTTTATATTCGCTTCATTTAAAGGTGAGAGTGTATCAAGTATTACTTCTCCGCTTTTGCTATCAATGACTGGTTCTGCAAGATAGGTATTCAAAAGATTTGTTGTAGAAAACTCTACTTTATCATAGCTGATATTTTGCTCGTTTAAATCTCTTATACGCTTTTTATTGAATCTTTTTCCCGCAGGTAAAACAACCTGCCCTTTTTCATTTATCAAATCATACTCAAGGCTTCCCTCAATATCATTTGGATTAAATGGAATATAGAATTTATCCTTTTTCACAGACACATCAAGCACAGGATAAAGCATTTGAATAATCTGCTGCTTACTATAGCCTAATGCTCTAAAAAGGATAGTAACAGGCATTTTTCTTCGCTTATTGATTCTTACATACATAATGTCTTTTGCATCATATTCAAAATATAGCCAAGCACCCATATTTGGAATAATTTGTCCGGTATAGATAAGCTTATTTGCTGAAGTGTTTGACTCATCTTCCTTAAAGATAACGCCCGGACTTCTATGAAGCTGATTTACCACAACTCGCTCAACCCCATTAATAATGAAAGACACCCTATCAGTCATTAATGGAATCTCACGCACATAAATAGTTTGCTCTTTAATATCCTTAACGCCTACTTGCTCACCCTTGTCATCTTTATCCCACAATACAAGGCGAATCTTAATTTTCAATGGAATAGAATATGTTAAGCCTCTTACCATTGTTTCAGCAATAGTGTATTTCTGCTTACCAAACTCACAGCCAGCATATTCCAAAGTAACACGACCAGCACTATCCTGAATAGGAAAAATAGACTTTAATACACGCTCAATCCCACTTTCTCTACTATCGTTTGAATACAAAAAAGAATCATAGCTATCCTTTTGCAGCATTAATAAGTTAGGAACATCAAGCTCTTCTTGGCTTTTTGAAAAATCAACTCTTAATCTCGTGTTTGTTAGTCGTCGTTTGCCCATATTAACCCTCTTTATCTCAAAGTTTTTTAAGAGCCAAATACTCTCTCTAGCCTACCATACCCCATAACAGAAATATGATACAATAGAGAGAATATTTATAAAATTATAAAAATGCAAAAAAGCCTATCCAAAGGCGGATAGAATCTCCGCCACAAAGATAGGCTTAAAAAGCTTACAATAGTTAGGTAAAAAGTTATTTTACTTCTACTTTTGCACCCGCTTCTTCAAGTTTTTTCTTAAAGTTTTCAGCGTCTTCTTTGCTTACGCCTTCTTTAAGTGTATTTGGTGTTTTCTCTGTTGCTTCTTTAGCTTCTTTTAAGCCAAGACCAGTGATTTCTCTAACAGCCTTAATAACATTGATTTTATTTGCACCCGCATCAACAAGCACAACATCAAATTCTGTTTTTTCTTCAGCTGCAGCCCCAGCACCGCCACCAGCAACTGCACCAGCTACAACCGTTGGAGCAGCACTTACACCAAATTTTTCTTCAAACGCTTTCACTAACTCTGATAACTCTAAAACCGATAAATTACCGATGTATTCTAATACATCTTCTTTTGAAATTGCCATATTAAGCTCCTTGCTCTTCTTTTTGTTTTCTTAAATTGTCTAATCCTGTCGCAAAATACCTTGCAGGTGCTGTCCATACAGACAACAACATACCAATCAATTCATCTTTGCTTGGTAGTTTAGATACTGCAGTGATATGCTTAGAATCTACAATCTCGCCATCAAAATAGCCAAATTTAACGCTAAATTTTTCGCTATTTGCTTCTTGAAATTTACATACAACTTTTGATAAAGAAATCTGATCGTTAGACCAAATATAAATATTTGTATCTTTGAGTTCAGCTTCTTTATAACCTGCTTGTTTCAATGCAATATTTGCAAGCTTATTTTTAATAACCTGCACGCAAATATCAGAATCTTTAGAGCTTCTGCGTAAAGACTCTAATTGCTTTACTTGCAATCCTTTATAATCACAAATAATCATTGCACTAGCATTTTTAAAGCTTTCGCTTAAATTTGCCACAAGCTGCGCTTTCTCTTCTCTTGTCATGCTTCCTCCTTTCAGCCTTCAAACTTATACGGGGTAATTTTTAAGCTTCACGCCCCAGTAGTCTCTAGCCCAAGATAAAGATAAAAAGATTCTAGAATCTTTATTTTACTTCCCTGCTATTTTACATCCATAAGTTCTTGTGAATCCACTTTAACTGATGGACTCATCGTCAGAGAAAGGTTACTTGACTTAATATATTTGCCTTTCGCAGTGCTTGGCTTTAACCTATTGATAGTTTTTACAAACTCAACTAAATTATCAAGCAACTTATTATTATCAAAACTTGCCTTACCAATGGGGCTATGAATGTTTCCTTTTTTATCAACACGGAAATTTACTTGTCCGCTTTTTGCATTTGCAACAGCTTTTGCTACATCAGCAGTAACCGTGCCTGTCTTTGGATTTGGCATGATACCTTTTGGTCCCAATATTCTACCAACTTTACCAACAAGTGGCATCATATCAGGTGTGGCAATCACCATATCAAAATCTATATTTCCGCCCTTAATCTGTTCTGCCAAATCTTCATCGCCAACCACATCAGCACCAGCTTTTCGTGCCTCATCAGCTTTTAAATCCTTTGCAAACACTGCAACTCTTACCTTTTTGCCCGTGCCATGTGGCAATACAACTGCACCGCGGATCATTTGATCGGCATGACGCGGATCAACACCAAGTCGCAATGCAACCTCCACAGTTTCATCGAATTTTGCAGAAGCAAGGGATTTTACCGCATTTATCGCAGATTCCATATCGTAAGTTTTATCACAATCAATTTTTTGAGATAAAGCTTGTAATCTTTTTGACATTTTTTTCTTCATTATGATTCTCCAAAAATTAATCTACTATTTCAACGCCCATGCTTCTAGCACTACCCGCAACTATCTTTTTTGCCTCTTCAATGTCAGTCGTATTTAAATCTTCCATTTTTGTTTTTGCAATCTCTTCAAGTTGAGATTGTGTAAGCTTACCAATTTTATTTTTCAAAGGATTATCAGAACCCTTTGTCAATTTAGCAACATTCTTAATCAAATCTGTTACAGGTGGCTTTTTAGTAACAAATGTAAAGCTTTTATCTTGATACACCGTGATGATAACGGGGATATTAAAATTACCCATATCCTTTGTTTTCTCATTAAAAGCTTTACAAAATTCCATAATATTAACGCCCCTTTGTCCAAGAGCTGGACCCACTGGAGGAGATGGATTTGCTTTGCCAGCTGGAATCTGCAATTTTAATTCGCCAACAATCTTTTTTGCCATTGTCTATCCTTATTTAAAAAATGTTAAAGAATTTTTTCAACTTGCACATCATTAATCTCTGTGAGAGTATTACGACCAAAAATAGAAACATTAAGCTTTAATTTCTTAGTTTTTATATCATAACTCTCAACGACACCAGTGAAGTTAGCAAAAGGTCCATCTGTGATTAAGACAGACTCGCCGGTAGCAAATGAAACTTTAGGGCGAGGTGCAGGTCTATTCTCAATCTTATCTAAAATATTTTGAATATCTGCTTCACTTAAAGGCGTGGGCTTTTTGCTCTCTCCAATGAATCTACCAACTCTTGGTAATGACTGAATCATATGCCAAAGCTCCGTATCCAAGCTAATATATACAAACACATATCCCGGATAGATACTTCTTTGCACCGTCTTTTTCTTCTTATCTTTGATTTCAAAAACATCTTCAGTAGGAACAACTATGTTTTTCAAACGATGGGAAGCATTATTCTGCTCAATAAGATTCTCTATAGCTTTCTTTACAGATTGCTCACTTCCCGAATATGTTTGTATTGCATACCATTGAAATTCCATTAGCTATTCCTTAATTTACCAACAATTCCTAAGATACTATACGCGAAATCGTATAATGGAAAAAGACATCGATAACTGCCAAAAACAAGGCAATTACAGAAACAACAATAATCACAGAAACAAATGCAGTCCGCACTTGCTCTTTTGTTGGAAAGATAACTTTTCCCAACTCATCTTTAGATTCTTTATAATATTTCTTTATCTTCACTATAAAAACCTTGGTACTCATTCATAAATGGCAGGCCAGGAAGGACTCGAACCCTCAACACTCGGTTTTGGAGACCGATGCTCTAACCATTGGAGCTACTGACCTTCCCAAACAAACACTAGAAATTCAAACGATCCCTATGCCTCACAGAATGTGAGACACAACATACAATTTTGTAGAATAAAATCAGCTTGTTTTAAGCTTTACTTCTTTATGTATTGTATGTTTATTTAATCTTGGGCAGAACTTTTTAAGCTCCAGTTTTTCTGTATTTGTTTTTGCATTCTTTGTAGTGCTATAATTAATATCACCACACTCAGAACACTTCAATCCAACTTTAACCAAATTACCCTTTGCCATAACTTTTCCTATTCAATGATTTTTGTTACAGCACCAGCACCAACTGTTCTACCACCCTCGCGGATAGCAAATCTTGTCCCAAGCTCTAATGCAATAGGATTCAATAATTCAACAGTGATTTTAACATTATCACCCGGCATTACAAGTTCAGTGCCTTCTGGTAAAATAATCGCACCTGTAACATCTGTTGTTCGCACATAGAATTGCGGACGATAGTTGTTATGGAATGGTGTATGTCTTCCGCCTTCATCTTTTGTAAGAACATAGATCTCAGCTTCAAACTTTTTATGTGGAGTGATTGAGCCGGGCTTACAAAGCACCATACCTCTTTCTACCTCCTCTTTCTTAGTTCCACGCAAAAGCACACCGACATTATCGCCAGCCTCACCTTGATCCATTTCTTTACGGAACATTTCAACACCTGTAACAGTAGTTTTCTGTGTATCACGGATTCCCACGATTTCAACTTCATCACCTACTTTTACAACGCCTCTTTCAATTCTACCTGTAACAACCGTTCCACGACCAGCGATAGAGAACACATCTTCAACAGGCATAAGGAAAGTTTTATCAACATCTCTTTTTGGTGTAGGAATGTAGCTATCAACAGCAGCCATAAGATCTAGAATCTTTTGTCCCCATTCACCAACCGTTCCAGCTTTTGCCTCTTCAAGTGCTTTTAGTGCAGACCCACCAACGATAGGTGTATCATCACCCGGGAATTCATACTCATTTAATAAATCCCTTACTTCCATTTCTACTAACTCAAGTAATTCAGGGTCATCAAGCATATCTTGCTTATTCAAAAATACAACAATATATGGAACACCTACTTGTCTTGAAAGTAGAATATGCTCTCTTGTCTGTGGCATAGGACCATCAGATGCAGATACAACCAAAATCGCACCATCCATTTGTGCAGCACCTGTAATCATGTTTTTTACATAGTCCGCGTGTCCGGGGCAATCCACATGCGCATAGTGTCTGTTTTCTGTCTCATACTCAATATGAGAAGTAGCGATTGTAATACCTCTTTCCTTCTCTTCTGGTGCGTTGTCAATATTGTCATAATCTTTAAGCTCTGCAAGACCTTTAGTTGCCAATACAGCAGAGATTGCAGCACTCAAAGTTGTTTTACCATGATCGACATGCCCAATAGTTCCCACATTCACATGCGGCTTACTTCT
The DNA here is from genome assembly GCF_900198625.1 of Helicobacter rappini. Taxonomy (GTDB): domain Bacteria; phylum Campylobacterota; class Campylobacteria; order Campylobacterales; family Helicobacteraceae; genus Helicobacter_A; species Helicobacter_A rappini. Next base: position 74,966 of record NZ_FZPK01000003.1, on the reverse strand, counting down.
GTTAAATTTCTCTTTAGCCATAGCTATCTCCTAAAATAAAATTAAACACGACTATTGAATAAAAATTCAAAACCAACGAAAAACTGGAGCCCATAAGCGGGATTGAACCGCCGACCTCTTCCTTACCAAGGAAGTGCTCTGCCACTGAGCTATATGGGCAAAAATAAAAAACTATAAATAATTACATAATAGATTTAAAACGAGAACTAGCAGGAAACAAAAGCGTTTAGAAAAAATCCTAAAATAACTAAGTTTTCAGCTCCCAGTCGTTAATAAATCGAAATAATCTATTCACATAAATGGAGCGGGAAACGGGGCTCGAACCCGCGACCCTCAGCTTGGAAGGCTGATGCTCTAGCCAACTGAGCTATTCCCGCAAACAAAAAACAATGGTGGTGAGTCGTGGATTCGAACCACGGAAGACATAGTCAGCAGATTTACAGTCTGCCCTCGTTGGCCACTTGAGTAACTCACCACAAATGCTAAAAAACTGGTCAAACACTGATGTTTTATTTAAAGTCAAAATAACTAAACTTAAAAATATTAGAGTTTGATTAAAAAATGGAGCTGGTTAAGGGACTCGAACCCCCGGCCTGCTGCTTACAAGGCAGCTGCTCTACCAACTGAGCTAAACCAGCAAAACATAACAGAAACATCGATCGTTCAGTTGAACGCTAATAGAAATGAAAAATAAAGATTGAACTATACCTTAATTTTTTAATCTTGTCAATACTTAAAAGAATATTTTTCCAATTTTATTAAAAACAAAGTGATTACACATGTCAAATAACTCGCACATTCATGTGTCAAAATCAAACTCTACTGAATTTGAATATATAACAATATGTTTCATCATAGCTTATGACACAATGATTCTGCAACTAATCACGCGGATAACGCAAAACAATGCGACCTTTATCAAGGCTATATGGTGTTAATTCTATTTGCACATTATCGCCGGGTAGAATCTTAATATTGTGCATACGCATTTTGCCAGAAATATGACAAAGCACTATGTGTTTATTTTCTAACTCTACTCTAAATGTCGTGCTAGGCAATGCCTCGATTACTTTACCATCTACTTTAATTACATCATCTTTTGCCATTTATAACTCCGTTAAAATTCTTGCCTTTCCATCAATGATTGCGATTGTGTGCTCATGATGAGAAGTGTTTAAGCCATCTTTGCTTACAACAGACCATTTATCATCTAAAATGACGGGTTCGCCATTTTTTTGACATACCATAGGCTCAAGGCAGAATACCATGCCATTTTTTACCTTAGGACCGCCCATTTTGACACCATCTTCTAAATAGTTTGGGATACTTGGCTCTTCATGTGGCTTTGTGCCTATGCCATGTCCGCAGAATCCAAGTAAAGGCACAAAGCCCATACCCTCGATATTTTCCTGTAAAATGGCACTAATCTCTTTAAATCGCATACCAGCTTTTATGGAATCTATTGTATTATAAAGTGTGTGTAAGGAACACTCCATAAGCTTTGTATCCTTATCGCTTACCTTGCCTACACCAATAGTAATTGCTCCATCGCCATAATAATTTTTATATTTCGTGCCAATATCAATGCCAACTATATCGCCCTGTCTTAAACGATAATCGGTTGGAATGCCATGTATAATCACTTGATTCACAGATATACATGCTGCATTAGGAAAGCCATATAATCCTTTAAAGCTTGGCAATGATTCTAATGACAGAATCTTATCTTCAATAGCCTTGTCAAGCTCTAAAAGACTAATCCCCTCACTTACTATCGTTTTAGCATAATCAAGCGTTAGGGCAACCACTTTGTTTGCTTGTGCTAGTAATGCTAACTCATTTTTATTTCTTGTCGCAATACTCATAGTAAGCTTAGATTCCCACCGCACTTAATGTTTGATACTTGCTTGTATAGAGCTGTGCCTCAATCTTTCTCATTGTATCAATAGCAACTTGAACTACAATCAATACAGAAGTCCCACCAAACACAAAATGCACCCCTATACCTTTTAATAGAATCCACGGAATAGTAGAAATAATCGCAAGATATAAAGCACCCCAGAATGTTAAATGCCCTGCTACCTTATTGAGATAACTTGCGGTATTCTCTCCGGGTCTTAGGCCGGGTATATAGCCATTTTGTCGCTTGAGATTATCTGCTATATCTTTTGCGTTAAATACGATTGAAGAGTAAAAATACGCAAAAAAGATAATAAAGATAAACATAAGGATATTATAAAAATACGATGATGGGCTTATGTAATCTGCAATTATAACAAGCCACGAGTCACTATTTGCTTGATTTTCTGCAACCTGTTTTCCTGCAAATTGTTGCAATATAGTCGATGGAAAGACAAGCAAGGCTGAAGCAAAAATTGGTGGAATAACACCGCTTAAATTTATCTTAATAGGAATGTAGTTCATAATCCGCTTATGCTGATTTTGCATGATGACCTTACGCGCATAAGATATAGGCACTCTTCTTTCACCAAGCTCAACATAAATAATAACAAACACGGTAATAAGGATAACCGCCAATACAAGTAATAGTTGGAATATGCTTTTTTCATTCTCACTTACCGCACTAAACTCCGCACCAATCGCACCCGGAATCCCAGATACAATCCCAGCAAAAATAATAAGGCTTATACCATTACCCACGCCTCTTTGTGTAATCTGCTCTCCTATCCACATGAGAAGCATTGTCCCAGCAAGCATAGAAACGACCGCAATAGACACAAATAAAGTCATATTATGCAACATAATAGCACTACCACCATCAATACTTTGCAGACCATAGGATACACTGATTGCCTGCACGATTGTAATAAATATCGTAAGATAGCGGATAATCTGCATATACTGCTGCATACCATCTCTCTCTTTTTTCATCTTGCCGATATTTGCAAAAGTCGCTGATAAAAGCTCCATGATAATTGATGCGGTGATATAAGGCATGATACCAAGAGAGATAATACTAACGCGTTCCAACGCATTACCGCTAAACATATTAAAAAGTCCAAGCGCATTGCTTGCATTGCTATCAAAAATGCGTTTTAACACTTCAGCATCAACGCCGGGAACAGGAACATAAGATAGCATTCTATAAGCAAATAAGAATGCTAGAGTAATAAGAATTTTATTGAGAATACTTTTATTCATTAAGCTTGTCCAGTTACTACAACACTTTCATCGCTGATTTTAGATTTTAGATTCTTTGCACTTGCCCCAATAAGCTTTACTTTTGTAACATATTTTGGGATTGTGTAGATCGAGCGTAAAGTCTCAAGGCTAATAGAATCTAGTGTTGCAACTTTTTTTTGTTTTTCAACATTAATAACAAAAGGCTTTTCCACATGTGAGTTAAAACCAACTTTTGGCAATCTTCTTTGTAATGGTTGCTGTCCGCCCTCAAAGCCTCTTTTTGCTTTATAACCTGTTCTTGCAGTTTGCCCTTTACCACCACGAGTAGAAGTTTTACCCATGCCAGAACCCTGCCCTCGCCCTACTCTTTTAATGTCTTTTGTGCTATTTTCAGCGGGTTTAATTTTTTCTAACATACTTTCTCCTTACGCCTTGATTCTAACAAGCGCATCAATAGTCGCACGCACTACATTGTATGGGTTATTAGAGCCAAGCGATTTTGTCAAAATATCTTTGATACCAGCAAGCTCTATAACAGGACGAGCACTTCCACCAGCGATAACACCAGTTCCCTCGCCTGCAGGCTTTAATAGAATCTTGCTTGCATTGTATTTATGCTCAATATCATGTGCGATTGTTGTGCCTTTAATATTGACTTGCACGATATTTTTAAACGCATCATCAATTGCTTTTTTAATCGCATCGGGGACTTCTTTGGCTTTACCTAAACCAAAGCCTACTAAGCCATTACGATTACCAACAACAACAAGAGCATTAAAGCGGAATCTTCTACCACCTTTTACAACTTTTGTTACGCGTCCTATATTTACCACAACTTCACTAAATTCTTCTCTATTGATTTCCACTTGTCTCTCCTTATAGAGCTATGCCATTATTTCTTAAGCCATCAGCAAATGCAGCAACTACACCATGATATAAATATCCATTTCTATCAAACACAACTGCACTAATATTTTTTGCTTTTAAAAGCTTTGCAAATTCAGCACCCATTTTACTTGTGTCTTCTTTTGTATTGCCAACTTTTAATACTCTGCTATCAATAGCTGCGATTGTATGCCCTTTGCTATCATCAATAGCTTGTGCGTAAAAATGTTTATTTGAACGGAACACGCTTACTCGTGGCTTTGTCACACTTCCATTGCATTGAGAACGGATACGCTTTTTACATTTTTCTCTTAGAATCTTTTTTTTCTCTAAAACTTTAGCTGTCATATTCTCACCTTATTATTTTTTAGAAGTTTTTCCTGCTTTACGCAATATCACTTCATCGCTGTATTTCACACCCTTACCTTTGTATGGTTCTGGTGGTCTAAACTCTCTAATCTCTGCGGCAATCTGTCCAATTTGCTGTTTATCGCTTCCTTTAATGGTAATGGTATTTTTTTCAACACCAATTTCAACATTTTCAGGGATAGGATACTTAATTGGGTGAGAGAAGCCAAGCGCTAACTCTAGAGTCTTACCGTTTACATTTGCCTTATAACCTACACCATTAATCTCAAGTGTTTTTGTAAAGCCTTCATGCAAACCTACAACAATATTGTTTGCTAACGCACGATAAGTTCCCCAAAATGCACGAGATTGCGGCATATCATCTAGCAATGTAAAAGATAATTGCTTATCTTCGAATTTAATGCCAACTCTACCATGTGTCTCAAGCTCTTTGCTCTCTTTCTTGCCTTTGAAAATGATTTTACTATTATCAACCTTGACTTCAATACCATCTGGGATACTGATAGGCTTCTTACCAATTCTTGACATTTCTACTCCTACCAAATACTGCAGAGGGCTTCGCCTCCAACATTTGTTTTATAAGCTTCATCATTTGCGATTACACCTTTGCTTGTGCTAACAACGATGATTCCATAACCATTTTTAAATCTTTTTAATTCCTTAGAGGTTTTATATACTCTTCTTCCGGGCTTACTGATGCGAGTGATTTCATTAATCACAGAAACACCAGAATCATCATAAGCAAGTTGCACGAAAATGCTTTGTTTGCCATCTTTATCATTGATTTTATAATCTTTAATAAAACCTCTTTGCTTAAAAACTTCCATAATACTTGCAACAATTTTTGCATAATATAATTCAGTGCTATCAAGCTTTCTCATTGCTGCATTTCTAATCCGCGTAAGAGAATCTGCAATAATATCATTGACCATCTTTATCTCCTTACCAGCTTGCTTTTCTTAAACCGGGGATTAATCCCTCATTACCCATTTTTCTTAAACATACACGACACAAAGAAAAATCACGATACACAGAATGTGGTCTGCCACATACTTGACAACGCGTATATTTGCGAACACTAAATTTTGCTTTTCTCTTTGCTTTTGCTATCATAGATTTCTTTGCCATAAATTATCTCCCTTTTGCAAACGGCATACCAAGTAATTCTAAAAGCTTAAAGGCTTCTTTATCATCATCTGTGCTTGTTACAATCGTAATATTCATACCATGCGTAACCATAATATCATCATAAACAACTTCAGGAAACATAAGCTGCTCGTTTAAACCAAAACTATAATTACCACGACCATCAAAGCCATTGCGAGGTATCCCTCTAAAGTCTTTCACTCTTGGCAATGCAATAACAATGAGTTTTTCTAAAAAGTTATACATCATATTGCCACGCAAAGTAACTTTTACACCCATTGGCATACCTTCACGCATTTTAAAACCTGCGACAGATTTTTTTGCCTTTGTGATAATTGCCTTTTGCCCTGCAATCAAAGAGATAGTATCAGCAATGTTTTGCATGATTTTTGCCTCTTTAGCATACTCACCAGCACCTACGCTAATCACAATCTTCTCTAACTTTGGTAAAAGCATAGGATTCTTAATATCTAACGCTTTTTTAAGCTCTTCTCTAATCTCATTTTTATATCGTTCTTTTAAAGCATACATATTTCACTCCTATGATTTTTTTACATTAGAAATATGTATAGGCATTTCTTTTGCAACAAAACCACCTTTTTTATTATCATCTGTTGGCTTTACTGCCTTTTTTGCCACTTTACAATCTTTAACAATCAAAGTATTTTGCTTTGGGAATACAGCAAGAACTTCACCGCTTTTACCCTTATCATCACCAGCGATAATTGTTACCATATCGCCTTTTTTAATCTTTACCTTATTCACTATAATACCTCCGGAGCTAACGATACTATCTTCATAAAATTTGCATATCGCACTTCTCTACTAACTGGACCAAAAATACGAGTGCCGATTGGCTCTCTTTTTGCATCAAGCAATACTGCCGCATTATCATCAAAACGCACAAGAGAACCATTGTCTCTGTGAATCTCTTTTTTTGTGCGGACAACAACAGCTTTTAACACTTGCCCTTTTTTTACCTTGCCATTTGGGATAGCCTTTTTAACAGACACCACAATAACATCACCTACGCTTGCATACCGCTTATGGCTACCGCCTAAAACTTTGATACACATAACTTCTTTTGCACCGCTATTGTCAGCAACGCTTAGTCTTGTAAAACTCTGTATCATTCTGACACTCCTACTACTACAATATCTTTCAATGCAAAGGCTTTATGCTTAGAGATAGGTTTGCACTCAATCGCACTTACCACATCGCCAACCTTTGCTTTATGCTCTTCATCATGAATGATATATTTTTTGAATCTTTTTACGATTTTGCGGTATTTTGGATGCACAACTTTTCGTTCTACTAAAATAACCGCACTTTTATTACCCGCAATACTTACGACCTTGCCTTGTATTACTCTTTTGTGTGCTTGCTTTTCACTCATAAACAATCCCTTAATTATTTTCTTCTAAATTGAGTTTAGCTGATATTGCTGTCGCAATACGCGCAATATCTTTACGCACAACGCTAATTTCGCTAGGCTTAGTTAGCTGTGCTGTTTTTAGCTTTATTCTCAAGGTAAATAACTCTGTTTTCTTGTCTTTCAATAATTGCCTTAATTCTGGCAAATCCTTATCTTTCAAATCAGTATATTTCATTTTCACTCTCGCTCGTTACAATTTTTGTTTTAAATGGTAATTTACTTTGTGCTAATGCAAGCGCATCGCGTGCTGTTGCCTCATCAATACCAATCATCTCATAGATAATACGACCGGGCTTAATATTCATAACCCATTTTTCAACACTACCCTTACCTTTACCCATTCTCACTTCAAGTGGCTTTGCAGTTAAAGGCTTATCTGGGAAAACTCGTATCCATACCTTACCTGCCCTTTTTACATGGCGAGTCATAGCAATCCTTGCAGATTCTATCTGTCTTGAATCTATTCTGCCATGCTCTAGGGCTTTGATACCAATATCGCCAAATGCAAGGGCATTACCGCGATGAGATTTACCGCGATTTCTGCCTTTCATCTGCTTTCTATATTTTGTCCTTTTTGGCATTAACATAATCTATCTCCTTTTAGCTTTCGTGCGAGAATCTTTTGATTCTTCTCTTTCAGTCTGGATACCCTTTTGTAAAACTTCGCCTTTAAAGATCCAAACTTTTACACCAATGATTCCATAAGTCGTTGCCGCTTCAGCAAAACCATAATCAATTTTTGCACGCAGTGTATGCAAAGGCACTCTACCTTCCATATACCATTCTGTTCTTGCCATTTCAGCACCTGCCAAACGACCAGACACTTTTACCTTAATGCCTTTTGCACCAGACTTCATTGCTTGCTGCATAACTTTTTTCATCGCTCTTCTAAAAGCAACTCTACGCTCAAGCTGCATTGCAACACTTTCTGCTGCAAGCTGTGCGTTAGCCTGCGCTCTTTTAACTTCTTTAATGTTTATAGCAACATCTTTATTGACAAGCTTTCTTAAAGTTTCTTTTACTTTTTCAATATCAGCACCTTTTTTACCGATGATTAATCCCGGCTTTGCTGCTACTACGGTTACACGAAGCTTTGTTGCCATGCGTTCAATGATAATTTCACTTACACTCGCATAATAAAGTTCTTTTTTCAAGAATTTACGAATAATGTGATCCTCGCCAATTCTCTCCGGTGTGTTTTGAGCGTTTGGAAACCATCTTGAAGTCCAATTTCTATTAATGCCTAATCTTAGTCCGATTGGATTGACTTTTTGACCCATTTACTTAACCTCACCTTTACTTTTTTTGCTTGTTTGTTTAGCTGCCTTTTTCACTGCATTTACTTCCACATATATATGTGCCATAGGCTTTCGTATAGGAGTTGCCCTGCCTCTCGCCCTTGGCATGAAACGACGCAATACCGGACCTGCATCAACCCTACACGAAGTAACTTCGGCTCCAGTAGATTCAAACCCACCATTTGCAAGTGCTGATGCCAATGTTTTATAAATAGCTTTTGCTGCCTTGTTTGGAGTAAATTCTAAACTTGCTAATGCAACTTCAGCATTCATGCCTTGCACTTGTCTTGCGATTAAACGCGCTTTCGTGGGAGATAGACGCGCATAACGCAAAATAGCTACACCGCCATTTGTTTGTTTTGTATTCTGTTTTTTAGCCATTGTCATCCCTCATTACTTACCAATTTTCTTTTGGACACTGCCTTTATGCCCTTTAAAAGTTCGCGTTGGGGCAAACTCACCAAGCTTATAGCCCACATGATTCTCTGTAACATACACAGGCACAAAAGTGCGACCATTATGCACACTGAAAGTTAATCCTATCATTTCTGGTAGGATAGTGCTTCTTCTTGACCATGTTTTAATGGGCTTATTGTCTTTTGCGGCTTTTGCCTTTACTACTTTCTTTTCAAGATGAGTATCTATAAAAGGACCTTTTTTAATTGATCTTGCCATATTATTTCCTTACTTCTTTCGTCTTGATATAATAAGTCTATCACTCGCTTTTTTGCGTCTTGTCTTATAGCCTTTAGCTGGTGTTCCCCAAGGCGATACAGGATGACCGCTTGAGCCAGTTTTACCCTCACCACCACCGTGTGGGTGATCTACTGGGTTCATAGCACTACCACGAGTTTGTGGGCGGATACCTCTATGACGATTCCTACCTGCCTTACCGATAGATATATTTGCAAAATCTTCATTCCCTACATTACCGATTGTCGCCATACACTCTTCTAAAATGTATCGCATTTCACCACTTGGCATACGCAAGATTGTATATTTACCTTCACGCCCCATAATCTGTGCTGATGCACCAGCACTTCTTGCGATCGCACCACCTGCTTGTGGGTGTAACTCAATATTATGAACGATTGTTCCTATAGGGATATTTTTAAGTTTCATTGCAAAGCCTACTTTTACATCAAGCCCACCTTCAGCCGCGATAACCAAATCGCCAACTTTTAAACCACTAGGCTGAATGATATAGCGTTTATCACCATCTTTATAGTTAATGAGAGCAATGCGACAATTTCTATATGGATCATACTCAATCGCTGCTACACGACCCTCAACATTAAATTTATTACGCTTGAAGTCAATGATTCTATAAAGCTTCTTTGCACCACCTTCTTTATGTCGGCTTGTGATTCTACCATTATTATTTCTACCTGCTGTTACAGGAAGTTTAACAAGAAGTTTTCTCACGCTAGGCTTTGCTGTAATATCAGCAGAGCTTAAACCTGACATAAATCTCCTACTAGGTGTATAGGGTTTATATGTTTTTACTGCCATGTTTGCTCCTTAACTATACGGCAAGCGAATCGATATTCGCACCTTCTGGAATCTTTACATAAAACTTTTTAAAATCAGCTCTTTGACCTTCTTTACCACGAAAACGCTTTGTTTTACCATCTTGTCTCAAAGAGTTTATTTTTAAAGGTGTAAAACCAAAATATTCTTTAAAGATTTGCTTTAATCTGTTTTTTGTCATGCGTGTAGAAGTTTGGACAACCATAACACCGCTTTCTTGCAATCCTAAAGATTTTTCTGTATATAAAATCGTTTTAATATCTGTTATATCTGCCATCTTAACCTCTTTTTACAAGTTCATCAAACACCGCTTTTTCAATCACAACGCTTCTAAATGCTGCTACAAGATATGCGTTTAACTCACTCGCATCAGCTAAATAACACGATTGTAAATTGCGGAATGCAAGAAATGTTTTTTCATTACTCACTTGTGTTACAAATAATGTGCTTCTTTGCCCTAGTGCTTTAAATTGTGCGAACGCATCTTTTGTTTTGCCACTTTCTACATTGATAGATTCTATAATAAAGAGCTTACCCTCATTTGCTTTTTGTTGTAAAGCATATTCAAGAGCTAATCTTTTTTGCTTTTTATTAATCTTTAAATCATAGTTTCTGTTATTGCTTGGACCATGACTTACACCACCTCCAACAAACACAGGAGAAGTAATGCTACCAGCACGCGCTCTACCGCCACCTTTTTGAGCCCATGGCTTCTTACCGCCACCGCTTACTTTGCCTCTTGTTTTTGCTTGTGCGTTGTTTGCACGAAGACTAGCGAGATACGACTTTACATAAAGATACAAGTTGTGTTCTTTAATCTCTGCATAACGCTCTGGCAATGCTACTTCAGCACCTTTGGCAAACCTGCCATCTAACATAATTGCCTTACTCATTATTTACTACCTTTTTTATCTAAAATAGTGATTTTACCATAAGCACCATTATACCCTGCCACAGAACCCTTTAACACAAGGATACCGCTTTGTGTATCAAAAGAAATAATCTCACTTCTCACACTCACAATCTCATCACCATAATGTCCTGCCATTTTTTTACCCGGCTGAACTCGACCTGGCCACTCTCTATTCCCAATAGAACCAAGTCTTCTATGGAATCTACTACCATGTGCTGCTGGACCACCTTGAAAATTCCAACGCTTCATTGCACCACTAAAACCACGACCTTTTGTCTTAAAACCTGCTTTTACAACCTTGCCATCGCTAAGGCTAGACATATCTAAATCGCCAACTTCAGTATTTGCAACCTTTAATGTAGCAAAGCGGTTAAATTCCTTGCTTAGATTATACTTCTTTTGATTGCCCTCAATGCTTTTATTACATGTTTTTCCTTTAGAGTAGGCAACCAAAGCCTTACCATTTTCTTCTAGCTTACATACTTTAGCATTTAATACTTTTAGTAGCGTTACAGCTTGGCTAGGTGTAGCGATAATACGACTCATACCTACCTTTTGCACTATAAATTCCATTCTTATTTCCTTATACAATAAATATAAACTTATTTATCCATTGACATTACTTCAACATCAACCTCTGGGGCTAAGTCAAGCTTCATAAGACTATCAACGGTCTCTCCTGTCGCAGACATGATGTCGATGATTCTGCTGTGTATGCGTATCTCAAATTGCTCTCTAGAATCTTTATTGATATGCGGGGAACGCAAAACCGTATATCGTCTTTTTCTAGTTGGCAAGGGCACTGGTCCAATGATTTCAGAACCCGTCCTCTTTACCGCACTGACAATGGCTGCTATCGAGCGATCAAGCACTCTGTGATCATAAGCCTTCAACTTTAGCCTAATCTTTTGCATATTTTTCCTTTATAGTTAAGAACTCGCACTGCCAATACATACCCTAGTTTTGCATTGCCATGCTAAAATCTATAAAGTAAAATATCGCAGTGTCGTAAAAACAAAGACAAAATTTTAATAAAAAAAGCGTGTTAAGTCAATACATACCGCATAAAATGCCGTATTTTTATATTTTTTATTCCTTAGTATAAGGAAATTTTCTATTAAATATAATGCTTGGAGCAATAAATGAATCATTTTTCGGTTGATATATGTCATAATTGTCGGACAATACAAAGCTTAATAATTTGGATAATTTGACACTTCGCTATGCCCACGATAAAGTCATATTCCATTGTATAATCTTATATTTTTTAGCAGGTCTGTAGTTTGATATAGTTTTTGGAACATCATTTGCTAGACAGCTACTTAGACATTAAGACGCTAAAAACACATACCAAAAAAAAGACATAAATTACACTGAAACAACAACTCATGCCAACTTTAACCGCAAGTTCATTAATTTAATTGTTTTAATTGTTTTATTTACAAAAAAAGGGTATAATGTTGGAGTTTTTCGGTTAAGTGTATTTTTGGAATTGGATTTGCTTGGCATGTCTTAATTTTGAATTTTTACATGGATATTAGGGAGAATACTATGGAAAGTCTATCAAAAGCATTAGGGACTTCTTTTGAAACATCAAAGGCGTATAATCTAGTGTATAGTGCGCTGGATTATCGTTCTTTGCGACAAGACCTTATTGCAAGCAATATGGCAAATGTAGATACGCCTTTTTATCGTCCTAGAGATGTTCATTTCGAGGATATGCTTGCCGAAAAAGCGAGTCAGATTTTTGACAACAAGTCTCGAGCTGAAACCTTAAAACTAACTCAGGCGTTGCCACAGCATTTACCTAGCGGACTTGCAGATCCCTTGACTGGCTCTTTATTCTTTCGGGACGGACACCTTGCAAGGAATGATGGAAATAGCGTGGATTTGGATGTAGAAACAAGCGAAATGGGTAAAAACTCTGTTATGTATCAAGCGCTTACTTCAGCGTTGAAAAAACATAAAGGGATTTTTGCTTACGCTTTAGAATCTAGTAAGAATTTGTAGTGGTAGTATTGTGTTAGGTTAGAATAAAGGATTAGTCATGTTTATGAGTACTTTTGATATTAGTGGTTATGGTTTGTCGGCACAGAGAGTGCGCGTGAATGTCATTTCTGCAAACATTGCAAATGCAAACACTACGCGAACTGATGAGGGCGGACCATATAGGCGACAAGAGGTTGTATTTCGTGCCTTTGATTTTAATAAGCAATTAAATAAAAGGTTGGCAAAGGACAATAATCTTGTGGAATATAAAGATCCACTTGAAGAAGGTGCGTATGGCAAAAAGCCTGTGCCACCGATTACAAGTGTATATATTGATAAGATTGTAAGGGACGATAATAAGCCGTTGATGAAATATGATCCAACACACCCTGATGCAAATGCGCAAGGCTATGTTGCATACCCTAATGTTAATCCTGTTGTCGAAATGGCCGATTTAGTAGAAGCCACTAGAGCATATCAAGCGAATGTGGCGGCATTTCAAAGTGCGAAAAACATGGCAAGTAATGCTATCACCATGTTTCAAGCGTAAATTTAATATTAAGGAGAAATAATGGCACAAGTTACACATATTGCAGCACCCGGTCTTGCTGATATTTCTCTAACAGATGTAAGCAATGAGGTTAGAGGAAGACAAGGCGATTTTTCATCGTTATTGAAGCAGTCTCTTGATGAACTCAATGCTTCTCAAGAAGTATCAGACAGAGCGTTGGCAGACATGGCAAGCGGACAGGTTAAGGATTTACACCAAGCAGCCATCACTATTGGTAAAGCAGAAACCAGCATGAAGCTTATGCTTGAAGTGCGAAATAAGGCTATCAGTGCGTATAAAGAGATTTTACGCACTCAAATTTAATTTTGCTTAAAAGAATTTAGTGGATTGTTGCTTTTAGATGCGTGGGAGCTTTGGTGGAGATTCTAAAAGTAATGAGAAAATTACTTTAAAGGATAGCTTAGAGGACAACCATTCACTAAACAAAAATCAAATAAGCAAATCCAACCGCCCTACCCCACAGCAATCACAAAATAGCAATGCAAATGTCTATCTTTTCCCATCTAATAATAATATTGATGAGAATCTTCGCTCAAGCAATGACAGAGATTATGCTGCAGCAGATTCTGTTCGTGTTAAAATACCGCAAAACCCCACAAACTCACACTCCAGCAACAGCCAAACACAACTAGATAAAAATCAAGAAAATATTGATTCCATAATGCTTGATAGCATTGCGGAAAATCGTTTCCGCCTATATGATACACCAAATGAAAATTCTTTTAAAATCACAACTCTTTCAAACAATGAGCGTGAAAAACGCAAAATTCAACAAGATGAAGTCATACGGCAAAAAGCCCAAAAGATACAACAAGTCGATGAAAATGAAGAAAATATAAGCGAAGAGGCAAAAACGCAAAAAGCATGGCGACTTTTCCTAGTGCTTGGGACATTCGCCCTTTGTTTTGTTGTATTTATACTCGCGGTATATGCAAAAATCATTGCAAAACCACCAAATATGGATCCCTACAATAAAAAGTCAAGAGACTATCCTTGGTCTGTGAAGGCAGATGTGGATATTGCTATGCGAGGACAAATATCAAGCCTAGATAATTATATCCTTGCGACAAGCAAAAAGCTATACAGGGTAAGCATTTATGTCCCCTCTATATACGAAGAAAAAAGGGAATTACTATTTCAGCTATTGCATCTTTATGCGGATTTTGACATAAAATCTTTACGGGATTCAATAGAAAAAGGTGGTAATGCCCTAATTGCTACAAATGTAAATTCCATTGATGCGGCAAATTTACGCATTTTAAATCAAAAGTTGGCGCGTTTGGGCGTGTATAAGAAATGCACTTTTACCTATATCAATAAAACAAGTTTGCAAGATGGAGAGATCAAAACACTTTATGCACGCGCTCAAGTTACACATGAAAAAGGCAGTCAAACCCCACTTGATATAGAAGTCTTACAAACCATGCAATCCTTTGAAAATGGCGATATAACAGAAGAAAATACCCTTGAAAAATTAAATGTGCTATTGGTAGAATACAAAAATAAAGATATAGACCTATCAAAAGAATGTTATACGCCTATTTTTACCCACAATTCTGATGTGAAAAATAATGCAAGCACAAGGATTGATAGGGGGCTTGATATTGCTGTTGAAAAGATAGAAAGGACATATCCTTTTAAGAATCTTATGCAGCCATTACTGGGCTTTACAAACTATGGCAAAAAGATAATAAACGACAAAATGTATGATGATAAAATGAAGCTTGTAGCCCAATCTGGCGTTGAAAAATATCGAGATGGAATCTTATCGCCAAAACGCGATGGCAAGATTTTGGGTATGGCAGATAAAGGCGGAAATATCATATTAAATCGTCATGCAAAGACGCATGAAAGGACAGATGGATTCCAAGTGCAGCTTACCATACCACTAACTTTGCAGTCAAAAATACAAGATATACTCAATGACGCACATAAAAAATACAAAGCAGAACAAATTGTAGCAGGTATCATGGACCCAACTACAGGCGAGATTCTAGCACTTGCCTCTTCATCATCTTTTAACCCAAATATAGGCAAACGCGACAAAGACATAGCAAGCAAAATGCGTGTAGCAGCAGCCGAACGCTCATTTGAACCCGGTAGCACCATTAAGCCGCTTGTATTTGCCTATCTAGCAAATAAAAAGTGGATTAACTTTCAAGAGAACTTTGACCTGCATGATGGAATCTATCAATTACGCACCTATACCATACGAGATTCTACCCCGCTAAAAAGTGCAACAGCGGAGCAGATTCTCATCAAATCAAGCAATATCGGTATGACAAAACTCACACGCAATCTAAGTGGGAAGCAAATGCAAGATATGTTTCAAGCCTTTGGTATCGGTGAAAGCACAGGCATTGATATAGCAAACGAAGCCACAGGGCTATTGCCTAAGCCAAGCATTCTAAATAGAGAGGTAGAAAAAGGAACGGCAAGTTATGGCTATGGATTGCGTATGACTTTTATCCAGCTATTGCGTAGTTATGCACCTTTTAATAATGGCGGCTTTCTTGTAACACCGCATGTAACAAAGCATTTCATAGCCCCAGATTCAAAGATTTTCTATCCAAGTATAGAATCTCCTAGGCAAATCATTAGTGCTGAGAGTGCTGCATACATGCAAAAGATTTTACATCGCGTAGTTAAAGAAGGCACAGGCAAAAGGGCTGATGTCGCAGGGCTTATTGTAGGCGGTAAAACAGGGACAGCAAGAGAGAGAAAAGATGGTGAGACCATCTATAATGGCTCGTTTTTTGGCTATGCAAGCGATGGCAAAAAAACATATACCATCGGCGTAGTTACTTATGGCTCACAAGCAAATGAAGACTACTATGCAGGACAAACCGCCGCCCCAGTTTTTGCAAAAATCGCCGACCTATTAGCACAAGAGGGATATTTGGAACGCAAATAACGCAATATATCCCCTTACTCTTACCTATAATAACACATTAATGTGGCTACGATTTTGATACATTCCCTATGCTAAAAACACTCTAGATCTTTCTTATCGCGACAATATAGGCAAATATAACCAGATTTCAATCTCTTACATCTTAGAGCATGCTGTTGATCGAGTCTATTCAATTCCACAATTCTCTTAAACATAACAAAAGTTACAAATCAGTTTCTAAAATTCTTTATTCATCGTGTAAAATCTTTCTTCTTAATAAAAATATGCTAGAATACTTTCTTTGCTGTTATCACAGAACGAGTGGGGTTGTATGAGATTCTTAAAATTCAAGTTGCGACCAAAAAGCTTTATAGTGTTTGTCTTAGCAATAGCTTTTATTTTTGCAAGTCAGTATTTTACTATACGAAATGTTGCTAAAAGCCATGATGAAGATTCTGCAAAAAAGCTTGATATGTTAGCCAAACAATGTAGAGAAGGGGATCAAAAATCATGCGATGATTACCAAACATTGCTAGATAGAGAATTGCCTATTAAAACAAAATAGATCGTTATTTTATTTTAGGATTTTATATAGGCGTATTAAAGCCGATAATTTTATGTTAAGCTACTTTTTAGGATATTTGCAGTTGCAAATATTTAGCCAAAACTTGTAAAGGAGAAAGTATGACAGAAGAAAAAGAAGTGCATACCACTTTAAGCAATCATTTAGAAGACAGAAGTATCGCACAGGATATTAACTTTAGATTGTCTGGCGAGCTTATGGGATTGGGACATAATATCTCACAAGTTCGCTTTGCACCGACTGAAGATATGTGTGTAGATTCTAGACTCATTCATAGTGGCTTTATTTTCAGTGCAGCTTCACATTGTGCTTTAACTGCTTTAAATAAGAAAAATAGCCTTGTTATCGGTGCGGATATTAAATTTCTAGCACCAATAGAACTGGGACATGAAATTATCTTTAAAGCAGAAGCCCTGCAAGATGATACAAAAAAATGTGAAGTAAAGGTTGAGGGCTTTTTGCTTGATATTAAAATCTTTTATGGCATGTTCTATATCGCCGTGTTTGATAAAAAAATCTTTAAGCTAAAGTTTGATTGATGGTTATCGCCTTTGTTGTTGATAGTTATAAAAATAGAAGCAATGGCACTTCTATGACAGCCTTTCGCTTTGCAAGAGAGCTTATCAAAAAAGGACATGAAGTCCGCATAGTAGCTACCAATATCACTGATGATAAAGGGGAAATGGCAAGGGGAGCAATAGGAGAAGAGGGTGAGAGACTATATGGGGTAAAAGAGCGATATATCCCGCTTGTTACAGAAGTGTCTAAACGACAGCACATGATATTTGGAGCGGCAAATACAGCGGTATTAGAAGAAGCGTTTAGCGGTGCAGATATCGTGCATTTATATATGCCTTTTCGCCTTGAGATTGTATCACTACATCTTTGTAGAAAAATGCGTATCCCATATATCACCGCATTTCATGTACAACCACAGCATATAAGCTATAATATGAATATGGATTTTGAATGGTTTAATCACTATCTCTACAAGCGTTTTTATCGTGCATTTTATCGCTATTCACACCACATTCATTGCCCAAGTAAGCTTATGGAATCTGAGCTTAATCGTGTCGGCTATGTCGGCAAAAAGTATGCAATCAGCAATGGCTTTAAATTTAAGCAAACATCGGCAATAGAAGAGAAATTTAATGACTCTTATTTTCATATCGCATCTGTTGGTAGGCTATCAAAAGAAAAGCGGCAAGATATACTCATTAAAGCGATTGCAAAAAGTAAATATGCAGATTTTATCAAATTGCATTTACATGGAGTAGGACCTAGAGAATCTTATCTTAAAGGGCTTTGTGAAAAACTACTAAAAACCCCTTATGAGTTTGGATATATTGAAAATAGTTTATTAATGGAAAATATTGCTAAAATGGATTTATACATACACCCAGCTCAAGTTGAGAGTGAAGCGATCTCTTGTCTTGAGGCGATTTCATTTGGGATTGTGCCTGTGATAGCTGATTCTAAAATCTCTGCTACAAATCAGTTTGCCCTTGATGAAAGAAGCCTATTTCAAACAAATAATATTGATGATTTGTGTGCTAAGATTGAATACTGGATTGAACATAAAGATGAACGCCTAGCTATGCGTGATAAATACAAAGAATCCGCAAAACAATATGCCCTAGATTTAAGCATAGAAAAGATTGAAAAAGTATATGAAGAAGCTATAAAAGACTTTAAAGATAACCCTATGCTTTTTACACAGATTAATCCACTAAAGCAATCTTAGATTTTATTAAAAACCTTATTCATGATTGTATAGATATAATGCTATAAATAGTAGGGGCAAAAATAGATACATGCTAGATTAAAATCTGTGCGGCGTATTTGTTTTGTTGTAAGCAACTTAACTGCTCTATATGCTGTAAAACGATACACAATAAAACAAGATAAAAAGCAAAAAAAGACTTAAGGTTTCAAATACTTTTTATTGTTATTAAAAAGGCGGGAACAAATCAGATTCTATTCTTTAAAGTAACTTATTAATGAAAGATAACAAGAAAATATTATGCGTAGAAAAAGTGGCGGAACGGACGGGGCTCGAACCCGCGACCCCCTGCGTGACAGGCAGGTATTCTAACCAACTGAACTACCGCTCCAAATGGTGGTCGCTACAAGACTCGAACTTGTGACATCCACCTTGTAAGGGTGGCGCTCTACCAACTGAGCTAAGCGACCTAAAGAAATTATTATGTAGTGTAGAAAATATCGTAAAGCTTGGTGACCCCTAGGGGATTCGAACCCCTGTAGCCACCGTGAAAGGGTGGTATCCTAACCGTTAGATGAAGGGGCCACAGCTTAGACTAAATGGTGACCCGTGTTGGATTCGAACCAACGGCCCATTCCTTAAAAGGGAATTGCTCTACCAGCTGAGCTAACGGGTCTTTTTAAAAGTATTTAAAAATTAAAGACATAATCATATCTTTTTTTTTCTGTAAAGTCAATATATTTTTACATTTTTTCTTATTTTTGTATAAATTATGTAAAATACATATCGCTTTAATAAATTTTTATGACTAAATCTACAAATCTATTTTAAAATAGACCGCCTATATAGCCTTTAAGACAGAAAGCAATCTTTAGAATCTATCTTTAATTTAAGGCGTATTTGCCCTAAATCGTAAAAGAAGCTAAATATAACCTATTTAATATCCGTATAATATTTATCAAGGTTATTTAGAATCTCATCAAGTGGCTTTTTCATTTCGCATGAGACTGGTTCGTAGTAGTCTTTCATTTTACATTTATCGCTTACTACACAACCATCTTCCCTAAGTTTAGTCCTCAAAGTGTAAAGTTTTTGCTGCAAAGATTCAAAATCTTTCTTCATCGCATTCATTAAAGCATCGGATTTTTTCATATACTCAAACTTCTCTACCTCTTTTAATCCATCACGCAAAGAAAACTGACACAAAGCATCATCACTTGGCACTATGGCGTAAAACACTCCCCAACCACCATAAATTATTGTCTCAATATCCTTATAACAATAATGTGTTATACTCTTACCTGCATTATCATCATAATACGCCTTATACAACTCATCTCCACCCACCTCAACAGCATACGCATTTGAGATAAATGCACCAAGCACCAACGCTATTAAACCTTTTTTCATATTGCAACCTTTTTGTAAAATATCTGCCTTTTACCGCCCTAAATCTTAGAATCTACATAAAATCCTACATGCAATATCCTAAAATCACACACAAAGCATTCAAAAGCCTATGCGCAATTTACAAAAAAACAAAGTCAAGGCTAAAAGCCACTTTTACATTATTTTGCTTTATTTCATGTCATGTTATAAACCAAAACAACCCACCAAACATTCCCATATTTTCTTAAACATGCTAGAATCTCATTCTCATATCAACACAAGGCTATCAATGGAACAACAACTCATGTCGCTTGCCATACAAACCTATAAAATCACGCTATTTTTATCCCTGCCTGTCTTGCTTGTCGCACTCATCATGGGTCTTTTGATTAGCATTTTTCAAGCTACAACGCAGATTAATGAAATGACACTCGCGTTTGTCCCAAAGATTCTAGCTGTTGTTGCTATGATTATTTTCACTATGCCGTGGATGCTAAACATGCTTATGGACTTCACTAAAATGGTGATTAATATGATACCTACTATTATCTCCTAAATATGCAAGAAATACTTATTGACTTTCAAAAATATTCAAGCCTAAAGATTGGCACAAAGCTACCTGTAAAAGTCTTTGATATAGCTGATGTGGGGGCGTATTTTAGCAATAAAGATTCTAAAATAACAAGTAAAAAAATCACATTTTTTGAAAATACAACACTGCAATTTAGCACGCCTCTCACTCATACAAAACGCACATTTTTAGAGCTAGATTCTAAACAATGGCATATCATTGGCAAGGCAAATAATCTGCTTGTATCCCCAAACGCAAAGAATCTTGCGATACTGGGTGATAGCTTTAAGTATATCGCATTAAATGAAAATTGCATTGAAATGGGCGCGAGCGTGTCAAGTTTGCAGGCGTTTTTATTCTTTAAAAAGCATGATCTAAGTGGATTAGAGTTTCTTAAGAATCTGCCCGGAAATATCGGTGCATTATGTAATATGAATGCGGGTATGAAGCAATATGAGATAGCACAGATTTTGCAAAGCTTAAATATCAATGGCGAGTGGATTGATGTGGAAAAAGCAGGGCTTTTATATAGGACAAGGGAGAGTGATGGCGTGATATTTGCGGCAAGATTCCATAAAATACCGGGCTTTCGATATGATTTATTGCCGCTTTTTACACAAATGAGAAGCACTCATCCGCATGACCCAAGCTGTGGGAGCTGCTTTAAGAATCCACCAAATGACTATGCAGGCAGACTGCTAGAACTTGCTGGTATGAAAGGCTTTTATATCAATAATGTAGGCTTTAGCGATAAACATGCAAATTTTTTAGTAAATCTAGGTGGTGCAAGGTTTGAAGACGCGATAGAAGTTATAGAGCTAGCTAGACAAAAAGTCTATGAGATAAGTGGCATAAGGCTTGAATGCGAGGTGCAAATATGCGAGTAGAAGTTGATGAGAGCTTTTTTCTACTAAAGCCTTGTAAAAATTTATGGAATCACTTTAAGACAACACATATTTTTCCATATATGCAAGAGAAAATGAGGGGGCTTAATCATGAAAGATTGTTAGATTCTAGTAATTGTCATGTTGAGCGAAGTGAAACATCTAAAAGTCTAGGTGCTATGTCAAATCTGGGTGAAGCACAAGACTTAGGACATAATCTATGGAATCTAGATTCTAATCAAAATGCAATGGATAAGCCCCCACACACAGAGATTTTACAAGCATGGCAGGATTTAAAGCAAGATTCTAACAATGATTTAAACACAGATTTAACACAAGATTCTAGCATAGAGATAAATGGCTATATAGAGTTTTTAGCTGATTTTATCATGCAAACAATACGACTAGATTCTATAAAAAAAGACTTAAAGCTACAAGAAAGTATCTATAAATATATAGAATCTTTAGATAAACAAAATCTCTATATAGAATTAATCTTTGTAGATAGTGAATCTATGCAAGAGTTAAACAAGCAATACATGGCAAAAGATTATCCCACAGATGTGCTAAGCTTTCCTTTAGAGATACAGGATATAGAATCTAGCGATATGCCCCAATGTTTAGGCAGCATTATCATAAATATTTATGAAGTGTGCGATAAAGCCGCATTATATAAGCATAATCCCTATGCAGAGTTTTCATTGCTTTTTATCCACGCATTTTTGCATTTATTGGGCTTTGATCATGAATGTGATAATGGCGAACAAAGAGCAGTGGAACAAGCAATTATAGAATCTTTAGGTTTGCCAGATAGTCTTATTGTGCGGGTAGATTCTAAAAACAAAAGTTAAAGATTGAACTAAGGATTAAGCGAACATATTTCATTCAAAAAAGTAGCCATATTAAGCGTGTGTCTTCTATTGATATTCATCAGGTCTTTTTCTGTTAGGGCTTTGCCATTATGGCATTTACCACTTATAATCCCATAACCCGTTGTTTTAAGTAGGGCAAGCGGCTTCTTATCTTCTGCGTAGAATTTTAAGTCCCCATGTAAGACATTGTTTAACATTGGTATTTCTGCCTGCAAGTTCCCATTTTTATAATACAACTTGACAATACCCACTGCTTCATTATTTTTATATGGTATTATACGCGAAAGATTTCCATTCTCATAATATACCTTACTTATTCCCTCCAATCTACCATTTTTATATGGTATTTCTACCGTAAGAATACCATTTGTATATATTCTTTCTATGCAACCACTTATTTTATCTCTTTCACTTTCGCATTCTTTTTGCACATTTGTGCCTAAAGTATAAAATGAGAAAAAAACCAACAGCACACTTTTTAACAACATAACCCATCCTTTTTACTACAACATTAAAGCTTGTATTTTACAAAGTAACTATTGAGATAAGACTAAGATTCTAATACCCTAGATATGAAAAGTTGAGATTTTAAAGCCTATCACAATGAATTGTTTATTGAATAGTAGGAAATATCCGAGATTGCACCTAACCCATAGCCCACCCATATTTCATACAGAAAATAGATTCCACAATGTATTTTTATATATCCTTTATTTTATGTTATAATTCCTGCTATTTCGCGATGTGAGGTGTGTATGAAAACTTTATTATATAGTATGTTTCTATGTTGCTTTGGATTTTGTATTGCAAATGCACAAGACACAGAAAACTTGCCCCCGGTTGAAGTCATACGCATAGGACCAGATACGCCAAGTGGTGGTATGAAGACCACAGATTCTAAAAAAGAAAAAAGTTTTGATACCCTAGATGAACTTCGCGTAGATGAGCTAACGGGCGTGCAAGATACGCCACCCAGAAATGAGCAGTTAGTTACCTCCAAAAGTCGTCAGCAAACCTATAAAATCGATGATAAATTTAGAGAAATGCTAACACAATGCGTAAATAATAACAAAGCAATGTGTGCTCAAGCCCTAGCATTTGCGGATAAAAACTCAAAGCAATGCAATCTCAATAGCACCGAGGTTTGCAGGGCTTACGCACAAATCTATCTTTTACATAATCAACGACAAAAAGCCCTAAATGCAAGGCAAATCGCATGTAATGGCGATAATGCTACTGCATGTTTTGAAGCATGGAATCTTTATGAAAGTGGTAAAGGCATTAAGAAAAATCCAAAGCAAGGATTTGGGCTACTTACTCGCTCATGTGATTTCAAAAACGCACAGGCTTGCTATCAACTTGCAGGATATTATCGCACAGGAGTTGGAGCGGAACTTAATCTAAAAAAAGCAAAAGAATTATATAGCAAATCATGTGATTTAGGGAATTCTGAAGCATGTGATGCGTATAATGAGTTTTTATAATCCTAAAGAGATTTGATGTATATACGATTTTTCATACTTCTTTTATGTAGCACATTTTCTTATACAATCTTTGCAAAAGATATTGAGTCTTATGTAAAGATTCCGTGTAGTGAGACAAACGCTACGCTGTGTGATTGTGCGAAAAGCTTGTATAAAGCACTCACAATACTTGAAAAAATACAAAATCACAACTTTAAACTTATGCAACAACAAATAAGAAAACAAGCACAAGAAGGCACAAACACACACATAAAAGAAGCGAAAGACATGCAAAAAGACGACATTTTTACAATCACAACCGATGAATATCATGCGTTAAGCAATAATATGCAAAAGTTTTGTAAAGATTTTAAGAATCTAGATGAGAAGGAACAACAAATCCTTTTTACACTAGAATGGAATAAAAAAGCGTTATTTCAAAGTCGTAATGATGTAGCAAGATTCTGTAAAAATCAAATGTAAAGGGATATAATGTTAAATGATAAAAGCATACTGATTACAGGTGGCACAGGTAGTTTTGGCAAGAAGTTTGTAGAAATCGTGCTGAAACTCTACAAGCCAAAAAGACTAATTGTATATAGCCGCGATGAGTTAAAGCAATATGAAATGGCTCAAATCTATAATGATAAATGTATGCGATATTTTCTAGGTGATGTGCGGGATTTACAACGATTGGAATCTGCATTAAAAGATGTGGATATCTGCATACACGCAGCCGCCCTAAAGCATGTCCCAATCGCTGAATACAATCCTATGGAGTGTATCAAAACAAACATTCATGGTGCAAGTAATGTCATTGAAGCATGTCTAAAAACAGGTGTGAAGCATATCATCGCTCTCTCAACAGATAAAGCCGCAAATCCCATAAATCTCTATGGTGCTACAAAACTTTGCAGTGATAAACTCTTTATCAGTGCGAATAATATTAAGGGCGATAATCCAGCGAAATTTAGCGTTGTGCGTTATGGCAATGTTATCGGTAGTCGTGGCAGTGTCGTGCCATTTTTCCGCAAACTTGTGAGTGAGGGAGCAGCTGAGCTACCAATCACTGATGTAGATATGACAAGGTTTTTTATCTCGCTTGATATGGGCGTGCAGTTTGTGATTAAGAATCTAGCTAGAATGCAAGGTGGCGAGATCTTTATCCCAAAGATTAAGAGCATTAAAATTACGGACCTAGCACATGCTATCGCACCAAATGCAAGTTTTAAGATTATCGGTAAGAGAGCGGGGGAAAAGCTACATGAAGTAATGATAGGGGAAGATGATTCTCATCTCTCTTATGAGTTTGATGACTTTTTTATTATATCACCTAGCATTATGTTCCAAACACCAATTGATTATACAACTACACTTTTAAATGAAAAAGGCAAACCCGTCCCACCACATTTCACTTATGCAAGTAACACAAACACACAATGGCTTACTAAAGAAGAGTTATTGCAAGAACTTGCTAGGCTATCTTAGATTGAGTGTGATTTGCTTAGATTCTATAAATAGACATGAAACTATTGATTTAAGCAAATGTAGGGCGTAAGGTGCATAAACGCTATTACTCTAAAAACATAAAGGAAAAGTATGCTTACTAATATTTTATATCTTTGTGTAGGCATATTGCTTTGCTTTGTATTGTGGCGTGTTATGCTTGGATTTTTTTTAGCAGGGCTTGGTGTGTCTTATAAGATAGTGAGATATGCTATGTTGCATTATATGCTAATTTGTATTTATGTAGTGTTTGCGTATATTATGGGTTTATATTGTATAAATGGGGCTATCTATATAGATATGCTATATACACAAGATTCTATATTTGTAGCCCTTTGTTGTCTTATGGGCTTTGTGCTTTTACATATATTAAGTGTGCTTGATTTTTATACGCAAAAAGTGCCAAATATATTGCTTGCTATTCTCTTTATTTGTGCTAATATTCTTTATTATGTAACACATGAAATGTATGATTTGTATGCTTTTGGTGTTTTAGGTATTGTGTATGGGGTGTATTTTATGTTGCATTTAGTAGGCAATCGGCAATATATGGGTGAAGGTGATGTGTGGATTATCGCTAGTCTTGCTGTTATTTTAGAATCTTTTTTTGCCTATCAAATAAGCTTTATTTTTGAAATGTTATGTGTGGCTTCTTTAATGGGTATTGTATATTCTTATTTTAATGTATGGAGATTAAAGAGAGTGTGGTCTAGTGACTATAATGTTAAATGTGATAATGCAGATTCTATTGAGTGTGATGAAATATCTAAACTAAATGACATAAGGGATTTTTCGCCTTCGGCTCGCACAATCCGCAAGGATTTTGCCCACACTTGCAAAAATGACAAGATTCTAGATTCTAAAAACCATATAGACAACACAAAACAGAATCTAGATTCTATAAAGTTTGCACCCTTGCACCCTGCACCCGCCCATTTGGATAAGAATCTAGATTCTACACAAAAACCATCTCAAAACCCCGCATACATTCAAGCGGTTGAGAACCTAGAATCTAAAAAAATGCACCCTAAACCCTGCACCCACCCAGATTTGGTAGAGAATCTAGAATCTAAAAATTGTCATACTGAGCAAAGCGAAGTATCTCGCATAAAATCTAGGCAGGGCTTAGATTCTATAAAAGATTTGAAAAAAGATATTTCGCCTTTTTCAAAGGCTCAAAATGACAAGATTCTAGAATCCAATAATCCTGCTGCTATTCAAGCGATTGAAAATCTAGATTCCAAAAATTTCACACAAAAAAACCACGCACATAATCAGACAAAAAATAATATAGAATCTAAATCCAATAATTTAGCAATAAAACAAATCCCATTTATCCCCTTTCTTTCACTTAGCTTTTTATGTGTGAGTGCTTATCATGTTGCTTAAAAAATATGTATTACGCTCGATTGGCGAGATGTTCTTCCCATTCTTTTTTGTGTTATTTTTCATCGCTTCTATCATTCTTTTATTAAACATCGCCATGCTTACAAATGGGGTAAAATTAAGCATGATTGACTTAATGCAGCTTTATCTCTATGGCATTCCTGCAAATACTTTTTTTGTTATTGCCCTTACTTTTTATAGTGCATGTATTTTGGGGTTAAGTAAGCTTTCTTATGAATCTGAAATGCTAGTCTTCTTCTCACTTGGTGTAAGCCCTAAGGATATTATACGCATTTTACTGCCCTTGTGTGTGTTGGTTAGCTTTGTGCTTTGTATGTTTTCATTTGTGATGACGCCTAATTCTAAACAGGCATATAAAGATTTCATAAGCCTTAAAAAAAATGAGATTAATATCGATTTAAAGCCCGGTGATTTCGGACAAAAGATTGGCGATTGGCTTGTATATATTGATTCTAAAGATAAGAATGTCTTTCATGGGCTTGTGCTATATGCAAACACGACAGAACAGATAAAAGATAATTTTATCATCGCAAAAACAGGTAAAATTGAGAATAGGCAGGGCATATTAGAGCTTGTGCTATATGATGGTGATGCGTATTTTAATGATAAGGATTTCTTACAAAAAATAGAGTTTAAAGAAATGATTGTGCGGAATTTCCTTGATGGCACGCAAGATAGCGATTATAATGTCTTTACATATTGGGCGAGTGCGTTTCAGGGTGATTATAAGCAGCTAAAAAGATTCTCACAATCATTTTGCACTTCTTTATTTCCACTCGTAAGCATATTTTTGATACTCTTTTTTGGGATTAAAAATCCTAGATTCCATAAAAATTATGCGTATTTTTATGTGCTAGGCAGCGGAAGCTTTTATCTTTTAGCAATGTATGTATTATCTATGAATTTCCCTGCTTTAAGCCTATTGCTACCACTTGTATGGCTTCTTGCAGGATATTATTTGTATAAAAAATATATTAAAAGATTTTATTAATGAGTTGTAATATTGTTTGCATTATCGCTTATGATGGCTCAAAGTTTTGTGGCTTCAGTCATCAAAAGCATACAAAAGGTGTGTTAAGTGTGGCTAATTTTTTTGAGCTTACTTTGCAAAAGATTGGCATAAAAGCAAAAATTATTGGCAGTGGTCGCACAGATAAAGATGTGCATGCGACAAATCAAGTGATTAATTTTCACGCAAAGCTATACATGCCTTTAGACAAGATGAAAAAACTACTCAATGATAGATTATATCCATTTGTTTTAATTAAGAGAATCTTTATCGCAGATTCTAGCTTTCATGCGAGATTTAGTGCGAAATTGCGGATTTATCGCTATGTTTTCACACAAGCTGAATTGCTGCCCTTTTATAGCAACTATATTGCAAAAGTAAGACATGGCGATATTTCACTCTTACAAACCGCCCTTAATGAGTTTATCGGCACACATGATTTTTCACTTTTTAAAAAGAATGGCAGTGAAACAAAAGATTTTATACGCACGATTGTAAAAGCGCATATTTTTCCTGCAAAGATTCATAATATTTCGTGTTTTGTAGCACATATTGGGGCAAATGGCTTTTTGCGTTCACAAGTAAGAATTATGCTTAAAGCTTGTTTTGAGTTTAGTTTAGGTAGAATTACACTTCAAAATCTAGTGCGTCAAATACAAAATGATATAACACTAGAAAAAAGCCTATGTGTGCGAGAGTTAGCCCCAGCTTGCGGGCTATATCTACACCGCATTATATATTAATTTTAAGGTAAGATTATGCAACAATTACAGCAAAATATCGCAGAAGATGATGTCAAAATCCACTTAGCATGTAAAAATGTCTTTTTATCTCTATCGCTTGGATTCTATTTAAAGGGGCATTTGAGTGCGATTGATAAGGCAGATTTCATTATCACAGATTTTACTCTTGCAAAGGAAAAATTCGCACATATTCCCATTTGTGTGATTGGCAGTGACTTGCGTATCCCTTGCAGTGTGTATGAGATGTTTTCCCAACTCCACGAATTTTATAGCCATGTCAATGCAAAACAAGCTCAAATATTCCAAAAAGATATACATACGCTGCAGCAAAATGAATTAAGATACAACAAAGCACCTCAAACAAAGAATCTCAACACGCAAGATTCTAAAACAACAAAACAAACCCCAACAAATAAAGATATAGTAGAAGCTATAAAGCAGCAAAAAATGCAAGAGATTATCCAGCAAACAAACCCCGCCCTAAGCGGACAAATAGAGTTACTTTTCAATGAACTCTCACAAAAGATTTATGATACTTTGAATAATAATAAAGGGTAGTAAAATTCTAGAATCTACTTTCAAATCAAATCTGCTACAATACCACATAAAATTAACACAATATGGATTTCACTTGCAACGCATAAAATATAGCATGAATACAAAATATGGCTTTAGCATACTAGAAGTGCTACTTGCGATATTTGTTCTTGGAATCTTAGGGGTAAGCCTTATGAAAAGCATAAGTGCCTTAAAAGCACAAAACTACAAAATACAGCATTTTCTTGTAACAAATGCAAGTCTTTTTGAAACACAGCTTTTTATCAATAGACATTTAAGCAGTATAAAGCCAGAAAGCATTATAATAGCACCAAATAACATATCATGGGAGCAATATGACAAGCTTTTTATTGATACAGATAAGAGCGAATATATGGATTTTTCTTTAAATACCACAAAGGCTAATTTAACCTTACAAAATGATAATCTGTATTTTAACAACGCCATTTTATTGCATAATGTCAAAAGTATGCAGTTTGTTAGAGAAAAGATAAACTCACATGATATTCTCTCATATAGAATCTGCTCTACCAATATATGTATAGCAGATTCTATAATCCTTGAAAAAGTAAGACAAAAAATGCCCACAATAAAAACAAAGATATAAATCCATGTCTTTTAATACAAAGAAAAGTTTTATAAGCCTTTATGCTCTGCTTATCACACTTGCTATAAGCCTTAGTGCCTTGCATACTCTGCGGACACTTACTATAAAGCAGGATATAACACTTATGCTATATTTTCAAAAGCAATCGCTTCTATACGCAAAGACCCTGCATGATATAGCCTTGCAATGCTACAGGCAATATGATAGTAAGGATTGCAAAAAAGATTCTATCCAGTTTGACCCGCATTTCTATGGGGAATACATTTTTCACAACGCAACTATAAAAGAGGGTAAATCTCAAACTGATAAAAAAGTGCAAGTGCTAGATATTGTGATATACTCACAAACACTATTAAGCACACACCCATTGAGATATGCGAAACGCTATATTTTAGAGTAAAGAAAGGAAGTGTATGAATATGATGTTTGTGAAGATTTTGGAACAGGTGATAAATGATGCAATAAAACATAATGCAAGTGATATTCACCTAACACATGATGGAATCTATTTTCGTGTGAAAAAGCAGGTATTGCTTTATGATCTTACAGAGATTGCCTACTCAATATGGAATGATAGAAAAGCAAGATGTTTAAAAAGGATAGAAAAGCTTGAGACATTTGATATAAAGTCATATAAAGATAATGAAGAAGAGCGGTTGCATTACAAACTGATTACTGGCATACCATTTCCGAGGGATATCAATGATAAGCGACTCTTACGTGGAACCCCTCAAGAGCAAAAGCATGTTTTAAAGAAAGAATTGGAATGTAGTAAAATAGACTTAGAGAATCTCCAAGATGAAAAGAAAAATATTGCTAAAATAAAATTAGAGCTAATTAACAAACTTTTTCAAGAGATACGAGATTACAATCGCAAAGACTTAGAAAACGAGCAAAGTGTTAGTGTGTATATTGGGGAAGTGCGATGCCGTATCAGTAAATTTACAACTATAAATGGTGCGAGTTATGCTATCCGTATATATAATAATCAAATGCCAACACTAGATTCTATACAAGCACCCCTAGCCCTAGCAAATCTTTGTGAAAACACAAGCGGCTTAATCCTTGTATGCGGCACAACTGGGGCTGGTAAAAGCACGACCCTTGCAGCTATGATAAATCATATCAACACAACCACAAAAAAACATATCCTAACATTAGAAGACCCAATAGAATATATCCATAAAAGCAATAAATCTCTAGTCAATCAAAGAGAGATAGGTTTGCATTCTAAAAGCTTTGAATCTAGCCTTATTGCAAGTCTAAGAGAAGATCCTGATGTGATTCTAATAGGCGAGATTCTAAGCCCAGAAGTCTTAACTCTTGCTATCACACATGCTTTAAGCGGACATTTAGTGCTTGCAAGCTTTCATGCGAATAACTGCATGGACGCTATAACGCGAATGATAGGTATGAAGCAAAGTGATTGCAATATACGCGCAAATCTTGCTACATGTTTGCAGGGCATTATCACGCAGAAACTTTATGATAATGGAGAGAGACTAACAGCTGATTTTGAGATTCTCATCGCAAATCCTGCAGTTAGTGCGCTCATTAAAGATGATAAAATATGGCAGCTAGATTCTCAAATCTCTATGGGTAAATCAGTTGGTATGCAACATTTTAGTAAAATATGATAGAATCCAAAGTTTCGTTAATATATTAAGATTTTAAGGAAATATATGCAAAAACAGCAAGTAAAAATGCGTGTTCTTGACTGGTGGAATAAAGATTGCGAAGAAAATTTTTACAATAATTTTTTCATTCAGATATTACAAAAGAAATATGACATAGTTTATAGCGATAAGCCTGACTTTATTATTTATGGACCTTTTGGATATGAACATTTAAAATATGATTGTGTGCGTATTTTTTATACTGGAGAAAATATCCGCCCAGATTATAACATAGCAGATTATAGTATGGATTTTGATTATATTGACTTTGAGGATAGGCATTTAAGACTACCCCATATGTTTTGGGTTTTTTGTGATGAAATGCGACAAAAAGAGATGGATAATAGGATAAGCCTACTAGATAAAAAGGAAAAATTTTGTGGTTTTATGGTAAGCAATAATGCCTTAACAGATAAGAGAGATATGTTTTTTGAAGCATTAAGTAAATATAAAAGAGTAGATTCTGGTGGTAGATGGAAAAACAATATAGGCGGAAATGTCGATGATAAAATTGAGTGGTTAAAGTCCTATAAATTTAATCTTTGCTTTGAGAACTCAAGCTATCCGGGCTATCTCACAGAGAAGCTATTTGATGCGTTTTTAGCTGGTTGTGTGCCAATCTATTGGGGAGATACAAGCCTTAGAGTCCATAAAACACCACATAACAACAAGCACAATTTGGAAACTAAATTTAATGCAGTTACACATGAGAATGATGATTTTGACATGCAAATACCACACATTTCTACTTCAATGCTTGACTATGAAATCAACCCAAAAGCCTTTATTAACGCACACAATTTTCCAACTTTTCAGGATTTAATAGACGAAATAAAAAGAATTGATAATGATTCTTATGCTTTTGAATCTATGTTAAGAGAGCCTATATTCCTTAATAATTTTAATCCGCATGAATTTTATGCAACAAAGATTGCTGCATTTTTAAATCGCATTGTTTCACAAGGGGCTATTCAAGCAAAAAGACGCGGTGATGGCTTTTTACTCAAAGCATACAGAGAATTTCAAAGTGCTATTGCAGAAAATACGCAAATCTCATCTGGTTTTTTTAGCTATTGCGTGAAGCATGGAAGGGTTATACAAGCAATACGAGATTCATCAAAATTACCTAAAAGATTCTCTCGTTTTATACGCAGCAAAAGAAAATAAAATCGACTTAATGAAAAAACTTAGAATCGAGTCGATACGAGCTCCATATGCTTACTAGATCTTAGGTAACACACAGCACAGAATCACATATACCCAAATTCACGCAAGGCGTTTGCAAGCTGCACGAGTAATGGACCACCACGACCTCCACTTCCACCATGCTCTATTAAGATAGTAATCACATATTTTGGATTCTCATAAGGTAAAAAGGCAGTAATCCAGCTTTGCGATCTATGCCAATATTCCATATCAGCTTCCCTTTTTCTTTTTATTGCATCTTGTGCGATACCTACGACTTGCGCTGTCCCTGTTTTACATGCAAGTTTTACTTGTGTGCCTTGTGTTACACGATATGCCGTGCCAGATGGATCAGAACAAACTTGATACATGCCAAGTCTTAAGGCGGGTAGCTTTGAGTGCTCAAACTTTGTTAATACATCTTTTATAGGCATATTTGTTGGCTTACCGCCTAATTCTTTAGCAAAATGCGGTGTTACAAGCTTACCACTTGCAATAAGGGCGGTATATCGTGCCACTTGCATGGGTGTGGATAGAAATGAGCCTTGCCCTATGGAAGTAACAATCGTATCGCCTACATACCATTGCTGTGCATAGTTTCTCATTTTCCATTCTGGTGTGGGGAAGATTCCAGAGTTTTCGTAAGGTAAATCAACTCCTGTTTTTTGCCCAAATCCCATTTTATTCATCACAATGGCTAGATTATTTATCCCTGCGATTTGTGCGAGTTTGTAGAAATACACATCAACACTTTCTCTAATCGCCTTATACACATCAGAGCTGCCATGTCCCCCTGCTTTCCAATCGCGAAATTTATGTTTATTGACTTCAATATATGGAGGTGTAGAAATGATTGTCTTTTCTGTGGTATCGGTAAATTCCAAAAATGCTAATGCCATACCCATTTTGATAACAGAACCGGGTGGATACTGACCGCTAATAAGCTTATTAATAAGCGGTTTATAGGGATTTTCTAATAAGTCTTTATATTTTTTATGTGAGATTCCGCCGACAAAGTCATTAATATTATATTCTGGATAGCTTCCTGCGGCAAGTATCTCGCCATTATGTGCGTCCATAATGATACCCGCACCATTATGCTCACTAAATACAGAATCAAGCCGCTCTTGCAAACGCATATCAAGGCTTATTTTCATATCATTATTGCTTGTAGCGGGCTTTTCATCGATTAGTCGTAATTGCTGATTAAGGCTATTTACCTGTATGACTTTTTCGCCAAGCTGCCCTTGTAAAAATTCATTATATTGCTTTTCAATGCCTTGCTTACCGATAATCTTTGTGTATCGTGAAACACGATCATTTTCTCTATCACGCACATCACTTGCCCCGATATAGCCTATAACATGTGCGGCTGATGCGTTATTTGGATAGTATCGCTTAGTAGTTGGGGTTATAATAATATTATTTTCTTGTATCATGGCTGGATATATAATCTGCATTTGTGCGTAAGATACAAAGTCTATAAGCGTAACTGGTGTGCGGCGATAAATGCTATTAAATTTTTTATAAGTTTCTAATAACTCTTCTTTATCTATATCAATGATATGAGAAGCGATAAAGTCAATGCTTTTTTCTAGCTCTTCATTACTCAAGCGATTACGCAAGGATAGAGTAAAGCCTAGCTCATTTATCGCTAGAGGCTCGTTATTCCTATCAAGTATTTGACCTCTTGTTGGCACAAGGATTTCTGTTTTAATCGTATTTGCAACTGATAGTTTATCATAGTATTCATGCCTAGCAACAGCAAGTATATAAAGCTTTATAATAATAATGGCGAAGACAACACCAAAAATAGCATATAGAATCCGAAAGCTTTGCGGTATATTTTTCATCATCACTCTTTAATAGCAAGGTAGTAATATATTAATGCGATTATACAATCCACTATAAGATAATACATATAGATTGTTGAAAAGGATAACATAGGTGTTTTAAACAAAACATTACATAATAATAAACCCGCAAAATAAAGCAAATATAAAGAACACACATAAACAAGCACAAAAGGTGCATTTATAAGCACAATAGATTCTAACTGCTCTGCTACAAAGAATCTAACGATAAAAAACACGCAAGGGATAACTCCCACAAGTAAGGTTTTATCAAACTCATAGAAAAATAAACACGCAAGGACAATCGTTGGGATATAAAACTTTTCATCATTATAATGCTTATGAAATATAAGAAATAACACGCCCATAAGCGGTGGCAAAATAGGATAAATATCACTCATCATAACATAGAATAAATAGGCTATGATACCTAAAACAATAAATGTTATATGCTTTGTCTTTGTTTGTTTATAAGTCATAATTTCACACTCTTTTTATCCGCAATTATACATCATTACTATTTTAAGTGCAATATTTTTTAAGTGATATTTTTAATTGACTAGATTCTATTTGTTTAGATTTTATAATGCTAAAATATTAAGATTTCATAGCTAACAAATATTAGAAAAAAGTCCAAACAAAGTTTAAGCTATGGATTGTCCCTAAATCTAAATCATTAGACTTGCCATAGATATTTGCACGATAGGTAATATCGGTATTGACTAAAAGCGGAATCTTTTTGAATAAGCCCAAACCCACTTCAATATATGCTCCATTTGCTTTGAGATTATGTTTCTCGCTAAAGTTTGCTCCGACACCAATTATAAGGTGAATTAAACCCAAACCACTAAATCTACTAAATTCATCAGGGTGGATATATAGCACTCCGCCCACAGAGTGAGTGGGAGCATAAGTGTCCATATAAAGATATTTAAGCCTTGCTCCAAAACCCACATACTCATAAGTAAAAGGAATAGGTGCGGCAGGTTTGAAATAGTAAGTGCTGCTATGCCTA
Source organism: Helicobacter rappini (assembly GCF_900198625.1). Taxonomy (GTDB): domain Bacteria; phylum Campylobacterota; class Campylobacteria; order Campylobacterales; family Helicobacteraceae; genus Helicobacter_A; species Helicobacter_A rappini. The sequence continues at coordinate 39,749 of NZ_FZPK01000003.1, read as the reverse complement.
TACTCAAAATCCACAAAGAAATTCCACCCTACACTAGCACCAATGATTCCGCCAAATCTATCTTTAGCTACTTTATTTGAATCTATTGTGTTTAAATCTGTGCTAAAGCCATAGTGAAATGAAGCTATTTGAAACCAATTTCCTATTATATGTGGTAATTCCTCCCATCCACCCTCAGCCCTTAAGCTCCCACATATCATAATGCTAAGTAGAAAGATTCTTAATAGTCTCATTATTTTACCCCTTTAATATACTTTACTTGTAAGTGATTTATAAGCAAGGTTTATTATATTATTATATTTAAGATTCTTAATATATTAAGTATAAGCAAACATCTAAAACTTAAAGTCTAAATTAGATGTTTCATCTTTTTTGTAATGCTTAGTTATACAAGCGATTGCGTTAGGTTTTAGAATCTCAACCATTTGGGTGGGTGCAAAATAGCAAGAATTTAAAATCTTTTAGTAAAAATAGATTCTATAAAAACAGAATCTATACAAGCTATTGCGTAACGCGTGCTTTTGTCGGTGTGTCAAGTCTAATCCTATCGCCCTTTTCATTATAGACTTTACGCCATTGATTTTGAAACTCTACATTTTTGTTTGAAAAGTAGTCAATCCATGCTTCCTCACATGTCTGCTTATCTACAAAGACAATATGCGGTCTAGGCATAGTCCAGCCATTTTTCATACTGCCTTTAATGCAATAAATCTCGCCCTCCATAGGTGTAAATAGCACATAGCTTGTAGCCTCTGTCTTTGCCATAAGGGCGATAGGATAGCCAGCCTCAACATCAGCTAAAAAGGTCTTACCCATTGCCATATAGCCAAGTGAATCTTGATAGTTCTTATAGCTTGGACGCCCTTTAGAATCTGTCTTTGGCTGATGCTCAATCCGCAAGGTATAGCCTAGATATGAACCGACATGATTATTCTCCCTATACACATAGATTCTTGCTTTACCGGGTGGTGGGTCTTGCAATACAAAACTACCATCACTCACAAAGCCGATTTCCTTACTCTTTGCAAGTGGGACAAGCTGACGATTGATAGAACATGCAGTAAAGCTAAAAATACATAATATAAAAAAGATATAAAAACGCATAATCTACTTAATCTCTGTGAGACGAGACAACACTTCTTTATAAGCACTTGTTACATTGCCTAGATTTTGACGGAAAATATCTTTATCCATCTTTTTATTTGTTGCCTTATCCCATAAACGGCAACTATCAGGGCTTATCTCATCAGCAAGTAAAATATTCCTATGAGAATCTCTGCCAAATTCAAGCTTAAAATCAATCAGTCGCAATGAAGCCTTATCAAAATACTCTTTCAATATCTCATTCACCTGCAATGCTAACTCTTTAAGTTTTGCTATCTCATCAGTGTTTGCAAGTCCCATTAAAAGACAATGAGAATCTGTAATAATAGGATCATTCAAAGCATCATCTTTATAATAAAACTCTACAAGCGGGGCTTTAAGCGGCGTGTCTTTTATGTCTAAAGATTCTTGAATGCCTAGTCTTTTACTCAAACTCCCAGTAGCAATATTTCGCACCACAATTTCAATGGGGATAATCTCTAAGCTCTTGCATAGCATATATGTATCTTGCAAAGTTTGTATAAAGTGAGTTTTTATCCCCTTAGATTCTAAAAGTGTAAAAATCTGCGTTGAGATTTGACAATTTAGGCTACCTTTGCCCTCTTCGCTACTTTTTTTCTGTGCGTTAAATGCTGTTAAATCATCTTTAAACGCCGCTAACAAAGTATTCTCTAATGTCGTTTTATACAGCTTTTTCCCTTTGCCCTCATAAAGCAAATTTGCTTCTACAAGATTTTCTTGCAAAAAGTCTTTTTCTTGTGTTACTACATTTTTCATAAGTATGTCTCCTTAAGGTTTTTATATTTTATTTGCATTTTAGAATCTAGACTGAATCTTATAGCCACTCAAGTATAAAATGGCGATTAGATTCTAATATATCATACTCAATGCAACAAAACACCTAACCTAGATTCTATCATGAAATTGGGCAATTTTTGGGAAGTCAGATTCTAAAAATACACCATGTACAACAGCAACTAGGCGTGGGATAAAACTAGTTTTATCCCTTTATGCTACAAGTTATTAAAAGCCTACTTTGCTGTGCCTTTAATAACTGCCCAAGTTTTTAGCACATCGATAGCGCTTTTTAGCTGCATGTCTTTCATAACCATGCTTTGTGTAATATCTTTGCTTTCAGAATCTTTAGAATCTGCTTTCGAGTTATTCTTCTTTTCTTCTTGTAATAATTCATTTTTTAAATGTCGTTTTAAATCGGCTTCTTTAAACTCAAGCTGATTCTCATCACTTAGAGGCACTTCAGTTTCTGCCACAACAAGATCTGGGGTAATGCCTACTGCCTGTATGCTTCTGCCTGTTGGCAAATAATACTTTGCTATGGTAAGCTTCATTGCCTCTTTAGCTTCTCTGCCAAATGGAAAAATCTTTTGCACACTTCCTTTGCCAAATGTGCTTTCTCCCACAACAACTGCCCTTTTATAATCCTGCAATGCTCCCGCTACAATCTCACTCGCAGATGCACTACCACCATTTACAAGCACCACAAGTGGCTCATGTAAAAACTCTGCTTTACCTGAAGTCTTAAGCTCGACATTCTCTATTTTACCTCGCTCACTCACAACCACGCCATCTTTTACAAAAAGGCTTACAAGCCCGATAGCTTGATCTAGCAATCCGCCCGGATTCCCACGCAAATCAAGCACAATGCCTTCAAATTTGCCAAGATCCTTTAAGCCCTTTTTCACTTCACGCGTTACATGCTGATCGAATGTCGCAACGCGAACATAAGCGTAATTTGTCTCTTCAATCTTACTTACCAAAGTAGAGCGGACTTTGACATCATCTCGCTTAATCTCAAATTTTAGCGGCTTTGTTTCGCCTTTTCTTATGATTGTAAGTGTTACTTTTGTGCCTTTTTTGCCTTTCATAAGCGATACGGCTTGGTCTATTTTCATATCAAGTGTTGGGTTATCATCAATTTTTAGGATAATATCCCCGCTTTTTAAGCCGACTTTTTTAGCAGGTGTGTCATCAAGTGGTGCGATAATCGTTAATGCCCCATCTTTCATGCCAACGGTTATGCCTATACCGCTAAAACTACCGCTTGTTTTTGTGCGTAAGTCCTCATAATCTTTTTGCGGTAAATACGCAGAATGTGCGTCAAGATTGCTTAACATGCCAGAGATTGCTTTCTCAATAATCTCATTTGTATCCACATCGCTGACATAGCTACTTTCAACAAGATTCACTGCTGCCATAAACTTTTGTAACGCCCTATCTCTTTCTGCCTGTGTTAGCTTTTTCTTTGGCGGTGTTTGTGCGTTGGGTGTGCTTTGTGCGATTTGCATTTGTGTGTGGTCTGCAATATTTTGTGCTTGTAAGATTCCAAAGCCACCTACAAGCAAAGCCGATGATATAAACCCTGATAAAATATAAAAGTTAAGATTTTTCATTGTGTCGTATCCAAAAAGTAAAATTTCAAAGAATTATTGTAAATCTCTTAAGCAATCTTTTGAGATACCTACAATCTCAAACTTTTCATAGAATCTAGCAAAGGTATCATCAAAAAAGTAGATATTATCGCAACCAAGCCTTACAAGCCTGCTCCCCATAGCAGACGCCCTGCCCCCTCTTTTACAATGTATGAGTATCTTTTTGTCTGGATTGTCTTTAGCAAGGTTGAAAAGGGCATGGGTTTCTTTAATATTTGGGACACCCTTAATGCGTGCTGCACACACTTCCTCTTCATCTCGCATATCAACCATAATATAATCATCTAGATTTGCTTCTTCAATATAAACCGCCTTTGCAAGACTTTTATTTCTCTTGCCATACTCTTGCATGTATATCCTTGAATTTTAGTGAGATAAAGGCTATATTCTATCGTTATTTCATAAATAAAGGGAGAATATGTAATTAAAAGTTACTAGATTCTATAACTTTATATAATAGATATTGCCAACAAACATTTAAAACTGCAAAAAACCAACAAAATCAAGTATAATTAAAACTTTTTATTTATATATAATAAACGCATAAAAGGACTTAAATGAAGAAATTATTAACAACGCCTATTTACTATGTCAATGATGTGCCACACATTGGACATGCTTATACTACCATTCTTGCTGATGTTATGAAAAAATATTGGACTCTTAGGGGCAATGATGTATTTTTCCTTACAGGCACAGATGAGCATGGACAAAAGATAGAGGAAGCGGCAAAAAAGCATGGGATAAAAACGATTGAATATGCAAATTCTATCAGTGAGAAATTCCGCGATACATGGCGTGAATACGACATAGATTATGATAAATTTATCCGCACAACTTATTTTGAGCATATTCTATCCGTGCAAAAAGCCTTTGAGATTATGTATGATAGGGGGGATATTTATAAGGGGGCTTATGAGGGTATGTATTGTGTTGGCTGTGAGAGCTTTTTCACACAAACACAAGTCATAGATGGAATCTACTGCCCTGATTGTAGCGGTAAGAAAGAAACTCGCCTAGTCAAAGAAGAGAGTTATTTTTTTGCCCTTTCAAAGTATCAAGACAAACTTTTAGCATGGTATAGAGAGAATCCAGACTGCATTGTGCCTTCACACAAAAGAAATGAAGTTATAAAATTTGTAGAGCAAGGCTTACAAGATTTATCCATTACTCGCATAAGCTTTGAGTGGGGGATTAAGATTCCATTAAAATTGCGTGATAGCAAGCATATCATTTATGTATGGCTTGATGCGTTGATGAACTATGCTAGTGCGCTTGGCTATGGACTAGACTATAATAACGCAAAAGAGCAGCTAAGCTATAAAATGGAGCAAAATCCATGTTTAGAATCTAAAATGGAATACTTTAATAACACAACGCATATTGTAGGTAAGGATATATTGCGATTTCATGCGATATATTGGCCTGCATTCCTTATGAGTTTAGATTTGCCACTGCCAAAGCACATTTTAGTGCATGGCTGGTGGACTATCGATGGTGTGAAAATGAGTAAAAGTATCGGTAATGTAATCCACCCGCTTGATATTAAAAACGCTTATCCTACCGATATATTCCGCTACTTTTTATTACGCGAAGTGCCGTTTGGACAAGATGGCGACTTCTCACAAATAGCCCTTATAAATCGCAATAATGGGGAGTTAAGCAATGATTTAGGGAATCTGTTAAATAGACTTATTGGCATGAGTGAAAAATATTTTCAGTTTGATTTAAGTAAAAGTTATGATGAAAACGCATATATCTCACAGAAAGAAGAGATTTCCCGCATTATTAATCAAAGTTTAGCCTATATGGATTCTATGCAGCCGCATAAATTTTTAGAGTCTGTATGGGAACTTTTCTATCTAGCAAATACTATGATTACACAAATTGCCCCTTGGGAACTTATGAAGCAAGAAAAAAGTATAGAATGTAAAGCCTTTTTGAATCTTATTGCAAATATCCTTGCAAAAGCAGCCTTACTTCTTTATCCAATACTGCCTAACTCATGCAAAGAGATAAGCAAGGCATTAAATATCAGCATAGATTCTAAGCAGTTTGATACACTGATAATAAAGCAAGGATACATACAAGATTTTATGATACAAAAAGTTTGTGTGCTTTTTCCAAAGATAGAAGAACCACGCATGAAGACAATGCACCAACCTTTTGTAGAAAATAAGCCACAAAAAGAAAAAGATTCTATCCATAAGCCATGCATAAACGATACGATTAATATTGACTATTTTCAGCAAATAGTCATTAAAGTCGGCACAATTATTGCCGCAGAAAAACTCCCAAAAAGCAAAAAGCTTTTAAAGCTACAAGTTGATTTAGGTGAAGAAAAACCGCGTCAAATCATCGCAGGTATTGCTGAATTTTATGATACAGAAAATCTCATTGGCACACAAGCATGTGTATTAGCAAACTTAGCCCCAGCAAAGCTTATGGGTGAAATCAGTCAAGGCATGATTCTAGCATGTAAAGATGAAAATGGTTTAAGCCTTTTACGCACAGAACATGCAAGAGTGAATGGCTCAAGAATCAGCTAATTGATAAATTCACTAAATCTACAAAAGCATTGATACAGGAAAAAGTATGCAGTATGATAAAGCTAAGATAGAACAATGGATTAAAGCCTTTAAAATCGCTCTTATTGAAAATAATACACAAGAAGCATTTATGCTAACACAGAATCTACCTTTTGATACAAGCATGTCTATGAATAATGCGGATAAAGAATTGCTAGAATATTTAGATATAGCAAAAGAGCTTATATCTCAAACCATAGATTTACTAGAATCTAGCCAACATGATACACGACAACAAATGGAGAAAATACGACAAGCAAAGAAGTTTTTCTCTTAAACATGAGACTTTTTTGCTAAAAAATGTTGTTTCTCTGCGTTTTTATTACCATTATTAAGCTTGAAATAATAAAAAAAGTGTATAATTGAAGCTTAATCAAATTACAGAAAGGATAGATTATGAGAAAGATGTTACCATTGATGGTTGTTGTAGGTTTAGGTAGTGTTGCATTTGCGGCGAGTGATCCAGCTGCAATCATTGCGAAGCAATGTAAAACTTGCCATGGTGCAAAAATGGAAAAGTCTTATCTTAATAAGACAGCTGTTGTAAAAAATCTAAGTAGCGATGAAATTAAAAAAGACTTACTTGAGTATAAAGCAGGTAAGCTTAATCGCTACAAAATGGGCGCTCAAATGAAAGCTCAAACTGCAAAGCTTAGTGAAGAAGATATTGAAGCATTAGCAAAATATATCCCCACAATAAAATAAGCTAAGACTTGTGCCTTACTTTGCAAGAATGTTATTCAAGTGAAAGTTTGGTGCAAAACCCCATAAATTCCCTTTAATCAAGAGTCTAGTGTTTCAATGGTTTTTACTTTGAAGTGCTAGATCTTTAATCAAGATTCTAAAAATCGTTGTTTTGTGATAATTTATATTATAACCCTATGTTACAAAACCCTTACATTTGCAGCAAATCTATATAATAATTCATGTAAATTTCAAGCTATTTTATAAAGCGTTACTTTTAAACTCAACATAAAATAGTGTAAAATTACAAAAACTTTTAACAAAGGAATAAATTTGAATCTTAGCATTATTTTTGGCGGTATAAGTTATGAGCATGAGATAAGCATTGTAAGTGCTATTACTATGGCACAAAAACTTGGTAAAAACATTAAAATCACACATTTTATTTTCCTTGATTCTAATCATGATTTCTACCTTATAGAATCTAGCAATATGAAGTCAAAATATTTCAGCAGCCTAGCCTATAAACAAGCTAAAAAGATTGAAATCGGTGCGGGTGGATTCTATGAATCTGGCTTTTTAGGTAAGAAAAAGATGCTAAATACAGGCTTACTACTCAATCTCATACACGGCGGTGATGGCGAAGATGGCGTGCTATCTGGCTTATTTGACTTTTATAAAATCGCCTACATTGGACCACGACTTGAGGCTAGCATATTAAGCTATAACAAGAGATTAACAAAGCTTTATGCAAAAGAATGCGGTGTTGAAACACTTCCCTACTATGTGTTAAAGCGAAATGAGACTTGCGAGATTCCATTTGAACTGCCCTATATCATTAAGCCCACATGTCTTGGCAGCTCTATTGGCGTATGCGTAGTTGAAGATCAAGCAAAGCTTTCTTATGGGCTTGATTGTGCGTTTGAGTTTAGCAATGAAGTCATTATTGAGCCATTTAAAAAGGGGATAAAAGAGTATAATTTGGCTGGAACAAAGGTAAATGGCGAGTTTATCTTATCGCTTATTGAAGAACCAGTGAAAAAAGATTTATTAGGATTTGAGGATAAATATTTAGATTTTTCTAGGACAGAAGAGATTAAAAATGCAGAAATTACAGAATCTTTAACAAAGAATTTGCATGAAGCATTCAAAAAAATTTATAATACAACATTTGAGGGTGCGCTTATACGATGTGATTTTTTCGTATCTAGTGATAAAATCTATCTAAACGAGATTAATCCAATCCCTGGCAGCATGGCAAACTATCTTTTCTCTGATTTTGAATCCGTGCTAGAAAAGATCGCCACTTCCCTGCCAAGAAAACATGTCATTAATATAAACTATCAATATATTAATCAAATCCAACATGCAAAAGGGAAGTAATCTAATTTAGATTCTAAATGCACCAAAACTTTAGAATCTATTGCATCATACACAAAATTTAGTTTCAGCTTTAGTTAATATATAAAAATCTTGCTTAATGCGGCTCTTCGCCTAGAATCACACATATAATACCCACAAAGCCAACTGCTATGCCTATATATTCTTTTATTGTGAGATTTGGTGGGAAAAAGAGAAAAGATATAAATAAGATTCCAATCATACCTACAATCTCCCACACAGAATATGCCACGCCTAAGGCGATTTTACGCAAGGCAAGAGACATGCAGTAATATGAAGCCGCGATCATGCTTAGCATAACAGCTTTTGCTATCATTGGCGGGGCTACTTCCACAGAAGCAATATCTACAACACCATCACTACTAAAAGGCTCAAGCCATAAAGGGATAGCATTTAGCATAGCCACACCACCAACTTCAAGCAAAATCGCAATAATCAAAAAAGTCCATGCGAGTGTGCGAGTTTGCCCTGAATTTACCGAATCTTTTGAATTTATAGAATCTTTTATTGTATTCTGCATATTACCCCCTTTTACAGCACGCTTTTTGTGTCAATGTAGGGTAATGAAAAGCTTTTTGCCACAGATTCTAAGGCGATTTTACCATCATAAGCATTTAAGCCACCGATTGCACCAGGCATTTTTAGCATTTCTCTCCAACCTTTATTTGCGATACATTGCACATAGGGCAGAGACTCATAAGAGTAGGTAATACTTGAAGTTCGTGCAATCACACCGGGGATATTTGGCACACCATAATGGATTAAGCCCTCTTCAACATAGGTTGGATCATCATGTGTTGTCTGCCTTGAAGTCTCAATGCAGCCGCCAAGATCCACGGACACATCTAGCACGACACCGCCTTTATTCATAAGTCTTAAATGCTCTCTTGTGATAACCTTTGGGGTAGCCGTTGCAGTTACTAAAACCGCACCGATGAGTATGTCTGCTCCGCTCAATGCTTGTGTTATAGAATCTTCATTTGCGTATAGCACCTTGATTCTATTCTCTAGTGTAAGTGGGTGGTTTGCTATCTTTTGCGTATCAATGTCAAGCACACTTACATCAGCGCCCATGCCTACTAGTATTCGTGCCGCATTCATACCTACCGCACCGCCACCGACAACCACCGCTTTCGCAGGGGCTACACCAGCACAACCGCCAATAAGCACACCCCGACCGCCATAGTTTGTAGCAAGCAATGTCGCGGCATGCTGTGCGGCAAACTTACCTGTTACTTCACTCATCGCCGCTAATATGGGATAATTCCCCTTTGGTCCGGCTATCGTCTCACCACATATTGAAGTAACCCTAGATTCTACCAACGCACTTGCAAGCTCTTTGGAGTAAGCAAGATCAAGGAAGCTATATAGAATCATATCATTTCGCAGATATTTAAACTCAGATTCAATAGGCTCTTTACATTTTACAATCAGTTCAGAATCTTCCCATATTTTCTTAGCATTTGAGACAATCTTTGCCCCTGCTCTTTCATAATCCTTATTTGTATAGCCTATGCTGCTACCTAAGCCATCTTCTACATAAATAGTGTGATTTGTGCTTGATTGTTGTAATAATGCCACATCACTTGGCACAAGCCCCACTCTATGCTCGTGATTCATAATCTCTTTTGGAATGCCAATAATCATTGCTTCTCCCTTATATATTCTTATATTCATAAAAGGCTAATTGTTATAAAAGTGTCATTATATCGCAATATTGCATAGATTTTACCGGTGTGATTGCTTTGTGCTGTTGTAGATTAAAATAGATTCCATGCGGACAAATTACTTTTGTTTTGAAATATAAAGTAATCCCTTAAAAACTGCCTATGGAATACTTCTTGCATGTGTTATTATGAAAATCTTTAACAATTGTGATTTTGGAGTTTCTTTTATGGCGTAGCGTGGATTTCTATAACGATAGCGTTTGTTTCTAGTGATAAATTTATTAATTTTTTGCTAGAATCCTGCTTTCGGTAGAATCTTGCAATAATGAAGAACAATAGGAAATTTAAGTTGATGAATACACCCTTTTTAAGCAAGGCAAGGAAGTCGAATGATTGAAAATCAGGCAAAACAGCTAGAAACCATGATGAGAAATAAAGCGAATACAAAATATGTCGCTATTACTTCAGGTAAGGGTGGCGTAGGCAAATCCACTCTTAGCGCAAACCTTGCCTATAAACTCAATAAGCTAGGCTTTAAAGTCGGCGTATTTGACGCGGATATTGGACTAGCAAATCTTGATCTTATCTTTGGCATTAAAACCGATAAAAACATTCTTCACGCGATGAAGGGCGAGGTAAGTATCGATGAGGTCGTGTATGAAATAGAGCCAAATCTCTATCTCATACCCGGCGATAGCGGCGAAGAGATTCTAAAATATGCGGGGAATAATCTCAACATTGTGGAGAATTTCATACATGAGAGCAATATCCTTGATACGCTTGACTTTTTGCTAATTGACACGGGGGCAGGTATCGGTCCGCTCAATCAATCTACACTGCAAGCATGTGAGCATATTATCGTGGTTACTATGCCAGATCCTTCAGCCATTACAGATGCGTATGCGACTATCAAGCTAAACGCACATACAAAGAAGCAAATCTTTATGGTGATAAACATGTGTAAAAGTCAAAAAGAAGCCCTTGCAGTGTTTGATCGCATGGAGAGCATTACAAAAAAGCATATACCACACCTTACGCTAAAGTTTCTAGGTGGGCTTGAGCTAAACGCTGCGGTGAATAAGGCTACAAGAAATCGTGCGTTAATTACAAAAGTAGAGCCATTTAATAGCGTATCGGTAGGCATAGGTGATATTGCCGCACTTTTAGCACATGAGATTACAGACATGGAGCATAATATGCTTTTAGAATCTAAAGGCTTTAAGAGTTTCTTTAAGCGTATGCTTGGGTATTTATAGGCTTAAAGAAAATAATTGATGAATATAGGATTCTACCGAGCAGGATTAATCGGTGATAATATAGTGGTGTTACATGCTATGTATGCCCTGCGACATTTATATAGAGATTCTAAAATCATCGTTTATACTAATTCTTGCGGGGGGGGGGGGTAACTTTATACGCACAATTTGAATTTATAGATTCCATAATCAATATAGAATCTATGGATAACGAAAGTCTCATTAAAGATATCAATGCGAATAATTTTGATATATTCATTCTCACACAGCCAAATAGAGCTAAATGCAAACTTCTAGCACAGACGGCATGCAAACGCATAATTACTTTTATGACTTTTGCGAATGCCCTGCATTTCCGCTTTGAGAGCGTGTTTATCCCAAAGCATTTAAACCACACTCCACAATATCAACGCATGTTGCAACTTGTTAGAAAAATTAACCCCAAGTATTATGATAAAAATATAGCTACGATAGACTACTCTTATATTAGATTCAAAAGTAGCGACAAAAATAAGGCAAAGATTAAAGAATTTATAGAATCTAGACATATACAACAAAAAATCGTGGTAGTTAATCCATTTGTGCGTAGCACATTTTGCAATCTCACCTTGTGCGGATATGAAAAACTTCTATATAAACTATCAGGGTTATATCCAAACCTGCATTTTGTTATACCAACATATAAAGGCAATGAAGCGGGCAATACAGAATTATTAAAACTTCAATCTTTACATAATGTATCTATATTTTATAATGATGATGATTTAATAAACCTTGTGGCTTTACTGGAGCAAAGCATAGCCCTTATTAGCCCTAGCACAGCAATTAGTCATCTTGCAAATAATCTTAATATGCCTTTAATATGGCTATGTAGCAAGAGAGATAGCTATCTTTGGTCTGGTGATAATATGGATTCTAAATATTTTGTGATTTTGCATAAAACAACGCAAAATATGAATGAAACTGATGAGATTGTAGCCATCAATGAAATTATAGAAAAGTTACAAGATATAGTGAGTCGAAAATAGCCTTGTAAGGTTTTGGTGAATATTGTATTCCCAACCAATATTTCACTCAAATTTAATACAACAACTAACTTTTTAATAATATCAAAGCGTAGAAAAGCATTAGAAGTTACACAATAGCCCTATACTACTAAATTTGCTCGATAAAGACAAGCAAATTGCTTACAAGCAGATATGACAAAAAACATAGAATCTAAACACAATAAATCTTGTTTTAGATTCAAATAGCCATTGTTGATAGCCAAGTTTACAACACAATAAACTATTATGCCACTTATCTTAGAGTATTTGTCGCTTTCACATTCAACACCCTTTGTGCTATTGCGAACTAGCTATCTTTGCTTTCTTTTTTACTTGCTTTAGAATCATTTGCAGAAGAAACTCCTATTGGCTGTCCTTTTGCAATTATACATTGTCTGCCAAAAATAATAATATTCCAAGAGCTTGAACGAATATCCACATTTACAAGCGCATCGTTTGGTTGTCCTTTCTTCGTCGCCTTATCTAACGCCTTGCCAACAGCATTACTTACCCTATTATTCCTATTGCCAAATGGGATTCCAAAAACTCTAGTAATACAATCCTTGCCCTCAACGGTTGTGCCTTTTTGTAAATTTGATGGCATATTCATATTACCTGTCGTTGCAACTGAAAACTTTGCGATATTCTGCGAACAACCAGAAATAAAAAACGCACCACCTAAAAATGTGCCTACAATCAAAGATTTTGATAATCTCATGTTTATCCTTTCATAAAAAATAGAAAGCCGATTTTACAAAAAAAACGAGTCAAGTGCATTTTAAGAAGTGATTAAATGTTGAATTAAAATAGAAAAATAGAAAGATATTTTGTTGTTGTAAATATAGAATTGCGAATTATGGCGAATAACATTTATGTTTTCACAAATCAAGTGTTAGGTGGAAAGGGGATTAAAGGTCCTAATAACCCCTTGAATAATATAATTATTATATGTATAAATCTATCCAAAAATTTGTCTAAACATACACCATAATACTTTATATGAAATCACGCTTTTTTACTATAATTACAACAAATAAGGAGTGATAGTGCAAAACGAAAGATTAAAAGGTGTGATTTTATCAAATGGCTTTATTAAAGCAGATAATGGCGAAATATATGAATTATCCCTTACACACATTAATAATCTTTATGATATACAAGGCTATTCATTAATCAACAGGCAAGTTATTTTTGATATACATAATGACATAGCTTGTAATATTGATATAGAGATAACACCACAAAACAATCAACACACAACCACAGAATCTATATCAACAAATACAAGCCAAATACATGCAGAAACTACACCAAAGGGTTATATTATCCCGCTTGAAAATATCACACTTTTTAAACGCAGAGTAAAAATCATGCTAGTTTGTAACTTTATATTGCCTATATTTGTAATACCGCTTTTTATCGCAGCGTATATGCAGTTTTTACTCACAAAGCAAATCGCCATACAGGCACAAAGTAAGACACTTATGTTTTATTTTTTTATGTCATCTGGTAGTATGTATTTTATTACATTATTAGCGTTATTTTCTGGAATCTTTGGTATTGAGATGAGTGGTGAACTCTTCTTTGGCTTTATAGGATTTTCATCAATCAGTATATTTATAGGCATGATTCTATACTTAAGGCTTTTAGGTAAGATTACAGGGGAAAAACTCTTTATGAGTGCATTTTATATTGTGCTATGTGCGGGATTAGTCGGTCGCTTTGTGTTGCCACTTGGGATTATATGTCTCATACTTGCACCGATATTTTATAGTATAGCATGGCTTCGCATTAAGATGATACTATGTGTGATAGATTCTATTAAGCCTTAAACTTTTGGGGTTTTGGAATCTTATGTGGGATATATCACAATCAATTTACTTTTTTTTATTGTTTTGCCTGTGTGAGATGAGGTTAAAAGGTTGTTTTAGATTTTATGCTTGGGTGTTTTGCTTAAGTATAGATTTATTCGAAACCCCTTGTGCTTACCTAAAAATTTAGATAAGTTACAAGGCTAAAGCATACATTTACAAGACTATAAAACCTAAATCAAAAATGAAAGTGAGCCTTTAATCACAATCGCATTGATAATATCAATAAAAAATGCGCCGCATAGTGGCACGATAATAAATGCCATGTGGCTTGGTCCATAATGTGAGGTAACTGCCTGCATATTTACCATAGCAGTCGGTGTAGCACCTAATCCAAAACCACAATGTCCAGCCGCAAGGACTGCAGCGTCATAATCTTTACCACAGAATCTAAATGTAACAAATACTGCATAAAGTATCATTAGCACCGCTTGTGATACAAGGATTACAATCAATGGTAATGCAAGGGCTAGTAACTGCCAGAGATTTAGTGTCATCATCGCAAATGCAAGGAACAAAGAGAGTGAGACATTGCCTAACACAGACACTTCTCTATCAAATACTTGATGAATGTTTAGTATTTGCAATGTATTACGCAATATTACTCCTGTGAAAAGGCAATATACAAATGTTGGGAGATTAAGCCCGGGCATGACATCTTTCATAACATCTTCTAACACTTTACCGATTAATAAACATGCTGCAATCAATGCAAGGCTCTCTATAAAGCTAATAGGTGTGATTAGTCTCTCTTTTGTCGGCGTTTCAAAACCATGTGCTTCATCATTATTATGCTCTGCACCCGGCAATTTGAGATTATGCTTTTTAATAAGATATCTTGCAACAGGACCACCGATAAGCCCACCCATAACAAGCCCAAAAGTCGCACATGCCATAGCTACACCCGTTGCCGCAGAGAAGTTGTATGGATCTGCTTCAAAAATCTTAGCCCATGCAGCACCTGTGCCATGCCCGCCACTCATTGTGATAGACCCGCCAAGCATACCAAGTAAAGGATCTACACCCATAGCATAGGATATACCAACGCCAACGATATTTTGCAAAAAAAGCGCACCAACGATGATAACAAGGAATATGGTAAGCATTTTCCCGCCTTTTTTCAATGCGGAGAAGTCGGCACTAAGCCCAATTGATGAAAAGAAAGCAAGCATTAAGGGCTCTGATAATGAAGTGTCAAATTTAAACTCAAGCTGTAATGTTTTATAGATTAATAGAATCATAATCGCGGTTATAACCCCACCTACAACAGGCTCTGGTATATTATAATCCCTCAAGACTTTTACACGCTCGATAATGAATCTACCAAGCAATAAAACTGCCACCATACACACAAGCGTGAAGTAGAAATTAAAGTCAATGCTACTTAGACTAACATCTTGCACACTGACATAGCCCTGTTTAGTCTCTTTATCATGCGTATAGCTTATGGAATAGTAGTTATCCACTTTGCCAAGCACTTTTAGCTTTGTGTCCTTAGGTATGGTTGTATCGAGTTTGCACTGCTTATTTGGTGCAGTATAGATTGTCGCATTTTGTGTGTTGATTCTATATTCATCACGCCATGCAGCTACTTTCTCTAGCTTTATATCATCTGTGGCACATTGTGTCGTGCTATTTTGTGCGTTCTCAGTCGCATAAAGCGGCAATAATGTGTTTAAAAACAAAAACAGGCATAAAATATGTCGCATAAAAATCCTTATAGTTAAGATTGTGATATTTTGGCTTTTTAGATTCTATGTTTGTTTTAGAAACTTAGAATCTATAGATTCTACACTTTTAATCTTGTAATTACTCAATAAAAGTAGAGAAATTATATCCTTTAGCATTTGAGTGAGATTTTAGTCAAAGTATCTAAAAATACAGAATCTATAAAACACTTTGAAAAAAGATTTTTCGCTCAACACTCAAAACGACGAGAAACTAAATGCCAAAATATCAGCCAAAGATTATTTTGATTATAAAGCAGTCCTTTACAAACTCATTGAAATAATTACTAAATTGCCATTTATATTTTTATATAAACTTACAAAAAGTAACATTATGTCATTTGTATGGAATTCAGAACAAATATAAAATTCGTGCTAAGCATGACTTTTATATTTTAGCAAATATTAGCGATTTTTGCCATAGATAAGGGTTTAACTCACACCACACCTGTTCGCCTACTCTATAATTATTTTCTTCTTTATTGCATATTTTTATAATTAATGTTTGTAAATCTTTTGGGTTTCTCACTAGATTACATTCTAAAAAATCTTTAGAGTGTGCTATATCTAAAAACCATTCTTTTAATCCATTCTCTTTTCTATCTCGCTGCATCCATTGCACGATAGGGGAGACAAAGCCCATCTTGCTTTTACGCCAAATCACAGATTCTGGCATAATATCATGCAAAGCATCGCGAATTAGTGCCTTTGTATAGCCATTTCTAATTTTATATGTATAAGGTAGGCTAAAGACAAATTCCACAAGTCTATGATCTAAGAATGGCATACGCACTTCTATGCCATTAATCATGGAATATCTATCATAATTTCTCAAAAGTGTTTGTAATACATCTTGAGTAAATAATTCATAAAGCCATTTTGAAAAATAATCAAGTTTGTTAAAATTAGGATGAGAATCATGGGGTGTGTATAATTTATTTCGTATCTTTTTATTGAATCTTGATAAAAGAAATTTGGCTCCATCTTTATAGAGTTTTAGTGTTGGTTTTGGTGCTTCGCTAGAATCATTAAGAGTATGCAAGATATTTTTTATTTGTTTAATATTAAATCTTGCATCCCATAAAGATTGCAATACATGTCCATAACCGCTAAAAAGTTCGTCTGCGCCATGCCCATCAAGTGTTACGGTAACACCTTTTTGCTTTATGGCTTGATATGTTGCGATCATTGGCACAGGGCTTGTTGTATATAAATCCTCAAAGAGATAAAAATAATGCTCTATTTTATCCCAATGTGCCACCGGGTTAATCTCTAAAAATTCACCTTGTATATGAATATGATCGCACACTGCCTTAGCATACTTACTCTCATCAAATGGCGTATCTTTAAAGCAAGCAATGCAAGCATGCTGCCAATCATTTGATTGTCTTAAATGTTGTGTGCTATTTTTGCTTACATGCGACATGGCACATATTGTAGCACTAGAATCTACTCCGCCACTAAGGGCTGTGCCTAGACTTACATCAGAACGCATTCTTAATGCTACTGAATCAAAAAATAAATGGCGAAATTCCGCAACAATATCTTCATAAGGTTTTGGTGTCTGCGGATTATATGGCATATTATCAAGTATGTGATAATATCTCTGCGGCTTAAGACTATCTACACCATTTTGTATAGAATCTGTATTTATAATCGTAAAATGTGCATGTGGAAAACGCTTAATGCCATCTATCAATGTATGCTCTGTGCATTCATAGCTATATATTTTGTTATATATCATATCATTAAAATGGCTGGAAGGCTCTAAATCTTTTAAAAATGGATAGATTGCCTTCATCTCAGAAGCAAAAACAAATTTCTTTTTATTGTTTTCATCAGTAATGAAAGCATAAAAAAGAGGCTTTTTGCCAAACCTATCACGGGATAGAAAAAGATCTTTTGTTTCATGGTTAAATATAGCAAACGCCCACATGCCATTAAATTTATTTAAACAAGCACTCCCATAAGCATCATAACTAGCAAGTAATACTTCGCTATCAGAATCTGTGTGAAATACATACCCTTTTGCTATGAGTTCATCGCGTAGTTCTAAAAAGTTATAAATCTCTCCATTAAAAACTAGACTATATTTTATATGCAGTTTCGCTGTATCTATTTGCTGGGTTACCCCCCCCCCCACATTGTCAATATTTAAGGGAAAGTGCATGGGTTGGGCTGCCTTATTGCTTAAATCAACAATTTTTAATCGCGTATGACCGAAACTTATATTCTCATTATGAAATACTCCATTACTATCTGGTCCCCTGTGATGTATTGTCGTTAATGCCCTATTGAAAAGTTCTGTATTGCTTGATGGAATTGTCCCTAAAATACCACACATATTCTGCCTTTTTGGATAAATTTAGAATTAATTATACATTAAAATAATATGTTATATGTATTAAAAATCCTTTATCCACTCAACAACTTAGATTCCATAATTTAATCTTTCATAGAATCCAAACGCGATATAACAGAGAGTTTGTGAGCTTCAAGTCCTTCAGTTTCAGCTAAGATAGCACAAGGATTCGCTAGATTTTTAATACCTTGTTTTGAAAAAGAGATAAGAGAACTACGCGTGCAGAAATGCTCTACCCCAAGTGGTGAGAAAAATCTCGCACTACCGCCTGTTGGCAATGTGTGATTTGGTCCTGCTAGATAATCGCCGATTGCCTCTGGTGTATAATGCCCTAAGAATACCGCACCAGCCGCTTTAATCTCACCCAAGAGTGAGAAAGGCTCTTGCGTTACAATCTCTAAATGTTCGGGGGCTATGGCATTCATTAGCATTGCGGCTTGTTTGAGATTCTCTACAATGATGATTGCCCCCCTTTCTTGTATGCTTTTTTGTGCTATGTCTTTACGCATTAGATGAGTTAGCTTTGTATCAATCTTTTGTGCGACTTCTTTAGCTAAGTCTTTATTATCTGTGATTAATATCGCACTTGCCATAGAATCATGCTCTGCTTGTGATAGCATATCTATTGCTAAATAATCGCTATTAGCATGAGAATCTGCGATGATTCCAATCTCGCTAGGACCTGCTATCATGTCAATATTTACTTCTCCAAACACAAGCTTTTTTGCAGTGGCGACATAGATATTTCCCGGTCCAGTGATAACATCTACTTTTTTAAAGCCTTTTTGCGTAGTCTTTGTATGTGAAAAAAGAGAATCTTTACTCCATTTAGTCTCGCCAAAACCATAGGCAAACATACCAATAGCACCAATCCCCCCGATTTTATACCCCTCTTTAATACCGCAAAGATACATCGCTGCAAGCACTAATTCATTTATATGATTATTGGGTGTTGGACTTGCCATAATGATTTCTTTCACACCGGCGACTTTTGCGGGGATTGCATTCATTAAAAGTGAGCTTGGATAAAAGGCTTTACCACCGGGGATATAGATACCAGCACGCTGAATGGGCATAATATTTTGCCCTAGCATATTTGCGTATTCATCATGATAGATAAAGCCTTTTGGGGCATTTTTCGCGTGGAATGTATAGATTCTATCGTGTGCTATTTGCAATGCGTCTTTGGTTTTAGAATCTAGATTTTTATACGCATTAAAGGTATCTTCTTCTGCGATTTTTAGATCATTAAAAGTCTGTGGATTCCAAGAGTCATATTTTCTCACAATATCTAGCAGGGCATCTTCACCCCTTTGCTTAATATCTTGCAGCGTTTTTAACACTTCAGGGATAATGCTATCCATATCTGTATTTGCACGCGCTAAAAGAGTGTTAAACTCCGTCTCAAAATCCTTGTCGTGTATATTTAATATCTTAATCATTTTAGAATCCTTAGTGATAGTTTTTTCATTATAGCAAACAAACTATAAAGTCGGCTTTTTTGTAATAATCTTAGCGAAACTTTGATAGAATCTTACTTTTACTTTGTTACAAAAAAGGCACTAACGCATGGAACAGCAAGCCATTATATTTAAAGACATTACACTGCAAGATAGGGAAATAATTAATACATATCTACAACAAGAAGAGTTTATGATTTCTGATATTTCTTTTGGGAATCTTTTTATCTGGCGTTTAGCTAGAAAGATAGCATTTTGTATTTTGCATGATTGTCTTATTATAGAAACAACTTATACAAATGAAGCACCATTTTGCTTTTTCCCTATCGGTAGCGGGGATAAAAAGAAAGCTTTAATCTCACTTCATAATCACTATAAACAAAAAGGACAGAATCTTATATTCCATTCAATAGAAAAACAGAATCTAGACTTATTACACGAAGTATTTGGCGATAGTATAACGCCTATTTTGAATCGTGATAGAAGCGATTATATCTATAAAACACAGGATTTAATCGAGCTTACCGGACGCAAATATCATAAAAAGAAAAACCATCTCAATAGATTCTTTGATGAGTATAAAGGCTTTAGCTTTGAATCTATTAGTGAGAATAATCTTAGCGAACTCTTACATGTATGGAGAAAATGGGATAACGCAGGAAATGATATAGGGCTACAAAATGAGTCAAAAGGCATTATAAGCGTGTTTGAAAACTATGCGGATTTGGGATTTTTAGGCGGACTTTTGCGATTTAATGGCGAAGTGATTGCCTTTAGCTTTGGTGAAGTTATCTCAAAAAATCTTTGTATTATCCATATAGAAAAGGCGGACATTAACTATCGCGGGGCGTATCAAGCGATTAATCAACAGCTTTTATCCCATTGCTTTAGTGATATTTTATATGTAAATCGTGAAGAAGATTTAGGTATAGAGGGTTTGCGTAAGGCAAAGCTATCGTATAATCCAGAATTTATTTTAGAAAAATACGAAGTGAGTATTGTATAGATTTGAAATTGTGAGTTTATTAATACCAAACATTTTAAAATCTTAATCTTTATGGGTGCGTGCAGGGTTTAGGGTGCATTTTAACAATATTTTAGAATCTTAAGGTGGTATAATGTATATTTGTGCGGGTGAGTGTGAGCAGTTTGTCTTTGCAAAAAGTATTGGTATGGGTTTAGTGTCTAGTGCAATAGGGCTCACAAAGATTTGTTTGCAGTATGCACCAAAAGAGCTTGTATTTATAGGTAGTGCAGGGTGCTATGATGAAAGTTTGCGTATAGGTGATATGGCGTATAGTTATAGTGCTACGCAGATTGAGCTTAGTTTTTTAGATAATCATTCTTATACGCCGATTGATAATAGCGTAAAACTTGAACTTAAAGATAATGTTTCACATGAAACATTTATACAGAATCTACATGATAAGATTCAGAAATTACCGCAAGTTATTGTAAATTCAAGTAACTATATCACAAACACAAATAAATATAATGCGATGATGAGTCATGCAAATATTACGCTTGAGAATATGGAATTTTTCAGCGTTTTAAAAGTCGCACAATATTTTCAGATTCCATGTATTGGAATCTTTTGCGTGAGTAACTTTGTCGGCAAAAATGCACATAATGAGTTTATAGAAAATCATACGCTTGTAAAAACAAAACTGCATGATTTTATAGCAACTCTTAACAGATAAAACTATATACTTAAAAATATCATAAGCCCCGTAACACAAAGCCCACAGAAAAAGGCAAGTAAAGCAGCACCCCTTTTATGCTTACAAAATGCAGTGATAATAAGTCCGCTAAAATAAAATAAAAACAAAGATACAGAAAAGCTAATAGCTATAATATCAAAATAAAATCCACCTTTGCCCTTATGCATAAGCAGCAAAATCCCGTAGAATCCACGCTCAACCGCCCGTAATTTCATCGTGCCATCTCTCTCTTTTATCACCATAACGCTATATCGTATCGACCCCATGCTAGGATTCCCACGCACCATTTTTAAAGTTGTATCGCTTGGAATCTTTAGATTATTGTCCTTTAGAATCTGCAGCATTGTGTCTTGCTCTTTTCCTTTAGGCAAAGATTCTATTTGAATCTCATGGATAGTAGCCCCTGCCTCTTCTTTAATATCAAAGAGATAAAGAGAACCCGTTATTGCATAAATGAGCGCTGCTGGAAGAAAAAATAGACTAAGATACAAATGCACTTTCATCCAAATTTGCTTTTTCTTAAACAAGTGAATCCTTTTATATAAAATTACTTAACATTATAAATAAAATAATAAGAATGAAATCTAATTTTAATTATAGCAAAATTTCGATGTTTTAGGATGTTTTCTGTTGAATAAATATTTTACAAATATGAGAAGTTAGAATCTCATTTAGTTGCGTTGTCTCTTTGACACTCATACAACAAAGCTATGCACTATCAATTAAAGGACTTTTTCTTATATTTTAGATTCTCACAGCCTACCGAACTAAGATTGTATTATTTATTAACAAATCGTATATTTTGTAAAGGGATATAGCCGTCTATAAAAGTTTCTTTATTGATGGCATAGCGGACATGAGCCCATGATTTTTTGGTGTCTATAACCTGCATTTTGATACCATCTTTATTAATGGCGATTATCTTTGATTGCGTGTTTGGTAAGTGGTAGATTTTTGCTTGTTTTGTGGTTGGGGTCGCCCATTGTTTTTTATTCTTTTGTGCGATTTGTATGCTTTTCACATCATAGGGATTGTTGGTATTGTAGAGTTTAATGTTTGTTGGGGAGTTTAGATTTGCTGAAAATGCGTTTGGTAACTCATGCGTGTGAATCTGTCTATATGGGACATAATCTACATTATCAATTTTATTCACTTCTATTGTGCTGCGATTTTGTGGGTTACTTGGCTTTTGTTTTGGTTCTGTCTGTGCGATTGCTTTTGTGTCTTCAAACTCTATGTTTGCATAGGTGCTAATGCGATTTAGATTTTCCGATAGAGTATTGTGGATAAAATCGACATTTGAGCTTTGCTTGATTTTTTCTAGCTCTTCTTTCATACGCACTTTTTCATCAATTTCATCATTGTTTTGTGGATTTTCTACTTGGGTAATAGTAACTACGCGTTGCTGATATTGAGTGAGAGAATCAAAAACAAAATAATATACTAAAAAACATGCACATATAATACCAAGTGGTAAAGCATATAATTTCGCATAGAATTTTAGTTTCATAGAATCTACTTTATGATAACTTGCTTTTGCCCTGTCTGTATATGTCCAATGACACTAGCTTGCATACTTTGTGCTAACTTTTGTGCGTTTTCTTTTGGCACGATAACTACCATGCCAACGCCCATATTAAATACACGCCATGCCTCTTCTTTATCAACATAGGGCAGGAAAAACTGATAAATTTCTGGAATCTCTATGGCACTTTCACTAATAATAGCCTGTGTATTTTCTGGCAAAATGCGGATAAGATTCTCTTTAATACCCCCGCCTGTGATATGGGCTAGTCCTTTTATAGAATCTTTATGTTGCAAAAATGGTTCTACATAGATTCGAGTAGGCTCTAGTATAGAATCTATGAGTGTTTTTCCTAAAAAATCCATCTCTACATTAATCTTTTTTGTATCGATAATGCCCCTCACAAGAGAGAATCCATTGCTATGAAATCCACTGCTTTTTAAGCCGAGTATCACATCACCTTCTGCTATGCTTGAACGCTTTTGTATATCATCTCTTTCTGCAATGCCTACTGCAAAACCCGCTAGGTCAAAATCACCCTTTGCATATACGCTTGGCATTTCTGCAGTTTCACCGCCTATTAAGGCACATTTTGCCTGTTTGCAACCCTCTGCAACACCACGCACAATACGCAAGGCATCTTCACTCACAAGCTTATGCGTAGCATAATAATCAAGAAAAAACATAGGCACAGCAAAATCACAAATAAGATCATTCACACACATAGCAACCAAATCAATGCCTATATTATCTAGCTTATTATGACTAAGGGCTAGACTAAGCTTTGAGCCAACGCCATCAGTCGCCGCACATAATATAGGATTTTTGTAACCTGTCGGCATGGCAAAGCAACCAGAAAAGCCACCCAAACCGCCTAAAACAAGCGGATTAAAAGTTTCTTTTACAAGTGGTTTTAATGCTTGGACGAAGCTATTGCCCTCGTCTATATCCACACCAAAGTCTTTATATTGCAGTGTTTCCATATTTTCCTCATCAGTCTTTAATCGCAGGAATTGTAACAAAAAATCACTCAAAATATGCTTTAAAACATAAAAAAATCAAAGTATATTGTAATAGCATTAATTTTATTTGTGTAAAAAACACGCACAAAAGTCTATCTACTTCAGCATACATACCATATCTGCTAGGCACAAGAGAAACTACACGCAATAAAACGACACACCAGCAATATTTTTTATCTTTATTTGTCCTATCGCACACATATTTTCAAGTCGATTTACACTCTCTTTTGTGAGTAAAATTTCACAATCTACATGCGTTAAAGGTCGCCTTTTTAATAGTTCTAGAATCTCTGTTTCGCTAAGGTCTTGTTGTGTAACATTTATCGCATCATTTTTACGCGTAACAACACATACATTTAGCCCTTCATACAATGTGCTTAACTCATATAACTTTTCATTACTCACAGGATATACTCTATGGGAGCTTGGTCGATCAATGGTTGAAATATCCACGCGTTTAATATCCACTTCACGCAAAAATGCGGCATTCTCCTTATTAGATTCCATATCATCATTCATGTTTGCTACAATCAATACTTCAGCGACTAACTCACCGCCATATTGCTTAGAAAAGTCTTTAATGCCTTGTTTAATTGTAGCTAAATCAAGCGTTTTACTTGGCTTATCCACGCGTTTAAAATTCTTTGTAACCACAGAATCAAGCGAAAATTTAACAATATCAAAGTGATTGAGTGCATTTTTTTGTGCGTGGAAACGAGAGCCATTGCTTAGTATAAGGGTTTTAATGTTTGGATATTCTTTTAATAATTCTTTTACTTGCAATATGAGTTTTTCTAGGTGTGGATAAAGAGTTGGCTCTCCATTCGCAGTAAAGGTTAGCACATCAATATCGGTGTGTGTTCTCAAAGCATGCTGAATAGATTCTAAGATAACCTCTAGCGGTGCGATTTGTGTTTGTGTATCCATTGGCTTTTTTGCCTCAAGCTCACAATATACGCAGTCAAAATTGCATTGCTTTGTATAGGGGCTTAAATCTATACCCAAACTCACACCAAAGCGTCTTGATAGAATAGGTCCAAAGACAATTTGCATGTATATCCTTTTATATTTTTATCATTATAGCAGTAAAATGTAGTGGGAATCTAATAATCTTTAAGGCGTAATATGCAGGGGAATGATAATATCACTTGCATAATTTTTCAAAAGATTCTGACATAAATTAGAGTTTTGAGATCTGTTAAATAGAATCTCTAAAGCAGTTGTTTGGTTAAAGCGAATGCTAAGGCAGTCATTTTGAGAATCTGGCACACCATTTTTAGCAAGTTTTAGAGAATCTCCACTGACAACCCATCTCTGTGGCGATAAACGCAGGTAGCTAACAAGCCATTGTGGATTAGCATTTTGTGGCATAAACTCATTTGTAATCGCATATTCTTGTGTGCTTGAAATAATGGTTTGTATATCGCTTTGGATAGCAACACTTAGGGCATTATTGCGAGAAAAGCTTATGCGTGGTAATGCAAGACTTGCTAATATGCCGATTATCACAAGCACAAATAAAAGCTCCATCATGCTAAAACCTGTGCTGTATCGTATGATTTTATGTAGCTTTTTAGGATCTAGATTCCATATTAGCTTTGTATCTGTCAAGGTTTTATTAGAATCTGGTGCATTGCGACATGATAAGCTAAATGTGAATTTATGGTTTAGAGCTTTTTTCACATAGGAATAAAGAGGTTTTACTTTAAAAGCACATAGGGAATGTTTAATCTTATTAAATACACAAGATACATTGAGCCATTTTAGTTTTTTCATATCCACTTCTTACATATACTTAACTATATAGCTATAAAATATAGATTCTATACTAGATATTTCGCTACACTCTACAAGTTTCTAAATTCTTACCCAAAATTTTAACCGACATTTTTTTCATTGTCAAGTTGATTCATATATTCTAAGTTGAAATAAAAGATGGTCCTAGCAAAATATTACAATTGAAATGATATAGAAACCAATAAACTCTAATTCACATTATATTCATGTCTATTTCACTTAATATTCACTTAATATTCATGTATAATATATAATTATAAGCTTAATTCACTATTTTTATACTATACTACGAAAACAAAAAGTGAATATACTAAGGATAATTATGGATAACACAAACCTACTTCAAAGACTCCAACATGAAATACCAGAAAATGAATATCAACAATATATCAGTAAAATCTCTTTTGATTCTATGAACTCAACGCCAAGTCATCTCATCTTTATAGCCCCAAATATTTTCATAGCAAACTGGGCGAAGAATAAATACACAAAACTCATGCTAAAGATTCTAGAAGTTAAAACAATAGATGAAATCAAAATAGAATTTATAACAAAAAATCAACACAATAAACCGCCCGTAGAAAATAATAAGGATAAAAAATACATAACTACAAATAATCAAACTTTTATAAATAAAAATGTCTCATTTAATAGCTTTATAGTAGGCGAATGTAATAAATTTGCCTTTGAAACCGCAAAAGAAATAGCAAAAAATCAAGGTAAATGGAATCCACTCTTAATCTATGGCAACACAGGATTAGGAAAAACGCATTTATTATATGCTATCTGCAATGCTGTATATGAAAGAACACCAAACGCAAAAATTGTATATATAACCGCAGAAAGTATGTTTAATGAATACAGACATAGAATCCAAAACAACACAATGCAACATTTTAGAGAGAGATTTCGCTCATGTGATTATTTACTCATTGATGATGTGCAGTTTTTATCAAATACAGATAAATTCCAAGAAGAATTTTTCAATACCTTTAATGTCATAGTCCAAGAAGGCGGACAAATCGTAATGACAAGCGACAAAGCCCCAAAACTCATAGATAAACTTGAAAAAAGGCTAAAATCCCGCTTTGCAGGGGGTATGATGACAAAGATAGAATCTCCAGAACTCGATATGAAAATAAATATTATTAAGCAAAAATGTGCGTTAAATAACATTACGCTTGAACCAAATATAATAAATTTTATCGCCACACAACTCCATGATAATATACGCGAAATAGAAGGAACAATCATTGATATATACGCCAATATGTCAATTATGAATATACCAATAACACTTGAAATAGTAAAAAACATATTAAAAGACAGAGAAATAGAGGAAAAAGCCACAAACTTTGATGATGTAGTCAATCTTATAGCAAGAGAATATAACATTAAACCAAGTGAAATAAAAACAAAAACAAGGGGTAAAAAAATCATAGCAAGATCAAGAAAAATAGTAGCCTATATCGCAAGAGAAGCAATCAATACGACTTTTCCCCATATTGCAACAGAGCTAAACCTAAAAGACCATAGTGCAGTAAGCAAACAAATAAAATCAATCAAACAAGAAATGGAAAAAGACAATGCACTAAAAATAGAAGTGCAAAATCTCTTATCAAAACTCAAACAAAATACACAATAACTACGAAAATAAAGCCATATTCCAATATATTTTTGTTATACTTCTTACTTTGTTTGTGTCCTAAAAATGAATTAAATGTGAATGAAAATAGCAAAATACAAATGCCAAAAAGTGCCTAATTAACGCTTTAAAACAAATATAAAAAACTTTATTCACATTATTCAAGCACACTACTACAACCACTATACTTTATTAAAAGGGAAAACGCATGAATATGATAAGCATTGATAAAAGCATACTCGACCAAGCCATAACAAATATGCAATCAGCAGTCAATAAGAAAAATGTGATCGATATCACCGCAAATATATCCTTAGAAACAATTGATAATAATCTTATCCTTAAAGCAACAGATCATGAGATATACATACGCACAATACTCAAAACAAACTCATTACAAGGTGAAATAAAATGTGCAGTAAATGGTGAAGCAATAGGTAACTTCATAAAAGGACTAAATGATTCTGAAGTTATCATAGAGCAAGACAATGAGAATCTTTATATAAAACAAAATAATGCTTCGGTATTTAAAATCCCAATCTTTGAAATAAATGAACTCCCTTTTAGTCAAAACTACAAAAACGAACAACAAGGCTTTCAATCAATAGATATAAATAACAACTTCTTATTACAATCTCTAAAAAAGATTATGCACTGCTGTAATGATAAAGAAACATTTAATATCGCTATGCAAGGTATCCTTTTTGAAGTTAAAGATAAAGAAATAAATATCGCAGCAACAGATTCTAAACGACTAGGCTATATACAAAAACAAACAGAATGCGATAAAGATTTTATAAGTATTATCCCTAAAAAAACACTGCAAGAGATTCTAAAACTATTTTCAACAGATTGTGAGCTATATATTAAACCAATACAAGATAGTAATAAAATAGAAACATTATGCTTTGTAAGTGAGAATATAGAATTTTACGCAAAACTTATCAATGCAAACTTCCCAGATTTTAAAAGTATTATTGCAAATAAACCGCAACTACCAACATTAAAAATCAATAAAGAAAAGATTCTAAAAACTCTTAATCAAATGAATGCTATATGCCAAAGAGCTAAAGTTACATTTGAATCTAATAAAATCATTTTTGAAACTCTAGAGGGTATAAATGGTGCAAGCGCCTCAATTACAATCAATGATATAGAAAATCACAAAGCAGAGCCAATGACAATAGGACTTGTGAATAGACATTTATTAGAATGTATCAGTAATATTAAACAAGATGAGTTTGAAATCATTATTGATGATCCTTATAAACCAATCTTTGTAATAACAAAGGATTTTGAAGAAGTTATCATGCCACAAATCATATAAAAATTCTATAAATAAAGAGAAAGGAAAAAATAATGGAAAATACAACAAAAGAATACTTAGCAGATAATATCAAAGTCTTAAAAGGGCTAGAAGCGGTTAGAAAACGACCGGGTATGTATATCGGCGATACAAATACAAATGGTTTGCATCACATGATATATGAAGTCGTGGATAACTCTATCGATGAAGCAATGGCAGGATTCTGTAAAAATATTAAAATTACTCTCACAGACAAAGGCAGTGCTATCATTGAAGATGATGGCAGGGGAATCCCAGTTGATATGCACCCAACAGAGAATATGCCAGCAGCAACGGTTGTTCTAACCGTATTACATGCAGGTGGTAAGTTTGACAAAGATACTTATAAAGTATCAGGTGGTTTGCATGGAGTTGGTGTAAGTGTTGTAAATGCTCTCTCTTGTAAGCTTATTATGACAATTTATAAGAATAATAAAATCTATAAGCAAGAGTTTGAGAAAGGAATCCCAACTACAGAGCTAGAAATAATTGGCGAGACAAAAAAGCATGGCACTACTATTGAGTTTTTCCCAGATCCAGAGATTATGGAGATAACAGAGTTTGATTCTAATATACTTACGCGTAGATTTAAAGAGATGGCATATCTCACACATGGCATAAAGATAAGATTCAAAGATGAGAGAGATGGTAGCGATACTACATTTCATTTTGAGGGTGGTTTAAGCCAATTTATAGAAGATATCAATAAAAAGACTTTAATCACACAGATTCTAAGCTTTGAAGCAACAGAAAATGAATATGACTCAGAGATAGAAATCGCCCTAGCCTATAATGAGGGCTATGATGAAAAGGTATTAAGCTTTGTAAATAATATTAGAACACCAGATGGTGGCACACATGAAGCAGGTTTTAGAGCAGGGCTTAGTCGTGCGATTTTAAACTATATTGAAGCAAACGCAAATACACGCGAAAAAGATGTAAAAGTATTAGGCGATGATGTGAGAGAGGGTTTAGTCGCTATCGTTGCAACCAAAATCATGGATCCACAATTTGAGGGGCAAACAAAGGGTAAATTAGGCAGTTCATTTGTAAAAGGCATAGTCCAAAAGCTTACTTATGAAAAAATATCAAAGTTTTTTGAAGAAAATCCTACTCAAGCAAAGCTTATCATGCAAAAAGTGCTTATCGCAGCAAGGGGCAGAGAAGCAGCAAAGAGAGCAAGAGATTTAACTAGAAAAGATAATAAAGTATCAGTTTCTACACTTCCGGGTAAATTTGCTGATTGTCAAAGCAAAGATCCAAGCGAATGTGAAATCTATCTTGTAGAAGGTGATAGTGCGGGTGGCTCTGCAAAGCAGGGAAGAGATAGAAGATTCCAAGCGATACTTCCCTTACGCGGTAAGATTCTAAATGTTGAGAAATCAAGGCTTGATACAATCCTAAAAAGTGAAGAAATCAAAAATATGATTACTGCCTTTGGTTGCGGCATTGGCGATGAGTTTAATGAAGAGAAATTACGCTATCATAAAATAATCATTATGACAGATGCCGATGTCGATGGTAGCCATATACAAACCTTACTTATGACCTTCTTTTATCGCTATTTTAAGCCTTTAGTGCAAGGCGGATATATCTATATCGCCCAGCCACCACTCTATAAATATAAACGCAATAAAAAGGAAGTCTATCTCAAAGATGATAAAGCTTTGAGTGATTTTTTGATAGAAAATGGCATAGAGCATTTTAACTTTAAAGGCATAGGGCATAATGAATTATTACAGATTCTAAAGATTATCGCACATTACAGACAGCTTGTAAATGATTTAGAGAGACGATATAGCGTGCAGTATGTCTTAAGATATTTAGTCGAAAACGAGCTTGACACGCATGATTTAGAATCTTTATCTAAAAATATAGAATCTTATCTTTTAAGTAAGCAGTATAATGTCTTAAAAAAGCATATTGATGAAGTAAGTATCACGCTGAACGCACAAACAAATCTAGGTATAACAGAGATAAAAATCACACGAAACCTATTCCATGACATAAGCTTTAAAGAATGTAAAAGGATTTATCAAAAAATCACTGAAAGAGAGCTTGAGTTTTTAGAAGGTAAAGACATTATAACGGGCTTAGAAGAGATTGAAGAAGCCACAAGAAAAAAAGGCGATATAAGCCGATATAAAGGCTTAGGTGAGATGAATAAGGAAGAGTTATGGGAAACTACCATGTCCCCGCAAAATCGCACTCTAGTCCAAGTAAAGATAGAAGATGATGAAATGGCAGATGAAATGTTTAATATCTTTATGGGTGATGAAGTAGAGCCAAGACGACAATATATCCAAAAACACGCCCGAGATGTTAAGAATCTTGATGTTTGATTCGTAAAAATATATCTTAAATCATAATAAAAACTGACTCAAACTTACTTAAAGTGGTAGGCTTTCTGTTGTGTCGTGTCCTAATGCAATCCTATTATATAGATTCTTAATAAAGCTTATTTCAATTTCAAAAAAATATCTGTAATCCTGCACTCATCTCAATAAAAACAATAAGCAATAAACCAAAAAATAATATACATATATGAAATTATACAATGCTGTATAATACAAAGAAATCTTATAATGTCATAAAAAAGGTAAAAAAGTGTTTTGCCTACCTTAACATGACAAGCTATAGAAAAGCTAAAATAAGCTTAATAGTAAGCCAAATGGCCTACATTCCAAAGTTTAATTTTCAAGTTTTAGGTTTTGATTCTAAATCTTTAAAATCATGAGTGAGTTTTTTTACATGTATCTCAACATGGTAAGGTTAAAAATGAAAAAACAAGTTAAAAAAATAGTATCTATTAGCTATGCAAAACACAGCATAGTAACTACAACTCATAGTGCCAAAAGCTATGAGATTATCTCTTAAACTTTGTCATGTTAAGACTATGTCAAAACACCTTTTAGAATCCACTGCATGAGATTCTATTTGCACCCTTAAGCCCTGCACCCACCCAAATATAAAATATCCTTAAACCTCTCTTTCAGTCTTTTAAAAAAGACTTGTAATTATGTTAAGCTTTATTGTTATGCAATAATAACAAAGCTTAACATAATGAAAATATAGATT
Source organism: Helicobacter rappini (assembly GCF_900198625.1). Classification (GTDB taxonomy): domain Bacteria; phylum Campylobacterota; class Campylobacteria; order Campylobacterales; family Helicobacteraceae; genus Helicobacter_A; species Helicobacter_A rappini. Next base: position 8,000 of record NZ_FZPK01000003.1, on the reverse strand, counting down.
GCCATGAGCTTTTCTGTAATGAACTTCTTTGCAAAACATGACAATAAATCATCATTGCAGTAATGCAATATAACTTCTTTTCATCATTGCAAACATGCTAAAGCAATCCAATCTGCTTTGTCATATTTGCAAGTGTGGGCAAGAGCTTCGCTCGTGCGAATGCGTAAGCATGAAATATCTAAATATCTAAACCTTAGAATCTTATAAACCTTAGATTAGAATCTTAAAACAAAGATTACTTAGCTTAGTCTATGCTAGATTTTTCGCTACGCTCAAAATGACAAGGCAAGTTAAAATAACAAATAAAGTTAAAATGGCAAAGAAAGCCAAAATAACAAATAAAGTCAAAATGACAAAAGATTTAAAACCTGTAAAAGTATCAAAGAACACATAAGGTTAAGGTTTTAGAATCTATTATGCCTATCTAAAATCAGTTAAGATATAGATTCTAAAATTACACCCTATAAAGCCCCTAGCCCACATAAAGTGAGAGAGATTGCCATGAGCTTCTTTGCAAGTCTAGCACATGACATAAAATAATCTCTTATATCAATACTATAAGAGATTAACATTGCCAATCAAACCCTTATATTAAACTATAAGAGATTAAAACTGCCAACCAACTCTTACATTAATGTTATGAGTTTTTACTTGCGCACCAAACTCACCACCATAAGATAGGTTAATACTTGCATTTTGTCCTAGTTTAGCTCCTAGTCCTGCTTCTAGCACACCTACAAAGCTATCAATGTTATTTGTAGCATAGAAAAGTCCATTTTGCACATTTATAGAGCTTACAAAGCTATTACCTGCCATTGCATAGCGGATACCTGCTTTAATAGTTGGGAATAATGACATTTTCTCTAGTTTAATAGCTTTTGTATATCTAATTTGTGCTAATAGATACATAGGTGTTGCTGTTGTGCCTTTTATTGTTTGATTATTAGCTGCTGTATTAAAGCTATTAAATGTAAGTTCTGGCATAATCACTGCTTGTTGCATTAGACCTATTTCTGGTGTGATATAACCAAAGTTTGTAGGCATATCTAAACCAAACAATGCACTTGCACTAAAGCCGCTTACAAGTCCAGTAGCTTCTCTTGTAGTATCCATTAAAGGTGTTAAGCGATAGCTATTTGCAGCTAACATAGCATTAGCTTGAAGTTTTACAAATGGCACTAGACTTAGACTTGCTTTATTTACTTGTCCTAAAGGCATTTTAGTATGCACACCTGCCATAAAGCTGCTGCCTAGTGATTGCATTTCAGCACCAACTTTACCTGCATTTTGACTTTCTACACCAATGTGTGCTCCAAATAATACACCATTATCAAGAGCTTTAGCAGCACCACCTACAAAGCCCATAGCACTTCCATTTGTAGCAGCAAAGCCTGTAGCAGCAATGCTTGATGTAGAGAAGTATGGAGTAGCAAAGCCTATCCATGATTTATTTGCTCTCTCTTTTTCAGCAAGTAATAATGCTAGTTTTTCTTCTTTTGCTTTAGGATCTTTTTCAGATTCTACTGCTTCTGCTAGTTCTTCTAGCTTAGATTTTTTACTTGCACCTGTGTATTGTGTAGATATAGCACCCTCTCTTGGATAAGGAAGATTTCCTATCTCACCTGTAGCTACTGCATCAAATACACCATCAATAATGCTTTGTGCGCGTGTCATTTGAGAGTTCATATTAGCAATAGATTGGATAGCTCCTAATGCACCGATTGATTTGTTTGCTTCAACGCTGATAGTCATAGCACCACCACTGAAGTTAATATCATAGATATTTTGTGTAGTATCTATTCTACCTTCAAGGCTTTGGGCTAGAGTATCTTTGATACTTGTGCCTTGTGCGTTTTGAATAGCATTTGCTTTAATAAAGTTTTTCAAATCATAGGCTTCACCTACTTGAAAGCCTTGTCCTATATTTACGATAAAGGCTTTATCCCCTGCTGCTCTTGCATTGCTTACACCCTCAAGCTTGATTGTAGAATTCGTGTTTGTTCCTTCAATCTTTATCGCACCATTTGTATCATAGCTTGCTTTATCTTCAAGCGTTACAGCAAAGTTTTTGCCAAGCACTGCTGTGCCAGCTGCTGCAAAGTTTAGCGAACCAATGCTACCGCTATTGCTTATATGTGCTACGCTATTTGCTTGATTAAGCGTGATTTTATCTATGCTACCGCTATTGCTTATATGTGCTACGCTATTTGCTTGATTAAGCGTGATTTTATCTATGCTACCGCTATTTGTGATTGTTAAATGCTCATTTGCATTTGCTGTGCCACCTTTTAGTGTAATCTCACCAGTGATACTACCAGAGTTTGTAAGGTTTATGTTTTTGCCTTGTAGTAGCGTTGTGCCGCTGATTGTCCCGCTATTTGTGATACCGCCACCTTTTGCGTCTTGATCATGTCCTCCACCAAACTCAATAGCACCAGAGATTAAGCCCTCATTTTCTATTTTATTGATTTTACCATCTGCGGCTGCTTTTGTCATCTCGATTTTAGAGACGATTTGTCCGCCTGTAAGGTTTCTTATCGTATGTCCTGCTTTACCTGCTGTTTGTCCTATGGCTACATTGGTTGCAGTATTTTTATCGCCTATTATACCTTGATTTTCTATCACACCATGATCGTCACTGAAAGTGATTTTTGTGATTTCACCGCCATGATTATTTACGAGTGTTGAAGCATTTGCTGTGTCTTTACCGCCGCTTAATAGCACTCCGTCTGCAGAAGTGATTTTCCCAGAGTTTGTGAGTGTAGAAGCAAAACCTGTCATGGTTATCTTACCACTGATTGTGCCACTTGCATTGTTGATAATGCTTGTTGCGCCTCGTCCTGTCCCTTTGATTTCACCGCTCATTGTTCCGTTATTTACAATGTTTAAAGCCCCGCTAGATTCTACGGCTGATTCTATCTTTGCATTTTCTTTATTATTGATAGTTAAGCCACCATCACCGCCACCGATTTTACCTGTCTTCATTGTGCCGTAGTTATTGACTTCTGTTGCTGCTTTACCACCTGCGATTTCGCCAATCCATTCAGAATCTGCATGTTTGTTGTTGATAACAAGTTTGGCATTATTGGCAGTGTTACCTGTTACTTTGCCATTCCATTTTCCTAGTGCTTCACTTGTGCCGTTATTGATTGTGAGTGTTAAGCCCTCTTTGCCACCTTGGACTATTTCACCTGCTGCTTTTGCGCCATCTTGTGCGTAATTATTGATAGTTACGCTATTTGTTGTGTGGTCATCTTGGATAGTAACTTTACCATCTGATATACCTTTGCTATCATTTTTTATATTTAATGTTTCTGTCTTTGCGCCAAGCGTTGAATTACCGCTGATTTCCCCATTACCACCTTTTATATCTACTATTTCTACATTATATTTTCCGCTAAATTCATTATTTAAATCTTTCCCATTCACTTGTTCAGAAAGTTCAACAGCAAAAAGAGGGTTAGTTACCCCCCCCCCCCATAGTGTAAGGGCTGCTACTATGCTCACTTTAGCTAGTGTGCTTGCCTTTGCTTTTGTATTGCCTTGTGTCTGTGCCATTATGTCATGTTGTAGTATTGACATACTATCTCCTTAAAATCTAAAGTAAATGAAGTGCAAATTCTAGCATAAAAAAGTTGAATTTTTGTTTTTTTTTTGTAAATGTGGCGGTTTTATGGATTTTTGCTTTTTTATATTGATTTTAGAGTTTGTAGGGGATGTTTTGCTTCGCTCAACATGACAAAAAAAAGGGGTAACATGACGATTAAAGATGTTTTGTTTTCGCTTAGTATGACAATGTTAAAGGGTAACATAGTAAGAGATTCGTTTAGATTCTATGTTAGATGTTTCGCTTCGCTCAACATGACAAAAAAAGTAATATGACAAGGTTACAGATTGCCACGACTTACTATCACAAGGGGTGTAATGACAAGTTTTCAAAACTCATTTCTTTCCCTCAATCTCCCTAGCAAGTTCCTTTGTGCTTTTTAGATCTACTTTGCCACTGCCAAGTATTGGAATCTTATCTACGATAAAATATTCGCTTGGTTTTTTAAGCGGGATAATATCAGATTTTTTAATACTCTCAATTGCTATGGCACAATGCTCTTGTGGTGATTCTATAAGTAATACTACTTTTTCACCTTTTTTGCTATCTTCGAGTGCTACTGCACAAAACTTTACTTCGCTTGAAATCTCTTTATGTTTAAAGACTTTTGCAATCTCTTCTTCAACGCTTGATAAGCTAATCATCTCACCGCCAATTTTTGCAAAGCGAGAATATCTATCTGTAATATGCAAGAAACCATCAGAATCTAGATAGCCTTTATCCCCGCTTTTATACCAGCGGATTCCATGTAAATCAATAATGACTTCATTTGTTTTCTCTTCATCATTGAGATAGCCCACCATGATTTGATGTCCACCTATAAGGATTAGTCCATGCTCTCCTAATGGCAGCTCTTCTAGCGTGTCATAATCTACGATTCTAATAGCAGTCCCAGGAAGTGGCATACCTACACTACCCTCTTTATTTGCTCTGTGAATCTGCCAGAATGTAACATCAAATTCATCAGGTAGATTCACACTTGCAACAGGTGTAGTTTCAGTCGCACCATAGCCTTCATATATTGGCTTATTAAACTTCATCGTGTAAGCCTCACGCACTTCTTTTTTTAGCTTTTCAGCTCCAGCCACAGTTAAACGAATGCTATCAAACATTACTCTATCTATCTTTGGATTTCTCGCATAGATTCCAAGTAGGGTAGAAGTCGCACACATGATTGTTACATTATTTTGTGCTATTGCCCTTGCGATACCTAATGCGTCTGTTGGATCAGCATGTGAGATGACAAGCATATTTTCAATAAGTGGCATAAGCGTTGTAACAGTTAGTCCAAAAGCATGGAATGGTGGCAGGGAAGAAAGCATAGTCTCATCATTTCTTGCATGGATAACATCAGCGATTTGTGCGATATTACTCATAATGTTTAAATGACTAAGCATAACACCCTTTGGCACGCCCTCACTCCCGCTACTAAAGAGAATGGCACATACAGATTCTATCTTGCTTTCCTTTGCAAATAAAAGCTTTAAAAGCCAAGTAGGTGCAAGTGTGATAAAAGAAATATTGAGTATAAAGGCTACTTTTTGCTTACGAATCTGTGCGACAATATCTTCCATAAAATGCAGGGTAACACCGCTAAAATCAATCTCTATGCCTTTGTCTTTTAGCTTTTCTAAAAACTTTTTTGAAGTATAGATATGTGAGATATTAGAAGACACTATCGCACTTTTAATAGCGTTTAATCCTGCAGTAAAGTTAAGATTTACAACGATTTTTCCAGCCATCATACTTGAGAAATTACACAGCACACTTGCTAAAGAAGCAGGCAGCATAATGCCTATACAATCATTTGGAAGAGAACAGCTATTTGTCCTTTTTGGTAGTGGCTTATAGCTTAACTCTTTCATATCTTGACTAAGCATAACACAAAGTGTAAGCAATTTACGATAAGACATACTGCCTGTTTGTGTATCAATGATAGCAATATCGCCTCCACCGCGTTTGCAAGATTCTATAAATGCAGCAGGGATAGTTGGCGAGTTTTGACACTGATGTTCCCATGCTTTAAAACTCATCTCAAATACTTTTGCCTTAATCTTTTCTTTTTGTGTATGAAGTGGCAGGGGCATACCAAAGGCAATGCTTACACTTCTTTTTGTAAAGCTTTTTTTACGCTCTCTAAACTGCTCGTTGCTACGGCTAAAGATACTGCCCCACATACCGCGAATGTAAAAAGGCAGAACAACAGCAAGACTCTCATCAACACCTTGTGCGATTTTCTCAAATCCGCTTTTAAATTCGTTTAAATGTCCATGCCGACTAATCACACCTTCAGGGAATAAACACACAATATCCCCATTACTTAATCTCTTTTGAATCTGCTCTATTGCCCCACGACTTCCTAAGCTAGATACAGGTATCACACCAAAGAAATCAAGGAAAAACTTAATATACCAACGAGAATAGATACTTCTCTCCATTACAAAATACACTTTCTTAGGCACAGCCATCTGCACGATAGCCCAGTCGATAAATGAGATATGATTCCCAAGCAGCAATACACCGCCTTTTTGCGGGATATTATTAAAGCCCTCTACAACGAGTCTGTATCTCTGCAATATTGCCATGCTAACTAAGATTCTAACAAGTGAGAAAGGCAATAGCTTTATCATATATAAAGTAGCAACTATTCCAAGCAAAGCACTCACATAGAAAAGCCACTCAACAGGTAGATTCTGTATGCCAAATAAAGTAGCGATAAATAGGGCTAAAAGCATGCCGATATTCTGCACGAAGTTATTTCCAGCAAGGATTGTCCCCAATTCCTTATCATTGCTATAAAACTGCATTAACGCATTTAACGGCACAACATATAATGCCCCGCCTAAGCCAAAAAGAAAGAAAAGAAGTGAAATGCTAAATAGAGAGTTAAAAATACCAAATAATAAAAGGGCAATAGACATGATACACGCACCAAGCGGTATGAGACCTGTCTCAATATAGTTTTTGGAATAGCGACCAGCAATGATTGAGCCTACAATAATGCCAAGCCCAGTGCAAGCAATAAGCATATTGACAATATCTGTATCCATGATTCTTAATACATTTTTCGCATATACAGGAAAGATATTAACAAGCAGTTGTGAGATAGTCCAAAATACTGCTATAAAAAGCACAGAGAGATAAATCATTCTATGCTTTTTCATAACAGCTAGATTCTCTTTTAAAAGCTCACCTTTTAGATATTTGTCTTTATTAAATGAAATATTAGAATCTTGTCTTATTGTCGGTAGTCTAAAGCTTAATAGAAATTCCAAACATGCAAAGAAGCAAAGCAGTATCGCTAAAAACACCATATCTTTTATAATGAGTGAGGGATCTGTAAGTCCATCTGTATAGAATCTCTCAAAAAGGGCTGAAAAAAATATCATACCACCAAGCATTGCCACAATAGCCGTTGCTTGTATAATGCCATTTCCCCATGTAAGATTCTCTTTACCTACAAGCTCTTTTATATATCCATACTTTGCAGGGGAGTAAATGGCAGCTTGCATACCCATAAGAAGCGTCATATAAAATGCACCCCAAAAAAAGCCTATGGAGTAAAAAAACATAAGAATACACAAAAGAATTATATTAACAAAAGCCCCAATCTTTAGAATCTTATTTTTTGAAAATCTATCACTAAGAAAACCAGCAGGGGAGAAAAGCAGAACAAAAGGCAGAATCACAAGTGCATTTGCAATGGAGTTATAAAATAAATGCTCCCCCTCACTAAATGACTTATAGATAATGCTTAGCATTAGCACCTTATGCCCTAAATCAATAAAGGCATTGATAAATGCTACAATGATAAATGGAGTAAAACCTTTGATTTTATAAATCTTATTCATATATATCCTTATATTTATGCTGAAACTCTTATTGTATAAGATTTGGGATTCTAGCAGAAGTTTTATAGTAAAGTAGTTAGATAAGTTTGAAGAAGACAAAAAAATTAACAAAAAAGGTATCTTCCATACAGATGATTATAATTATATAAAACACACAATTAAACAAAAGCACAAGAGGCTTACAAAAAAACAAGCAGAAAGATATAAAGTTTATTTAAATCCACCTGCAAACATAGAAGATAAGCAAACACCAAAGACTACACGAGAAATAATAGATGAAGCGAAACAAAATATACAAAAGGAGCATAACTACACGGATAAAAATTTGATTATAAACGGCAGAGATTTTAGCAAGTCTTTTGAGGTTATGCGTGCGGAGATTGAAGCAAAGATAGGCATTAAGCCCATAAAAGAATTTGGCACAAACTATGCAGAACATTATCACAGCGGCGAGACTGCTATTGCAAAACTCATAAATGAAGCGGAGCTAAGGGCGAATATAAAGGACAAGTTGCAGGGGCATTTCATCGTAAAGAATTGGG
>NZ_FZPK01000017.1 GCF_900198625.1 Helicobacter rappini | reverse complement strand
AAAGCCCTGCACCCACCCAAGTAGCTAGGGATCTAGTTTCTGTTTAGATTCTATAATTATCTTGTGTTTGCCATTAATTTTTCACATTTACTAAAATGTGTTTTTTAATAGAATTTTACAATAAATCTATATCAGTTGCCCTCAACGCTTCCATAATGCGTAAGGCTTCAATATGCTCTTTTACATCATGGACTCGCACAATGTTTGCACCATTTTGCCATGCTATGCAGTGGGCTATGAGGGTGGCAGGTAGATTGCCTTTTTTTGTGGATTTTGTATTTTGTAAAAATTCGCCCTTGTCTATACAATTTGAACGATTGAGCGAATTAGATGGGCAGTCATTATCGTTTAGATAACTCCTGCCATCACAATTCAGCCAAAGCCCGTCCAAAGCCATAGAGCAACCGCTAGAATTTGTGGTTTTGTTTGCATGGTTTGTTTGCGTAGATTCTAGAATCTTGTCATTTTGAGTGTCGAGCGAAAAATCTTTTTTAGATTCTGTGTTAGATGTTTCGCTACGCTCAACATGACAAAGATTAGAATCTAATCTCTGTATTTCTTGCGAGTTAATTTTCGCACTACACTCAAGCGGATTAGAATCTAGATTCCCTATTTCTAAGCCCTGCGTTCCGCTTGAAGTGATACTAGATTCTAATTTCTCTTTACCTTGCACCCCTATGCCCTGCACCCGCCCAAATGGTTGAGATTCTAGAATCCTTGTTAAAAAACTCTTATGACTAGCACCGATAAGAAGTGGTAAGTTAAAATGTTTAAAATGTTTTAATTGATGAATTAAAGTGATATTTTGCTGCATATCTTTTGCAAAGCCGATACCAACATCAAGGATAATATTATTACAATTATGCTCTTTTAAAAAGGCGATTTTTTTCGTAAAAAAGGCGTCAATATCAAGGATTAGATTCTTATATTTACAATGCTTTTGCATGGTTTTGGGTGTGCCTTGTATATGCGTTAAAATATAGCTTACATGCGGGTTTTCTTGTAATACTTTTATCATATTTTCTGGCTTACCGCTTATATCATTAATAATGCTAAATCCATGTTCAACCGCTATTTTTGCCGTCTCTTCATTATAGGTATCAATGCTAAATTGTGCTTTAGTATCTAGCCTTTTTATCTCTTTTAAAATGGGTTTTAATCGCTCTAGCTCGACTTTAGATTCTATATATTTTGCACCCGGTCTAGAGCTTGCCGCACCTATGTCTATGTAGTCTATGCCAAGTTCTATATAATGACATATTTGTCTTATTGCTTCCTTACTGCTAAATTCTTTATAAAAGCTATTAGAATCTACATTGATTATCCCCATGATTTTTCTGCCATAGTCTTCTTGTGGTTGTAAAAAGATTTTTAGCTCTTGTGCGATTGTTTTTAATCCAAAGGGCTGCATTTGCATTTTTGATATTAAAAGCTTCAGTGCTTTTTGTGTGCCAAATAAAAGGCAGTCATAATGTGTTTTTTGACATAATATCGCATCTTTTGGCGTTACAAGCTCTGCACCATTGCTTAAAGCGTCTTGCTTTAGAATCTGCATGGCTTGTAATTTTAATTGCTCTATTTTAAAGGCTAGAATCTGTGTCTTTTCTTTCATAATCTTATAGCCGATATTATCTGGCTCGACGCTTTTCATAGCTTCATTGATATTTGTTACTCGCTCAATTTTCATAGCTATCCTTTGACTAAAGATAAAAGTAGTGGTAAAAGCGCGATATGTACGCTTTGTTTGCTATATAGGGCTTTTAGTGCTAGATCAAATCTCTCTAGCCCCTTTTCATCAAGCAAAATATTATGTGCGATTATAGAATCTAGAATCTGTGAGAGTATATTTCTGCCCTGCTCATAGCTTATATGTTCTTTTTCAAGCTTATTTACATACTCATATACCATAGGAATGGTAAGCCTTGTAAGGTCTAGATTGATGGGCTTTATGTGCGTTTTTTTACTCTTATTAAACACTACAAGGCGTGAAAAAATCGTTGGTATAAGCTTATTTCTAGCTGTAATGTAAAGCATAAAAATAATATGACTTGGCGGCTCTTCTAGAATCTTTAGGAGTGCATTTTGTGCGTAGTGATTGTAGCTAAACGCAAAAATTGCGATGATTTTATCTCTTGTTGTGGCAATATGCGCTTCTTCTATAATCTCATGTGCGTTATCCATCTTTAATTCTTCTAAATCATAAATCCTTATGTCTTCTTTTGCATAAGTGTTGCTTAGATAGTTTTTCTCACTCTCGTAATCATTGCTGATAATGATACATGATTTTTTGAATGTAGTAATAAATTGCGGGTTGATCTTTGATGGAGCATAAAAGGTTGTTTTAGATTCTAGATTCTCATTTAATTGCGTTGTCTCTTTAGCACTTTTGCTAGAATCCAGCACCATTCTATTGTCCTTTAAGTCTGTTTCGGCTTTATGCAATTTTAACAAATGCTAAACATGTGGCACACAATGACACAAAAAATATAGCTTAAAAAGCCTTCTAAATTATAACTAAACTTTTTAAAGGTTTTGAATATACAACTAAGACTAGAAAAAGGCTATTATGTAGATAATAGCGGCAATAAATAGAATACAAAGGCTATACTGAAGCTAATACCCTTGAAGTGTATTAATTGCAGCAATTGCAATGCTTATATTAATTATAGATACCGCATTAATTGCAATGAATATTTAAAACTTTGTGTTAATGGTTGTTATTTTATTTTGAGATTTTAGGACGAAAAATTTTGAAATTTAGTTAAGCAGAGAATCTAACTGGAATAAAAGTGAATTGGCTTAGAATACATATTATCATTTGCTCCATATGGAATTTAAGGGAGGCTAGTGAAATTAGAGATAATCGCTATTACCCAATGCAATAAAATAAAACTCATCCATATTGACAAGAAAAGATCTTGTGTTTTCGAGCATGGATTAAAGTTTTTCGCTTTGCAACAACTTGGCATAATGACTGCAAATATGCTTACAGAATCTTAAAATAGTAATTTTTGAGATTTGTCTTTTCTAGTCAGCTTGTTTGCAGGCTATATGCTTTGCCTTTTCTACCGCTTTGACACATGCGCGTGTAATAACGCCTTGCACGCTATTTTCATCACAATGAAGAAGTGCTTCCGCTGTTGTCCCACCCGGACTTGTAACGAGATCTTTTATCTCCTGCGGGCTTTTTTCTTTGAGTAATGCTGCCATGCCCTCAAAGGTTTTTTGCACGAGTTTTTGACTTGTTTCTAGCTTTAAGCCTTGCTTGACACCTGCATTTATAAGTCCTTGTGCTACAAGGGCTAAAAGGGCTGGACTGCTGCCATTTGTTGCGATACTTGCAAATAACTCTTCTTCATTTGCGACAAACTCACAATTGCCAAAACTTGATACAAATTGTGTGATTTGGGTTTGAATGTGTGCGTTATTTTTCTCATGTGCTTCTTGCATGTTATGACTATCCATCATAAGATTTAGCACTTTGCCTACTTCTTTAATACTTTGATTTTTTGCGCCATTTTGCTGCCATAATACTGCACTTGAACTTAGATTATAATGCGCTCCGACATTTGGCATAATAAGGGCGTAGTGGTATGACTGAATATAATTGTGTAAGATATTAGCATTAATACCTGCTAGCACGCTATACACAATATGAGCACGCCCATGAAATATAAAGGAATCTAGATTATGCGGCTTACAAGCGAGTAACACCACCTTATCATCGCACTCAATATTGCAGGTAGCCTCATAGGTAACATCGTGCAAAAACTCACTGCGACAAGCCTGCATACTCTCTTTAAGCCATGATTCTATTTTATGTGGTGCTCTACCTGTAATAACGATTTTTGTAATGCCTAGAATCTCTTTAGACTGCCGTATTAACCCACCTAAAATCGCCTTTGCCATATTGCCATAACCTACAACGACTAACTCCATTTTTATCCTTTATCTCGTAAAATACATAAAATCATAACATATTTTTGTGTGCTTATTTAAGATACATATATGTTTAAGCCCTTACTAGATTCTATGTGTAAGTCAAGCCTTCATGCAAAGATATAGAATCTCAATAAATAGCAGTGATAAAAAATGCCTTGACTTGTTTTTTTTTTTGTAGGATTGCGACACTGCGAAATATGTATAAATCGCACTTAGAATCTTTTATGGAAAGGGCATATATGAAGCTTATTAAAAAAATGCTAAGACCCAAAAAAGCTAGTCAAGCAGACAATTACAATACAAGTCTAGCAGATACAATCAGCAATGAATATCCATCATTTTGTGCAAGAGCAGCGACTAATGATTCTGTATTTGCAACATTTAGGACAAATCCAGTATATATGCAAATACTAGAACATGTTGATGACATTATGGGACAAAAATATCTTGATTATATCCTGAAAACAAGGCGTTTTGAGCCTAAAGACTTTGAGGGATTTAGACAAAACGATTGGTATGGTGGGGCAAGCATTCGCTATTATAAGGAAATAGGCTATATGTCTCCATCAACTCTGCGTTATATTAAAGTCTTAGGGGATTTAATAGAATCTTTTGGTGATTTAAGCAATAAGGATATTTGTGAGATTGGCATAGGCTATGGCGGACAAGCAAGGATTATTATGTCAATGTTTGATGTCAAAAGTTACACATTTGTGGATTTGGATTCTGTTCTGTCTCTTAGCAAAAAATACCTATCACATTTTAACGGATTAGAAAACAAGCTACATTTTAAGTGTATGGAGGATTTAGAAAAAAGGGATTACGATCTCTTTATAAGCAACTATGCTTTTAGTGAGCTAAGAAGCAATATACAAGATATCTATATTGAAAAAATTATCAAAAATGCGAAACATGGATATATCACATTTAATAATATTGCACCAAAGGATTTTAACTATCCGCTAGAGCAATATGAAAGCCTATTTGGTAAGCAAATACATACAACAGATGAAACTCCAAATAGTCATCCATTAAACAAGATTCTAACTTGGTAAAAAATCCCATAGCAAAAAATTTTTATGCTGTAAGTAGTCCCAAAAGACAAAGTGGGATTCTAAACCGCATGGATTCAATATGAAAAAACTCACATAAGGGCATTTTTACATTTGGCTTTATATCAAAATTAGATTTTGCTAACCTCTCTCATATTTCTCTTTATGATTTTTTTGTAAAAACTTTATATTATCAAAACTTATGCTTTTTAGAATCTTCTACAATATCTTGGACTATGCTTTGCATGTTTTGTGCGATTGCATCGGTTTGATTTGCAATAGCTGCATTTTCCTGCGTAATAGATTCTAATTGATTTGTAATATCTCTAATATGTGCTATGCCTTGTGTTTGGTCTTTAATGGATTGAGACATATCGCTTACTGATTGTATGAGTGCATTTGCATTTTGCTCTATCTCGCCTAAAGATTTATTTGTGCGTTCAGCTAGATTTCTCACCTCATCGGCAACAACCGCAAAGCCCCTGCCATGCTCTCCTGCCCTTGCTGCTTCAATAGCAGCATTTAATGCAAGTAAATTTGTCTGATCGGCTATATCTTTAATGATATTAATTACAGATTTTATCTCATCAGCCTCGCGTGTTAGCTCTCCCATAGAATCTTCAATGTGCTGCATAGATGAGTTGATGTTCTCAACAGATTTTGTATTCTCTTGCAAGGAAGTAACTTGAGATTGTGAGGTTGAAATAAGGCTTTGCACCATGCTAAATAGCTGGTCTGCATTGCTGCCAAGTTGTTTTGCAATCTCACTAGAATCTCCAAGCATTGTGCTTATGCTTGTCCCTAAGTGATTGATATTTGTTGCCATTTCTAGTATTTTTCCTTCTAAGCCATCAACATTTGCACGCATTGTATAATCGTTATTTGCATAAGTGCTTAGCGTATTGGACACCTTTGTAAGATGTAAATCAAGGATATTTAATAAATCATTAAAGATATTTTTTAGCTCATTAAACTGCGGTGAAGAAGTGTTTGCCCTGATTTGATTTGCAAAGTTACCATGTTTAGCTTCATTTGCTACTTGCAATGCTTCATCAATGAATCGCTTATCTTCTTCTAACTCTTTATGTATGAGTAAAATATTTTCATTGATTTCTTGTGCCATTTTGCCTAACTCATCTTTTGATTTGACTTTTATTAATGGTGCATTATCGCTCTTATGATTAATATATGCAAAGAAGTTTTGTAATCCTTGAGAGATTATGCTAATAGGCGTTAAAAATTTCTGAATCACAACATAAATAACTGCTATCATGATAAGCCCTATAATCACTAATGCAAGGATTCTCATCTCTAAGCCCTTGCGTGAATTAGACACAACCTTATCCATATTTTCACCCGCACAAATGGAATAATGCACACTATTTTTATCGATATGACGACATACTCCAAGCCGCTCAACTCCACTTGAGGAAATATAGGTAAATGGTTGCATATCCCCTGCTTCAACAGCATATTGATAATATTTTTTAAGTCCCTCTGTTGTGTTTAATAGGCTCATGGTCTTATCAGTTGATACAAATACAGCTTGTTCTGAATCAAGCCCAAAGATTCTAGCAGGCATTTTATCAAACTGACTTTGTAAGTTCGATAGCGGTGTGTCAATGGATAGCACCCCTAACACTCTGCCATTTTTCACTAAGGGGATAGAGAAAGTAAAAGTAGGTAGTTTGCTTACAAAGTCTTCATACACAGGCGTCATAATCGCTGAATTACTTTGCACAGCACTCTTATACCAGCCTCTTGTCCTAGAATCATAGCTTTCTACTTTACCCGTGCCTTTTCCATAGGTTCTAAAAAGCACTTTTGCTGCATCAGATTCTATATCGCTTACAATCATACTGCCATCTGCCACGCCTATATATGCGGCTAGATGAGCCCCACCGAGTTTAAATCCAAATAAAAGTGGTCCCACATTTTTTACCAGTGCTTCTGTGGATTCTAACTTTTCCTCAGGGAGTGAGAGAATGTGCTTTGCCATAAGCTCTAGCGAGTCTATTCTATCTTGACTAAACATATCAGTAGCAAGACTTGCCATTTGCACATAATCTATCTCTGATTCTATGGTTTTTTCCAAAAGATTATTTTTGCTTGAAATCATATTGATTGTTTGCTGCACACCCAGTCCAATAAGCATTAACAACATAACGATAAGCGACACTTTTGACTTTATACTCTGCATACTGCTCCCTTGTAAAAATTTGTAGCATTGTAGCAGAAAAAATAAATAATAATGTTTCTTAAAAACACAATTTAATAACATTTTTCGTAATTTTTATTTGCTTATTACAATAATATTTCAAACGCTATATAAAGATATACAGCATTATAGAATATTGCGTCTGTAATGATGCTCTAACTTTGAGAATATAAAACTTAAAGGCAACAACACAATTAAATATGCAACAATAAGCAGAAAAAGAGCTTCATTTGTCTGCCCGTAGTTACTAATCACTTCTTTTGCGATAGACATTAAATCCTGCAGGGCAATGACGCCAACAATAGAAGTCTCTTTAATCAAAAATAGCACATTCGCACAAATTGAGGGTATGCTTAAAGGTATGCTTTGGGGGAAAATCACATAACGCAAAATCTGCATTTTACTAAATCCCAGAGACAAGGCAGATTCTATCTGTGAATGTCGCACAGATTCTAAACCTAAGCGAAAAGATTCTGCCATGTAGCTACCACCTAGAAATATCACACCAATAACCGCACACCAAAAGTTTGGAATCTCAATCCAATACGACAAGCCAAAGTAGAGAAAAAATAAGTGTATGATAAGCGGGGTATTGCGTGATACCTCTATGTATATACGCGTTATCCACACAAATGGACGGATTTGATAGTAAAGCACAAGTGAAGCAATAAAGCCAAGTAATATTGCCCCAAAGATTCCATAACATGAGATTTCTAGTGTAAGCAATAATGCTTTCCAAAATAGCGGCAATATGCTAACAATAAAATCCATATCTAAAAAGTCATTAAATTTCCAAAAATGCGTTATATCCATAATGTTTAGATTCCAAAAAATGTAATTATTTGTTTTAAAGTAAAGTAGTGTATAGTAAAAGTGTTAAGTAACTTTTAATTGATTGAATCTTTAGTTTGCATTTCTATAACTAGAGATTAAAACCCCTAATTTACAACAAAATAAGCTAAAGATATAAGAATCATAGATATGTTTCAAAGCTTTTATAATATAAATCGTGTGCTTCCTGTAAGGATAGATTTATATCATGTATTTTTATAGAATCTTTATTTGTTATATCTTTTGTGTTTATGTGTTTATTTGCTACCTTGCCAATTACACACAATGAAAGCCCTTTTTGTTTAGCTGTGTCGAAGAGATTTTTTACAGATTCTATATCTTTTATTTCACAGATAACTTGTGTATGGTTTTCACTAAATAGCATGAGTTTATTTTGTGAGATTAACTTCATATAGTCTTTAGAATCTTGCAAAAGATTCTCATTATTTACAAAGTCTTTCGCTAAAACTTCTTGTATCTTATCTGTTAAGACTTCAACGCTAGTTTTCCCTAAAATTGCCATTTTGCATAGAGTGATAGCAAGTCCGCCTTGTGCTATATCTTTAGCACTCAAAATATACTCGTTTGCTATGCTTTGATTTAGAATCTCCCAAAGTTTGAGTTCAGATTCTAAGTTTATATCATGCAATATGCCGCTATTTTTTGCACCGATTACTTTTTGTAATATACTGCCGCTAAGCTGCAATGAATTATCCATAACACCTAACATGCAAATATAAGAATCTTTGCTTACAAAATGGCTACCAATAGCCTTATTAGAATCTTCTAAAAGCCCAACACTTACAATACTTGGTGTAGGATATATCGCCTCATCATTTGTTTGATTATAGAGTGAGACATTACCACTTACAACAGGCGTTTGTAACGCTTTACATGCCTCTTTAATGCCCTCACAAGTTTCTCTAAACTGCCACATAACCTCTGGATTTTCAGGGCTACCAAAGTTTAGACAATCTGTAATTGCTAAAGGCTTTGCCCCACTTAGCGCGACATCTCTTCCAGCTTGTGCCACTGCGATTTTAGCCCCTATTTTTGGGTCTAGATAGCAGTATCTTACATTACATTTTACACTTACTGAAATAGCCTTTTTTGAATCGTAGTTATGCAAAGCTACAAGACTAGAGCCAAGCATACCAGCCCCTTTAATCGTGCTAGCTTTAATGCTATCATCATATTGATTATAAATCCATGCTTTATCACATATATCAAGGCTTTTTAGCATACTTTTAGTTAGCGTGTTTAAATTAGTGCTACTGCATTGCATTGTGTTTATATTATCTGTATTTAACTGCTTTTGTAAGGTTGTATTTGTAATATTTAAATCTAGGGTTTTACAAGATTCTAGATATTTTGGCTTTTGTATAGCACGATTTAGTATAGGTGCATTTTCTACAATGGGAGCAATGGGTAGTGCAGCACATAACCCTCCATGCCATAAAAGCTCCATTTTTCCTGTGTTACGCACTTCGCCGACAATCTCTGCGCTTAATTCATACTTTGCAAAAATATCTTTTATTTGCTTTTCTGTCCCCTTTTTCGCACACAAAAGCATTCTCTCTTGTGATTCTGATAGCATTAACTCATAAGGGGTCATACCACTCTCTCGCATAGGAATCTTATCAAGCCACATTATCATACCGCTACCACTTCTACTTGCCATTTCAAAGCTTGAGCTTGTAAGCCCTGCTGCACCCATATCTTGAATGCCTACGATTAAATCTTTTTGAAAGACTTCAAGACATGCTTCTAAAAGCGATTTTTCTACAAATGGATCGCCAATTTGCACCGTTGGTCGCAATGCCTTACTAGCAGAATCAAAGCTATCACTACTCATCACAGCCCCACCCAAGCCATCTCTACCTGTCTTACTCCCAACATACATAATAGGATTGCCCTCGCCACTTGCTTTGCCATAGAAAATCTCATCTTGCTTTGCAATGCCTAAGCTAAACGCATTGACAAGAATATTTCCATTATAGCAAGACTCAAAGCTAGTCTCACCGCCAATAGTTGGTATCCCCATGCAGTTACCATAATGCCCGATACCCTCTACAACACCATGCAATAAATGGATATGCTTTTTTCTCATATTAGAATCTAAAATATCTCCAAAGCGAATGCTATTAAGATTTATTATAGGATTTGCCCCCATTGTAAAAATATCACGCAAGATTCCACCAACTCCAGTTGCAGCTCCAGCATTTGGCTCAATAAAGCTTGGGTGATTATGAGATTCTATCTTAAAGATAGCAGCTAGATTATCGCCTATATCAATAACACCTGCATTCTCTCCGGGACCTTGCAATACCCATCTAGCCTCTGTTGGAAAGCCTTTTAGATAAATCTTACTTGATTTATAGCTGCAATGCTCACTCCACATTGCAGAAAAGATTCCAAGCTCAATGAGATTTGGCTCTCTCTCTAAAATTTCTACAATTTTTTCATAATCACTAGAATCTAGTTTATGCTTTTTTAGGATAGAATCTAATTGTTCCTTTTTAATACTCCATTCGCCCATATTATCCCTTTTTGAAAGTGCAAATATTTACTCAAAATAAAACAAGGATTTTAACTAAAGTTTGCAAGGAAATAGATATGCAAAATTATATTTTTTTGGTTTTTAAAAAATTTTTAATCATTTTTTGACTTTTTTTTGACTACAATAATAAGCATAACCTTTTTACATTAAATGGAGTCCATAGCAATGAAGTATATTAAATTCTTTAAAGAGTTGAATAATAGAGATGTTCCCCTTGTAGGTGGTAAGAATGCAAGCATTGGTGAGATGTTTCAAGAGCTTGTCCCCGTTGGCATTAAAGTCCCAGATGGCTTTGCAATCACAAGTGATGCGTATTGGTATTTGCTTAAAAGTGGTGGCATTGAGGATAAGATAAAGGATCTTTTAAAAGATATTGATTATACAGAAATGGATGTATTGCGTAATCGTTGCAGTAAGATTCGAGAACTTATTTTTAGCACCCCATTACCCCAAGATTTAAAAGATGAGATTTTTCAAGCTTATGATATGTTAAGCCAAGAATACAATATGGCAGAAGCAGATGTTGCAGTCCGCAGTTCGGCTACTGCTGAAGATTTGCCAGATGCAAGCTTTGCAGGACAGCAAGATACATATCTAAGCGTTAAAGGGAAAACAGATTTAGTGCATTATATTAAATCATGTTTTGCTTCACTCTTTACCCATCGTGCTACAAGCTATCGTGCGAGTAAGAATTTTGATCATTTTAAAGTTGCTTTAAGTGTTGGTGTGCAAAAAATGGTGCGTTCCGATAAAGGTGCAGCAGGTGTTATGTTTAGTATTGATACAGAGACGGGCTTTAAAGATGCAGTATTCATCACTTCATCATGGGGGCTTGGGGAGAATGTCGTTGGTGGGACCGTGAATCCAGATGAATTTTATGTATTTAAACCAACATTAAAAGAAGGGAAGCGACCTATACTTAAACGCAAACTTGGCACAAAAGATGTAAAAATGGTATATGCCCCAGCAGGTAGCGAAAAGCCTACAATGAATGTAAAAACAACACATCAAGAAATGGAAACATTCTCAATCACCGATGAAGATGTTTTAACACTTGCAAAGTATGCCATAAGTATTGAAGAGCATTACACAAAAGAAGCAGGTGAGTATCGCCCGATGGATATGGAATGGGCAAAAGATGGACAAAGTGGCGAGATTTTCATCGTGCAAGCACGACCAGAAACAGTGCAGAGTCAAAAGACAAAAAGTGGCGCTAAGATTGAGAAATTCCACTTTAAAAATCCAGATGAAGAGCGTGAAGTCGTTTTAAAAGGTATGGCGATTGGCACAAAGATTGGCAATGGTAAAGTAAGGATTATTAATAACATAGAGCACATGAATACCTTTAAAGAAGGTGAGATTCTAGTAACTGATAATACCGATCCAGATTGGGAACCAGTCATGAAAAAGGCAGCAGCAGTTATCACAAATCGTGGTGGTAGGACTTGCCATGCAGCTATTGTTGCGCGTGAAATTGGTGTGCCAACAATCGTTGGTGCACATGGAGCGACAGAGAGACTCTATACAGGTATGGAAGTAACAGCATCATGTAGTGAGGGTGAAGAAGGACTTGTGTATGCGGGGATACACCCTTATGAAATAGAGACTATCTCACTCGATCATCTTGGCAAAACAAAGACAAAGATTTATATGAATGTTGGCGATCCTGCTAAAGCATTTGGCTTTGCACAGATTCCAAATCATGGTGTTGGCTTAGCGCGTATGGAGCATATCATCTTACACCAGATTGTAGCACACCCTTTAGCCTTGCTAGATTTACAGAATGATAAACCTATACATAATCATGATGAGGTATCAAAACTCATACATGGCTATGATAATCCTAAAGATTTTTTCATTAAAAAAATTGCTGAAGGTATGGGTATGATCGCAGCAGCCTTTTATCCAAATCCAGTGATTGTCCGCACAAGTGATTTTAAAAGCAATGAATATCGCGGCATGGTTTCAGGGGAGCATTACGAACCACAAGAAGAAAACCCAATGCTTGGCTATCGTGGTGCAAGTAGATATTACTCTGAACAATATCGCACCGCATTTGAATGGGAGTGTCAAGCCTTAGCAATGGTGCGTGATGATATGGGGCTTACAAATATGCGGATTATGATCCCATTCTTACGCACACCAGAAGAGGGCAAAAAAGTGCTTGAGATTATGCGAAGAAATGGCTTAGAATCTGGCAAAAATGGATTAGAAATCTATGTCATGTGTGAATTACCAGTAAATATCATTTTAGCTGATGACTTCTTAAGCATGTTTGATGGCTATTCTATCGGGTCGAATGACTTAACGCAGCTTACACTAGGCGTGGATAGAGATGGTGATTTAGTCAGTCATATATTTGATGAGAGAAATCCTGCTATGCTAGAGATGTTTAAACAAGCAATACAAGCATGTAAAAAGCATGGCAAATATTGTGGAATCTGTGGTCAGGCACCAAGCGATTATCCAGAAGTTGCCGAGTTTTTAGTGCAGCAAGGCATTAGCTCTATTTCACTCAATCCAGATTCCGTTGTGAAAACTTGGGAACGCATAGAAAAACTTGAAAAAACAATGCAAAAATAAAGGGACAATATATGGAAAAGCAAAAACCAAAAAGTTATTTACGAAAAATCTCTGATGCAGCGATTTTGGGTGGTATGAGTGCAGTGCTAGTCGCAGGATTACTTGGTTGTGATAGTGGTTCAAATAATGCCGACACAGCACAGCAAGTAAGCAAAAAGCAGGGCGTTACTGTTACCCTGCAAGAAGAAGCTGATGGTAGCTACAAGATTATTGATGAACAACCAAGTAGTGATGGCGATACGACAATTATTGTAAAAGATATGCAAGGCAATAAGAGAATTTTAAGCAAAGAAGAAGTTGATGCCCTTGTCGCTGAAGAAGCAAAAAAGATTGATAATGGCACAAGCACGCTCACAAGCGGTGATGGCGGTGGGCTTGGCATTGGCGGGGCTATCCTTGCGAGTGCGGCTGGTGCGTTGATTGGAAGCTATATTGGTAATAAACTTTTTAATAATGCAAATTATAAAGCAAACGCACAAAGAGGATATAGCTCACCTTCAGCCTATCAAAGACCACAAACTAGCACCCCGCGAACTACTAGCCCAAGTAGCAATACAACAGCCACAAAAGCAACACCACAAAATGCAAAAGGCGGCTTCTTTGGCGGCAACGCAAATACTAATAAACCAATCGCAACTTCTTAGATTCTACACTTTTATTCTTTGGGAATGATTTAAAAAGGATTTTATATGAAAAAAGCACATAAAGGCGTTTTATATGTAGGTGTATTTTTATGTCTTACTCATGTAAGCATGGCAAAAGATGGTTTTTCTCTTGGTGGTGTGGTTACCCTTGATAATAAGCATGTTGGTGGCGGCTTTGAAGTGGGCTTTCCATTACTACAAAAAGGCTTTACTATCCGTAACTACATAAGCGTATTTGCCCATGCAGCAGAAAATACAAATTCTCTTTTATTATTGCAGGAAAAAATCACATTTGGTGGAGCAAGGGATTCTAATATGGCTAGATTATATGGCTTTATTAGCGGTAGCTTTGGACTTACCATGCAAGAACAACAGGATATGTTTAAATCGCCGTTTGCGTGGGAAGGTTTTATGGGAGGTGGGGCTGATATATATGGTGGAGAACATGCAAGTGTGTTCATTGAAGCTGGTGGGGGCGTAAATGGCAATACACTGGGTGTTATGCAGGGTTTTGGTAGAATACAAGTTGGATTTCGTGGATTTTTTTGATAGCGATTATTATACGGCACATTATCAATACCACCCTTTATGCATCACAAATACTTATATTTATATGTAATATACCTTGCATAATGCCTTTGTGAAGCATTGGAGTTTGGCTATGACCTATTATGCGACTTCGCCTTTTTCCTATTTACCAATACATTTGATGCGAATTACAAGCAGCTTCATCTTTAATACATTATTGGCATATTTCTTCTAGCGTTTAAAAACATAAGGTTAGAAGTTTATTAAGGATATAAAGAAGCTTGTCATAAAACTTCTATATTTTTAAAGTCCAAATGTGGCACATTGGGCTTTAAAACACAATGATAAATGCGGTTATTAAAGCCAAAAACATCATAAGCCATGCTATGAAACACAAAACCAAACTTCTCATAAAAACCACATAAATCACTGCAAAGATATAGATTGCTAAAACCTACATTTTTGCAATCTCTTTTTGCTTTCCCAATAAGCATACTTGCAATACTATTGTTGCGATAGGATTCTTCCACATATAATGCCACTAAAAATGGATAAAGATTTACACATGAGACAAAATCTTGCAATGCTATACCAACACAACCAATAATCTTTCTGTCTTTATCTATTGCAAAAAGAAAATGTGGGGTAAAATCGCTTGTTTTAACACAACGCTGCAAAACTTCTTTATAAAAGTTTTCTGATTTCTCATCTGCCCATGCTTTTAGCAGAAAAATTTGTGCTTTCTCTAGCAAACTTGGATTATCTTTTAGGGAGCAAATAGATATTTCTTGCATACACTCGCCTTTATTTACTATCAAGATTCAATAATATCCCTATAAATATCACCATTTTTATGTGATTTTGCAAACGCTACAAAATGATTATTACGGATATTTTCCTTATTATAACACAAGGGCTTTTTTGTCTGTAAATCAAGCGTAATCCCACCTGATTCTAGTAAAATAATCTCACTTGCGGCAGTATCCCATTCACTCGTGCCATTCATACGCGGATAAATATCAGCAATACCACTTGCTAACGCACAAATCTTAAGCGATGAACCTCTCTTTAACACAAGGGCATTATATCTTTGTAGGAACTCTTCTGTCGCCTTTGTGCTATGGTGGATAGAGTCACAAGCAATAAGCCTTTTTTGATTAGCTAGGGGTATAGAATCTATTTTCTCAAAACTCTCTGCACTTTTAGAAGCATGGCTAGATTCTATATACTCATCAATATTTTTTAGAATCTCTTGTTTAATATGAGAATCTACGCCACTTAAAAACTCTAAATTATCTCCATAAATCTTTTTTACATACTCTTTTGCAAGTAGAATCTTATGTGTTTTAAGCCATTCAATACGAGATTTTTTCTCAAGATTCATACACGCAAAGTTTTTAAAATCATAAATATTATATGAAAAGCTACCAAAGCCTTTTAAACCAATATAGGCTTCATAAAGGCATGGGGCATATACGACACCAAGTGCGACTTCATTTTTATGCAATAAAGCAATATTTATTGTAAAGTTACCATTGCCACTTATAAAATCCTTTGTGCCATCAAGCGGGTCAATAAGCCAAAAATACTCTAAATCCTTTCTTTCATTATACTCTAAAACTGCTTCTTCAGAACATACCTTATATGGGCTTATTGCTTGTAAATGCTGCGTAATATAAGCATTAGATTCTAAATCTGCTTGTGTTAAAGGGCTTTTATCTGCCTTTTGTATATGTGTAGTATCACCATGGAATTTCATAATGATTTTTCCCGCCTCAATAGCTATGCAAAGGGCTTCATAGACTAGATTTTCAAGCATATTCACAATATTTTCCTTATTTAATAAATAAGGAAAATGATATAAAACTTTCATTGATTT
Organism: Helicobacter rappini; assembly: GCF_900198625.1. Classification (GTDB taxonomy): domain Bacteria; phylum Campylobacterota; class Campylobacteria; order Campylobacterales; family Helicobacteraceae; genus Helicobacter_A; species Helicobacter_A rappini. The sequence continues at coordinate 50,277 of NZ_FZPK01000017.1, read as the reverse complement.
AGATTAAATAAAAGCTAAATAATACTCCAATGGCAACGGATTATACATGTTGTATTTAATATGAACTCAAAATACTCCATGTTTCAATAACTTTAGATTCTTTATAAAAGCTCAAAAATGACAATAATTCCAATTCCATGCTTTCAATTAAACTATGCAAATCAAACACAATCTCATCTGCATTTTGACACAAAGATCTGCTTTTTGCTTCACAAAATCTAGCACAGCAAATACCATGAAACATGGATTAATCATGCACTACAGCAAAAAAATATAATCACACCATTGTGATATTTATCACATAAAAGCAGATACAAAAATTATTTTTTTGTTGTTTGTGGTTGGCTCGTTACAACAATATCTTTTTTAATCTTATCAAAGATCGCTTGCCCTATGCCTTTTACCTGCATAATATCTTCAATCTTTTTGAATCTATTTTTTGTGCGATATTCAATAATCGCTTTTGCCTTTGCTTCACCGATACCATTTAATGTCATAAGCTCTTTTTGACTTGCAGTGTTAATATTTACCGCCGCAAAAAGAAAACCGGACAACATAACAAATAACAGCAAAAATCTCTTCATAACTAAAACTCCCAAATTAAAGATTAGACTTACAGCATAACATAAAAAATCCTATAATACTTTTTTCATTTCAATGCTTATTGCATTTTTATGCATTATGTGTAAAAATGTGAATTATTTCATGCAGGTTTAACACATGAAGTTTCATATATCGCGACAAAGTTACTATAAAATCATCGATTATTTAACAATATAAGGAATTTTTGAGTGAGTTATACGCCTATTGTGCTTGGTATAAGCGGTGGAAGCTGTATTGAGTTGGCATTGCATTTTATAAAGAGATTCCCAAAAGATCGCACACTCTATGTTGTGCCAACGCAAAATGCAGCCATGCTTTGCCAAGCAGAAAAGAAACAAAATCTTAGAAATCTTATCAATGCGATACGCACGGATAATCTCGTGATTCATGATTCTATGACAAGCCCTTTAGCAAGTGGCAGCTTTTATTTTGAAACCTGCATTATTTTACCAACAAGCAGCAACACACTATCAAGCATTGCAAATGGCTTGCAAAGCAATCTGCTTACTCGTGTAGGTGCTGTGTGTTTGAAAGAAAAGAGGAAACTAATACTTGGCGTAAGAGAAATGCCCTTAAGCGCTATTTTACTTGAAAATATGGCAAAGCTTGCTAATCTTGGTGTATATATCGCACCACCTATTGCTGGGTATTATGGCGGTATTTGTGATTTAGAATCCTTGCATGATTTTTTAGTCGGTAAATATTTTGATATGCTTGATATACCACATGATTTATTTGTGCGTTGGGATGGAAATGTTAGAAACCAGTTGATTATACCCTAGATTTCTAGCCCATTAGAGCAGTTAAAATTCTTTCTAAGATTGAGAAAACATCGTTTATTTTGGAAATCTATGGCATAGCTTTGTTATTACGATTTCATTTGTATTTCTAGCTAGATTCCATAAAAATTAGCTTTTACAAACTGACTAATGTGTGGTAACTCATGAGGTTTGGTTAACAGATTGGATGGTGTGATAAGCAGATTCCATAGGTTTGTTTTGATGTCTTGAATAGAGACTGGATTCCACGAAAATAATGAAAGATATATAAACTTAATTACACATTGTTTAACTATAGATTCTAACACCATATCCCACAGAGTTATTTTTAATTCATGCGAGCTGATTTCTAAAAAGCAAAACACTAAACTTTCATTACAATGCAATCACAATTTATGCAACTTACCATCAACTACCATATATTTAATCTTCCCATATAACTCTAAACCATGATACAAACTCGTAGAATCTAAAACTTCAAATTTTTCCTCCAAATCAACGATCATAAAATCAGCATCTCTTTGTGTAGCAATATGCCCTTTATTTAGTCGCATAAGATTACTTGCATTGCTACTTGTAAGCTTTACTAAATCACTAAGTCTTAGAATCTCTTCTTTTACTAGCAGAGTATAGGCAAGGCTAAAAAAGTATTCAATACCAGATACACCCTCACTTGCATACTCAAATACCTGCTCTTTATATTGCTTTGAGACTTCTTGTTGCATACTTGTTAGAAGAGAGACTTTGCCCTCTTGCAATCTTTTTACAAGTTTTTCTTTTTTACTCCGAGTAAGCAGGGGCGGGGTCATTTTATAGCGTGTATCATAGGTTTTTATGCTTTGTTCATTAAAGATTAAATGTGGGAGTCCAACTTGTGCGTGCATGTTTTTTTCATGGCAAATCATATCGAGTGTATGGGCTATATTCATAGACATAAAAATGACTTCAATATCAAGAAACTTTGCCATTTCTTTTATCTTTGCCACTTCTTTAATTTGTCCTATAGGCGTTATCATAGGTAGCCCAAGCCCCCTTGCAAACGCACTTTCATACGCCACACCTTGCTCGATATTGAAATCAAATGCAAATACACAAAGTGGTAAATCAAGCATTTTAGCATATTGCATACTTTGATATAAGAGATTAGACCCAATCGCAGAATTACTAAAAATTGCCTTTGCATTTTTATTAAGACTATGCAATGTATCGATATTGCTTAGTCTAGATTCTGAATCTGTGCTTGCAATAAGTGGATAAATATTTACACTATTGTGTGAATTAATGCTTTCAATAAGGGCATTCATAGCTTCATTATCAATGCTTGGCTGTGTGTATGGATTAAGAAAGATAGTAGAGATTCCGCCATAAAGTGCCTTATTTGCAAGTGTGTGTATGGGCTTTGCTCCAAGCTTTTTATCAAGTGGAAATACATTAATATCAATACAAGCTGGCAATATCGCATATCCGTTGCAATCAATCTCTTCACATTCTCGCAAATCATCTCTAAACGAAATAGAATCTTGTATAACCTGTATAATCTTGCCATTTTGCACATACACACTGCCTTGCACAAAGCCCTTTTCATCATCAAATATTTTCGCATTTTTAAAACATTGTATTTTATCTTCTTGCATATCTATCCTTTCATTAATAACTCATAAATAAAGAAGTATCACCTAAAATGATTAAGATTCCAATGCCAATTAAAAAGATACCACATATTTTCTCAATAATTTGCATTTGCTTTTTTGCTTTGCGTATGAGATTTAAGCCCTTGTCTAAAAAAAGTGCTAATAATAAAAAAGGGAGTGAAAGCCCGGTTATAAAAGCTAAACTAGCATATATAGCAAGTCCCTCATTCATAGAAGCAAGCAGGGCAATAGAGCTTATGATAGGACCAGAGCAAGGCGACCAGCCCGCCGCAAAACCCACGCCTATAATAAATGGTGCGATAAATCTTAGAATCTTATGTTGTTCTAGCTTTTGTAGGTTTAATTGCTTTGTTTGATTAAGCATTGCAATATGAAAGATTCCCAAAAAATGGATACCAAAAAGGATAACAATACCGCCAGAAATATATCGCACAATGGGATAATTAAAAAAATTATCGATAATTTGAAACATAGCTAAAAAAAGCAAAAAGAATACAAGCCCAAATCCAAAAACAAAAAGCATTGCATTGCGAAACATGCTAAAACGAGAATACTTTGTCTCATCATGTAGCACACTCCCAGAAATATAGCTCATATAAGATGGTATAAGCGGCAGAATGCAAGGTGCAAGAAAGTTTAGAATCCCACCCAAAAAACTTGCAATAAGCGGTAATTCAAAAAATATTTTTTGTAAAAAGTCCATAGAGTTAATCCAAATAGCTTATAAATCTTATAAATATAGTATAGAAATAAAATTATACTCAATGTCTTAGAATATCTACAACAAATGTGAAATTTTCTAGATTTGCTTTGAAGGATTCTATGACTTTATTCCAGCAATCTCTCTAAAACACTCGTATTTGACATTTTAGATTCCATAACTTATCTTTTTTAGAATCAACATTAAAAATGCTACTTAAAATAAGTCATTAAAATCAAATTTTATAATTATTTTAAGTTGTTTTTAATATTTATTCTAGTAGAATTATTTCTTTTTATTGCTTAAACTCAAAATGGCTCGATAGCTCAGTCGGTAGAGCAAAGGACTGAAAATCCTTGTGTCGGCAGTTCGATTCTGCCTCGAGCCACCATCTTCCTTTGTATTCAGTTATCATTTTTATTCTTTCGCGAAATTTAGTAGTTTTTGTCTATTGCATGAAGTATTGGAAAGATATATTGTTTTAATTATTTTTAAATTTTAAAAAACCTTATGGTATCGACTTGAAAAATATCGCAAAAATCAAATTTTATACACTATTTGCTAAAAAATCATCACACATTATGTATAATTGAGATTTTTTAATTTAATAGTTATAGAGTTTATATTATGAATTTTTGGAATGAAATCTACTCTCATTTTAGTCCCATTGCCTTTAGCGCGTTTGGCTTTAATATCCATTGGTATAGCTTGGCGTATGTGTCGGCTTTGCTTATTGGCTTCTTTCTTGCTAAATATTTTGTTAAAACTATGCCGCGTTTTTCACACATAGATTCAAAGATTATAGATAGTTATTTTATATGGGTTGAGATTGGAATCTTGCTTGGGGCGCGTTTTGGCTATCTTTTTATTTATACAGATTCTGCTATGTTTTATCTCACACACCCTTGGGAAGCTTTCAACCCCTATGTTGATGGGCGATTTGTAGGTATTGCGGGTATGAGCTTTCATGGTGCTGTTTTTGGCTTTTTGCTTGCTTCATTTCTGTTCTTTTATGTGAAAAAGGCAAATATTTTTGCTTTGCTTGACATAGTTGCTTTGAGTGTGCCGCTTGCCTATGTGTTTGGGAGAATTGGGAATTTTTTAAATAAAGAGCTGTATGGCAGGGTGATTGAAGAAGATTCACTAAAATTTATTGGAATCTATGTGGAAGGGGCGTTGCGTTATCCTAGTCAGCTAATTGAGGCATTTTTAGAGGGCATTGTTGTCTTTATTATCGTATGGATTGCTTCTAAAAAAAATCAAACCGAAGGTATGCTTATCGTTATTTATGCGTTTGCATATAGTCTTGCACGATTTATAGCAGAGTATTTTAGGGAAGCTGATGTGCAGATGGGCTATTACTTCTTAGGGCTTAGTATGGGGCAGATTCTAAGTTGCGTTATGATGGGGATTGCATTGTTTTTATTATGGATTATAAAAACTCGCAAAAGTGATATTAAGTAGAAATGATATTAAATAGAAAGGAAAGTTATGGGATTTGAAATATTTGGAAAAAGAGTGTTTGACTTTAGTATGCCTTTCTCACATTTTGAAGCATGGAGTACAATCCTTATTGTAACGGGCAGTGCGTTTATAATCTTTCTTGTGCTATCAAAAAAAGCAAAGCAATATAGAGATTCTAAAAAAGGCAAATAAGGGTGAATCTTGCTATTTTTGGTGGGAGTTTTGACCCGCCACACAAAGGGCATGTAGGCATTATTGAGAAGGCTTTGGCTGCATTGAATCTGGATTTATTAATCGTGCTTGTAGCCTATCAAAATCCACTTAAAGCACATTTTAGAATCTCCGCGCAAAAACGACTTGCATGGATAAAAAAAGTATGTGAAAAATATGATAAGATTCTATGCAGTGATTATGAAATATTGCAAAACAAACCTGTAACGACAAAAGAAAGTATGGAGTATTTTAAGAATCTTTATAAGCCATCTACCATGTATTTTATCTTAGGGCAGGATAACTTCTTACAGCTGCCACAATGGAACTATTTTGAAGTTTTAAGAGAGAATCTTTGCTTCATAGTCTTTAATCGCATAACTAAAGATTACCCAAATACAGATAGTCAAAAAATATGTGAAAACTTCGCACAAAAGCACAATATAAACATGCAATTTTTACATTTTTCATACCCTTATGCCTCAAGCCTTATCATTCAAAATTTAGAGTATTATAAAGATGAGATTCCAGAAAATATTCGATATGATGTGATAGAATCTTATAAGTTATTACATAAAGTTTAAATTATAAAAAGGACATATATGACAGAAAATTCATTGCTTAACGCACAGAATCTAGCCCAAGCGGTAAAAGATATTTTAGATTCCAAAAAGGCAGAGTCTATTGAAGTGATTGATGTCGCAAATAAGGGCTATTTATCGCAGTTTGTAGTCGTGGCAACCGCTATGGCAGGCAAACACGCACTATCTTTATTACATTATCTTAAAGAAGATCTTAAAGCAAAGGGGGTAAGATTCTATGCGATTGATGAAGAGAGTGAGGATTGGATTATCATTGATTTAGGCGAAGTTATCGTGCATATTTTCACAGAAAATCACCGCAAGAAATACAATATTGAGGAATTTTTGATAAAGACTTTTGGAGAAGTGGCAAATACTCAAGCCTGAAAATAAGATAACAGAATCTATTTTAAGAAACTTTTATTCAAACCTAGATTCTAAAAAAGATTCTTATTGCAACAATATCTTCACGCGATGAGACTTCTTATTAAGAATATATGCTTTCTAATCTAATTTCATTGCAACACAATGAGAGTTGTAGCCCCCTACCCTTTCACATCAAGCAAATGTGTTTCTGGTCGCATAAGCATTTCATCTTCTGTGATTACTCTATCATCTTTCTTTTTCTTCGGGGCTATTGCTGCATTTTCCATTTGCTCTTGGAAGTCCTTACTCTCTTCTTCCTTTTTCTCTTCTTTTTCATCAAACTCTCGTTTAGCACTGCCCTCTCTATCATCTGTTTTATGCATTTCTTCTGCGGGTCGTACTTCTTCTACTTTTTGCATTTGCTCGTGAAAGATGGCGTGATTGAGCGGAGTTTGGTGTGGCATGTTGTTTGCGTGCAAGGCTGATGTCGCACTGCTTGCTTGATTGATATAGGTCATATTCCCAATAGTATTTAAAGCCATTTGTTACTCCTTATTTAGCTGTAAATGTAGCTTATTTTCTTTCGCATAGACTACATGTGCGCCTTGTGTCAGTCTCACAAACCTGCGTTTTGTATAGTCTATCACAATTTTGTTATCTTTTATGCCACAAAGTTTTGCAAGCAGTATTCCTGCGTATTCTAGCACCTGATCGCTCACTTTATTTGCATGGATAATTAAATGTGATGATGGGATATCGCATATATGTAACCATAAAAAATCCCCCTTAGAATCTTGCAAAAGCCTGATATTTTCTCGCTCATTCCTACCTATGCTGATTTTTACCCCATCGATATAAAAGCTTGCATAATGGCTTTTTTGTAACTTCTTTGTAGTGTGTTTTTTTGGTGCGAGTATGTCTAGAGATTGGCTATTTGCATATTTTGCAAAATCGATTTGATTGTTTAAGAAAGTGATTTTAGATTCTAGATTTTCTTGTTGTTTGTGTATATGTTCTATTTTTTGTTTTAGCTTTTTTGTTTGTTTGAAAAGCTTATCACTTGCTAGACTTGGTTTATTCATACATGGGATTTCATAGGTTATGTTGTCAATAGTAAGGTTTGTCGCGTAGTTTGGTATAGAATCTAAATGCGTTAAAATATAGTTTGCAAGCATAAAGCTTGTCTCTCTCTCTTTTGTAAGCGTGTCAATATCTGGCAGGGATTCTAAGAGTTTGGTAAGCTTTGCTTTTTTTGTCTCTAGATTCTGTAAGACTTTCTCTCGCTTTTGGTCTAGCAAACTTTTTTGCATAATATTATATTCTTCTCTAAGCATTTGCAATGTATCTTCAGTGCTATTATCAGTAAAAGTTTTTAGAAAATGCGGTTGGTCTAATGGTGCAAGTGGTATTTTAGGTAAGATTGCTCTTTTTAAAGAATCGCTAAATCGTAACGCAGATATGATTCTATCATCTTGCACAATGATCGCATTTGTAGCACGATTTATGAGTTCGATTTGAAAAAGTGTTTCAATGCTTTTATATGTGCTTTTGTATGTGCAGTATAGCTTTAGAATCTTATTCATACCATCAAGTTTGCATGTCTTAATGTTAGCTTTGTAGATATATTTACTCATTGCAATGTCAAATGGTGCATTATATTGCTTTGTTTTAAGTATGCCTTCACTGCTATATATACGCGGATTGCCTTTATTTAAATCGATAAAATAGTTTATGCTATCAAGTCGTATATGTATCACATTATCACTAATCCGTGCGATATAAGTAACCATTTTATGCGTGCAAAATAAGCGTGCAATATCATGTAAGAGTTGGAGTTTCATGCTTTTAATCCTTAGTGTATTATAAAAATAGTATAAATATGGAATCTAAAAATATTTCATATTGAAACGCAAAAAATAATAACATAGATTCTGTATTATAGCCTGTCTTTACAAGCGTATTTTTATGAAGCAAAATTAAAAATATATAAAATATTATATTTCTAGTTACAAACTAAGTTATAATAAAAGTCTTTTGAGATGAAATCATAAAAAGGATAAACATGCTATTATCATATCTAAAACCGCTAGATTGCATTGTAAGACAAAATAGAATCTTTGGCATTCTCACGCTTTGTGTTATATTATTTGGCATAACGCATATACATGCTGCAAGCTATGTTCCCATAAAAGATAGAGAGGGAAGCGGGCTTGCCATGACAAGCAGTCCTTATGCAAATGCCATTGGTAAAGCCGTGCTAGATAGCGGTGGGAATGCCATTGATGCGGCGGTTGCAGTGAGCTATGCCCTAGCAGTTACTCACCCTGCGGCAGGAAATATTGGCGGTGGTGGGTTTGCCCTTATCCATTTAGCAAATGGAGAAGACATCGCCCTTGATTTTAGAGAAGTCGCACCAAAGGCAGCTAGTCGCGATATGTTTTTAGATTCTAGGGGTGAAGTTATCCCAAATGCCGCTGTTACAGGCTATCTCTCTGTTGGCGTCCCGGGTAGTGTAAAAGGCATGAGTGCTATGCTTGATAAATATGGCACAAAAACGCTTAGTGAGCTTTTAGAACCCGCAGTTATGTTAGCAGAAAAAGGCTTTATGGTAACGCAAAGGCAGCAAGAGACTATGCAGGAAGTCCAAAGCGACTTTGCAAAGTTTGAATCTTCTTCTAAATACTTCTTAAAAGAGAATGGCGAAGTCTATAAAGATGGCGATATACTCATACAAAAAGATTTAGCAAGGACCTTAAGAATCTTGCAAAAAGAAGGCGAGAGTGCATTCTATCAAGGCGAGATTGCAAAAGCGATGGTAAGCGATATTCAAAAAGGTGGGGGCATACTCACACTGCAAGATTTAAGAGATTATGAAGTGAAATGGCGAAAGCCTTTACGCGGGACTTATCGTGGATATGATATTATCACCATGCCTCCACCTAGCAGTGGTGGGGCGCATATCCTTGAGATTCTAAATATTATCGAAAATGTGGATATGGCTAAACTCGGCTTTGCATCATCAAAAAGCATTCATCTCTTAACAGAAGCCATGCGACAAGCACAAGCTGATAGATCTAGTTTTATGGGCGATCCAGACTTTATTGATTTACCTCTAGATACGCTTTTAAGCAAAGAATATGCTAGAGAAGTCTATCGCTCCATAAAGACAAATAGGGCGACACCAAGCGATAGGATAATCCCGGGTTTAGGCAAAATAAAGCAAAAAAATAATCCAAACCTACACGAAGGCAGCAATACCACGCATTTTTCTGTGGTTGATAAATGGGGTAATGCAGTCAGTGTTACCTATACTCTCAATAGACGCTATGGCTCTGGGGCGGCTGTGAGTGGCTATGGCTTTTTACTCAATGATCAAATGGAGAATTTCTCTATCAAAGTCGGCTATCCAAACAGGCATGGCATGATTGAGGGCACAAATAATGCTATCGCACCAAACAAACGACCGCTAAGCACGATGAGTCCTACTATGATTCTAAAAGATGGCAAGCTGTATGTTGTGCTTGGAAGCCCAGGAAGTGGGAAGATCATAAGCGTTGTAGCTCAAGTGATTGTAAATCTCATTGATTATAAAATGGATCTTGTAACCGCCGTAGAATCTCCACGCTTTCACATGCAATGGCAGCCAGATACACTAGATATTGAGAAGTTTTCTATCAATAAAGACACGCAAGAGATTCTAAAAAGAATGGGATATAAAGTCGTTGAAACTGACACAATGGGCGATGTCAATGCTATCTTAATTGACCCAAAAACAGGCATTATCTATGGCACATTAGACCCTAGAAGGAAGATATAATGCGATCAATATTGTTTCAAATCTTAATATACCGCAGAGATTTAATATCTTAGATATTAATTACTGCGATGTTAAAGCACTTATCAATAGAATTGCTTATTTTGTTACTATATGCATAATCGGTAAAGATTTTATATAGGCTCGAGTCTATTGATGATTATTAAATCTATACTTACAAAAATAATAAATTACCTATCTTGTGTCACATGCATGGTGCAATATGAACTCTTGATAATACCTAGATTATATTGCCGGGTAGTTTTATTAACAAAAAGATATTCTGACTACACAGATTTTCAAGATTATTGTATATAAAAAACAGAGAGTGGTGGATCTTGTAGGACTTGAACCTACGACCACTCGGTTATGAGCCGAGCGCTCTAACCAACTGAGCTAAAGATCCATTATGTAAAACGGAAGAGTTATTCTAACATAAAAAATAGTATTATGGTAAATAAATTTAGCGAAAAAATATTTTTACCTACACTTTAAATCGCTAAAAATACTCAAACACTAATTCAAACAATATTAACACACATAACATTTTAACTTTTAGATCTGTATTTACCTAAGGTTAAAGTTGGATTCTAAATTTAGAGATCTTTTTACATTTAGCATGGCAATCATTGAAAGTTAGAATGTGTAAGCAACTATATTAACTTAAATCTTTATGAAAACCCAGAATCTAAAAATCACGCAAACGCACGCCTACGCCAATTCGATTTACAGGCAAACTATATTCATATAAGCTATCGCCGTGTCCATAGAGATACTGCACATAAATGGCATAATGCTTACTTACACCATAGCTATATCCAAGTTCTACATGCCCCTTCCAATCCCAGTAATCACGGCTAAAATAATTATTAAAAATATTGTTTAGATATAGCTCAAAATGATTATTTTTATATGTGTAAGATAGCTTTATATCTCCATATCCCATATATTTGCCAATATCTCCATTTGTTTTTGCACCATCATAAGCGATCGCAGAGATATTCATCCACGCACGCAATCTAGCATTGAAATCCTTATATTTATAATTTGTTTCAAATACCACTCTATCAAATGCTTTAGATCTTACAAACTTACCACCCCATGCTTCTTGACGCGGATCAGAATCATATATATTTTCTCTCTCACCATTGCTTACATGTCGATATCCAATAGAAAACCAGTTAAAATAGCCACCATCGCCATTTGCAATGGGAATGGGCTTTTTGTATATAAAGCTTATCGCAGGTGATAAATCTGTATCACGCAAAGGTGCGCTTTGTGGGTCATTATAGGTTTGCAAATAGATTCTTTGTGTGTAGTCAAAGCTAAAAGCACAATATTTACACATCACATCGCTTAATAGCTCTAAACGAAAGCTTATTTGTGCTTTAATCTCTGTGCGTGTTAAATCCGGGCTATACATATCACTAAAGCTATAATATGCAGGTAATATATACCATGGCTCATAAAACTTAAAATGTGAAAAGAATGATCTTACATCAAGTGTTTTTGAATGAAAAGGTGGTGTTTGTATGCGTGCATAATCATCACTTCTATTTTGGTCTAGTGCGTTTTGTTTAGAATCTTTTTGCTTGGAATCTTCTTTAGGATTTTCTTTCGTGTTTTCTTGAGAGTCTTTTGTAGAATCTATTGTTTGCAAGTCTTTAGCACGACTTTCTATATTGTCTATCGCATAGGCTATGTGTATATGCAATAGTATATATATGATACATAGTTGTCTGATACGCATGTATTAACCTTTATGGAATCTTGAAATAAAATTAGATTTGTGTTTGCAAAGCGTGTATTGTAACAACAAAATGTAAATTCTTTGTGGTGGAGATATGCTTACTCGTGTAATCTTGCATGTAAAAAATGTTATCGTATAATATGCGGTGTGATGATGATTATTAACTCTTCGCTGCGATTTGTGCGACTTTGTTTGCCAAAGATATTTTTTAGCCATTTGTTTTCGCCTATCTTTGGTATAGCTTGGCTTGTATTTTGGACGACATTATTTAACAATCCGCCAATAATCACTCGTTCGCCATCTTTTAATTTCACGATTGAAGAGAGTTGATTTGTGCTAAGGTTTGGAGGTGCTTTTAAGGCTTCTGCGGCGTTTTCCATATCTGGGTCTTTTGTCTTTGTGATAGATGGATTAATGCGTAAGATTACAGAATCATGGCTAATTGATGGGGTAATATCAAGCAAGATTCCCGCAAAAACGCTTGGGTATTGCGTGCTTGTATTTTGGATTGTCGTATTTGTATTATTTGATTGATATACAAGATTTTGTGTGTAACGAAGGACAGAGCCGACACTAATTAATGCTGGTTGATTATTTAATGCCATAATCTTTGGATTGCTAAGACTACGCAAATCGCCATAAGTGCGTAGGAGATTAAAAATACTTTGTAAATCAGCATTATTATTACCAAGTGTAAGCATTGCACCCCCACCGCCAAATGCGATATTAAGACTTGATTGCGTAGGATTTAAGATAGAAAATATTTGCTGCCAGTCAATGCCAACATTATTTGTTTGAAAATGTATGAGTGATAGAATCTCCACATCAATGGCTACTTGCATATTCATCTTTTGCTCTAAATCTTGCAAAAATTGTGAGACTTCTCTCATCTTCTGCTTTGTAGTCCATACTGCAATAAGCCCTGCCCCTTTGTCAATCATAAATTTATCGCCAAGCTTTGTATCAAGCATAATGTGAAGTTTAGATTCTATATCTGCCCAAAAGTTAATCTCATCAAGTGAATACACCTTTGTCCCACTTTTGCCAAAACGCGTATTAGCCGAACTCATTTGAGAGCGAAGTTGATTGCGTAATGAAAGATTGTCAAGGTAGCCTGACATGCTTTGATTTTCTCTTTGTGAAGTTTGTGTATTTGCTAGATTCTGCCAAGCATAGTTTTGTGTAGAATAGTTTTGTGTGTAGTTTGGAATCATGCTGTTGTAGAATCCATTGTATCCTAAGCCGTAGTTTTCATGTTGCTCTTGTGCGAATAGGACATCAGTGTTGCTTTGAGCCATTCTTGTGCTTGAAATGTAGTTTATCGCAAACATTTGCATGGAAATATCACTGATTATCAAGCGATTTCTATCTATACTATAAAACATATCACTTAAAAGCATTTCTAGCACAAAGTCAAGCGGTTTGTCGCGTATATTTAGCGTTATATTTTGCTGATTATGTAGGTTTTGTTTGGCATTATGTGTGTATTGTATGGAGAAATCACACTCTTTTGCTAGGGCGTGTAGTAGGGTGTGGATATTTAGCTTTTCATCTTTTGTAATATTAAACTTCTTTTTTACACATTTTGGGGCTAGCAGGCTTGTGTTGATAGTTGTCTTTGTGTTATTTTGTTTGCTTTTTGTGTCTTGTTTTTGTGCTAGATTCTGCGTGTTTTGCATAGAATCTTTTAATGGGGAATCTTGCGGGATAGAATCTTTTAGTCTAGATTCTATGTGTTGCAAGGCTTGTTTAGAATCTCTTAAATCAAAGCTATTAATAATGGTGTTTGGCAGGGACACAGAACAACAAAATGTATCAAGGATAGCTAGAAAATCCCTATAAGTAGCATAGCGATTTGTAGAATCTAGTCCTTGCGTAATGATAGGATTTAAGGGGCTATTTGTAGAATCTGGTGCTACATTGTGTGAATGTTTGGTATTTTGTGTAGATACATGGAGTGTAGATTCTCTAGCTTCTTTGGTATTTGGCGTAAAGTTAGATTCTATATCTTGTGTTTCTTGTCGTGGTATAGAATCTTGTTTTGTTTGTGTGTGGCTTGTAGCATTTGTTTTAGAATCTAGCCCTAGTGATTTAGATGAGTTCTGGGTATGAAAAGATTTAGAATCTAATCGCTTTTGTATAGACATAGTGTTTTGCGGATAAGTGCTAGAATCCTGTGTATTTTTTAGCATTTCATTATAGTTTTTTAGTATAGCCTGATATTGTGTATCCATGCTAGAGTAAGGCTCAAATGCTGTGCGAAGATCATGTATAATCGAATAGGTTTGCAATGTGTTATGCGTAGTGTTTGGATAGGTTTGTATTTGCTGTGTATTTATAGAATCTTGTGCTTTATCTATACTCTGTTTAGCATATAGAACTTGATAGAATGCAATCATAAAAAAGGATATATAGCTAAAAACAATATAGAATCTTTTCACATATAGCATAAAGATCCTATAACTACCTTGCTGTATCATAATGCTATATGCCCTGCTTCAATATGTCTTCAAAAATAATCTTTAGCTTATGTATGTGAGTCGTGATGAAATCAATTTCACTAAGAATGCTATATGGATTTCGCAGAATCCATACTTGTTATAATCTTAACAAATCCATCAGCATTAACCAAAAATTTACTTCATTTGTGCAGCAACTTCTTCAGCAAAGTTATCCACTTTCTTTTCGATACCTTCACCTAGCTCAAAGTTTATGAAAGATACTACTTGTATATTGTCATTTAACTCTTTGCTTTTTTCATTCAGCACCTGCGTGATAGTCTTTTTATCATCAAGGGCATAAAGCTGTGCTAATAGGGTTAATCTCTGGTCTAAAATCGTATTATCAAGGATAAAGCGATCTAGCTGTCCGGGAATAATTTTATCCCATATTGCCTCTGGTTTTCCTTCACGCTTTAATGTAGCACGCAATTCTTCCTCTTTTGCTTTCAATACAGATTCACTAAGCTCACTGCGGCTTACAAATTCTGGAATGCGGTGCAATGGCTTTTTTAGTCTTGCTAACTCTTCATTTTCTTTCTCTAATTCCGCAGCAATAGCTACTCTCTCTTTTGCTACAAAATCTTTATCAAGCTCTTTATAACTCAAAAACTTTGGCTTCATAGACGCGATATGCATACTCAAAAGTTTGCTAAATTCATTCAATTTAGACACATTCTCATCTTTTTCAACGCTTAAAAGCGTGATTGCTCCCACCTTTTTATTATGGTGCAAGTATCCATTAATAAGCTGATTTGGCTTACATGTGATAGTGGCAACACGGCGGATAACAATATTTTCTCCAATAATGGCAATCTTTTGCTTTAAATAATCTTCAAAAGACTCGCCATTAACGCTAAGCTGCATTAAAGATTCTGTTGTGTTTAACGAGCGTTTGAATGCCAAATCAAGGATATTTGCAACAATCTCTTGAAAATCTTCATTTTTAGCTACAAAGTCTGTTTCAGAATTCACCTCAACCAAAGTAGCCTTTGTGAAATCATCAGCAATTTTCATTGCGATAACGCCCTCAGCTGCAATTCTATCTGCCTTTTTAGCTGCCTTGCTTAACCCTTTTTTGCGTAAATACTCTATTGCTTCTTCAATATTTCCTTTACATTCTTTCAATGCGTTTTTGCATTCCATGATACCTGCATCAGTCTTTTTACGCAACTCTGCTACAACCTTTGCAGAAATCTCTTGCACTTCTTGCTTTATTTGCTTTCCTGCTTCGCTAATTGCATCTTTTGCATTTTGCAATGCTTCTTTAGTCTCATCACGCATTTTTATTCTCCTTCTTTTGCTTGAAACTCTTTTTCCATTTCTGCTTGTAATTCTGCCATTACCTCATCTTTTTCAGCTTCTGTAGCAGGTAGCGGCTCTGTTCTCTCTGCATTTTCTTCACCCTCAATGCCATTCATCTCACGCCCTTCTGTGATCGCATCGCTTATTTCTTTACAGAAAAGCTGGATAGAGCGAATCGCATCATCATTGCCCGGAATTGGATAGTCGATTAAATCTGGATCGCAATTTGTATCAAGTGGTGCAACTACTGGAATTCCAAGCTTTCTTGCCTCGCCAACTGCAATCTTTTCTTTCAGTGCATCAACAACAAACAGCATATCAGGGGCTTTTTTAAGATGTCGTATCCCACCAAGATATTTATTTAACTTCTCTTTTTTACGCATAAGCATAAGTTTTTCTTTTTTTGTTAAAAGATCAATTTGCCCACTTGATTCCATCTCTTCAATAATCTCAAGCTTTCTCACTGACTTTTTAATCGTGCTAAAGTTTGTGAGCATACCACCAAGCCAACGATAATTTACATAAGGTGCATTTACCTTTTCAGCATACTCTCTCAAAGTATCACTTGCTTGTTTTTTTGTCCCAACAAACATAATCACTTTGCCCTCACTCGCCGCATCACGCACAATGTTATAAGTGTAGCGGAAGTAACGCAGCGTCTTTTGCAAATCAATAATGTGGATATTTTTACGCACACCAAAGATGAATTTCTTCATTTTTGGATTCCATCGCCTTGTTTGATGTCCAAAATGCACACCACATTCCAACAAATCTTTCATAGTAACCATATTACAGCTCCTTAAAATTTAATAGTAAATTTTGTGAATTGGTTTTGCCACCATGCCCATTAACCCTTGAATTTGCAGTAAAACCAAGCTTAAGCTTGAACACACAAAAAAAGGGCAACCAACTTTTAGGATTGACATGTGAGTTTTTCCACAAAGCAGAAATTATACAACAAAATTGCAAGTTTTGTGATTTTTTGTTTGTGAAAATTTGTTTGTGGGTTATTTTATAGATACACTATACTTTTAGATTCCATAAACACTACAATGAATGTAGGATTTAGAAACTAAGACTCGCGGTTACGCTGGACCTCAGCAGTCCACTCAAATGGCTATAAAATCGGATTGAATTATATACTCTATGATAACTTCATATAACTTAAGAGTTGTAGTGTCTAGGGTTAATAAAAAAGCGATTGAATAGCATGGAGAGTGCATGTAGAAATTCAAGGATTTTGGATCTACTTCATCAAGTAAATCTAAATCCTAATAGTTTTAAAAGAATAGTTAATGGAGAATAGCAAACTCGAAAAGTGTATTACAACTTTGCTTCTTCTCTTCTTTGTAGTAGCTCCCATCTAGCATCAACATCTTTTTGAAATTGCTCGATGATATGCTCATTTTCTGGTTTAAATAAATGTTTGAATCTGCCTTGTGCGGCTAGATAATCTCTAACGGGAATGACTTTTTTAGGGCGGTAAGTGATACGCAATTCGTGCCCATCAATGATTTCATACAATGGGAATACAAGACTATCTACGGCTAAATCACTCATTTCAACGGTGTGATTTGAGTTAAATTTCCATTCAGTCGTGCAAGCACTCATAGCATTGATAAAAGTAGGTCCTTCTGTGTCAATCGCCTTTTTTATCTTAGCATTCATATCTTTCCATTTATTTGGTGCGACTTGTGCGACATAGGGGCTTCCATGTGCCGCCATAATGCTTAGCAAGTCTTTTTTCTTTTGCTTTTTACCATAGCTTACTTTTCCTGCTGGTGTTGTGGAAGTGCTAGCCCCAAGTGGTGTAGAGCCACTTCTCTGTCCGCCAGTGTTAGCATACACTTCATTATCAAGGCAAATATATGTAAAATCATGCCCTCTTTCAAAACAGCCACTAATCCATTGGAATCCAATATCATAGGTCGCACCATCGCCACCAAATGCTACAAATTTAGGCTTTTGCCCTTTGTATTTGCCTTTTCTCTCAAGGGCTTTATACATAGCTTCAGCACCACAAATCGCAGTCGAGCCATTTTCAAAACCGATATGAATCCATGGCACATTCCATGAGGTATGCGGATATACCGCTGTTGAAACCTCTAGGCAGCCAGTGGAGTTTCCAATAGCTATTGGTCCATCAACTGCATTTAAAACCTCACGCACAATCATACCATGCGCACAACCCGGACACAATAAATGCGCACCTTCAAATCTTTCAGCACTTTTGCTAAATTGTTTTAGATTTTTTATCTCTTTTGTCATTATCTTTCCTTTTTAATACAACTTTTCAAAGTTAAGAATCTTAATTAAAACCCATTTCCTTACCACGCAAACAAATCCACTGCTGTGCGTTATGCGTAAGCTTTCCAGCCTTAGCATTCTCCGCAAGTTCGCTATAAATCTTTCTAATATCTTTTTGTGTTAAGTCTCTCTCACCTAAGCCATACACATAGTTAGAAAGTATAGGACGATTATTTGTAGCGGCTTGATAGATAGCTGCACTCACTTCATTAAACATAGCACCCATAGCCCCAGCTGGTGAAGACTTATCCATGATAGCCACTGCTTTTGCGTTTTTCAATGCCTCGCCTACTTGCTTATAAGGGAATGGGCGTAATACATGGATAGTTACAACTCCAGCTTTTATGCCTTGCTCTCTCATAGCCTTTGCTGCAACTCTTGCAGATTCTGCGGTTGTGCCGATAGCAAAGATTGCTACTTCCGCATCGTCCATATCATAGCTCATTACAGGCTTGTATGCTCTGCCTGTCTTTTCTTTAAACTCATTAAATACGCGTTCAATAACAGGCATAGAATCCATGATTGCCGCATGTAATTGTGCCTTATGCTCATAATGCCAATCTTCTTCTGCTTGCACACCATAAGTAACAGGTTTGCTAAAATCAAGCAATGCGTTTTTTACCTTATAATCACCGATAAATTTATATGCCTCTTCATCGCTTAAAGGACGCACATTTTGTGCGGTATGTGAGCTTAGGAAGCCATCTTGATTCACTATTGTAGGCACTCTTACATCATAGTCTTCTGCGATTTTAAACGCCATAAGGTTAAAGTCATAAGCTTCTTGTGGATTACAAGTGCAAAGCTGAATCCACCCTGCATCACGGCATAGATACATATCTGAATGATCGCCATGGATATTTAGCGGTGCTGCTAATGCACGATTAACTAGATTTAATACAATAGGCAGTCTCATACCGCTTGCTTGATATAATACCTCAACCATTAATGCCAAGCCTTGTGAGCTTGTAGCAGTAGCCACTCTACCACCTGCTGCTGCTGCACCAACGCAACCACTCATTGCCGCATGTTCAGATTCTACAAGCACAAACTCGCCATCAATATAGCCATTGCCAACAAATGTGCCATAATCTTGCACGATAGGTGTTGATGGTGTGATAGGGTATGCTGCCATTACATCAAT
This sequence comes from Helicobacter rappini, assembly GCF_900198625.1. Lineage (GTDB taxonomy): Bacteria > Campylobacterota > Campylobacteria > Campylobacterales > Helicobacteraceae > Helicobacter_A > Helicobacter_A rappini. The sequence goes on along the minus strand of NZ_FZPK01000017.1, from coordinate 31,104 downwards.
CTGTGCTTGTCGCAGGGCATGACTAGCGGCGACATTGCCATCCCATACCTCAACTTCTTGTAAATCATATACTTTTGCCATTGCTTAACTCCTTATGCCTTTTTCTCTTTCTTCTCTTTTGCTGGCCATTGACTAATCGCATCTTCTTTTGTAACAAAATCTTGAAACATAATTAAAGATTTAGGATTTGTAGGACACACATCAGCACACACACCACAACCTTTACAATGCTTGTAATCTACACCAGTCATCTTTTCATCTCTTACTAAAATAGAGCTATCAGGGCAATACACCCAGCAAAAATAGCAATTAATGCAATGCTCTACATTATGCACGGGCTTTTCTGTCCGCCAATGTGCTACGCTTAGTGTGTAAGAGCTATTATCTGTATATTTTCTCTCCTCTTGGTGCATGTCAAGGCTTTTTTCACCTTCTGTTTCAAGTGGAAATACAACTGCACCGGGTAATAAGTCATTCCAACCTTTATTCGCATTTTGCATAATCTATCCTTTCATACTTTATTAATGCACTTCATCATACGCACGCTGTATTGCCACCATATTTGCATCAATAATTTTTTGTGGTAATTTTTTTCCCAACACTTTTTTAAACGCTTCTTTAAACTCTTCAATAGGTAAAAGACCAGATTCTTTAATGAAAGCACCAAGCATAGGCGCATTTGGGATAGGCTTACCCAATGCCTCTAAAGAAATCTTAATGCAATCCACTATGTAAAACTCTCGATCCTTTAACTCCGGCTTTTTCTCTTGCAACTCTTCTTTACTTAAATGCGTTGTGATAATATATTTTGTTGTAGGCTTTTCATTCTCAAAAATATCTGCGATAAAAGTAAGACCGGGGTCAATCACTAATACATAATCTGGCTCCATGTATTTCTCATGATTAAGAATGGGGGTATCATCAAACCTATCAAATGCCGCCATTGTAGCACCGCGTTTTGCAGAACCATAAGTCGCAAAAGCCTGCACCTCTTTGCCTGTGCCAGCGATTACATCTGCTAGCCCTTTGGCACCTGTTACAGCACCCTGACCAGCTCTACTATGCCATCTGATTTCTAACATTATCTTCTCCTTGTTTTGGGTTATCGTTTCAAATGGAAACACAAACATTCTCTTTAAACATTATCCTGTATTGCGAATGAAGCATAATAAATACTCTAAAAGACTATGTTGTTAGTTTATGCTGCTGTGTGTAAAGAGCTTGTTATATCTTAATTGTAACAAATATTTTGTAAATTCTTGGGATTTTCATTTTGCTTACACGATATCTATGGATTTTCATGTGTTAAAAAGAAACATATTTTAAGAAATCTTTTTACTTTCAATAACATGTTTATTACTTTTTGTTACACATTGTAGCTAGAAATGTGATTCCATATTTGCATTAAGTAATGTTGTATTTCTGTGGTTATAATTTACTCTTTTATATAGAATCTACTTTTATACTTTAGGATAGTAATATGAAAATGATATCTTGGAATGTAAATGGTTTGCGTGCATGTATGACGAAAGGATTTATGGACTTTTTTAACACAATAGATGCTGATGTATTTTGTATTCAAGAATCTAAAATGCACAGAAGTCAAAGTGATTTTGTATTTGATGGATATTATCAGTTTTGGAATGAAGCGGAAAAAAAGGGATACTCTGGCACAATCATTCTTAGCAAAACAGAGCCATTAAGCGTGTGTAATGATATGGGGATAGCACACCATGATAAAGAGGGGCGAATTATCGTTGCAGAATATGCGACCTTTTTTCTTGTAAATGTTTATACACCAAATTCTAAACGAGAGCTAGAGCGGCTTACATACAGACAAGAATGGGAAGATGATTTTCGCTCTTTTTTAAAGGGATTAGAGCAATATAAGCCTGTGATTGTATGTGGTGATTTAAATGTAGCACATAAAGAGATAGATTTAAAGAATCCAAAGACAAATCGCAGAAATGCGGGTTTTACTGATGAAGAACGAGAAAAAATGAGTGTGCTTTTAGATAGCGGCTTTATTGATTCTTATCGCTATTTTTACCCGGATAAAGAGCATGCTTATACATGGTGGAGCTACATGGGCAAAGCAAGGCAAAATAACACGGGTTGGAGAATTGATTACTTTTTACTCTCAAGATGTCTTGCCAAGAATCTCAAGGAAGCACATATTTATCCCGAGATAATGGGGAGTGATCACTGCCCTGTTGGCATTGTGATTGATGAGAATGCGGTTGTGTAATGTGTAAATATTACCGCTTATAGATAGCCACATCTCGATTATCCGATAGTTGTTAAAGCTAAAATTAAATTAATAACTTGGAATCTTTTGCTATCTGGAAGTGTAAGCAAAATGATTAAAATATAAACAAAGTCATATTCTTATAAACCTTAAACTATGATTTTACTTATTTTTATTGTGGATATACTAGACAATAGTTAGGGTTACAAAGAGTATATGTTCTAGCGTTAATATTGCATTAAGCCTAACATGTTATAATACCAAGTCGCTTTTATGTTCTATGATTATTCAATTTAATTACTTACAAGGAAGTTAGTATGCAAGAACTTATACTTGATAAAGATGTATTAATTACTTCAAAAACGGATTTAAAAGGTAATGTGCTGTATTGCAACAAGCCATTTTTAGATTATGCAGAGTATGATGAAGAAGAAGTTTTATTTAAATCCCACAATATTGTGCGTCATGCAGACATGCCAAAGTGTGTTTTTAGGATTCTATGGGAGCATATTAAGCAGGGCAAAGAAGTCTTTGCTTTTGTGAAAAATAAGACTAAACACAATAATTTCTATTGGGTATTTGCCAACATTACACCAAACTATAATCAGCATAATCAAGTCATAGGTTACTATTCTGTGCGTAGAAAACCAAATGAAGCAGCCATAGCGGTTATTAGCAAGATTTATGAAGAGACTTTGCGGATTGAAAAAGCACAAGGGATAGATAAGGCGTATAACTTTATCCTTGAATATGCAAAAAATGCAAATCTAACCTACAATAATCTCGTGTTAAATCTTCAAAGGAATGGACATGTCGCTTAGAATCTTTTTGGTAGTAGGCATATTGCTTTCTTTCATTGCGGGTTTATTAAGCTTTTTAAATGGTGGCATTATTGCTGGAAGCATAGCACTTCTTGCATGTGTGGCACAAGGTGTGAGCTTATTTTTTGAGACTAGACATGCACAATTTTTAGATCGCATTATTGAAGTAACAGAGCATGCGAAAGATGGTGATTTTGAAAGTCGCGTTATCCATTTGCATGGAGATTCTAAGCTTGTTACACTTGGTGGGAATCTAAATGTCTTACTGGATAATCTTGAAGCCTTTCTGCGTGAGGTAAATACTTCTGTGAGTGCATCACAAAACCATGAATTTTATAGAAGAGCCTTAGGTGAGGGCTTGAAAGGCACATTTGTAAAAAACATAGATAGTATTAATTTTTGTTTAAATAGTATTGAGACAAATGCAAAAGAGAGTATCCAAAACTCACTTGCAAGATCACTTATGAACATGAGCTTGGATAATCAGAATCACGACTTAAATAGCATTAGCACAGATTTAACACATGAAATGAGTAAAATGCACGGCGTAAGTGATAATATCCAATCGCTTACTCAAATCGCAGATGAAAATAAAGCAAATATCACAGAAATAGCTGATAGTATAGCAAATCTCCTAACACTTATCGCCCAAAGCAATGATGCGATTAATAGCTTCGCACAGCGTTCAAATGATATTGGCAATGTTATACAACTTATTATCAATATCGCAGCACAAACAAATCTCTTAGCATTAAACGCAAGTATTGAAGCAGCAAGGGCAGGAGAGCATGGTAGAGGCTTTGCAGTCGTTGCTGATGAGGTAAGAAAGCTTGCTGAAAATACACATAAAGCAACTGATGAGATTTCACTTGTTATCCAAACTATGCAACAAGAGATTACAACCATTCAAGCAGGAAGTGAAGAAGTCTATCGTATCATCAATGACACGCAAAGTAAAATCGCTTCTTTTACCGATGTGTTTGAGAATCTTGGCAATGAAAGTGTCGCCCTGCATAGTGCATTTAATATCTTGCAAAAAAGCCTTATTATCAATGTAGCAAAAATTGAGCATATTCTGTATAAATCCAATGCGTATTTGAGCTTTAAGCTTTTCAAACCAGCACAAGATTTTAGCAAACATGCTATATCACATCTTTTTGAAGACCCAATATGCCAAAAAGTCCTTTTTAGCCTTGTAAGTAGCCAAGAAGTCGATAGAAGCCGAGATATTATCACTCAAAATGTAACTGACGCATTACAAAAAATAGATAAAGAGCTAGATAGCACAGATATTGATTATATCGTTACGCATTTGAATGCTATGGAAGAAGCAAGCCAGCAGTTTATACAAAAGTTAGACAATGCGATTAAACAATCTTGAAAGCAAGATCTATATCTTTAAAATCTAAGCGCTATAAATAATTAAGAGATTCTTGATTTAATCTAGGCATTATGTAGAATAAGATTCTAGAATCTAACTTTATATGCGTATTACTACCATGTAGAGACAGCATACAAACAAACTCAAAGAGTTTTGTTATAATACCCATGCAAAATGCCACATTGACAAGTATAGAATCTTTACACCCAAAACCTACAAGGAAATATATGCAAAACCAAAACAAAGCCGTAGTGTTACTCAATATGGGCGGACCAAATAATTTAGATGAAGTCGCCACTTTTCTCAAAAATATGTTTGCTGACCCATGTATCCTTAGCGTTAAAAATGAGTTTTTTCGCTCTATGCTAGGCAATGTTATAGTAAATTCACGCATTGAAAAAAGCAAGAAAATGTATGAAAAGATAGGTGGTTGTAGCCCATTAACAGAAATCACTTTTAAACTTACACAGAAATTGCAAAAGAGGAATCCAAGCACATTCTACACTTATGCTATGCGTTATGTGCCACCCTATTCATTAGCTGTTATACAAGAAATCATGCAAAAAAACATTCATGACATTACGCTTTTTAGCATGTATCCGCAATATAGCTCAACTACAACTTATTCATCTTTTAGCGATATCTCACTTGCCCTTAAGACACTAAACTTTACTCCACGCATAAGAGCAATCGATCGCTATGCAACCCACCCCTTGTTTATAAAGGCAATTACACAAAGCATTAAGGACACTTTAAATGGAAGAAATGCAAAGGATTTTGTGCTGATTCTATCCGCACACTCTGTGCCTATAAGTCGCATTAAAAAAGGTGATCCCTATCAGCAAGAATGCCAAGATTGCAAAGCCCTGCTGCAAACTGAATTAGAGAAAAATGATATTATATTTAAAGATATACAGCTATGCTATCAGTCAAAGGTGGGACCTGTGAAGTGGATTGGTCCTTATACAGATTCTGTGATTAAATCCCTTGCTCCAAACAATATGATTATATATCCGCTAAGTTTTACCATTGATAACTCTGAAACAAAATATGAGCTTGCTATACAATATGCCGAGCTTGCAAAATCGCTTGGCATAAAAGAATACCTTGTATGCGAATGCTTAAATGATAGCGATTTATTTGTAGAATTTATAGAATCTATGACTTCTTATCAAGCACCTCAAATGCAGGCAGAATATTCCCCTCCAATAACTCAAGGCTAGCACCACCACCCGTGGATATAAAACTCATATTATCCCTTTGTCCAGCTTTATCAATCGCGTCTGCGGTATCGCCACCGCCGATAAAGCTAAATGCATAAGTATTAGCAATTGCATGAGCGAGATTAAAAGTCCCACGAGAAAACTGGTGAATCTCATACACACCAAGCGGACCATTCCAAATAATAGTTTGAGAATCTGTAACCACTTCACTAAAAAGTTTAACGCTTGCAGGACCAATATCAACTGCGATGAGATTCTGTGGTATGTCTTGTGATGGTGTGATTTTAATCTCACTTGGACTATCAATGCTATTTGTGCTTACCAGATCCACAGGCAAATATACCTTTACCTTTTTCTCTTTTGCGCTTTCTAGAATCGTTATCGCATCTTTTATTAAATCATCTTCTACAAGGCTATTCTGCATATCATAGCCTAACGCTTTTAAGAAAGTATTACTCATAGCTCCACCGATAATGATTTTATCAACGACATCAAGCACTCTTTGCAAAAGACTAAGCTTTGAGCTTACCTTGCTTCCACCAACAATCAATAAAAGCGGTCGCAATGGATTCTTAATCACCTTTGCAAAGGAATCAATCTCTTTTTTCAACAATATACCTGCAACTTTATGATTCACAAACTTCGCAATACCATAAGTGCTAGCATGCGCCCTATGGCTCGTCCCAAACGCGTCATTCACATAAACATCACAAAGACTTGCGAGATTTTTACTTAGTGTTTCATCATTTTTTGTTTCACCTTCATAGAATCTAATATTTTCAAGCAAGATGATTTGACATCTATTTTCATTTTGTGCGGCTTTTGCAGATTCTATTGTATCGGCAAGAAATACATCTTTATTGAGTAGTCTCTCTAGCCTTTTTACAACATGCTTGAGTGAAAAATCACTGCTACGCCCTTTTGGTCTGCCAAGATGACTCACCAAAACAATACTTTGTGCTTCATTGTCAATACAATAGTTAATTGTTGGCAAGGCTTCACGCATACGCGTATCATCGCTGATATTGAAATCTTTATCCATAGGAACATTGAAATCAACGCGGATTAACACTCTTTGGTCTTTGATAGTAATATCTCGTATGCTTTTTGCTTCTTGCATTAAAGTGATACTTGTGGTTTTTGGCATAATTACTCCTTGAAAATGTTGCATAACTTTATAAAACAACATTGTAGCACAAGCAATTTAACCATACCAATCACGGCTAAATCAAAAAGTAAGAATTGCCGACTTTTGTTTGAAGGAGGGATAACAATTTTAGAAATTATAAAGCATAATTTTTCGTAAGTCTATTTTTTTACCTTGATACTTGCAACCTCATCTTTTAAGGCTTTACCGGGCTTAAATTTTGGCACCATTTTATCCGCTGTTTTGTAAGTTTTATCAGTTCCGGGGACTTTACCTTCTTTACCTTTTTGCACCGCATTTTCAAATTTACCAAATCCTACAAGCTCAACTGTGTCATTTGACTTCAATACATGTGTAATTGCATCTACAACAGAATCAAGTGCCTTTTCCGCATCCTCTTTCTTTGCATAACCACCGATTTCTTTGATAGTTTTTACAAAATCGCTCTTTTTCATAACGAAAACTCCTATATAAAATATATTTATCTTTAAACAGCACACAAGGCTAAAAAGATAAACTAGCATTGTATTTGATTTTTGTATGAAAATCAAGTTATTTTAGAGTTAAATTATAAAAAATTGCAAGTTTTTGCTACAATGCAGCCTTTAAACACCTATATTTTAAGCAAAAAAGGATATAAATCATGGCAATCAAACTTGCGATTAATGGCACAGGACGCATTGGGCTATGTGCGGCTAGGATTATTGGGGAACGCGATGATGTGGAGCTTGTAAGTATGAATACCACGGCAAGTATAGATACTTTAGTGCATTTGCTGCGATATGATTCTGTGCATAGATTCTATGATGTTGAGAAGTTAGATGAAAGCACACTCCGCATTGGTAAAAGCAAAAATGTAAAGATTTTAAGCGATAGAGATCCGCTCAATCTTGACTTTGGTGAAGCGGTAGCGGTGCTTGAATGCACGGGCAAGTTTAATGCCCTTGATAAAGCAAAAGCACATATTAAAGGCAATGTCAAACGCGTGATAATCTCTGCTCCTGCGGATAACACGCCAACTTTTGTCTATGGCGTCAATCATACGCAATACAATAATGAAAGTGTGATTTCAAATGCGTCCTGCACTACAAACTGCCTTGCCCCCATTGTGAAAGTGCTAGATTCTACTTTTGGCATTGAAAATGCCCTTATGAGCACTATCCATAGCTACACGAACGACCAAAATCTCCTTGATGTGAAACACAAAGACTTACGCCGAGCGCGTGCAGCAGCCCTATCTATGATACCTACAAGCACAGGTGCGGCAAAGGCGATTGGGCTTGTATTGCCACATCTTGCAGGGAAGCTTAATGGTATCGCTGTGCGTGTGCCAACGCCTGATGTGAGCTTGGTGGATTTAAGCGTGAATCTTAAAAGTGAAGTAAGCAAAGATTCTATTAATGAAGCATTTTATAAGGCTCAAAGTGGCGAGAGTTTTGAAGGGGCATTTAAAGGGCTTATTATCGTTGATGATGAAATGCGTGTATCAAGTGATTTTATCGGCAGCAATGCAAGTGCGGTAATCGTGCCAGATAAGACAATCGCCATTGGCAAAAGTGCAAAAATCCTTGCGTGGTATGATAATGAAATGGGTTATACACATAGGCTTGTGGATATGAGCGTGTATGTGTGTAAGGGTTTGTAGCAGGTCTTTGTAAAATTTTAGATTAAAGTGATAGGATCCCCGGCTATTTTATTTGTAGAGAATGTGGATTTCTATGCGCATTTGCGAGCGTCTAATCTTTATGTCAAATCCGATAGGTGCAAAAAATTAAAATATGTTTTTAGATGGTTGCATAACATAACATGTTTTATCCCATAAAGTAAAGCCACCAAAGCAACAAAGGATTGCAATCAGTCTACTTAAAGTAGTCATAAATCTTTTTATATTACTCTACCCCAGCAGTATTTCCCAAAAATATCACAACCAAGTCATTTATGAAAGTATTTTTTTCATTTTTAATTAAAATTTGCTAGAATCTGTGCTTCATGTTTTAAAGCTTTTTGCTATCCATAGCAAAGCAAATAACGAAGTGTTAGAATCTGGAGGCATTATGGTTGATTATGGCATTAAATTTTGGTCAAATGATGATTTTATTATCGATGATGGTGTGGTAAAGGTGAATTATAAGGTAAAACCCGCTCTCATTGATATTGTAAAAGAGGCAAGAGAAAAAGGCTATAAAGGACCACTGCTTTTAAGATTCCCGCATTTAATAGAAAATCAAATCACAAAGGTTTATGATGCTTTTCATACCGCCATTAAAGAGTATCAGTATCAAGGCTGTTTCAAAGCGGTATTCCCCCTAAAAGTTAATCAAATGCCAAATTTTGTCCTGCCTTTAGTCGAGCTTAGCAAGGGTAAATGCTATGGCTTAGAAGCAGGGAGTAAATCAGAGCTTATCGTAGCTATGGCTTATACAAATAAGGGCAGTCCAATAACCGTGAATGGCTTTAAAGATAAAGAGATGATTTCGCTAGGCTTTATCGCGGCAAATATGGGGCATGATATTACGCTTACAATAGAGGGGCTAAATGAGCTAAAGACTATCATAGAAATCGCAAGTGAGATGGCAGAGCCTTATCCTAATATTGGCTTAAGGATACGACTGCATAGCGTTGGCACGGGCATTTGGGCAAAAAGCGGGGGTATTACCTCTAAGTTTGGACTAACTTCAACAGAGCTTTTAGAAGCTATGAAAATGCTAGAGTATTCAAAACTTCTGCATAAATTTACCATGATACATTTTCATATCGGCAGTCAAATAAGCGATATTTCACCGCTAAAAAAGGCGATTAGAGAAGTAGGCAATATCTATGCAGAGCTTAGGAAAATGGGGGCAAAGAATCTTACCGCAGTAAATATTGGCGGTGGTTTAGCAGTGGAATATGCACAGCATGAAAGTATGAATTGCAAAAACTACACTTTGACAGAATTTAGCGGCGATGTCGTCTTTAGCTTAAAAGAGATAGCGAAAAATAAAAATGAGTTAGAGCCAGATATTTTTATAGAATCTGGTCGCTTTATATCTGCTTCACATGCGGTTTTGGTAGCCCCTGTATTAGAGCTATTTTCACAAGAATATGAAGAAAGTGCGTTGAAATTAAAAGAAGATTCTAATCCCCCGCTTGTAGAAGAGCTAAATGACTTATATAACTCTATCACAGAGAAAAATGCGATTGAATACCTGCATGATAGCCTCGATCACATGGAATCTTTACTTACACTTTTTGACTTGGGCTATATCGACTTAAAGGATAGAAGTAATACTGAAGTGCTAGTGCATTTGATTATCAAAAAAGTGATTAAGCTTTTAAAGTATAAAAATCATAATGAGATTCTAAAGATACAAAAAAGTGTGCAAGAGAGATATTTGCTAAATTGTAGCTTTTTTCAAAGTTTGCCAGACTACTGGGGATTAGAGCAGAATTTCCCCGTTATGCCACTTGATAGGCTGAACCGCCGTCCAACGCGTGCCGCAAGCCTTTGGGATATTACCTGCGATAGTGATGGTGAGATTTCATTCAATCCGCAAATGCCCCTTTTCTTACATGATGTCGATGTGTCAAAAGAAGAGTATTTTCTAGGCTTTTTCCTTGTTGGAGCGTATCAAGAAGTGCTAGGTATGAGACATAATCTCTTTACGCACCCAACAGAATTTAGCGTTATCTTTGATGATGAGTTAAATAAAGGCTATGAAATCGCAAATCTATTAGAAGCACAAACGATAGTCGATGTGCTAGATGACTTGGATTATGATACAAAAGAGATTGAGAGAATCTTAAAGCAGCATATAGAAGATAGTGATTTAGACATAGAGACAAAAAAAGCGGTGCTAGGCAAACTCTATGTTATGCTAAGTGAGAATGGCTATCTAAGGACTATTAGCACAGATACATTGTAGCGTTTAAAGGGGGGATTTATGCGTTTTGTGTGTAGATATATTATGGCTTTTGTGTTGTGTTGTGGCTTTGTAATGGCAGATTCTAAAGTAGATTCTAAAAAAATGGAATCTACTAAAAATACAGAATCTAGCCCAAAAGAACACTGGCTAGAGGCAACCATAAAACGCATAAAACTACTATTCAATCAAAACGACTTTGTAGAAGATGCAAAATGCGATGAGACTTGGCAAAAAAGAGTGTGTGATGGCAGCATTATGTGTTACGCTACAAAGTGCTTTTATCCGCAAGCAGATATTGAAATGATGCATAGAATCTTTTTAGAAAATCTAGTCATTTACTTAAAACACCATCACGCAGCAAGGGAGAAAGACCGCATAGCACACCTATCAAATATCTTAAAACTAGGCTTACCACAGGATAATAAAGAGCACGACTATACTTTCATAAACTCATATAATGTAAAATGCACTTACACACTTTGGAAAAAAGATGATAAGACACTCTTTTTTGACTTAAGCGGTTGCTTAAAAAAGAAAAATCAACGAATGACACGCACACTCATACAAGATGACTTAGGTGTAATAGAACTATACGAGCATATTGCGTATTAGATTTTATAGTTTTCATAATTTTTAGTCTATGAAATGTCTATAATGGGAGAGGGGATATATAAATAAAAAGTTTTATAAAAGACTTACAAAGCCAACAATATAAAACTTTATTGCAGAGAATAAAAACATTAAATCGCTAGATATTTCCAAGTGCAATTGGGCAGTATCTCTTCTATCTTATGTTTTAATCTCTCATCAAGATACATGCTACTCTCAAAAATAAAGGTTTTACCACTCACACTATCTTGAAAGCCGATACCAAATCTCGTATCACCTTGAGATGAACGCATAATATTTGCTATGGCACTCACTTGTTCTTCTGTGATAACGCTTTGCATTAACGCACATAAACATGAGTTTCTTATATCCATATCTGCTACGAGATTAAGCGGCTCAATGCCATTTGCTTCATCAAGGATAGAATCTCCATATACAGCGTTATTATGCAGCTTAGAATCCATAGATTGTTTTGTAAAAGTTTTAGAATCTTGTGTATTTGTCTGTGATTTTGCATTATCTTTTTTCACACGCAATTTTATCTCTTTGCATGATTGTAATGTGTGGATTTCATGCACTCTTATTTCTATTTTATAGCTTACCTCAGCACTGCCATCTTCGCCCTCTGTTACCATTCTCTCTTTTTCAAGTTTGCCTACTATGCCAATAGGATTGCTTAGATCAAAGCTATCAAGCAGGTTTAGTTGATCTTCAAATAAAGTTAAAGGTTGCTTACCGCTAAAGTCCATAATCTTTGCTGTGCCATAAGTGCGGTTATTTTTACTCATTTTTCGCTGTAAGTCTTCTAGCTTTCCTATAAGCATAACCCTTGATCCATCGGCGATATTCTCTAACTCTGCGATTTTTACAACATTTTTTATTTGTTCTATCTCACTTCTAAAGTCATCAAGCGGATGTCCGCTGAGATAGATTCCCAAACTCTCATATTCATATTCAAGTAGGCTTTTATTATGTAGTTCTGGCAAAGGCTTTATTTGCAACTCCGGACATAGCTCTTCTGCACCAAATAGCCCACCACCACTGCGTTCCCTAGACATTCTCCTGCCTAAATCGCAAATATAATCAAGATTATCAAGCATACTTGCACGCGTGTAGCCAAGATTATCAAGGCTACCACTTTTTACTAAGGGTTCAAGCACTTTTTTAGAGATTCTCTTAAAATCTGCTTTTGTGATAAAGTCTTCAAGATTCTTAAACGCACCTTTTTGTTTTCTATCATCAATAATGCTTTGTAAAGCCCCTTCTCCTGCACCTTTAATTGCATTCAACCCAAAGACGATTTTCTTTTTACCATTAGAATCTATTATTACAGAAAAGTTAGTTTGCGAGGTATTTACATGCGGGGGTAAAATCTCAATACCCATAGCCCTTGCTTCATCTATGTATGTAGCTACTGCCTCGATTTTATGACTTTCGCTTGATAGCATTGCTGCCATAAACTCATGCTCATAATAGGTCTTTAAATAGGCGGTTTGAAAGGTTAAGATTCCATAAGCGGCTGAATGCGATTTATTGAATCCATACTCTGCAAACTTTGCTATCTGGTCAAAAAGCTCTTCCGCTTTTGTCCTATCAAAGCCATTTTTCTCCGCACCATCGGCAAACTTTGTGCGATTTTCTGCCATGATTTGTGCGTCTTTTTTACCCATTGCCCTTCTTACAAGGTCCGCTTCACCGAGTGAGAATCCACCTATAACTTGCACGATTTGCATAACTTGTTCTTGATAGACTATTACCCCATAGGTATTTTTTAGAATCGGCTCTAACTCTTTGAAAGTATAGCTTACAGGACTTCTACCATGCTTTCTATTAATATATTCATCACTCATGCCACTATCCATAGGACCGGGTCTAAAGAGTGCTAAAAGGGCGATAGCATCATCAATGCCGCTTGGCTGCAATCTGCGGTTAAATTCCTGCATACCACTAGATTCTAGCTGGAATATCCCAAGTGTATTCCCACTACGCAATGTCCTATATACCTTTTCATCATTTACATCAAGTGTTGAGAGATTAATATCAATATTATTTGTATCTTTTATAATATCAAGTGCGTCTTGAATAACCGTGAGTGTCTTTAAGCCCAAGAAGTCAAACTTGATTAAATCCACTGGCTCTAAATATTTCATAGAGTATTGCGTTACCATAACCCCTTTTGTCCGCTCACTCACATATAAGGGGACTTTATGCCATAACTCTTTTTCAGAATCTACCACAAGGGCTGCGGCATGTTTGCCGGTATTTCTATTTAGCTTTTCAAGCCTTAAAGCCATTTCCCATACTTTTCTTGCAAGTCCCCTATTTTTCTCATCTCTATCGTTATCGCCTTCTGTGATAAGCTCTTGTATCTTTGGCTCTAGCTCGTATGCTCCCTCTATAAAATTCCCGTTTTTATTATAGCCTTTGAGTGTAATGCCTAGCTTTGAGGGGATAAGCTTTGCAAATCTATCCGCATTTGGTATAGACATGCCATAGATTCTAGCAACATCTCGTATCACTCCCCTTGCTAGCATTTTACCAAAGGTAATAACTTGTGCTACATTATATTCACCATATTTTGCTTTCATGTATTCAAACATTTCTGGGCGTCTTCTTTGGCAAAAGTCAGTATCAATATCGGGCATTGATATACGCTCTGGATTCAAAAATCGCTCAAAAAGCAAATTATACTTAATAGGATCAACATCAGTAATTTCTAAACAATAGGCTACAAGGCTACCTGCCGCACTTCCTCTACCCGGTCCTACTGGAATCTTATTTTGCTTTGCATAATTGATAAAATCCCATACAATAAGCATATAGCCGGGGAACTTCATCTGTGTGATAATATCTATTTCTTCTTGTAGGCGTTTGTGATATATTTCATGCTTGTCTTTTTCTACTTGCTCTAATCTTTTTACTAAACCTTGTTTGCATTTATAGGCAAAATATTCTGCTTCATCTTGTATTGTAAGCCCTTCATTTTCTGCATACTCTTTTGCAAACTTAAAGCTTGGTGGGGTGGGTGGATTCTTATCATCTTTTAAGTCGATAGTAAGGTCGCATTTATCTGCTATCTCTTGTGTGTTAAATACTGCTTCTGGTATATCCATGAATAAATCAAGCATTTGCTTTGGACTTTTGATATAAAACTCTTGAACGGTGTGTCGCAATCTCTTTGGGTCATTAATATCAGTTGCCATAGCTATCATCATGGCTGCTTCTTGCATACTAGAATCTTCTTTATTTGTATAATGTGCGTCATTTGTAGCAATGAGCTTTGCCCCTGTCTCAAGGCTTAATCGCAACAAATCATTATCAATAAAGCGTTGGTCTGCTATGCCATGTCGCATAATCTCAATATAGAAATCATCTCCAAAAATATCTTGATATTCATGTATAGCTTCTTTTGCCCCATCATAGCCTTTTGCCCCCATGATGATTTTTTTATCCCTTTTTTTGCTATCCATGTATGGACTTAAGTTTAGATTCCATGAAATCTCGCCATTAAGACATGCAGAAGAGCAAATAATGCCTTTAGAATACTCTCTTAGAATCTTTTTATTAATCCTTGAAGTGCGATAGAATCCTTGTATAAAACTTTGGCTTGATAGATACATAAGATTCTTATAGCCTTCTTCATTCTTTGCGTAAAGACAGATATGAAACTTTGGTGTATTCGGGGATTTATCGCCTAAATCCTCTTTATTGTGAATATAGGCTTCAATGCCAATAATGGGCTTAATCCCTGCTTTTTTCATAATCTTATAAAACTCAATAGCCCCAAACATATTGCCATGGTCTGTCATTGCAACACTATTCATGCCAAGCTCTTTTATGCGTTTTGCTAAGACATCAAGCTTATTTGCCCCATCAAGTAGTGAATATTCTGTATGTAAATGCAAATGTGTAAATGGTATATTTTCTGTATTATTCATATTTTTTCCTTTTTATAAACCATGATTGCAATGTTACACTACATAAGATTAAAAAGCTATGAATCTATAGATTTTGCATTATACTGCTTTAAGATTTTATGTGTCATGTTCGCTTACACCAAGCATTTTTTTATTAACATGCTATAATGTTGCGTGATGTTTAGACTCTAATCAAATAAAACATACCCTGATGATTTTAGCTACATTCTTGCATTTTAATTATGCTTTCATCTGCTTTGCTCTCAACTGCCCGCATGCAGCACTAATATCAATACCCTTAGATTCTCGTATCGTTGCCACAATACCCCGCTTATAAAGATAGTCAGCAAAGCCCTGCATTTTATCAATACATGGGCGTTGAAACTCACTTTCTGCATGTGGATTAAATGGAATGAGATTTACCTTTGCCCTAAATCCATGTAGAAGTTTCACTAGCTTTTTCGCACTTGCTAAATCATCATTTATATCCTTAATCACTAAATATTCAAATAAAATGCGTTTTCTAGTATCAAGTGGAAAGTTTTTTAACGCTTGTAACACCCGCTCAATGTTATAAACCTTATTCATAGGGATAAGGCGACTACGCAACGAGTCATCTACTGCGTGTAATGAAAGGGCGATTTGCACGCCAAGATTCATAGCTCCCAGCTTTTCTATCTGCGGGGCAATGCCGCTTGTAGAGATAGTTTGCCTGCGAGTAGCGATACAAAGCCCTTCTTCATGACTCAGAATCTTTATAGCCTTTGCGACATTATTAAGGTTATCCAGTGGTTCTCCCATACCCATAAACACGATATTTATGCTCTTGTGTGCAGACAGGTTGTTATCGCGTTTGAGTGCTACGACTTGCTCGACAATCTCACCAGCACTAAGATTGCGGACAAAGCCACCCTTTGCGGTAGAACAAAACGCACAGCCGACACGGCAACCAACCTGCGATGACACGCAAAAAGTATATTTTTCACTTTTTTTCACGCGATTATTTTCATCATACTCTTTCTCTCGCATTTTGATAAACACACTCTCAAAAGTCGCACCATCGCTTGTTTGAAAGAGATATTTTTTTGTGCCGTCCCCGCTTTCTTCTATGCGTATGGGCTTTAGATTTGGGAAACTAAAGGTTTGCTTTAGAATCTCTTGTAAGTTTTTTGGAATGTTTTTCATAGATTCTATGTTGCTGACATAATGTTTATAAAGCCAGTTGTATATCTGCTTTGCCCTAAATTTTGGGGTTATAAGGCTCTCTAACTCATCTAAATGATATGAATAAATATTGGAATCTTGTGCTTCTTTTGCGGTAACATGTTGTAGATTTGGCATATCTTTTTTTACATTGTGATTCTGTGCTTTTACTGCATGAGTCTTTATTTTAGAATCTTGCGTATTTGTTATATCTTTTTTCGCTTTAGAATCCTGTGTTTTTTTATCTTTTTCATCTCTTTTTTGTATTGTCATTTTTAATCCATTTGTGGCTTTGCTATATTTAGAATCAATTGCCTTTGCAAACAAACATTATGCAAAGACTCATATTAAAATAAAGAAAGATTGTATCATATTTACATAGACTTTAAGGATATGCTTGTCTATTTTCTGCTTTTATCCATGTATGTGTGTTATAAAGTCTAATCTATGACATCAAAAACACATTGCAATAAGATTTTAATCTCTAAGCTATATTGTAAAAGTATATATGCAATAAAAAGATTCCCACTTTAAAAAGCGAGAATATAGCTTTATCATGTAAGAAAAAGACGAGACAGAATCACATTCTATTCTTCTTCTACATCCACCCTAGCACAAGAGTCTTTTACACCAAGTTTGCAAGCCATTTGGTAGTAGTCCTGTGCGTCTATGTCATTTTGTAATGCCGAGTAGAGAGTAGCCATCATTTCACATGCTTTCGCATCTTTTTTGAAGCATAGATTCCGCAATGGTTCGCGGTATTTTGAGAGAAAATTCTGCACCGCAACTTCTGGGCTATAACAAGTCCAGCAAATATTATCATACGCATTTTGCATTGTAGCAGGCACACAAAAAGCCGACTTTACCATAAGAAACGCACTCACAAAAAATACAAAACCTACATGTTTCATAACCGCTCCTATTAAAAGATTTTGTAGATTCTAGCAAGTTTTACATGATTTGGTGTCGTGTTTGTGTGAATTTTGCATAAAATCATCATGCCATCGCTTCATAAGTAAAAAGCACATAATAATCACAACGCCAAGAAATACACCAAAAAGATATACAAGTGGATAGAATGCCCTAAACCACACCAGCACAACACAACACACAATCATGCCGATGAATACAAAGATTCTAGGGAGTGAAAAGCTGAGTTCAAAACCCAAACTCGCCTTTGATAAATCAAGGAGTTTTAATCTCTCTTTGCTTTTTTCTTTTTTGCTTTGCTTTGTGTTGGGATTAGATTCTGTATTTTCTGTTGTTTTGGGTGAGTTTGTGCTGTTTTGAATGTTTGGGGAGAGTGAAGAATTTGTGTCTATGGAATCTTTACTTTGTTTGGATTCTGTGTTAGATATTTCGCTTCGCTCAATATGACAAGATTCCAAATTCTCATTATGTTGCACCGCTTCGTTTTGTGTTTGCATAGATTCTGTAGTTTTTAAGTTATGCTTAGAATCTTGTGAGATAACTTTTTGTGTAATATCTTGTGTGTCATCATCATATTTGCTTGCATATTTGAGTAGCTTTTCTTCTGTGTCGGCTTCTTGTATCTTTTGTGTAATCTTTGTGCGGATAGACTGAAATGTTACTATCATAAGTAGTATATAAGATAAGCAGCCACAAAGAAGTGAGAATATCCACTCACTACGCATAATACACACACTTACAATACCAAGCATAACGCTACTAAAAAGCAGAATAATGACTATCTTTTGTCGCAAAGATAATGCGTTCAAAATATATGATGATAATGACATATAAATCCTTGCAAACTTGTCCGCACACTTTCAAAATAGCTTTTAGAATCCGCATTACACATAGGAATACAAAGATTAGAATCTAGTCCCCATAGTAAATTCAAAAAAGCTAGGATAGTTTGTAAGATAGCCACCACTTGCACGAATGTCGTTTGCTGTGCCATAGCTAAAGATTTTGCTAGGTCCTATACCCATAGGGTCTGTTGGTCCATACCATAGCATAGGGATTACTATTACAATGGGTCCCATAGGCGATACCCATTCGACTGCAACACCTGCTGCACCCCTTGCTAATATACTTGAGTTACCATAAATTGTGCCATATTGCTTAAAGTTTGCCGCACCATTTGCACCATGATAGGTTAAGATTCCATAATCTGCATATAAGGCTACACGCATTTTTGCACTAGGGATTAAGCCATAGCTAAGTTCTACTGAATTTGTAAAGATTCCATCACCACCAACGCGTAAGCCATCAATGTCTAGCGGTGTAATAGAATAGCTTGAATATCCCCTGATTGTGCCTACACCACCCATATAGAAAGTATCATTAAGCGGTAAAAAGTGGTTTGGACTATAGCGGAAGAGATAGCCCCCTTGTGCCTTATATCGTGCGATTAAATCGATTTTAGTCCATTTACTAATATCAAAATAGAATCCAGTCTTAGCATACAGCTTTGTATAATACACATCACCACCGATACCTGCGATATTTAAAGAAAGCGTTGTAGAGTTACCATTCTTAGGAAAATAGTAGTCATCTGTGTTATCAAATACAAGGCTTGGGGTAATAGAGCTTTTAATAGGTGCATTATCCCAACCAGAATAGCTTCTATCCCATAAGCCTTGTGTGCGGTATTTTAGAAATTCTTTGTTCGTGATGGTGTTACTACAAGAGCCAACGGCAGTGCAATCCTCTGTTTGTCCCGCATTTGTCTTTCCGTCCCAATTTGGATTATTAATTGTGTAATCAATATTTCCAGAATCATAATACTTTTGATACTGCGGTTGGGCTTGTCCTGTGTAAAGATTGTAGAATCCAAAGGTATCTGTTTTATTAATATCATAGCCTACATTAAGCCTTAAAGTAGGAAGTAATAATCGCCCAACAGTGAAGCCACCACCTACGCTTTGCTGCGTATAAACATAGTTAAGATAGCGACTATAATAAAGATTCATAGACAAACTCCATTTAGAATCTAAGATTCTAGGGTTTGTAAGGCTTAGATTAAAGGCTTGTTGTGTAGCGGTAAAAAAGCTAGTCCTGCTTGTATTATAAAAAGAGAAATCGCCCCCAAAGCTTACATTTGCATATAAACTTGCCCCAAAGCCACTACCAAAGAGATTGCGCTCATTTACACTCGCATTTACCATAAGTCCATAAAAGCTACCATAGCCGATACCAAAGGTAAGCTCCCCTGTCCTACCCTCTGTAACATTTACGACTAAATCCATAGAATCTTCGCTAATACGCCTTTCATCAATGCGGACATTTTCAAAGTATCCAATACGCTTTAATGCAATCTCACTGCTTTGAATCTTACCTAGAGAGTAAATATCACCCGGTGCAATGAGAATCTCTCGGCGTATGATTCTATCCCCTGTTCGTGTGTTGCCTGTGATTAAGACATCATTAATACGCACTTTTTTACCAAAGTCAATGTGAAATACAACTTCCACTTCTTGCTTTTCAGCATTCTTTTTTAAATCCGGATTCACTGCGACATAAGCATAACCCAAATCTGCTACTTTTAGCTTTATGCGTTGAGAATCATCTCTTACATTTTGTATATTAAAGACTTCGCCAATCTTAGCACTTAAATCTTTTTTTAGCTCTTCTTCTGTGATTTCATCTTTATGCTCACTATCAATTACAAAAGAGATTCCACTGACTTTATACTGCTCTCCCTCGCTTACATTGTAGTAAAGCTGTGCTTTGTGATTTGTCATATTGACTGAAAGAAGCGGATTTGACACCTGTGCGTCTAAAAAACCATTACGCATATAAGAATCTTGTATCCTTAAAGAATCTAGCTCAATCTCGCCTAGCATAAGCTTACCAGCATTAAGCCCGGGTAGCCAACCCATAAAGTCTCTTTGCTTATTCGCACTAAGAGATTCTAGCTTTCTTTTTGGTAGCTTTGTCGCACCTTCATAATAGCTTTTTTCAATGATGATTGTATCCCCACGATTAACATTTAGCGTTATTGCTACTGCTCTGCCCTCACTAAGCTCTACTACGCTAGGCTCAATCACACTGCCATAATAGCCCTTGTATTCTAACATTTGCTTGAGTGTTTCAAGGGCTTTATCAAGCTTTATATCATCATAGGTATCGCCCTTTTTGATTCCAATCTGTCCATAAATTGTTTCTTTTTCACTCTGTGTGCCATAGCCTTTTAACTCAATACTTGCAATGGCTGGTTTCTCTTTCACAAAAAACTGCAAGACTCCATTATCAAAAGTCGCATAAATATCATTAAAGTAGCCTTGCTTATAAAGGGCTAGGATAGCGGTATCCACCTTGCCATAATCAAGCTTTTCGCCTGATTTTATATTGATTATATCTTTTGCTAGAGATTCTGACATATAAGTTATATTATTCACTTTTACAGATTGTATAACTTCTGCAAAAGATAGACTAAACATACAAAAAATAAGTAATAAAAGACGCATAATGCTCCCAAATTTTCAAAAAAGATTCAATAACCTACAAAAAAGCTAAAATTATAGCGGATTAAAAACAATATTAAAGCCTACTTTTGTAGAGTCGCAATGAATTTAGCACAACACATAATGAACTTAAACTCATAAATGCCGCCGCAAATAATGGAATCACAAAGCCAAAAAATGCAAGCGGAATGGCTAAGACATTATACACTAAGCTCATAATAAGATTGCCTTTTATAATACGCAATGTTTTATGTGCGATTTTAAAGGCTTTTGAAAGGCTTTTTAAACTATCATCAAGGATAATCACATCACTATATTGCAGGGCAATCTCGCTGCCACTCCCCATAGCAATGCCAACTTGTGCGTATTTTAATGCAAGTGAATCATTTAATCCATCACCAATCATAACGACATTATGCCCCTTTGCTATTAAATCTTTCACAAACTCTGCCTTTTGCAAGGGTGTTTTTGAATGTTTATAGTCTTTGATATGCAGGCTTTGTGCTACTTTTTTCACAACACTTTCTCTATCGCCACTAAGAATGCTTACTTTCTTTTTATAGCTATGCAGAAGCAAGATAAGATCTTTTGCTCCATCTTTTATAGAATCTTTTAAGCCAAATCTATACGCAAGAGTGTAGCTTTTTTCATTCTCTAATTTATAGGCAATGAAGCATTCTGTTATATCATCGTCTGTGTCTGTCTTGTTTGAATCTAATAGACTAACTCCCATTTTTTCCATATATGCCCTGCTACCACCTATAATATGTGTATTGTTATAATAAGATTCAAATCCACTACCTGCAATAAGTGAAAAGTCTTTAAAATTATATGTATTTGCTAAATCTTTTAATGAATCTAATTCTGCATTATCCTTATATAAAGATTGTAATATAGCTTTTGCGATTGTGTGGTTGTTGTGTTTGAGTAAAGCATATAGAAATCCTTTTTCTTTCTGCTTTACCTGCATTGTCTCTTTGCTAAAGAAACTGCGGCTTTGTTTTGTTTTGGTGCTTATTGTAGATTCTATATCTTTTATGGAATCTTTGTTTATAGACTCTAAGCTTTGTTTAGATTCTATATTTTCTATGCTAGATATTTCCCTTTCGCTTTGCTCAAGGTCAATATGATAATCTTTAGAATCTAAAGCACAACCCCCAAGTAATTCCCTAAAACCATTATGTTGAGTCATACTCACTACACTCATATTTCCTTGTGTGAGTGTGCCTGTCTTATCAAAGATTATAGAATCTGCTTTTGCTAAGGATTCTAAAAAGTCAGCCTTTGTATAAATAATATGATTTTTAAAGCCTACATTTAAGCCCACTACACTAGCAATAGGCGTAGCAAGGGCTAACGCACAAGGACAAGCAATCACAATCACAGATACCGCAATAAGCAGGGCATACTCAAAGCCACTCTGTGTGAAAAAATAGTAGTAGCAAAAGCTAAGTAAAGCGATACTTAAAACAATGCGGCTAAACTTCCCAGCGATTTTAAAAGCAGTCGTTGCGATTTGTGGCGTGCTAAACTCACTCTCTTTTAAAAGCCTTGCTAACTTACTCATGCTAGAATCTTCAAAGCTTTTTTGTGCCTTGTAGATAAGTGGCTTATCAAGGGCAATTGCTCCTGCCATAATCTCTTCATTCACTTCTTTTGTGATAGCTACACTCTCACCGCTAATATTAGCATAATCTAAATGTGCGTTTGGACTAAGCAAGATTCCATCAACACAAAGCATTTCTCCAGCCAACACAAGCAGGGTATCCCCAGCCTTTATATCATATACTGATACTATTTCGCCATTCTCTCTTCTTGCCTCAAGCGGTAGTATCGCATTTAATTTACAGAGATTATCATTTGCTCTTTTTTGACTTAAAGATTCTAAAAACTTCGCACTTAGCACAAATAAAATAATCATGCAAACAGACTCAAAATAGGTATGCCCACTCCCACTAAGCCACGCATAAATCGAGTAGCAATACACAAGGCTCGTGCCTGTTATAACAAGCATTTCCATACCTATCACACCATTTTTTAGCCCCCTATATGCTTGTTTATAAAAATCACTCGCACAAAAGAAAAGCACAGGTGTAGCAAGGATAAAACTCGCAAGATTTAAAATATTACTTGATATAGAATCTATCCCAGAGAAAAAGCCACTATACTGCCCTACATTTACCCACATAACATTCATTGCACAAAATATTGCTACGGCTAGTTTAATGTAGTATTCCCTATTTCTCACATTATCATTTTGCTCCCTATCTTGCGGGTCATAAACGATAGCCTTATAGCCTATCTTTGCAACCTCATCATAGATTTGCTGAAAGCTTGTCTCATTTGGATCAAAAAGTATTTTTGCCTTATGTGTAGTGTAGTTTATCTTTAGTTCTTTTATACCTTGCATTTTTGCTAAAATCTGCTCATTTAGCCATACGCATGCCGCACATACAACGCCCTCTATTATGAAATGCACTTCCTTTAAGCCATTAGAATCTTTTAGATATTTTTGTGTGAAATTTATGGAGTTAAAGTTTGTAGCCACTTTAGAATCTTGTAGCTTTTTTGTTTGCAGGGTATTATCGCCTAACTTTGTATAAAAAGATTCTAAATTACATGATTTTAATAGCGAATAGGCAAGCTCGCAGCCATTACAGCAAAAATATAAAGTCTTTTTAGATTCTGTATCTTTTACTTCTTTTAATGCGTCTTTATTATATACTTGCTTACAATGAGAGCATGGGATCTGCATATTCTGCCTTTATCTTTAATAAATGAATTTTACAATAAAAAATTTTAGCATTGTTTTACTTGCTTATTGCCTTGTGTGTTTATTGATTTTGCTTGATTGCTTTTTACTATCATAGTATGTCTGGTTTAGATTTTGGAAAGAAGAGTTTAATTTTGGGAAAATATTTATAAAAATTCATAGTTTTGTGATAGAATAGCGAAAATTTTTTTCATTTATAAGGAATACAATGGCAACAGTAATTAGATTAACACGAATGGGTCGTAAGAAAAAACCATTTTATAGAATAGTAGTTACAGATTCAAGAAAAAGACGAGATGGTGGTTGGATTGAATCTATTGGTTTTTATAACCCTGTGGCTAATCCAGCAGTTGTAAAGCTAGATAGAGAGCGACTAGAATATTGGAAAAGTGTCGGTGCAAAAATGAGTGAAAGAGTTGCAATTTTGAGCAAATAGTTACATGGCAGTAAGTAGTATGCAAAAGTTTTCTGTGCAAGACTTCTTAGAAAAATATGTTAAGAAAATTGTAAAATATCCAGATGATGTGGCAATTACCACGAGTGCAGGAAAACATTCTGACTATATGATTTGCATTCAAGTTGCAAACGAAGATATAGGTAAGATAATAGGCAAAGATGGCAAAATGGTAAGTGCTTTGAAGAATGTCGTTTCTGCATGTAAGGCAAAGGATAATGTCTCATACGAGCTTATAGTCGTAGCCCATGATAGCACAAATCCATGTGGTAATGCAAAGTCGCAATAACTTTGGATTCTAATGCCCCTTAATCATGCAAAATACATAGAATCTTTACCGCACTTCACACCATCAAATATGGTTGTTGTCGGCAAGTTTGGTAGAAGCGTAGGATTAAAAGGCGGTATTCGTGCTACGATATTAACAGATTTTCCCGAGATTTTAGCAAGTGATAATGTATTTTATATAGAATATGTGGATAAACTCTCAACTATTCTCTCTAACAATAAGCTGAATTCTAACAACACAAACAACACGCAGAATAAGGCTGGTTTAATAGCTACAAAACATAACCCCACACAAGAGAACACAAGGGCATATTTGCCCCTAATACTCAAAACTTTTCATTCCACAAAAAAGCTTGTAGAATTTAAAGAAATCATAAGACGCGAAGAAGCAGAACTTTTATGCAATATGCTTTTTTATAGCACACTTGATGATACAAGAGAGCTATGCACGCTAGAAAAAGATGAGTTTTTCTACTTTGATATTATCGGCATGTGCGTAGTGGAGGATGGCATAAATCTTGGCATTGTAAAAGACATACAAGAGATAGCAAATACACATTATCTCGTGCTTGATAAGCATTTTTTGATACCTTATATTGACCGCTATGTGCTTTCAGTTGATTTAGAAAATAGACAAATAATCACAAAAGACGCACGCTTTTTACGCATGGCTTGAATTTTAATTTGAACAAGATTGAGAGGATTATCTTGCTAAGAATGGTCTCACCAGTATCATCAATGTTTGTATCACTATGGCAATCAAGCGTGATTAAAGTGGGTTAGTGGTGTTAAAATTATGTTATTTTTAGATTGGGCAAATGTGGTAGCAAAATAAAATGAAGTATGTGGCAGAAAAATGCTAAAGAGAGATGATAATGTTAGCTTATCGCGTTGACTCCTAAACTAATAGGGCTAATTGGGAAATAAAAGTCCTGAATGCTGTGTAGAAGCCAATTTTTATGTGTCCGTTTTATAAATTGCTGCGTAAAATATCCAAAAAACTCTATTGAGCATGTTTAAAAAATAGGCTTTCCGGCAATGAGATACAAAAGAGCTAAAACTCCATACACATAAGGGGCATTACTCTCCCCAAAAGTTGTCAAGTGCAACACCCCCATACATAAGCCAAAAATCCCTATAAGCGTGAATATAAACACAGATTCTAAAAATACAAAGCCCTTTTGTGGTTGTGGCGTTTGCGTGGAATCTTGTGTAGAATCTATGCTTATAGAATCTTGGGGCGAAGTAAGCCTAGCTTGTGGCTCAATGGCGTAAATTGTGGATTTAGCAAGGCTTAAATCACTTGTTGAAAGATAAAGTGTGTTAGTGCTAAAATCAACATTTGCTTTACTCACTTGCGGCAGGGCGTTTAGGGAATCTTCTATGCGTGAAGCACAGCTTGGGCAATCAAGCCCAGAGATTGAAAGCGTATAGTCTTTATATGTAGGGTTTGCTAAAGTGCTATCCTGTGTTAAAGTTTCATTGTCCGCTAAAAATGCTTGAGTCGTATGCTGTGCTAGTGTTGTTTGCCTATCCATTTGCAATGCCTTTTTTATATCGTGGTGTCAATTTTTAGGCATTATTCCACATATTTGTAAATATACATATAGGGGGTATATGTATTAAGGATTCTAGAATCATTATTGCCCTATCCAAACACAGCAATGAAGTCGGCTTACTAATGGGCTATCATAAGCCCATTATTGATTTTTTTATTGAATCTACTTTTTATCTTTGTCTGCATTTGATTGTAACATTTCCCCTACCAAAAATCGCATTGGGACTTTTCGGCGACCTTCTATGCCGTTGCATTCAAAGAGTATATACTCTCCAAGCGAAGAAATAACCTTTACATTAGAAATTGCAAGTGTGTTGTTTGCATTATATGTCGGCTGACATGGAGCAATGGATTTTTCAGCTTCTTGTGTGAAAATAAGCTCTTTTGCTGTGTAGTTGCCTATGTGGAATTTGCTTACAATAAAGGAGCTTAACAAAAAAGGTATAACTACTAGGCATAAAATGCCAATTAGAAATGAAAGCTTTACCAAATTAAAATGAGTAGATGCCAAAGCCCCCACACAAAACGCAAATAACAAAACAATCAAAACAGAAAGCCCAATAAAATCTTTGGGTTCCATAGTAGGATCAAATGCAATGATCCAACTCACTATCATAAGATAATTCAGCATTAACATAAAATACAATATAACAAGCAATATTATATTTTTAAAACCAAAATAATACATCAGCAAAACACAAGGAATAAGACACAATACAAGGGCAAAAAGTGAGTAATTTAGTTGAATATCAAATAAATAAAGCAATATAAACACAAACAAACCAAATGTTGGCAATATAGCAATAACCCCAAAAGCCATACTTGCCCATTTTTCTAGTCTTGGCTTATCATAAAATATAAGATGAATAGCATAGATAGGATAAAGAAAAAATATACCCATCACAAAAGCAATAAAAACACCCAAAATAGTCGTAGCAAAAGCATAATACAGCACACTATCTTTGCTGATAGTTGGTAAATATTGAGCATTAAAAGCAAAATAAAACATCAAAATCAATGCTCCAATAACAATTGGAATCCAAATAAGCAAAGATAAATGTTTGCCTACATATTTTCCCACACCTTTAAGCGACTCAATAAATTCTTGCGTATCATAACGAATCTGCAATTCCCGCAAATATCTTATTGTCATCTCTAATGTATCTTTCGTTGTCTGCGATTCCTTTTTGATATTTTGCAATATCGCACACACAGCGTAATGTATTTGCCTATTAAGCTCATCAATTTTTTGCCTTTTATTATCTATATCTTGCAAATCAGCAAAGATTTCATATTTTTGCCTCATATACTTATCAAAACTCTCAATAATCTCAAGCTTTTCATTATTATCTTTACACAACTCACGCAAAGTTTGGATAGGTTTTTCCATATCTGCATATTGTGCAAGAAATAATTCCCTTTGCGCACAAAGATTTTGTAATGACACTTTCACTCCTTATGTCTTTTATTGGTGTTAGCTAGATTCTACAAGTTTATTCATAACAAATATTAGCATTTGAATCACTATTATTTTTGCCACCACTCCGCTTATCTCAACGCACTCTCTTGCTCCTTATCCCTTTTCACATTAGCATTTTGCACATAGCCTACAATGGCATTACCATTAGGATTTGTATCCTTTGAAAACTCCATTAACATAATCTTTGTAAAACCATTAATAGATTTTGGTGCAAGTAGTATCGCCCCATAGTCCCTTCTTGCATTTTCCCCCTCACTATTTAGAATCTTTGTATAAAGCACAGGGGATTTTAGGCTTGGATTTTCATAGATTTTTACCGCACCTATCTGGCTTACTAGCTCTAGCGTTACTTGCTGTGATTTATCTATTGTTTCGTGCAATTCTTTTATACGATGATTTATCGCTTGATACAAACAGGTTAAAAGCTCTTCGCCATCTTTTGCCTTAACACATTTCATATTACGCTCTTTTAGCCATTGTAGTTGCTCTTTTTTAAGCCTAGATCTCTGCTCATTGCTCCACGCAAAATCCATCGCATATTCAAACATCGCATTTAAGCTCACATCATCACGCAGAGTATAAAAGCTATTGCAAATGCCTTTTTCAATCTTACTCAAACCCTGCTTCTCACAATCAAAGCTCCCTCTAAATCGCGGATAGATTCCACTTAGAGTGCCTGCCCTACTCTCATCACTTGGCGTCTCACAAGTGCTAGAATCTAACCCCTTACTAGAGTGAAAATAAATCCCTTTAGAATCTTTGCTAAGAGTAAATCTCATATTTTTCTCACACTTGATCCGCTCTGCTCCTTCTGTATGGCCACACACAAGATCAAAATACTCTATCTGATTTAGAGGCTCTGCCTTATTGCCATTTATGAGAATCTCCACTTCACCCGGGAACGCCCCACTATCACAAATGAGATGTTCGGTAGGCTGAGCGGGGTCAAGAATTTGACGCATTGCTAAACCAAGCGTGCATACCGCACTTTTATCTTCATAATTATATTCATTTACTTGGTAGCAGTCATAGATTTGTAACGCACTTTGCTTATAGCACCAGCCGATTTTATTAAGTGGATCGCACAGGCTCACCTCTCCCCATACGCCCTCCCACTCACTGCCTTTAGAAAAACTATCAGCATTTCTGCTAATAAAATTGCGTGGCTCCACTATATCAGCTGTGCTAACTCCACTACATAACACAACTATCACCAAACATTTTGCTAGTATCTTATACATTACAACTCCCCTTAGAATCTATTTGTAGCTTTGCATTATAGCTAAATTTATAGGAATTCTTATAGAAATGTTCTCACATACACTTCACAATCACGCTTTAATGCTACAATGTCGCAGAGATTACTTAAGGAGATTCTATGCGAAGTGATATTGTAAAAAAGGGACATAATCGCGCCCCACACAGAAGTTTGCTAAGGGCAACAGGGCTAAAAGATGAGGATTTTAGCAAGCCCTTTATCGGCGTGGCAAATAGCTATATTGACATCATTCCGGGGCATTTTTTCCTAAACAAATATGCCGAGATTGTCAAAGATGAAATCCGCAAGGCAGGGGGCGTGCCTTTTGAGTTTAACACTATCGGCGTAGATGATGGCATCGCTATGGGGCATAGCGGTATGCTCTACTCTCTGCCAAGTCGAGAGCTGATTGCTGATTGTATAGAATCTGTGATGAACGCCCACGCATTAGATGCGATGATTTGCCTGCCAAACTGCGATAAAATCGTGCCCGGAATGCTTATGGGGGCGTTGCGTGTGAATGTGCCGACTATCTTTGTGAGCGGTGGTCCTATGAAAGCGGGGCGACTAGAAGATGGCACAATACTTGATTTAAACTCCGCTTTTGAAGCGGTGGGGGCGTATGAAAGCGGCAAAATTGATGAAAAAAGATTACACGAGATAGAGTGTCAAGCCTGTCCTAGTGGGGGGAGTTGTAGCGGAATGTTTACAGCAAACTCTATGAATACGCTGTGTGAAGCTATGGGCGTGGCGTTGCCTGGCAATGGCACGATTCCAGCTCTTACACCAGAGCGAGAAGAGCTGCTAAGGCAGGGGGCTAGACGCATTGTAGAGATTGCCCTAGATTCTAGCCTAAGTGAAAAATTTAGATTCCGCAATATTTTGAACGCAAAAGCCGTGCATAACGCCTTTGTCGTGGATATGGCAATGGGGGGCAGCACAAATACGATTTTACATATGTTAGCGATTGCCAAAGAAGCGGAAGTGGATTTCAACCTAGAATCTATCAATAACATCGCTGCAAATGTCGCACATATCGCTAAAATCGCCCCGGCTCTTAGCACAATCCATATGGAAGATATTAACCGAGCAGGGGGAGTGTCGGCAGTGATGAATGAGATTTCTAAGCGTGGCAATGCAGTGGATTATTGGATTGCAGGTTATTACAACAATGAAGAAGACGCACGATTGAGAATAAGTGGAAAATGGGAGTGGGATAAATATAATGAGAGTGGAAATATAAGAAAGTATGGAAAATGCTTAGAAGAAATGAAAAAAGGCGATAAGATTCTAACCTATGCCTTTGGTCAGCAAAAATTTGATGGTATTTTTGAGATAATAGAGAATACAGAGGATTTAATCACTCTGCAACACATCAATGACTTAAATATAGACATAAACGATGTAAGTTTGGAAATAAAAAAATATTACAAAGAAAGTTATGGTTTTTTTGATAAGTATGGAGACACCATACAAGGCACATATTTTAAAACAAATAAAGAGCAGTTTAATGCAATTGTAGGACTAGATTCTATGGTGGTAAATTCCAGCAGCACCAAAGAGACAACGCAAAGCTTGTATTTAGACGCTCTCACAATTACAGGGGAGACTTTGGGGCAACGCATAGCAAACGCAAATATTAGAGACCCCGAAATTATCCGCCATAATGACAACGCCTACTCACAAGTTGGCGGATTAAAAATCCTTTTTGGCAATTTGTGCGAGCAAGGGGCGGTGCTAAAAGTCGCAGCAGTAGCAGAATCTATGAAAGAATTTAGCGGTAAAGCAATTTGCTTCAACTCCCAAGATGAAGCGATTAAGGGCATTGCAGGGGGCAAGGTAAAGGCTGGAAGCGTCGTAGTTATCCGCTATGAAGGACCAAAGGGGGGACCGGGAATGCAAGAAATGCTAAGCCCCACAAGTCTTATTATGGGAATGGGCTTAGGCGAAAGCGTGGCACTCATCACCGATGGGCGATTTAGCGGGGCGACAAGGGGGGCTTGTATCGGGCATATAAGCCCAGAGGCTGCTGAAGGAGGGCTTATCGCACTTATTGAAGATGGCGATATTATAGAGATTTCTGTCTCGCGTGGGAGCTTGGAGCTAAAAGTAGATTCTAAGATTCTAGAATCTAGAAAGGCAAAATGGAAGCCAATCAAAAAAGAGATAACAAGCAAATGGCTTAAACGCTACTCACTACTTGTAAGCAACGCTGCAAATGGCGCGGTTTTAAAGACGGAGTTGTAAAAGGGAATAAAACTTTACCCAAGAAACTTGAAGAAATTGTGGAATTTTTACAACAGCAAAATCTACATTTAAGCCAACAAAGTCGCGATGGGCGAATTAACTCTGCTTTTAATGAAGATGAGATTTTTAATCTTTTAGATTAAAGTTTAACTTTTCAAC
>NZ_FZPK01000057.1 GCF_900198625.1 Helicobacter rappini | reverse complement strand
TTTTTTTTTTTGTTTTTTGTTGTTTTTTGTTTTTTGTTTAGTTTGTGATTTCATTTTTTGCTATTTATATACTTATTTGTGCTTTGATAACAACACTTACTCAATTGTATTTATAAATTAAGTTACACTTAGCAATTTCATATTTTAATATTTTTTTTATATGTATGTTTGGTTGGTTGTAGTTTTTTGTTTTTGATTGGTAGGGGGGGTTTGGGGGTGGTGTTGACTCTATCTCTGCTTCAAAGCGAGGGGTATTTTTAAGAGATTCTATATTATTTAAGAATTATCTCTCCTTTTAGTTTTCTTAATAAAAAAGAATTGGCTTTAAGTGCAATTGTTTTTACTGTAGTATTTTTAATATCACGATGATGTATCCCTAACTTGTATTTTTGTAGATTTTGTATTAATACTGCCAAATTTTTTAGTCCCCAAATACTACAAAACACATTATAACAGAAGAGGTTTTTACAGAAAATCATACTCTACCTTTTTAACCACAAGTCCATTAGAATCTATCATTACTTCAACTCTACCGGCTTTCTTTAAGGATTGCAGAATCTAACCCCTAAAAATACTACTCCCAATGCGAAGATGGTTGCTCCCACATGCAATGGCGATTTCATAATCACTGCTCATACCCATTGAAAGAATGTTTGCATTATAGGGTTTTAGTCGCTCATAAAGATTCTGTGTTTGCAAAAAGCCTTTTTCAATCAAGGCTTTATCATCACTATTTGCACCCATACACATAAGCCCATTAAGCTCTATATTAGGACATGTCTCTAGAATCTCAAGGTAGCTAGAAAAAGCAGATTCTAAAGAAAAGCCACTTTTAGAATCTTCATTCGCACTATTGACTTGTAATAGAGCTTTCATCTTATAATCTTCTCGCATAAGCCGTTTTTGCAAAGCATGGGCAAGTTTTAGAGAATGCAGGGAGTGAAGCAATGCGGGTTTAATTTGTATTAGCATATTAATCTTATTTTCCTGCAGAGTGCCGATGAAATGCCACTCTATGTTGTGTGTAGATAGGGATCTGCTTTTTGCCATTAAATCTTGGACTTTATTCTCCCCAAAGGCGATTTGCCCGCATGAAAAAGCCTGTTGTATCTCATCTATATCACTATATTTACTCACAGCAATAAGCTTTATAGAATCTTTTCTATTATAACGCTCTTTTATTTTCTCAATAGATTCTAAAGTTTTTGCTAGATTCTCACAAATCATATTTTTCCCTTTTATATTATTAGGCTTCTTTTTCTCTCTCTGCTGCTAGAATCTCCACTTCTTCTACAAATCTATCTACAATGCTATCTTCACTCATCTTTGCTAAGACTTTGCCACCTTTTATAATATGCCCTATTTTATTGCCAAAGGCTATGGCAATATCTGCGTGTTTTGCCTCGCCAAGCGCATTGACCGCACAGCCCATAACGCTTACTTGCAAGGGCGTTTTAATATGTGCTAGTCTTGTCTCTACCTTCTTAATAGCACTGACTAAATCCGCCTGTATCCGCCCACATGTAGGACATGATACAATGGTAATGCCCTCTTTTTGTCTGCCTGAATAGCGTAAAATGCTTTTTGCAAGCTTTATCTCTTCTTCTAACTCGCCTGTGATAGAGCAACGCATAGTATCGCCGATTCCTTGCATGAGAAGATTCCCTAATGCAATGGAGCTTTTAATCATAGAATGATACAGCGTGCCTGCTTCTGTAACGCCTAAGTGGAATGGATAAGGCACTAATGGACGCAAAAGCTCATAGGCTTCTATTGTGCGTGGTGCGTCACTTGCTTTTAAGGATACTTTAATATTTGTAAAGCCAAAGTCTTCTAAAAGCTTGATATTATAAAGGGCAGATTCTACCATGCCCTTTGGTGTTGGTCCATATTTTTGCTCAAATTCTTTTTCTAAGCTGCCGCCATTTACGCCAATTCGTATAGGAATGTTTCGCACATTACATGCTTTTACCACTTCTTTTATCTTTTCTTTTGAGCCGATATTGCCCGGATTAATGCGTATGCAATCGACCGATTCAGCAGCGATTAATGCAAGTTTGTATTTAAAATGTATATCTGCGATAAGGGGCAAACTTGTCATGCTCTTTAGCGTTTTTAGTGCGTGTGCGTCCTCTTCTGTTAGCACTGCTAAACGCACAATGTCAGCTCCCGCTAGTTGCAATCTATCAAGTTGTGCTTTTGTCTCTTCGATATTATGGGTTTTGCTAAAAGTCATGCTTTGCACGCTAATTGGGGCATCACCACCTATTGCTACATTACCGACATAAATTTGCTTTGTGGGATAGCGAGGCTTTATTTTATCGCTTTGCATTGTAATCCTTTGTGTGAGTTTTAGAATCTAATAGCCCAAGATTCTAACATATTTTAATTGATTTTTCTATTACCACATAATGACAGATTATTTTTTATGGAATCTATTTTGCTTTGAAAGTAAAAATCACAATGGGGAATGCAAATGGATTTAGAAACACTAGGGAATATGGGAGATGAAGAGATGGCAGGAAAGATTGTCAGTATAGTAGCGATTATAAAGGTGCTTGGTAATAATATGCTTGGCAGAATCTTATCATCACCACTAAAGTTTGCAAAGCTTATAAAATTTAGCCTTAAGGTTAAAAAGGAGGCAGATAAGATCCAAGATAAAAAAGATATGGGTGATAAGATTGATAGTAGTGTCGCAATGGCAAAAATGATTCTAGAATACAGAAAAACAAATCCAAATGAAATGGAAACGCTATTTGAGATTCTAGAAGAGATGGTGCAAAAATATCAAACAAATCCAGATATAAAGCAAGACATATTAAATCTTATTGAAAAAAATGGTAAGTAGGTGGATTGCAAGTAGGGCTAACATTATATTGTATGCCTAAAATTTTAGTTAAGGGTAAAGTTAGAATATTATTAGATAGAGTAATATTCTGTGAATTTTTATGTGTAATTATTATGAAGATTTGGTGTAGCTATAAGCCGAGTTCTGTATTAAGTAATTATTTATCTAGATAATATTTCGCAATATTATTCAAGCGAATAGCTTAAAGACAGAGATATTAACCTGCTATTCTTGCTACGGATTGGGTTTGCATGGCATTTCTTGTTGCCAAGAAATCGGTAGGCTCTTACCCTGCCTTTTCACCCTTACCATGTGAAACATGGCGGTATATTTCTGTTGCACTTTCCCTTAGGTTACCCTAGCCATTTGTTAAATGGAATCCTATCTCTTGTAGCTCGGACTTTCCTCTTTTTCAAGCAATTACTTGCTACACCGCGTGAAATAATACCAAAAAATTAAAAAATCTGTTATTATTTTGAATGCAAAATACATTTTATAAAGGGTGAGGGCATTATGACATATGGCATTGACGATAAATTGGAGGATGAGTTACATGCAGAAGTCCTTGAGAAAATTGAGCTTTTTCAAAAAGAGCATGTTGTCCCACATCTTATGTTAGCAGCACGCAAAATGAAGCAGTTTGCTATAAGTCATTTGAAAACTTTTCATATTGGATTTGAACAAATTGCTGTTTTACATGCCCTATCACTTGCAAAAGAGTTAAATATTAATCAACTCGCAAAGATTATGCAAAAAGATAGAGGCACGGTTAGTCGCTGTGTAGAATCTTTATGTGCGAAAAAATATGCGATTAAGACAAAATCTATTAAAGACCAACGCATTCATGTCGTTCGTTTGACACAAAGCGGAGAACAATTTTTCATAGAAGTGTGTCAGTATTTTGAGAGTATCGCACAAAAACCAGAGAGTGCTATGAGTGCTTGTGAGATAAAGCAATTTCATGAGAGTTTAGAAAAAATTATTAATTATTGTAAAAATACACAAAAGACATCGCACGCAAGTTGCGTGTAAAAGCAAATAGCATTTTTCTACAAAAGCATTAATGTTTATGGAATCTTGCTAACAATAGCAATGTTATAAACTTGTGAAGTAAGGGGATTGTATGCGGAAGTTTATGGGTATATTATGTCTATTTGGTTGCTGTGTGGCAAAAGAGTTTTCACAAGATAGCGATTATCTTATCGGCGTTCATGCAAGAGTGGGTGCGAGTATGGGAGTTGGGATTGAGTTTGGAATGCCGATTATAAAAAGTGGGGTTGTAGAGTGGAGAAATTTTATCGGTGCGGAAAGCTTTGGTATGAAGTTAGCTAGCACACAATATGACACTGCTACTTTGCTATTTAGCGATAAAATGACTCTAAGCTATCTTACAGGGAGTTCTGTGGCTACAGCTATTGGGATAAGCTATTTTCGCCCATATTTGTTTCTTAGTGGTGGCTTTGGGCTAACCGGCGGCAAATATAACTCGTTTGGGACTTCACCATATTATGGGGAAGTGAGTGCTGGTATAGGACATGAGTTTATCACAAAGAATGGGCATACATTTTTCTTTGAGTTTGGAGGCGGGGCAATGTTTATAGATAAGGTTGTGGCAAATCAAACACTCACAACACAAGGGACAACAAAAGTTTTAGTTGGTTATAGATTCTATTATTCACGCTAAATACGGACGGGCATAAGCATATAGAATCTAAAACAATAAAATCTAAATTAAGAGAGAAGACATGCAAAACAAGATTTTACAGGAACGCAGGGAAGCTTTCCTGCAAGAGATAGTTAATGAAGCGTTAGGAAGTTTGGGCGATAGTCTGCTTAACACACTAGAAGTTACAAAAGTGCAATGCTCAAAAGGCAAACATGATGCCAAAGTATTTATAGAATCAAGCAGCATAGATAAAGCTATGCAAAATAAGATTTTACAAGCT
The DNA here is from genome assembly GCF_900198625.1 of Helicobacter rappini. Lineage (GTDB taxonomy): Bacteria > Campylobacterota > Campylobacteria > Campylobacterales > Helicobacteraceae > Helicobacter_A > Helicobacter_A rappini. The sequence goes on along the minus strand of NZ_FZPK01000057.1, from coordinate 4,750 downwards.
TTCAAAAAAGCTCGTCCCATCATACAAGAATATATTTTGAGTGCAACTTCATGGCATACCGCCCCAAAGATTACCTTAGTATTTGATGAAAGTTTGCAAATACAAAATAATCTTGATAAAATTTTTGCACAAATTAATGCCAAATCAAGCAATAACGAAAATAAGGAATAAAGCAATGATAACACAAGATTTGCATGATAAGATTGAATCTTTAATCACACAAAAAGGCTTGGAACTCTATGATATTGAGTTATTAAAAGAGAATGAAAGCATGATTTTACGCATTTCAATCTTTAAGAAAGAGGGTATTAGTCTTGATGATTGTGAGAATATCAGCACGCTTATTGCACCACTTTTAGATGTAGAATTAAGCGATTTGGAGGCATATCATCTAGAGGTGAGTTCGCCCGGTGTTGAGAGAAATCTAAAAAAACCAAAGCACTTTTTATGCAGCATAGGGCAGAAAGTCGCAGTAACTATGTCTAATAAAACGATTATAAATGGCATTTTAGAATCTTACAATACAGATGAAATAACTATAAAAGAGATTCTAAAACCAACAAAGAAAAAGCAAAATAATTTAAAAGAATCTTCACAAGAAGTTAAAACACATATAATAAAACTTAATGAAACCAAAAAGGTAAAGACTATTTTTGATTGGGATAGTTATAGCTTGTAGCATACAAACGGTATTCTTTGTATTAAGAGTGTTTGCTATTTGCTTCTTTAATGGCTTTTGCCATTTAAATATTATAGTTTGGGAAAACTTTTGTGCGAAACAAAACTATTAATTTACAAAATATAGATAGCAATGTGATGATATGTTAATGGATTTAGAAAGTATACATATAACGCCAAACAAGCGAATATACTTCTTTTAAATAATCTTCATGTTTTTCAGAAGATATATCCATAGTGTATGCCTCCGAATGAACTCCTATAAAAGGTATCTTTACTATTAATTCCATTGTATGCTTGCTCCCTGAATAACGCATACCAGCATTCACAGCTAAATCAAGTGCAAATGGATTATTATGCTTAAAACTACCTGACCAATACCATGAATCATAGGAATATACACCGCCTGCTTGCAAACCAGCAACAATACCAAATTTTCCACATCCCACTTTTACAGCACTATATGTTACATCAACACCAACGCCAAATTGCAACACATAGAAATTATAGCCACTAAACATAGCATATCCGCGCATACCAACTTTATTGTTAAACCAATGTTGATATCCACTAAGTAATCCATAAGCAATATGGCTATTTTCCCATGCGTACTCATCAGTTCTATCGGCTAAAAAAGTTTTCTTTTTTGCTTGTATCATGGAGCTTCCTAACTGCAAACCAATAAACGCACCATTTTTTTCTTCTGTAGTCTCTTCAGCATATGACGCATAGGCAATAAGCACTAGTGTTAAAATGATGGCTTTGATACTCTTTTCAAATCCCATGATTTCTCCTTAAAAATTTGTAATGAGTTTGGCATTCTACAAAAAAAAAAAAACAAATCAAGGGTAAATAAAACATTATGTAAAGAGAGAAAAATGTAATTGCATTTCATATTATCACAACTCAAACCACTCTGTATGTTTGCGAGATAAATTTCATGTAATATAAGAAAACATCAAAAACCCTTGAATCGTTTTTTTTTTTTTGTATAGTTGCGTTTGCTTATGTAAAGGCTATATTCTAACATTTAAGGAATCTCATGTTTCTAAGCACTACTTTTAAAAGACGAATAAAGGGATATATGACTGCACAAATGTGGCATTCTTCCAGTATTCATACATTACAAGCTGAAATCCTGCAAACACAATTATTATCAACGAAAAAATACAGCGATCCTAGACGACTTGAGCATTTTGGATATAAAGCATATAGTCAAAATGATGAAGATGGAATCATACAAGAGATATTTAATCGTATAGGCACGACAAATCGCTTCTTTGTGGAGTTTGGCGTGCAAGATGGGCTAGAGAGTAATACGCATTTTTTGCTTCTGCAAGGGTGGAATGGCGTCTTTATGGAGGGCAGCAGTGAATATGTAGCACAGATTCAAGAGAAGTTTGCTAGTCCAATAAGTGAGGGGCGACTAAAGGTTGTGAATGCCTTTATCACGCGTGAAAACATTAATGATCTTATGCAAGAGAATGGTGCTGCAAAGATTGATGAGATTGATTTATTGTCGATTGATATTGATGGAAATGATTATTATATCTTTGAGGCAATTGAGTGTATTCATCCGCGTGTAATTGTCGTGGAATATAATGCGAAGTTCCCACCACCAGCTCGCTGGATTATGCCCTACAACAAAGAGCATGTATGGGATGGCACGGATAGACAGGGGGCGTCTCTGCAGGCTTTAGCAGATCTTGGAGAGAAAAAAGGTTATAAGTTAGTTGCTACAAACTTAAATGGTATCAATGCTTTTTTTGTGCGAAATGACTTGGCAGATTCTAATCTCTTTGCCTTGCAAAGCCCAAAAGAGCTTTATAATCCCATGCGATTAATGATCTTTAGAAGCGGTCATCCCACAAAGGAATACTTAGGGAATCATGCCCTTAACTTTAAGTAGCTGAGATAGTGTAAGTTGTTATTGTGGAACTTGTTGTAGTTTTATATATATTCGTTGAAGTAAAGTATCAAGCAATTGTTATATCGAACAAAGTGTTTTGTTTCTTAACACATAAGATAACAACATTTTAGATTCTAAAGCTGCAATAACCTGTATTTTATTGGAATCTAAATTCTAAATTAATATAAAAAAGCAAGTTTAGAATACAAAAGATTCCCACTTTAAAAGTGGGAATAGAATTTTAATAGTGTAAGGTTGTAAGACTGAACAAATATGTTGGAACAAAATAGGGCAGAACAAGTAAAGGTTATGTCCTATAAAACATTAGAAAATGTAAGAATAACCTACATTAATCACATGTGTATTTATTAGCATTTCGCTTTTATCATTCTTAGTCTTTGAGCTATATCCAGCTGATAGGGCTTGGATTTTTGCACTGATTTCTACTTTATGAGAACCTGCAAAAGTCGCTGCGATACCTACATTGATAGGGATATTGAATCCATTGTAGTTCATATCGCCAAGAAACATATCAATCGCTGCTTTTTGATCCGTAATACCAGTGATACCATAGCCAAGCCCAAAGCCTACATACGCACCAAGTGTAAAGCTATCTGTATTTAGGAAATTCACCATTGCATCGGCACTCAATGTTTAATTACAGATATAACACTTTTCAAGCTTCAAACACCCAAAATACCGACACTCTAAACACTAAGCAAAAAAGCCCTTTTACTTTTTGTGCATCCTTTTTGCATTACTACATAAAATCACAAGTAAAACAACATATATTCTAAAGATTTCAGTTTTGATTATGGTGTATGAATAAGGTTTTAAAGTTTTGTTTCTTTCCTATCTTTTTAAAATACCCTTACATTATAACTTAAAATCTAATCCTTTTTTTATATGATTTTTATCTAGTGATTATATATTACATTTTCACTTTACAAAGTGTTACAAACCAAGCAATACAAAATTACAAATTAATTAAAGATTTGATACAAATTAAAATTAAACATTCCAAAATATCAAATATAAAGGTAATCATAAAAATGAGTAGAAAAATAAGCATACCATATAAAGAAATCATTCCAAAGTATCAAACAGGGTATTATTCAATATCAAAATTAGCTAAAGAATATAACATTTCAAAAAGCACATTAAGCAAGTATATTAAAGAAAATAATATAAGAATTAACAACAGGCACAACATGCTACAAATGCCCTAAATAGCGGCTTTTCAACGCTTGAAAAAATAATTAACGAACGAGGTTTGCAAATTAACGAACACTTGCAAAATACACAAAATAACGATTTAACAGAATGCAAAAATATAAATACTTTGATTGTTAAAGAAGTTATAGAGATAGTAAAGCAAAAAAACCCTTATTTTGCATATATATTTCAAAATTTAAGCGACAAGGTTTTAAAAATAAGTAATGATTTGCTAGACAATGGAATCACAAATACAAAAGATTTAAAAAATATCACAAGTGCTATAAAAGATATTAACGATACCTTGCAAGTTATACCAAAACCCCCTGCATTCGCACAACAAATAAACATTAACAAAGATAATAATAACATTAACAATAATAAAGAATTTGTTAAACATATTGAAGTAGAGATTGTAAGCAAATGAAAACTAGAATATATAAAGATTTAAAGCCTTGTTTATATTGCTTTATAAGCCTTTGCATTGTTTTATATTACCTTGCTTTAATGTTTTGCTTTGTGTTATTGTGTGTAGATTTATAGTTTTGTATTGTTTGCAAGTGTGTTATGTTTTGCTTTGCATTGCATACTAAGATCCGAGCATAACAAGCTTATAACCTCATCATGTAATATATTTGCTTAATGTTGAGGTTAGCAAAGCATAACACATAACATAAAAAGTAACATATAAAGCAAGTATTGCATTGCAATCACTTTATAAGCCTTTGCATGTATATTAATGCCTTGCTTAGTTAGCATTGTATGCCACACTAAGAGCCGAGCATAAAAGCATATAAATATATTTAAGCCTTTGTATGTGTTAATCTTTAAGTATTGCATGCTAACATATACATTACATAAGCACATGTAAGCCTTTGCAAACACATAACACATACATATTTAAAACCTTAATGTATCATTATCAGTAGTAGGATTTAATACATATAA
>NZ_FZPK01000032.1 GCF_900198625.1 Helicobacter rappini | reverse complement strand
TGATTTAATAGTCCGACACAGGTGGCAAGATAGAGCATTTTGTCTTTTCTGTAAGAAGTTTGGAGCGAACGGGTGTTAGCGCGGTCATCATTGAAGATAAAACAGGGTTAAAGAAAAACTCACTTTTGGGTAATGATGTAGAGCAAACTCAAGAAGACATTGAAGTCTTTTGTGACAAGATTAGAGCGGGGAAAAACGCACAAATTACACAAGACTTTATGATTATCGCACGCATTGAATCTTTGATATTAGACAAAGGGCAAGAAGACGCACTGAAGCGGGCTTTTGCTTATATTAACGCTGGGGCAGATGGCATAATGATACATTCACGCCAAAAAAGCCCTGATGAAGTGTTAGCTTTTCTCAAAGCCTTTAGAGAGAAAGATTCTAAAACACCTGTGGTAGTCGTGCCTACAAGCTTTAATGAAATCACCGCAAAAGAGCTAGGTGAAGCTGGGGCAAATATTATTATTTATGCAAACCACTTGCTTAGGGCTTCATTTGTAGCGATGCAAAAGGTCGCACAAGGGATTTTAGAGTTTGATAGAAGTAAGGAGATGGAATCTTCTTGTATGAGTGTGAAGGAGATTCTCTCACTTATTCCGGGGACAATATAATGTTTTTGCGTTTTAGCAATTCAGCTTGTGGCACTATTTCGGCGGAGTCTTCAAAAATCGCTCAATCACGATTTTTTGACAACCACCAAACTAGCACTCACAATCTTAGAATGGCTGGGAGTTTGCATTGAAGCGTTTCATTCCAAGATAGCAAAACCATATTGCTAGAATGCGGAGTTTTGGTTTGCGGATTTTTGAAAAACACTCAAAAATACTTCCGCAAAATGTGTTTTTAGGTATTTTAGTCATTACGCTTAAAGGAAAACTATGTTAGACACACAAGAATTTGGTGATTATTTGCAGAGTGTGGGATTAAGGGATTTTGTCGGTGTGCCTTGCTCATATCTTGCACCGCTTATTAATTATGCGATTAATAGTGAGCGTTTCATTATGAGTAATAATGAGGGGGATGCGGTGGCGATTGCAAGTGGGATAAGCTTGTGCCGACTAATTCATAGCAATTCGTCTTTGAGTAATCATTCGCAAGATTGTGTGTCTTTGGAGGCAGTCATTACCACTAAGGTAACTTCTGCCCCCAAATTCACACAAAACCTACAAAGCACCACCACAAATACTAGAATTATGGATTCTACCCCTTTTCATTTTGAGCGTAGCGAAAAATCCACAAGCCCAGAATCTCAAGTTAATTCCAACAATAAAGACTCTCAGGCGGAAGTAACTTTGAGTGATTTTGGTGGTTGTCCTAAAGAAAGCCCCAGCAATTCTAAGATTGTGAGTGAAAAATGTGGGTTGCAAGGAAAATCTCAAGGGAGTTTGCTAAACGCAAATGACCGCAAAGATTTTTCGCAGCTCCCGCATTTATCGCCACAAGCTGAATTGCCGACTTATGGCGTGGTGCTAATGCAAAATAGCGGCTTAAGCAACGCTCTAAGCCCCCTAACAAGCCTTAACTACACTTTTAAGATTCCAATTCTAGGCTTTGTGTCCTTGCGTGGTGAAAGGGATTCTAGCGGTAAAAATACAGATGAGCCACAGCACGAGCTGCTAGGCGTTATCACGGATACATTGCTAGAGACTTGCGAGATGAAGTATGCCTTTTTAGATTCAGATACGGATAGGGCTAAAATGCAGGTGCAAGAGGCTTTAGAGTGGTTGGAAAAGGGGGAGAGTTTTTTCTTTATTGTAAGAGATAAAACTTTTTCTAAAGTTGCTTTAAGCGATATTGGCAATTCGTCTCTTAGCCAATCTTTGAATGAGTGCGGCAACTCGGCTCAATCATTTGCGTCTAGCAAACTCCCTTCGCCTCGTTTTGCACAACATTCAAATCTTAGCCAAGATACTAGAATTGCGGATTCTAAAAGCCTAGAATCTCAAACAAATCCTAAAATCAACACTACAACATTAGAAACTAAAGATTCCAGCAACACAGAATCCAAGCTAGATTCTAAACCTACACAACCCACAAGCACAATGCCTACACGGCTAGAAGCCTTGAGTGTCCTGCATACCCTAGCAAAAGATTCTAAAGCCTTGTTGTTTGCTACCACAGGTAAATGTGGCAGGGAACTATATGAAATAGAGGATAGTCCAAATCAGCTCTATATGGTCGGCTCTATGGGCTGTGTGAGTTCTCTCTCACTTGGTATTGCGTTAAAAAGCAGACAAAAAGTCATTGCCATAGATGGTGATTCTGCCCTGCTTATGCGGCTTGGTGCATTAAGCACAAATGCGTATTACACAAGGAATAGGGATAATTTTTGCCATATTTTACTAGATAATGAGAGCCACGATAGCACAGGTGGGCAGTTTAATCTCTCGCCTTTTGTGGATTTTAGTAGTATTGCTAGGTCGTGTGGGTATGTGAATGTGTATATAGCGGAGAGTTTAGAAGAGTTTGAAAGCTATGTAAAAGCGTTTTTAACTTATGGCAATTCGTCTTTGGGTAGTCATAGCAGCGATTTTGTGGATTTTAGGGTGAGCGACACGATTGCGAACGCAGACTCTATGTCTAGCTCCCCCTTAAAATCTACAAAAAGCCCCACTAGCACCACCGCACTCGTGCGAAGCACTAGTCCATACTTGCAAAATACTAGAATTGTGGATTCTAGTATTGCAGAATCTCAAACAGATTCTAACAACACAAAATCCAAGAATGCAAATCCTAGCAATTTAGATTCTAAAAAAGGGGCGTGGTTTATCTACCTTAAAATCCAAAAAGGCTCTAAAGAAAAACTAGGACGACCAAAGATTACACCACAAGAAGTGGCTCAAAGACTAAGCAAGTATATGCAGGAGTGTAGCGATGAGTTTTAATGCAAGATGGGTTTCTGCAAAACTACAAGATGAGACAATAGTTGGGAACAAAAATTAAAAATAGAGAAGTTTCATAAACTGAAGCTTAAAAAATAAATTCAAAATAAGGAACAAAAATGCAAACAAAAACTTGGCAGGATATTTGGGAAAGCAAAAGGTTAGATTCTAATATGAATCTTCAAAACGCGGATACAAACGAAGTAATACAAGAATTATTACGATGTAATGGTTTTGATTCTAAAACCGGTTCGTTTAGCATTGAGACTTATCGTAATTTTATTGCAGATATATTCCAAAAAGCTAAGTTGGGGCAATGTGATAGTATGTATGAAGTAGGTTGTGGGGCTGGTGCGTTTCTCTATGCAATGAATATGCAAAAAGCAGAAAACAATCAAACAGCTATAAATAGCATAAATACAAACACAGATTCTACGGGGGGGGGGGGGCAAATGCTGTCTCAATGTAATGTGCTAAAAAATCCACTTCATACTTTAGGTTTTAAAAATCTTGGCGGTATTGATTATTCCAAGAATCTATCTCGTATTGCAAAGTTAGCATTGCCTTGTGCAAATATCACTCAAGGTGAAGCAAGGGATATAGATTCTGTGGCTTATGATAGCGTTTGCTCATTTAGTGTGTTTCACTATTTTCCATCTTTGCAGTATGCAAAAGAAGTGATTGCAAAAATGATTGATAAAGCTAGAAAAAAGGTTTTATTCCTTGATATTTTAGATTTAGAACAAAGAGAAGCAGACATTGCCTATAAAAAGCAAATATGTGGTGATGACTATGAAAAGCTATATGAAGGCACAACAAAACATTTGTATTATCCAAAGGATTTATTTGTGGAGTTTGCAAAATCTAAGCGGTGCGAGATTCATATCGAGCAACAAAATATTAAAGGTTATGCGAATTCACCTTTTAGATTCAATGTCATAATGGAGAAAAAAGATTAATGCAAGCGGTTATTTTAGCAGCTGGGCTTGGCTCTAGGCTTGGCGATATTAAGAAAAATCTACCAAAAGGCTTTCTATATATAGAATCTTTACACGAAACTTTGATTGAGCGAAGCTTAAGGCTTTTAAAGGAAGCAGGCATACAAGAAGTTATCATTGGCACAGGTTATGAAAACAAAGCTTATAATGCCCTAGCAGATAGGCTTTCAGCTAAAGATTTTAAGATAATAACACATAAAAATGAAGACTTTGCAACTACTGGGAGTGCTTATACGTTGTGGTGTTTAAGAGAGTTGATTACACAAGATTTTTTACTTTTAGAATCTGATTTGGTATATGAGCCTTTGGCGATTAAGGCTCTGCTTCAAGATGAAAGAAAAGATCTTGTTTTAGCAAGTGGCGCAACACAGAGTGGCGATGAAGTGTATATGAGTATTGTGCAAGATAAATTGCAAGATTTAAGCAAGGATAAGACAAAGCTAGATTCTATTGATGGAGAGCTAGTTGGTATCTCTAAGATTTCTTTGCAAAGCTTTGTGAAGCTTGATTGCCATAGTCAAAATGATTATGAATATTTACTAAAAGGTTTTGATGTGCTAAAGATTGATAATCTTATATGGTGTGAGATTGATTGCTTAGAACATTTAGAGCGAGCAAAAAAGCTTATTATTCCAAAGATTCTTAAAAAAGATTCTCAATAAAATTATAAAAAAGGAAAAATATGAAAAACATACTTTTAAACCCGGGTCCAGCGAACACAACCCTAAGCATAAAACTAGCACAAGTGGTAGAAGATGTTTGTCCGAGAGAAGAAGAGTTTGGCAGAGTTATGGAAGAAGTGAGCAAAGGGCTTGTTGAATTTGTGGAGGGTGGTGATAAGGCAAGGGCGGTGCTTTTTGGTGGGAGTGGGACTCTAGCGGTTGAGGCGTGTATTAGCTCCGTTGTAGGCAGTAATGATAAATTAGCGATTGTCATAAATGGTGCGTATGGACAAAGAATTGCTGATATGGCAAAATATGCAGGTATTAACTATGTAGCGTTTGAATCTGATTTTTTAAAGCCCATTGATTTTGCAAAGTTAGATGAGTTTCTACAAAGGGAAAAACCGCAATTTTTAGCCCTTATCCATAGCGAAACAACAAGTGGTCTTATCAATGATTTAGATTCTGTAAGTCGTATTTGCAAACCTTTAAATATTAAGATAATTGCTGATTGTATGAGTAGCTATGCGTGTTATCCCTTAAGTCTTGATGTTGTGGATTTCATTATTGCATCAAGCAATAAAAACATTCAAGGAATGGCAGGGATAAGCTTTGTAATTGCCAATGAAGCAAATATTTTGAAGGCTACCTATGCAAAAAGCCTTTATCTTGACTTAAAAGCACAATATGAATATTTCATACATAATTATCAAATGCGATTTACACCACCCGTGCAAACACTCTATGCCTTGCGACAAGCTATTGGTGAGTTAAAACGCGAGGGCTTAACAAATCGCTATAAAAGATATGAAAAAAGCAATAAGATTCTAAGAGATGGTTTAACTCGGCTTGGCTTTGATATCTATCCAAAAAACTCTTATGGTGTTATTATTGCAGCTATTACTCTTCCTAATGATATGGAGTTTAATGAATTGCACTCTTATTGTAAAGAAAGGGGCTATACGATTTATCCCGGAAAAATTGCTGGTTTAAATATGTTTCGCATAGCAAATATTGGAGATATTGAATCAAGTGATTTGCAAGGGTTTTTAGATGTTTTAGAAACTTTTCTAAAACTTAAGAAATAGTTTTGGCATTGCTATTTATGGCTTAATTATTACACAAACTTATCTGGGGTTATCCGTCCCGCAAGAAAACTCGGTTTTTCGTGAAAAGAATACAATATTCTGCGATATTTAACTTTAAATGAGATGGAAAACGCAGATCCTAAAATATTCTGCTTTAGAGTTTTCTCCCACACAAGTCTAATTGCGTTCCTTAAAATCTGTATAGCCAAACTGCTTTAATAGTTTAAACTTACCATTCTCTACAACACCAAGACTAGGGAGTTCTACACCATTGAAGGTTGTGTTTTTTACAATAGTATAATGTATCATATCAACAAATGCTATTTTATCGCCAACTTTTAGGGGCGTATCAAAACTATAATCCCCGATTACATCACCTGCAAGGCAAGTGGGTCCGCCAAAGCGATAGCAATATTTTCCTTTCTCTTCACCTAAATCAGATTCTATAACCGCATTTCCTTTAGAATCTTTTGTAATCTTATAGCATGCGGGGCGATAAGGCATCTCAAGGCAGTCTGGCATGTGGCAACTCGCACTCACATCAAGTATAGCTACTAAGCCCTCATTCTCTACAATATCTACCACTTCACCGATTAAATCGCCTGTTTGCCAACCTACTGCTTCGCCGGGCTCTAGCATGACTTGAATGCCATTATATTTTTCTCTAAAGTCCTTAATGAGATTCACAAGTAAGGTGCAATTATAATCGCTTCGTGTGATATGATGACCGCCGCCAAAATTCACCCATTCACAATGTGAAAGATAATCGCCAAAATGCCCTATCACATGTGGCAGTGTCCGCTGCAGGGCACTAGAATCTTGCTCACAATGTGTATGAAAATGCAAACCGCTAAAATGTGCTTTAAAAAATGAGAGTGTATCTGTGTAGTTATATTTTTTAGCAAGATTCTCTAAATCTCTATAAAAAACGCTGGGTATGATACCTAAGCGACTTTTGGGGATACATGGGTTATAAATAGGCGGGCTAACTTCGCTATACAAGGGATTAATGCGTAGTCCTATATGAATTTGTGGAATCTTTTTTGGAAGCTCAACTTGTAATACTCCATTTTTTTTGCATTCTAATAGTATTTGATAAAACTCTTTAATAAGTTTATTTTGTGATTCTATAAAAGGCTTAAATCGCTCCCATTGCCCTAAGGAATTAAAGATAATATGCGTTGCATAAGGTAATATATTTTGCATTTGAGATTCTTTATAAGCTGGGGCAAAGACACATATTTCTTTATGTATAAACATATTTAATAGGGCGTAAGGGATCTCTTTGCAAAGGGCTTGATAATTATCTTGATTTTCTAGTGTTGTATCTAGATTATTAAAAAGAGATTCTATAATTTGTGCGTGTGAAGGCTTTATGGTAGGATTCTTTGAGATATTTTTTAGATAAGGTAGTAACGCTTTTATCACTTCTTTTATATTAGAATCTTGCTGCATTAAAGGCGTGGCAATGCTATCAAATGCTAAAAGCGTTTCATTTACACCACTGCAAGTAGCCCCTTGTAATTTTGTGCGGATATTTTCAAATGCCCTCCAAAAGCTATAACCCTTTAATGCAACTAAGATATTTGCTCCAGAATCTTTTGCGACATTTTGTAGCAGCGTAATATTTGCGTCTAACGAATCTTTACATAATGCATAGCTTGGTGTTTGTATCCTAAAGGCTAAATCTGTATTATTTAGCACTTGTTGTAACATAATCTTATTATCTAAAAAGTCTTTGTGCCAGTTTAGTGTATTTTCTGTTTGCTGCATTGTGATAATCCTAAAAATTTAAAGTTATAGAATCTAAAAGCAATAAAACTAACGCAGCATTAACTCTCGCACAGCTTTTTCAATCTCAACAGGATTTGACTTTGATATAAACTCATCTGCATCAAGTGATAACGCCATCTCTTCATTACTCGTCCCACTCATTGATGAATTTACAACAATAGGTATATGCTTTGATGCGGCATTTGCTTTGACTTGCTTAATCACTTCAAAACCACTTGCTTCAGGCATTTCTAAGTCAGTGATAATAAGCCCAATTTCTGAAATATCTGTATCAGGGCTAAATAAATGATCGAGTAATTTTTGTCCATTGATAAAATCAAGATGTATAACGCCTAGTCTATTAAGAATGGTTTGCATGGTTTTTAGCACACTTGGGCTATCATCTGCAAGTAATATCTTTTTAGTAGTAACAACTTGATTAATGCTCTCCATCTCTTTATTTTTCTCTTCTTCAATCCATGGGAATACATCTACAAGCATTTTTTCAATATCAACGACCTGCACTAATTTACCATCATAATATCTTGTGCGTGAGACAAGCTTGCCATTACCCCCACCGCTACTGCCAACACCTGCACTTTGCTCTATCTCTGTCCATTTTTTATTTAAGATTCTATCTGCCTCATAAATACGCACACCAATAGTCCATTTTGAAAACTCACATATCATTATAATATCATCTTCACCCTTTTGTCTTGGCACAGCATAATTACGCAGATTCTTTGTAGGCATAGCAGGATCATAGAAAAACCACTTCCGCATGTCAATAAGTGGTATAGTGAGTTCTCTTATTGTAATAAGCCCTTCTACAAGGGAGTTTGGCTCATGGCTCACAATAGTAACAGCCCCATTATATTTCACAACTTCCCGTATCTTAAATACATTCACCGCATATAAATCTTTTCCTCTTTCTAAGCGAAAGCAAAGTAGCTGCAACTCGTTATTTTTATGCAAACTTGTTACTTGATCGATATTTGACATTGCCATATTAAGCCTTTATGAATAAAATTGCACAATTTTGTAAAATCATAGCATATTTATTCTAACACAACATATTGTTTTATAGAATCTTGGTGTGATGAAATATAAAATCATGCCATGAAAACTAGTTTTAGTTTAATCCTTAAGATATATTGAATACAAAGGGAAAATCTAAATATTAAGTATTTAATAGTAGAATTGCACTTTTGTATAGTTTCTCTAAAACTTTTTTGAATAAGGGTGTATATGAAGATTCTAAGATGGATTAGCAATTTTGTTTCAAGTTGGACTGGTGCGATTGTAATTGTGTTATGTTTAGTGTTTTTTGTGGCACAAGGCTTTATTATCCCTAGTCGCTCAATGGTTGGCTCTCTGTATGAGGGCGATATGATGTTTGTAAAAAAATACTCGTATGGAATCACAATACCAAAGATTCCATGGCTTGAGATACCAATACTTCCAGATTTTCACGGCAATAGGCATTTAATCGAGGGGGATAGACCAAAAAGGGGGGATATAGTCGTATTTAATCCACCCGGCGATGATAAGACATATTATGTAAAGAGAAATTTTGCGATCGGTGGTGATAAAGTGATATTTGCAAAAGATGGCATGTATTTGCGACCATTTGAGGGAGATTCCTATATTGATACGCATTTTAAAGACTATGAAACAAAAGAGTTTCTAAATGAAAGGTATGTAAAAGAGCCGTATGCTAGAGAATATGTTGGGATTCATTATGGAGAGAAGGGTGGTTATATAGAAGTGCCTTATTCTAGTGAATATATTGGTCCCTATCTTGGAGCAACTGTTTCTAAGACAAGAGCTTTTCAAAGTTATGATTTAATGTTTATCCGTGCAAATAGTGGTAACATAGGTATGGATATGAGAAGTGAAAATGGAGAAGAGTTTTTTTATAAAAAAATTGATGAGGATTGCTTTTTCATGGTTGGGGATAATCGCGATAATAGTGAAGATTCTAGATTCTGGGGCGTGGTAGATTATAGTCGCATTGTAGGGCAGCCTTGGTTTACCTACTTTAGCATAACTTTGACTGATAGTATAGAATCAGAAGCAAGCAATCCTATCAATCGCTATAAAGTGCGATGGAAAAGAATGTTTAAAGGTATAGAAACTTTACAAAAAGATGCACAGAAATTTGAGGGTGAAATTAGACCCTATAATCTTTAGATAGATTTTAATATGTGTAGTGTTTCAAGGTAGTTTTAAGGATTGGTATGGACGATTTAGATACAACTGAAGTTGGAATAACTATTAGTTTTTATGTCGTTGCATTATTATTTTCTGCGGTTGGCAGGGAGATTCTATCTGGTTTAATGGCATTGCGTTATGGTGATGAAACACCTAGGGTTTCTAATCGTATAACACTTAATCCCTTGAAACATGTTGATATACTTGGCACTTTTATCATTCCATTTACATTAATTATTGTAGGAGCAAATTTCATATTTGGATATGCAAAGCCTATGCCGATAAACTATGAAAACATTAAAGAAAAAACGGGCTATAAAGGCTGTCTTTATGTCGCATTATCTGGGACATTTTTTAATTTTCTTGTTGCATTGTGCTGTGTGGTTATTTTGCGATTTGGCATAGATTTAGGACTTATGCAAAGTGGCGGTCTTCTTATGCAATTCTTTTTCATTTTGTTGCAAGTAAATGTGATGCTTGCTATCTTTAATCTATTGCCTATTCCACCGCTTAATGGTGCATTAATCTTAGCGTATATAGGACTTTATTTCAATAATAGCTTCTTTGCAAGATTGTATAATAATGTTGAAAAATATGGTATGATTCTACTCATTATCATTTTATTGTTTCCGCCGACAAATGAAGCAATATTATGGATTATGAAAAATACGCTCTTATTCTTTCTAAAACTTTAATAAAAGGAAAATTATGTTATTCATAGCAAGTGATCATGCAGGACTAAAGATAAAGCAAGTGGCGACAAAGTATTGTAAAGAACACAACATTGCTTTTAAGGACTTAGGCGTGCATGTCAGTGATAGTGTGGATTATCCCGATATGGCAGAGGCTGTGTGTCAGGAAATGCTAAAAGATATTGAAAATAGTCGCGGGATACTCATTTGTGGTAGTGGAATTGGAATGAGTATTGCTGCTAATAGGCATAGAGCTATCCGTGCTGCCCTATGTTTTGATCCCTATATGGCTGCTGTCGCAAGAAAGCATAATAACGCAAATGTGTTATGTTTGGGGGAAAGGGTGATTGGAGCTGGAGTTGCTGAAGCTGTTATAGAAGTGTTTTTAAACGAGACTTTTGAGGGCGGCAGACATGCAATAAGAGTGGAAAAACTCACAAATACAAAGGATTAATATGGGTGATGTAGTTGCTTGGTTTGGACTGACTATTTTTATTCTCTTTGTTTTATTCATGGTTGTAGCGGCTTTTTACTATAAAAGCATAGCACAAAAAGAGAGAAAAGAATCTTCACACATGAAATATACTCTTGTGGAAACAGAGGTTTTAATACAAAAGCATCAGCTTTCACTCCAAAGGGCATTAGGTAATATTGACATATTGACAAAAGAGCTTAATTCTTTGAAAAGTGAGGTTAAAACACTCAAGCAAAGAAACTCACAATATCGTATAGAAACGGACAACTATAAAAGTCGAATTAAAGATTTAGAGCAAAAGATAGAAGCACTCTTATAATCTTTACATAGGGATAGTGTGATGTTTTTTAGACTAAATTTTACAAAGGGATTAAGTATGGTAAGAAAAAAGACCAATGAGATTGAAAAGCCCATTAATGCTTTTAGCGAAGAAGACTTAATGCTAGAAGATTCTACAAACCAAAACTGAAGTAAAAATGGCAAAACACAAGCCCACATTGCGTGAAGAAATCGAGCAAGCAATCACAGATGTGCCAGACTTTCCAAAGAAGGGAATCTTATTTAAAGACATTACGACATTTTTGCATAATGGCAAACTCTTTAATGAATACATACAAATGTTAGCACACAGATACCAAGCCTATAAAGTGGAGTATGTCATCGGCATTGAAGCAAGGGGCTTTATGATAGCCTCTGCTCTAGCTTTTGCACTGAATGCTGGATTTGTGCCGATTAGAAAAAAGGGTAAATTACCCGGCAAAGTGCTTTCACAAAGCTACTCACTTGAATATGGAAAAGATTCTATGGAGATAAAAGAAGATGCCTTTTCAGGCTTAAAAGGTGTTAATGTTATTCTTGTTGATGACTTAATGGCAACAGGTGGCACAGCTTGTGCAGCATTAAAACTCATCTCAAAACTTGAAGCAAAATGTATTGAGCTATGCTGCCTTGTAAATCTACTTGAATTTGCAGAAAACAAAGAGAGAAAAGAGATAGAATCTAAAACACATGTTTTTTCGCTTATTGATGTGGAGTAAGGGATTTTAGAATATTTGTTATATTGTTATGTTTGAAGGGGTGTGAGGTTTAAGGTAAGAATATTTAGAAACTACACTTTTAATTTTTTTTGCCTACCACAATAAGCAAGAGATTCTATTTATTAGTGCCAAGCGATAGCAAGACTTTTAGCATAGATTCTAAAGGAGAGAATTATTTAATACTCATATACTCTATACAAATTTACTCACACTTGCAAATATAACAGGCAGTAAATTCTAGAAACTATACTTTTATATAACAAGGTTTTAAACATTATAAAGATGGAAATTTTAGAATCTTGATATTTTGTAATTACAATATATAAACTCGATAGAAAGGAAATGACAATGAATACATTATTTGTTTGTAAAGTAAATTATACAAAGCCTTTTAGTGAGGTAGAAAAATTTTTAGCAGAGCATAGAGCATATTTAAAGTTAGGCTATGATTCCAATATGCTTCTTGCTTCAGGTCCTCGCAATCCAAAAGATGGTGGATTGATTATAGGTAGATTTGAAAGTAAAGATTCTGCACTCGCATTTGCTAAAAATGATCCATTTTGTATCAATAATGTTGCTGAATATGAAATTATTGAATTTGAAGCAGTTTTACACGCTAAGATCTTAGATGATTTTTTGAATGTGTGATATTTACGCTGTAATATAAAAACGACTTTGAATGCAACCTACCGCATATCACACGACTTCTTATCGCCGAATTTACATGCTTTACTAAAATAGCCACCTGCTACTTGAGTATCACGCCGCACACCCATGCCATCATAATACATAGCCCCAATATTATAACACGCATTAGAATGCCCCATATTGCATGACTTTAGATAAAGTCCCAATGCTTTTGGATAGTCAATATTCACACCATCGCCCTTATTATACATAATCCCTAAGCTATAACAAGCCTTGATATGGTGCATATCACATGCTTTAGTATAAAGTCTAATTGCTTCCGGATAGCTTTGTTCCACACCATAGCCATAATCAAATAAGATTCCAAGATTATAGCACGCCCCAGCCCTATTATCCGCACACACTTTGGTAAAAAATTCCCTTGCTTTATCATAATCTTTTGCAATGCCCTCGCCCTTTGCATACATTACGCCAAGATTATCACATGCATCATCATGCCCATATTCACATGCTTTTGCATACAGATCTGCTGCCTTCTCATAGTCTCTATCCCCACCTTTACCATAAAAGTAGAGATTCCCTAAGCTATAACAGCCCTCTGCCTTTTTACCATCACATGACTTTATATATAAATCACGCGCTTTCTTTTCATCTTTTTCTACACCCAAGCCACCCATATACAAATAGCCAAGATTAAGACAAGCAGCAGCATGATCGACATTACAAGCCTGTGTGTATAAATCAAGAGATTGTTTATAATCCTGTGATACGCCTTGCCCCTCTTGATATAATACACCTAAGTTATAACACGCATTCATTTCTCTTGCATGACATGCTTTACGCCAAAATTTTTGTGCTTTTGCATAATCTTGTGGCACATTATCAGCTACATAATACATATCGCCAAGTATAGAACAAGCTGTCATATTGCCTTTATTGCAATGCTTAGTAATATTAGATATATCTATGCCAAGTGCTATTTGAAACAATAAAAACAAGATAATGCTAGTCTTTTTCATGCCATTCCCCGAATCTATTAAAGAAGATTCTAATATTTAATAGAAAAATTGCGATTACGCAAATAAAATATTATAATAGCATAAAATAAAGTGCATTAAGTCAAAGATTTAAGATTGATTATAAGGATTTTAATGGAGCAAGAAAACGCAAAAAACATACATAGAAGATTGAAAAAAATCATAGGGCAATTGAATGCGATTGATAAAATGGTAGATGACGAAGTGGCATGTGTGGATATTTTAATACAAATCAATGCCGCTAAAAGTGCATTACATAAAGTTGGGCAAATCATCTTAGAGGGACATGTAACACATTGCATGAAAGATGCTATAAAACACGGAGATTCTGATACAAGTCTTGATGAGCTAGCAAAGGCAATAGAGCATTTTTCGCGTATGTCTTAGCGGCGTTTAAATTTAATGATATAGGTTTTAGAATCTTTATTTTTGCGATGAATTCAGATTTTGGACTATAACATTATGAAAAAACAAATATTAAACTTAAGGAAATGTTGCTATGAATATGGGATTTACACTCGAGGGTGAATTAGAGGGGAGAAAGCTTAGTCTTACTTGCACTGGTGTTATTAGAGACTATGAATCTTTTAAAGCATTTAAGGCAGATTTATTTGATATTGTAGGTGTGAGCGAAATAGAACATTTGAAAGAAAAGGCTTTTGATGAGCTAGAGGTAAAGTTTGCCGACTCTCATCCGTTGCCTGATTGTCTTGTAGGCTTTTTCTTAAAGCTTTCAGAGAGAGATAAAATAGCCGTTAGTTTAATGACAAATGAAAACAAAATGTTAAGTTTTTTCATCTCATTATTTTTAGATGAGAAATTAAATGTGCGTTTATATTTATAATTGAAAATATTTTGCTACCATTTTGTATCTTTTAATGTGATAAGGAGTTGTAATGCAACAATATTCTAAGAGGATCTTAAGCCTTAGTGAATCTGCCACAATCGCAGTAGCAAATCTAGCAAGAAAACTGCAAGCAGAAGGCAAAGATGTATTGAGTTTTAGTGCTGGAGAGCCTGACTTTGACACACCTAAAGTAATTAAGGAAGAAGCGATAAGGGCGTTAAACTGCGGTTTTACAAAATACACTGCGGTTGCTGGTATCCCAGAACTTTTAAAGGCGATTTCACAAAAGCTAAAAAGAGATAATAATCTAGAATATGACCCAAAAGAAATCATTGTAAGCAATGGTGCAAAGCAATCGCTATTTAACGCATTTCAAGCAATCATTGATGAGAGTGATGAAGTGCTTATACCTACTCCGTATTGGGTAACTTACCCTGAATTAGTTACATATAGTGGTGGAAAACCTGTATTTGTAGAAACAAAAGAAGAATATGGTTTTAAGGCAAGAGGTATTGATTTTGAAAGGGCTATTACGCCAAAGACTAAGGCTATTGTGCTTACAAGTCCATCGAATCCCACTGGCATGATCTACACAAAAGAAGAGTTAGAGTCAGTTATTGAAGTTGCTTTGAAACATAATCTGTGGATTATCAGTGATGAAATGTATGAAAAATTAGTCTATGATGGCACTTTTGTAAGCATTGCTTCGCTTAATGATTCCATTATGCAAAAGACGATTACAATTAATGGCTTAAGTAAATCTGTGGCAATGACTGGTTGGCGTATGGGCTATGCAGCATGCAAGGATCAAAAGTTAATCAAGCTTATGGATAACTTGCAAAGTCAATGCACTTCAAATATTAACTCTATCACGCAAAAAGCCGCAATTGTAGCCCTTGATGGCAGTGCGGATGCTGATATTGAATCTATGCGAGAGGCGTTTAAAGAACGCAGGGATATTGCATGCGGGCTAATTGATGAGATACCCGGCATTAGCGTTGTAAAGCCTGATGGTGCATTCTATCTTTTTATTAATATAAACAATGTGAAGGGATATGATGGTAATAGTATGGAGTTTTGCAAAGCATTGCTTGAAAAAGTCGGCGTTGCATTAGTCCCGGGAAGTGCATTTGGCATGGATGGCTTTGTGCGTATGAGTTTTGCTTGTGATTTAGCACAGATTAAAGAGGGCTTTGTGCGTATTAATAAGTTTGTAAGGGGTGAGTGTTAGTAATATCATTTGTTGCCTACATATAAACAAAACGCAAGGAGAGAGATTATGATGCAAAAAATATTTTTTTGTTTCTTGGCTGTAGGTTTGACGCTGTGTTTTGCACAATCTGCTTCCAATAGTCCGGAAGAGAAGTGCTACAAAGAAAAAACATTGGCGTCTTGTATGCTCGCAATTGGGATATATGAGAATGGGTTTGGTATGATACGAAAAAATCCAAGAAAAGCTATTAATATTGCAGAATTTGTGTGTAAATACAATAGATCTGGTTGTTTTAAGGCTGATGAATTGCGAGAGAAATTTAATATTTGGTAGTTTTTTGACAATGAGTTTGCAAGAGAATAGGTGTTAGTGTCAAATAGTTTAGTTTTTAAATCCTAAGAATACATTAAGTGTAATGTATTGTAAAATATATAATTCTACACAAGATTAATGAAAGGCGTATAAATGAAAACAATTGCTGCAAATCTCAAGGCAAATCACACTCCACAAAGCACATTAGCATATCTATCTCTCTTGCAAACAGAACTCCAATCTTTGCAAAATGCCAAAAAACACAATATTATCGTGTTTCCAAATCAAGCAAGCCTAACAGATAATATATATACGCATTTTGAGATTGGCGCACAGAATGCTTATCCTATTCAAAATGGTGCTTTTACGGGTGAGATAGGACAAGAGGTGCTTAATGCCTTAAAGATTAAGCATATCATGTTGGGACATAGTGAGAGACGGCAAATTTTAGGCGAGAATAATGCTAAGATAAAAGAAAAGTTTGAGTTTTTCATGCAGGAAAATATGCGTATTATGCTATGTATTGGGGAGGATTCTGGTGTGCCTTGTGTTAGGGATTTTTTAGAATCTCAACTACAACATATTGACCTATCCTATCCGCTATTAACGATAGCCTATGAACCTATTTGGGCAATAGGCAGCGGAAAAACGCCAAGTCTTGAAGAGATTGCAAATATTATGCAAATATTAAAGGATTTAGGTGTTAAAAAAGCATTATATGGGGGCAGTGTAAATAAGGATAACATCACTAGTATTTGCTCTATTTCTGATGGTGTATTAATAGGCGGTGCAAGTCTTTGTGCTAAAAACTTTTCGCAAATTATTGCTTTGGTGGAGTAGCTTTTAATAATGGGGTAATGATTTTGTGCCAGCTAAAATAAACTGAGATTGAAATATAGATTAAAACCTTATTTTTACACTTAGATTCTCTTGTATTTGAGATCTATAAGCTTCCGCGGGATATTACAAATAGAGAATTAACTGCGATTCCCAAAGCCGCCCTTACTTACAATACGCTGATTTTGTAGAAGGGGAGGGGATGTATGGAAAATATCATATTTTTTCAAGAGTATCAAAAACTTTGTCATAATACTGCCAAAACATTATCTTGCAATTGTTTAATCTATATTACAGCCAAGGTTAATCTGATGAATAAGCACATAATTCAGTGAGATTCAAAAAACCTGTTCTTTATAGCCCAAATCAAACGATCTATACAACTTGTTTACTCATAGTAAATATCACCTCAACAGATCTTGATGCAATAAGTCTAGCAATACCACAAAATCACTGCTTTTTTTATGTTTTTTGTTATAATTTTGCCTTGATTTTAAATAAAGTTTGGCGTTATGGAAATTGTGTGTTTAGCGATACTTGGGATTATTACCGGTAGCATTTCTGCTTTATTTGGTATTGGTGGAGGTATGATTATCGTCCCTTGTATGCTGTATTTGCATTATCTTTTGCCAGATCTTAGCTTTTCTACACATGATGCGGTTGGCATTTCTGTTATGCAAATGATTTTTTCATCAGTGTTTGGGAGTGCTATAAATATTTTCAAAAAGAAGAATTTGTGTTTAGATTCTGCGATATTTTTAGGTATTGGTGGCTTTATTGGTGCGGCATTTAGTGGTGTTGTGCTTATGTATATCGCAGAAAAACATTTAGCTTTAATCTTTCTTTGCGTTAGCCTTTTTACATTCTATAAATTCCTTTTTAGTGTGAAAAAAACGCCACAAAAAGTAAGTCTCACAAAAGCAAAGCAGGGGGGCATACTTGTTATAATCGGGAGTTTGACTGGTGTATTTGCGATTTCTTTAGGCATTGGCGGTGGCGTTATGCTTGTGCCTTTGCTTATGTATTTTTTGGGGTTTGATACAAAAAAGATTGTGCCACTTTCACTTTTTTTTATTATGTGTGCAGCATTGAGTGGAACATTTTCATTTGTAAGGCATGGTGTTATAACAGATAGTGTGCTATATGCTGGGCTTTTGCTTGGGGCTTTTTCACTTGTTGGGGTGGTAATAGGCACAAGACTCATTGATAGTATGAACGCACAAATACATTATAGAATCTTGGTGATTATTTATCTAGCCTCTATTATTGCAACTTTAAATAAGGTGCTTGGATATTATGGCATTATTGGGGGTGGTGTATGAGACGATTGATTTTAGCGGGAATGAGTTGTGTTATCTTTATCTCCATTTTTCTTTTACTGCATACTTCAAGCTTTGAGAGAATCCCGCCAAATCTAGAACTTTATGTATTAAAAGAGAATAATAAAGTATTGCATCACATTCACACTTCATTTTTTAACCCTGAAAATACCATTCATTTAAATGCCTATGATTCAAGCGGTCTTGCTTCATATCATGTAAGTATTACGGATAAAGATGGCAAGGTGTTGGTTGAAGAGAGTGAAGTGCTGCTTAAAAAGACAGAAGAGCTAAATATCGCATTGCCAAAGATTCCAAATCTAGCTGATGGCGATGAAGTCTTTTATCATGTGAGTGTAAGAGACTGGAGTAACTCAAACTTTTTTCGTGGGAATGAAACAAAACTTACAAAACATTTCATAATCAATAAAAGCACACCACAAGTGCAAGTTATCGCTGCTTCAAAGCAAATCATGTATGGTGGCAGTGCGCTCATTGCCTTTAGCATTCAGCAACTAGGGCTTTATGATAAGACAAAAGATTCTCTCATAGATAAGGTGATAGTAAGCAATGGGCATGATGAGTTTGAAGCCTATCCTTTTAAGAATAAGCAGGGAAAAGTAGTCTATCTCTCACTTATTGCATGGCCTATTAAAAATACATTTTTTGATGGCACAATACAAGTTATTGATAGTGCGATGAATGAAACAAAGATTCAGATTCCAATTGCTACAAATGTGAATTATCCACGCAGAAAGTTTAATATACTTATAAGTGATTCTCGTCTGCAAACACTTATTAAAAAACTAGAAGATAATGTAATCATGCCGCAAGATTTAACAACAAATATTGAAAAATTTCAGTTTTTTAATGAAACGATCAGGCATCAAGATAATCAAAGGATAGCAAACTTTTTTCAAATATCAAAGCAAACAAATATAGAATCCAATATACCACGATTAAATGTCTTTGCCCCTATAAAAGAGGCACAAACATCTGGTCGCTTTGGCGATGAGTATATATATAAGTATCATAAAGAGCATGTGGGCTCTTCTGTGCGATATGGTATAGAGTTTATCGCTGAAAATGATACGCGCGTAATTAATAGTAATAATGGTATAGTAGCTTTCAAGGGCAATATAGGCTCGTATGGGAATCTCGTGGTATTAAATCATGTGTTAGGACTAAGCTCAATTTATGGCTATTTAAACGCAATCCCAACATTACCAAGAGATATGCAATCTCTTATGCAAATAGGGCAAATGGGTGCTAGTGGCTTTGCTACTACCACTAGTCTCTTTTTTGCGATACTTGTGCAAGGGCATTTTGTAAATCCAAATGAATGGCTACAAGCAGAATGGATTGATACAAATATTAATCAAGTGCTTGATCGTGCAGATAACTTTGGCGTGAAACAGAAATGATAAAAGGCTAGAATATGAAAATATTTGTTATTAATTTAGAGAGATCAAAGGATAGAAAAGCGCATATGCAAGAAAAGCTTAGTTTGCTAGAAAAAGATCCGCTTTTTAAAGAGCTAGATTTAAGCTATAGCTTTTTTAATGCAATAGATTCTAAAAGTGAGAGTTTTAAAGAATATAAAGCAATGTTTAATCCTATGTTATGCTATTTGTGGCATGGTAGAATCTTAATTGATAATGAAATCGCATGTTATGCTTCTCATTATAGCCTTTGGGAAGAGTGTGTGCGACTTGATGAGCCAATTATTGTGCTAGAAGATGATATATTTTTTGAAAAGCATTTTTTGTCTGCTTTGCAAGATATGAAACGCACGACATTCTCATTTGTGCGATTTTTTACTTCTGCAAGATCTAGAGATAAATATATTTACAAAATTGATAACTCAAACTATCATTATTCACTCAAAAATACCAATGGCACATTAGGCTATTATATTACACCGAGTGCAGCTAAGGCATTTTTCACACAAAAGATATGGGATAGCCCCGTTGATATTTATATGGAGCATGTTGCCCTGCATCATGTTGATAATATTATTTATAAGCCTTTTATAGTGGGAGAAGATAACATTGCCTCGCATTCTACAATCATAAATGCTGATGGCACGCATAGAGCAAACGATGGGGGGGGGGGCAATACCCTTGCATTATAGAATCTTAAAGCCATTCTATCGCACATATATACAAATAAAACGCGCCTTATTTAAACTTAGCTATAAACTACCACGCGTGGTGTATAAGTAAAGTCGTATATAAAGACTTTTTAATAAGCTAAGAATTGTGTAGGTGAGATTTAAGTTTTAAAATCTATCTTACTTGGGTGTGCGTAGGGCATGGAGTGCAAAAAATGAAATTTGAAATCTAATCAAATGTACCCATATTACCCTGCACCCGCCTATTTGGATAAGAATCTATATTAGTGTAAAGCATAAGTTTACAAAGTATCAAATATAAATTACATAACACATTTAATAATCTTGTATTGCTTAATGCTTATGCTTTGTATTGCATTGCAATCACTTTATAAGCCTTTGCATGTATATTAATGCCTTGCTTAGTATGTGTAACTAATTGCTTTATATTGTTTTGCTTAGTTTGCATGTATGCCATACTAAGAGCCGAGCATAAAAGCATATGTAAGCCTTTGCAAGTGTTAAGCATTAATATTGCATACTAGCATATACATTACACACATAATAACATTAATGCTTATGTGTGTTTTCACAAATACAAATAAAGCCTTTACAAAATACAAAGTATATAAAACACTTGATACAAAATCATTTTTAAAGCGTTACAAATTAATTAATACTTTGATACAAATTAAAATTACACAAGCAAATAATGCTTTAATTTTTGCATTCTTTACTTAATGGATTTTATAAGCTTTTATTGTGTAGTTTTATATGCCTTTAAGCACATAAAACATACTTTAATATGTAGTAATGTTTTTGTGTATCCTTTTATGTATCCTTTTTTAGAATACATTCTAAAATACACATAAGATACAAACAAAAAAACATCGTGTGGAAGTAAAAAAAGGAATTATAACATATAAGCATATTATAAAACACTTATGCAAAAAACCCTTTATATAAGGCTTTTATGTGTTTGTGTGTTTTTGAGTGTTAGAGAGAGTGTTTTATTGTGTGTTGAAAAGTGGATATAAAATTACAAAAGGGACAGAGAACGATGTTTAAATCATTAAAACAAATCATATCTCAACAATAAAAATACGCCTATACTTGGCAATAGTTTCTAAAAGCCACTCCAAACAAGCGTTATATATACACAATGGATATTCTTATCTCATGATATTTTATCCTTAAGCCAGTTTTTGACTTTATCAAAACATGAATCAATGAAGCTTTTATAC
>NZ_FZPK01000012.1 GCF_900198625.1 Helicobacter rappini | reverse complement strand
AAACATACTTTAATATTACCTGCATAACTTAATCATACATTTATTACAAGCTAATCACAATCTAAATACAAATCATGTTTTAATACCTTTTTATGTTTTTAATGTATCTTTTAATCTTTTGTTTGTTAGTAATGTTTGTATTGTATGTTTTATTAAGTTTGTATCTAGTCTTTAATGTTTTTGTATTGTGTGTAATTTTAATTTGTATCAAAGTATTAATTAATTTGTAATTTTGTATTGCTTGGTTTGTAACACTTTGTAAAGTGAAAATGTAATATATAATCACTAGATAAAAATCATATATAAAAAAGGATTAGATTTTAAGTTATAATGTAAGGGTATTTTAAAGGGTTAAAATCTTTGGAATATGTGTTATTTTACTTGTAATTTTTTGATTTAATCTTAAAAGGTTATACAAAAGGTTATACAGAATTATAAACATGTGATTATGTAGTATGTTTGCAATTCCCTTATTTATGTAGTTTGAGAGTAATTTTATAACGCTGGGGGTATATAATGGCTTTTCTTAATCTATGAAAGACACAAATATCACAAAATAGATTCTTAAAAAATAATGCTAAGTGTTTAAGTTTATGAGTTTAAAGCTTTTTAGCTAGACAATGGCTTTTTAAAACCCTTGTTAGATACACATTTGTGCTTGTAGTGATCAAAGCTATGTTATTGGATTTAGGTAAAAACAGATAAAACTATAATGAATATTTATCCCTGAAATCAAGATAAAAAGCAATAACGCCAAATACAGCTGATAGTAGCATAGCGATAACTATAAAGCAGCGGTTCTTAACCATACATCCATCTTCAAACTTATCTCAAATCATAGACAAATAACACGCAAAAGATTCTACCGCAATGCTTGATACGCAATGTCTTTTCTGTAATGCTTACCTTTGAAATCTATCTTTTCTACAAGTCTATAAGCATTATCTCTGGCTTCTTGTAGGCTTTTGCCTTTACCAATGGCAACTATGCTTCTTCCGCTATTTGCATGTAATACAGAATCTTTTAAGCTTGTATTTGCAAATACGAGATGTCCGTATTCTGTATTTATGTCTTTTGGATTTATATCATTAAAAGTTATTTTTGCTGGATAATCGCTTGATTTAGAATCTTGTGCGTAATCGCTACTAGTCATTACCACACATACAACACAACTATCATGAAAGGCAATAGATTCTAAACTCTCACCCTTAGCATAGCTATACATAAGCTCTAGGGCTGAAGTCTTTAAAAGCGGCATTAAGACTTCGCATTCTGGATCGCCAAAACGCACATTATATTCAAGTAAGTATGGCTCATTTTTTACCACCATAATCCCTGCAAATATTACGCCTTTATAGGGTGTGTTATTCTCTTTTAGTGCGTTAAAGGTTGGAGTTAGAATCTTATCTTTAATCTTTTCTTCTAAAACTTTATTATAGAGTTTTTGAGGCAGGTTTGTATAAGCACCCATACCACCTGTATTTGGTCCTTTATCATTATCAAATAATCTTTTATGGTCTTGACATGCTGGTAATACGACATAATCATTTCCATTACTTAAAGCAAATACAGATAACTCATAACCATCTAAAAACTCTTCAATAACGACTTCTTTCCCTGCATCACCAAAGAGTTTGCCCTCTAGCATAAGTAATAATTGCTTCTTTGCCTCTTCTTTAGAATCTAGTATCAACACACCTTTACCACCACAAAGTCCGCTTGCTTTAAGCACGATAGGTAAGGGCAGGGCGTCTATAAAGCTATATCCTGTTTCTATATTGTTTAGTGTGATTTCCTTATATCTTGCGGTAGGAATGTTTAGCTTATGAATAAAGCTTTTCATATAAGCCTTTGAGCCTTCAAGCCTTGCGTTTGCATAACTTGGACCAAAGACTAAAATATTATTAGATTCTAAAAAATCACTCACACCTTGCATGAGTGGGGCTTCTGGTCCTATGATAACAAAGTCTATATTATGTGCTTTTATATGTGTTAATAATTCATCATGGTTTTTATAGCTAAAATGTCCTGCATTGAAAAATAGCGTTGCGGCTGGATTTTCTGGAGTGAAAAAGATTTTATTTACTTTTTTATCTTGCTGCAAGGCAAGGGCTATGCTGTATTCTCGCCCACCATTGCCGATAATTAAAACATTGATTGATTGTAGTGTATTATATGAGTTTTGCAAAATATGCCTTTGTGTTAGAATCTTATACCCAAAGATCCGCTACTCTCGTGTATTGTGTAAGCCCGACTAAAGCTACAACAAATAGGGTCTTGCGAGTTAATTAGGCGGCAGATCTTAAAGCTTATCAAGCCCTTCACTATAAAAATAGAACAGAAATACCGACACACATAGCTCTAAAGCGTAACCCAAAAATATATTTTAAATAGACTACCAATTATAAAAGAGAAACACGAAACCTCTAGGCAGCAAAATTATAGCAAGTTTTCGCTAAAATTCATTTATTAATTTCGTGTTAGGAAAACAAATGGAATTGCTGTATCATTTTTGTATTTTACATGATTATATGCGGCTTGATAACGCATTGCAAGAGATTCTAAAGATTTCACGCTCACAAGCTAGTCAATGGATAGAATCTAATCTTGTAAAAATGAATGAAAAAAATACAAAAAAATCACAGATTCTAAAAAAAGGCGCTTGTATTGAAATCTATACAATAAAAAATACTTCAAAAGTAATAAACACAGATGAGTTAATACAGGGGCTAGATATAGAAGTGATACATGAAAATAGCGATTATCTTATCCTTAATAAGCCAAGAAATCTAGTCGTCCATCATGCCCCAAGTGTGAAAGAAGTTACACTCACTGATTATTTAAGCGCAAAAAATTATGAATTATCAACGATTAATGGAGAAATGAGGTTTGGTATCGTGCATAGGCTTGATAAGGATACAAGCGGGGCGATTTTAGTAGCAAAGAATAATGCTAGTCATTTGCGTTTTGCTGAAATGCTGCAAAATCGCACAATGGGTAGAATCTATATCTGCGTGATTAATAAAGCCTTGCAACATAACACTTTTGTGGAATGCTATATGGGGAGAAATCCTAATAATCGCTTGAAAATGGCAAAGCTTGATAAAGAAAAATATCCATTCGCAAGAGATTCTAAAAGTGAGTTTAGAAAGATTATGGAGAGTAAAAATGGGGTATTTGAGCTTATTGGTGTGCGGCTTTTTAGTGGTAGGACACATCAAATACGGGTGCATTTAAGCACACTGCAACGCTATATCTATGGTGATATGCTCTATAGCCCAGAGAATCTAAAAAGCACATATAAGACAAAAATGCTACTACACGCACAGCTACTTTATTTTGATGGAAATGTTTTTAGTGCAAAAATACCCAAAGATTTGCTAAAATTCCTAAATGAAAATTTTATTAACTATGAAAGTAAGCTAGAAGCATTTTTATCTCAATGGCAAGATGAATTAAGAAAAATTGCAAGAAACTAGATTCTAAATACGAAATATTACAAGGAGCATGGTATATGATTTATGTATATAGACAATGTCTTATTATGTTATTTTTATTGCTGCATGTAGTGTTATTTTCTGCATGTTCAAGTTCAAAAATCTTTAGCTTTATGGGTATAAAAGATGAGATAGATCCTAATTTACCTGTTGTTAAAACCTTTCGTGCATTGCCTGATGTAACTTCTGTTGGCTTTGAGTGGAAAACACCAGAAGATACGACAAATATCGATGGCTATGTGATTTATCGTGAGAATAAAAAGAAAGAGTTTGAGACAATCGCTTTTATAAAAAATGCCTTTTCAACGCATTATTATGACGATAAGCTAGAACCACAAACTGAATATACCTATGCGATTGCAGCAGTAGGAAAAGATTCTAAAGTATCAAAGAAAAGCACACCACTAAAGGTAAAAACTTCTTTTATAGATCCTGTGAGCTTTGTATATGCCTCGCAAGATTACGCACAAAAGATTAAGATTTTTTGGAGTCCTAGTCCAAATCCTATTGTAAAGAACTATATTATTGAAAAGCAAGAGAAAAAGGGGAAGTTCATTGCCATTGGTTCGACAACAAATCGCATGTTAGTAGAATTTTTTGATAGAAATATAGAAAATGGAGCAGAGCATACCTACAGAGTTATAGCCCAAAGTCATGATGGCACAAAATCTGTGCCAAGTCAGCTAGTAGTCGGCAAAACAAGGGCATTGCCGCCTGTTGTAGCAGGCATTAAAACCACGCAAAATAGATTGCGTGAAATTTGGCTAGAATGGGATAAAAGTGATTCCAAAGATGTGATTGGCTACAATGTGTATGTATCAAATACTCTAAATGATAATTATAGAAAAATCGCTTTTGTAACAAGGGAATCTTATACCGATAAAATAGATTCACACGGGGCTATAAGATATTATAAAGTCAGTGCGATTGATAAATATAAATTGGAATCAAACTTGCAAGAAAATGGCGTTGGCGGACAGACACTTCCACCACCACTTGCACCAAATCTAACAAAAGGTGCGATAGAAAATACAAGTGCAATAATCGCATGGGAAGGGGCAAGTGATAATCGTTCAACGAGCTATATTGTATATCGTAGTGGCAGTGATGGCACAAACAATAAATTTAATCAAGCACAAAATACAAGCTTTACAGATAGAAGTATAAAAGAGGGTGTAAGCTATACCTATCATGTTGTCGGTGTGGATAAATATGGTATAGAATCTACTCGAAGCAGACAAGTTACCCTGCAACTTGCACCACAACCAGCAGCACCAAATATACCGGTTTTACAACCAGCACAACCTGTATCGCCAGAGCCACAAAATGCAAATACAGCTAAGCAAGATTCAGCAAAAAAGTAGGGCTAAAATATGCCGCATTTTATTAGCAAAGACATGTTTATATATGATAGCGATATAGCACACGATGATTTTATTATAAAAGAAATGCTTGTGAATAAGAGATTTAATAATCTTTTTTTAATCCCTATAATCCATGAAGAAGAGATGTTTTTTATACGATGTGTGAAAAGGGCGAATGACTTTTTATATAAGGTTGATAAAATCACGCGTCCTAGCAATCTTTTATTCATTAAAAAAGTATTGCAATTTATCGCATCTCATCTTAATGTAATTACACATAATTTAAATCAAACACAAAATAAGCATACAAGAGGTATGCAGCTAGGCTATTTAGTGAATCTTGAAAGACTTTCTGCATTAACGCCAGATTATATTGAAATAGGTTTTGGTAGTGGGCGACATATCCTTGATTTAGCGAAGAAAAATCCACAAAAGCTAATCTTAGGCTTTGAGATACACACGCCTTCAGTAAGGCAGGTTATAAATGCGATAGAATTGTATCATTTAGAGAATCTTTTTATCTGTGATTTTGATGCAAGGCTTGGCATTCAAGCCTTAAGTAAGAAAAGCGTAGAGACCATATTCCTGCATTTTCCAGTCCCTTGGAATAAGGCAAAGCATAGAAGAGTATTTCATAGGGAATTTTTAGAAAATAGCTTTAGAATCTTAAAGGATACAGGGCATATCAATCTGCGTAGTGATGACTATGAATATGTGTTAGATAGTATGAAAGAAGCGATGAGTGCGGATTTTACGCATTTTGAGATTCTAAAAAATAAGGATATAGATATTGTAAGTAAATATGAGGCAAGATGGAGCAATATGAAAAAGGATATTTATGAAATGCGTATTTTTCAGCATGATTTTAGACAGCAAAATCATGATAGCCTTGGGGGCGTGTTTTCTTTACCGAGTTTAGAAAGAAAAGTAGATTCTATAAATACTAGAAACCAAGCAATACAGAATCTAGATTCTAAAAACATGCACCCTAAACCCTGCCTAGATTTGGTAGAAAATCTAGAATCTACAACAAATTGTCATGTTGAGCGTAGCGAAATATCTAATACAGAATCTACAAGGGATTGTACGCAAGATTCTAAAATGGAATCTAAAAAAGATTTTTCGCCTTTTTCAAAGGCTCAAAATGACAAGTTTCCAGATTCTAACACAACACAACACAACAAAATTCTAGAATCTTTATGCAATAAGAAGTGGATACAAGATTCTATATTCATTAGTATCGGCGATATATACTCCACACAATCTAGTGCGAGTGAAAATATAAGCATTGCTAATCTTACTTTTGGTAGTTTTTATATGCCTTTTAATACTTATTTAATCCTAGATTCTAATCATAAATTACATTATCTAAAAAAGCCCTTATCTATCCGCTCTCATTTACAAGCACACAAATTTTTATGTAAAATATTGCAAGAGGCTATAGAATCTGCTTCTATCACGCTAGATTCTAAGCAAGATTCCAATAAACTAGAATCTACTAAAAAAGATTCTATAAAAACAGCAAACTAGCATAAAGGTTATAAATGGATACGATTATAAAAGCAAAGCAACTTTGTCTAGGCTACAAACGCACAGGGCTTGTGATAAAAAATGCAAGTTTCAATATATATCCCAAAGATTTTGTGTTTATTTCAGGTGCGAGTGGTAGCGGTAAAAGCACACTTTTGCGTTCCATTTATGGCAATATCAGCGTGCAAGAAGGTGAGCTTAGTGTTTTGCATTCTAATATGAAAAAGATTAGCAGTCATAAACTCATGCTTTTGCGGCGTAAAATGGGGATTGTTTTCCAAGATTATAAGCTTATACAAGATTGGAATGTAGAAAAAAATATCGCATTACCTATGATTATTAATAAATTTCCAAAAACAGAGATAAAAACCCAAGCAGAAAAATTACTCTCTCACATTAGCCTTTTACATAAAGCAAATAAATATCCGCAGGAATTAAGCGGTGGAGAGCAACAAAGAGTAGCTCTAGCAAGAGCAATAGCACATAGACCAAGGCTTATTCTCTGTGATGAGCCTACAGGGAATCTTGATGATTATTCTAGCGATATGATTTGGGGACTTTTGAAGTCATCAAACGAGCAATTAAACATTACAATAGTCGTTGTAACGCATAGAATCCCAAAGCATTTGAATCTAAAATATAGAAAAATAGAAATTAAAGAAGGTTTAATCCATGAATACGCTTAAACAACATTTATCCTTACTTATACCGCTTATTACCATGCTTTTTAGCTTGCAATGTCTGCTTATTTTAGAGCGTATTGTAGCAAATCAAGAGCGTTTCATTACGCAAAAATATGCTATTGGAATCACGGCTAAAAAGCCCATTAGCTTTGATTCTGTGCGTAAAAAAATAGTCGAAGCAAAGGCATTAACAGAGATTAATCCAAAAGATTCTATTGCAAAACTTACAAAAGATATTAATGATACAAATCTTACGAATCTAACAAGGCAATTACCCTATTTTTATAGCTTAAGCTTAGAGTATTTTCCAAGCACAGAGAGATTAAGCACGATTGAAGCAGTGTTGAAAAAAAATCCTAATGTATTATCCGTTGATACTTTTTCAAAAAGGCATTTAGAAAACTATACTTTATTGAGTTTTATTAAATTTAGCGTTATTACTTTTGCGGTGATTCTAGCAGTTGTTAGCTTTATGCTTATGTTAAAGCAAATTGAGATATGGCGTTATGTCAATAAGGATAAAATGGAGATTATGGATATTATGGGGGCAAATATTTGGATACGCAATAGAAGCTTATTTAAACTTGCCCTAATAGATTCATTTTTGGCGAGTTTTTTTATCGTTATCCTTGTATTTTATATAGCAAATTTGCAAATCACACTTGAAACATTACAAGCATTAAATATAGGATTAAATATATTTCGCATTCCACCAGATTTTATAAAGCTCTTTTTGGCTGCTTTCATATCATCTAGTTGCTGTGTTATATTTGTGATATTATCAAAGGCGCGTGCATGAGAGAATGCCTTGAGCGATTTATCCTTATTAGTGCATTTTTATGCTATGGTGCTATGGCAGTAGATTTAAATGAGATTAATCAAAATATACAAAAAAATGAAGCACAAAAAAGCAATATCGATAAACAAAGGGCAAATCTCAATCTAAAGTTAAGCACATTGGGACAAAACATCAACAATAATATGCAGCAGATTAAAAAGCTTGATACAGAGATTCAGAATCTTGCAAAAAATATTGAAAGCAATAAAGACCAAAATAAAAGCCAAGAAGCAAGACTGCAAACCCTTGAAGATAATCTAGCAACACTAAATGTTTCTTTAAATCAATCACAAACAAAGCTTTCAAATCTCATACTCCAACACATGACTATTGCCTATGTGCTTGATGATGAAGAGAGCCTAAATCTTGAAGATATGGTAACAAGAGAAGCCTTTAAGATTCTAAAAAAGCAAACAACAAGCGAGATTAAAGAGATTGAAAAGCAGCAAAGAAGCATAGTAAAGCAGATTAGTGATATTAATAGCAGCATTAAGGAAGTAACGCAAATTATTACTACACAGGAGACAAGACACCAAGATTTGCAAACAATGATAGCTAAACAAAAGATTCTAGTAGATAACATGCGTAATGAAATGCAGGTTTATAACCAGCGATTAAAAGCTATTGATATGCAAAAAAAGGAGCTTGATAAACTTTTGGGGCAGTTAAATATCTTAAAGAAAAATACACAAGAAGAAATCCGTAAAAAACAAGAGGCAGAGAGAAAAGCAAAGCTAGAGCGAGAAAGACTAGCAAAGTTAGAAAGGGAAAGAAAAAGAAAAATAGAAGAAGAGAAAAAGAGAGCAGCCCTAGCAAAAGCAGAAGCAGAGAAAAAGGCGAAAGCAGAAGCAGAGAAAATCGCAAAAACAGATAGCAAAAAAGCACAACAATTCTTAGGTGAGCAAAATAAGGCGATACAAAGAAAGTATGATGCAGCGGTGAGTTCAGCCGAAGCGTCAAATACTATTAATAGCTTTGAAGAGCTAAAACGAGTAGATAGCGTATATCAGCGTCCAGAAACTGCAAAATATACAGGCAAAAGGGCAGGGTCCCCACTTGATTCTTATGTGATAGAGCAGGCATTTGGCGATTATATTGACCCGGCTTATAAGATTAAAATCTTTAATAATGGCGTGGTGTTAAAACCAAAGAAAAATGACGCACAAGTCTATAATATTATGGATGGTAAAGTCATCTATGCAGAAGAAATGCCCGGACTAAAAAAGGTTGTGGTTGTAGAGCATGCAAACTCAATGCATACAATCTATTCTATGCTTGATAAGATTGCCCCCACTTTAAAGAAAGGCTTTGTTGTAAAAAGGGGATATGTCATTGGGCGCATTCATGATAGATTGAATCTTGAAATTGTGCAAAATGGAAAGCATATCAACCCCGTAGAAGTTATGGCAAAGAATTAAAAGTGAGTGTAAATGACAAAAAAAGAGCGCATTGCAAACATTAAAGCTCTATTTTTAGAGCATTATAAAGACGCACAAACCGAATTGCAATATACAAATTTGTATGAGTTATTAATAGCCGTCATGTTATCAGCCCAATGTACTGATAAACGCGTAAATATGGTAACACCAGCATTATTTAAGGCATATCCAAGCACAAAAGAATTAAGCAAGGCAGACTTAGGGAGTGTCGCAGAGATTATAAAATCTGTCTCTTTTTTTAATGCAAAAGCAAAGAATCTAATCGCAATGGCAAAGAAGGTAGAGATAGAATTTAATGGCGAGATTCCCACAAATCAAAAAGATTTAATGTCGCTTAGTGGTGTTGGACAAAAGAGTGCAAATGTTGTATTAGGTGAGTTTTTGGGTATGAATTACATGGCAGTTGATACACATGTATTTCGCGTTAGTCACCGACTTGGTTTAAGTAAAAGTAAAAGTGCGATTGATACAGAAAAGGATCTAACAAAAGCTTTTAAAGAGAATCTTAATATTTTACACCAAGCCTTTGTGCTATTTGGTAGGTATCAATGCAAGGCATTAAAGCCTATGTGTGATGATTGCTTTGTAGCAATGTATTGTGTAAGTAAGGCAAATTTTAAACCACAATGAAATTTCAGAATCTTTAAAGAATAGAAACTCTATAAACTAGGGTAGGGTAGGGCGAGATTCTCAAAGTCTTATTTTATAAGATTTTTTGCATAAATAATATACATATTTACCACACATTAACCTATATTTAACTCAAAATATAACACTAATTAAAAATTGAAAAATAACAGATTAAACTTATAAAATATTGTATTTTTTCTGTTATAATGGCAAAACTTTTTCAGTCAAAAAACATAGATCATTATTGTTTCAATTTTTTATTATTTTCAAAAGGAATTGTATATGCTAGAATGGATGCAAAAGCACAAGAAATATTTAGTTATTACCGTATGGGTAAGTGCTTTGGCATTAGTTTTTGCAAGCATGGTAGAGTGGGGTGGTGGTGGCTTCTCCGCAGTATCAAGCGACAGCGTTGCAAAGGTTGGCGACATATATATTAGCCGTCAAGAATATCAAAGAAAATATAATGAAATTTATGATAATGTTGCTGAATACATGCGTCAAGTAGGGCTACCAGATGATGGTAAGCCTATGCCAGAAATAGAACAAGAAGCCTTTAGAATCTTAGTGCAAGAAAAATTGTTAGAAATGCTTGCAAAAGACATTGGTGTAAGCATAACTTCAAATGAGATTCTAGAAGCTTTGCTTAATACGCCTGAATTTCAAGATGCAACACATACTTTTAATAAAGAACAATACGAAAAGCTATTACAAGCAAATCGTTGGAATACCGCTGATTATGAAGCGTTTGTAGCAAAGGCTTTACTGCAAGAAAAAATGCAAAATTTTCCATTAGCACCAGTTTCTACACTTGAGACAAACGCTTTTATGAGTGCAGGGAAGATTAAAGATGTTGCGGAGTTAAGATTACTGCATAAAGATTCTGTGCTAAAAAATGCTGTGTTGCAAACAGCAGATTCTGAAATTCGCTCATATTGGGAAAGAAATAAAGAAAAGTATTATAAACCAGCAAGTTATAAGATAGCCTATATGGCACTTGATATGGGTGAAATTAACACAAATAGGGCAATGCTTGAGAAGTTCTATAAAGACAATGAGAGAAAATATAAGAATCTAACATTTGAGCAAGCCTTAGAGGAAGTGGAAGCGGACTATCGCAAAGCGGTTTTAGGTTTTGCTAGTTCTTATATGGCGACTATAAGCAAAAATATTGCTGAAAATAATAAAGATTTACAGATTAAAACAAGCAATGTTATCACCACAATGGAATCTCAAAGCATTGCTTTATTGCAAAAACACTTTGATGGTGATTTAGATATTAAAGATATAGCACTGCAAGATATTCCATTGTATAGTTTGCAGCTTAATGATGATGGAAGTGATCATTCTGCTTTGATTACTGCGGTAAGCAGTGGTAAGGGCTTACTTGCACCTTTAGAGTATAGCAAGGACCATTGGATTATCCCTTATATTACCGAAAAGATTCCAAAACAAGCACTTAGTTTTGAGTTAGCAAAAGAGTTAGCTAGTAGGGATTTAATGGCAGAAAAGCAAAATGATGAGTTTAAGAAAATGGCATATACCAAGCTTTCACAAATAGGCGAAGAGAATTTAGGAAATGTCGTGCCACTACATTTGTCATTATGGCAAGAGCAAAATATGCAATCTCATAAGCAATTACTATCACTTGGTCTGAATGACATGGATATACGACAAGCACTAGATTATATCATGCGACATAATAAAAAAGAGGGCGTTGTATTTCTTGGTAGCGACAAAGCACTTTTATTTAGAGTTGTTAAGCAAGAAATGCCTAATTATGCAGATCTAGTAAATATTACAAATGCAGAAGATGAAGCCCTGCAAGAAGCAAAGGTTAGGGATCTTAGAAATGCTATGTTTGAATATGCTATGAAACATTATAAGGTTATTGACTATAGGAGGCAGAATTGAATAAGATTATTCTAGGTGTTGATGTTGGTTCAACAAAAATCTGCTCTATTATTGCTGATGTTAGGGGTTCTGATGTGCAAATCATTGGGACTGGGACATGTAAGACACAAGGTGTTAAGAAAGGTGCAATTGTAAATATAGAGCAGGCTGGCAGTGCCATTAGAAAGAGTATCCACGAAGCAAAGCTAATGGCTGGAGTGGATGTCTCAAAAGCCATAGTATCCTTGTCTGGTGCGCATACAAAAAGCATAAATGTAAGCGGCAGTGCTAATGTAATGGATAGAGAAGTTAATATCGACACTATCAATGCCGCGTTGAGTTTTGCCGTGCATAATGCTGGGATTCCAAAGGATTATTCAATCGTGCATGTACTTCCCCATCATTTTAGATTGAATGATAAAGAGCATGTAGAAGATCCTATAGGTATGACAGGTAGTCGCTTAGAAGTTGATACTCATATAGTTACTGTGCAGACTGCGAGTTTAGAGAATCTCAAAAAGGCTATTCGATTGGCTGGAGTTGAGATTGAAAACATTGTTCTTGCGTCTTATGCGGCTTCAATTGCGGTATTACATGAAGATGAGAAAGATTTGGGTGTAGCATGTATTGACATGGGAGCGCAAACTTGTGAGCTTATGGTCTATG
Organism: Helicobacter rappini; assembly: GCF_900198625.1. Classification (GTDB taxonomy): domain Bacteria; phylum Campylobacterota; class Campylobacteria; order Campylobacterales; family Helicobacteraceae; genus Helicobacter_A; species Helicobacter_A rappini. The sequence continues at coordinate 20,094 of NZ_FZPK01000012.1, read as the reverse complement.
ATGGAAACTCTATGTGCTATAACGATTTTCTTGGCGTAGGTTCTAATCACATCTCAAGCGATATGGCGAGATTTCTTAATACGCCTTTAAAAGTTGCTGAAGAAATTAAGATTAAATTTGGGAATCTTTTGCCTAGTGCAGAAGAGCAGGGCAGGGTGCTTGAAATCCCGCGTATAGGCAATAATGAAGAAACCATTGATGTTCCTTTGCGTGATATATATTGTGTCATGGGTGATAGGGTAAAGGAAACCTTGCGGATATTATCAGATTCTATTGGCACGAGTGGATTAAAAAAACAGATAACAGGCGTGGTGCTTACAGGTGGAATGGCAAATTTAAAGGGTATGCGAGAGTTTGCTTCTGCTGCGTTTAGCCCGCTTTCTGTGCGTTTGGCGCGTCCTACTGAGATAGATGGCTTATTTGATAACTTAAAAGATTCTAGTAGTTCAGTTGTAGTGGGGCTTATTCTTTATGGTGCAGGAAACTTCACCAATTATGAAAAAGATTCACAAAATAATATTAGGAGTAGGCATAATGCGTTAAATATGGTAGAATCTGATTACGAAACACAAACACAGACAATGCAAACAGACTCTAATTTTCAGATAGATTTGCGGGATTTAGATCAGCCCAATGCTGATGGACTTGAAAATCAAGCTGGGAATACAAGCAGTTCGCAGGACGAAAAGCCCTCATTCTTACAACGAATCAAGGCTTGGAGTAAAGATTTATTTTAAACAATTAAAGGTGAAAATATGAATAACAATGAAGTAGATTTACGAGAAATACCAAACGAAGAAATAGGACATGCTCCAGTTATTACGGTTGTCGGTGTAGGTGGTGGTGGCAATAATACTATTCGCCATTTAAAGAATAAAGGCACTTTTTCAAGCATTCGTTTAATGATAGCAAACACTGATTTGCAGCACATGCACAACAGCCCTGTGTCAAACCACATCGTTTTGGGTAGAAAGCTTACAAAAGGCTTAGGTGCAGGTATGAAACCTGAAAAAGGTAAGCAAGCTGCAGAAGAGAGTTATGATGATATTAAACAAGCCCTGCAAGGCTCTGATCTTATCATTATTGCCGCTGGACTAGGTGGTGGGACTGGGACTGGTGCTGCCCCTGTTTTTGCAAAAGCCGCACAAGAGACTGGTGCATTAACTATTGGCGTTGTTACAAAACCTTTTGCCTATGAGGGCAGTCGCCGTGCGAAGTTGGCAGAAGAGGGCTTAAAAGAGTTGCATGAAGTTTGTGATTCTATCGTTGTTATTCCTAATACAAAACTGCTTAGTGTAATCGGTAAAAATACAGGTTATAAAGAAAGCATGAGTTATGTTGATGATGTTGTAGCGCGTGCGGTGAATGGAATCTCAAGTGTGATTTTAAATAACTCTGATGAGGGAATCAATGTGGATTTTGAAGACTTACGCACGGTTATGAGTCACAGAGGTTTAGCATTAATGGGTATAGGTGAAGGGCAGGGTGAGAATGCCGCTGATGATGCAATCACCAATGCAATACATTCACCACTTTTTGACAATATGTCTATTAATGGTTCTATGGGTGTGATTGTGAATTATGAGTTTAACTCTAATTTCCCATTTGTTGCGATTTCAGAATCTATGGCAATCATTCAAGAAGCCGCAAGAGACGATGCGGATATTATTTTCGGGACTATGCCACGAGATGATTTTGAGATGGATAAAGTGCGTGTTTCTATTATCGCAACAGGCTTTGAAACAAATAAACAGCAAGAGATTCCAGCAAAGCCACAAGTTGCAACGCAGGTAGCACAACCACAACAAGAAGTAGCAGGGCAGCAGGCACAAAAAGAACCGAATCTATTCACTTCTACACCAGATATTTTTGTGCATAGAGCGACAAAAATTAGCAGTGGCGATTATGATGACGATGATTTGGACACGCCAACATATATTAGAAACCAAAAAGATTAAAGTATTAAAATTATAAATATGCAAACTTTTATTGTATTGCATTTAGGGGTATGGATTTGATACACCATCATGAAACTGGTGAAGTTTTACTAGAAACTCGCAATTTATACAAATCATTTAACAACAAAACACAAGGCAAAATCCAGATTCTAAAAGGCATTAACTTTTCTCTTAGAGAAAGTGAAGTTGTTTCAATTATCGGTCCTAGTGGTTGCGGTAAAAGCACTTTTTTACGATGTTTGAATGGGCTTGAAAGTATTGATTCTGGGGAAATTATCTTCGATGGAAAAGCAATTCAAGCAAACTCAAATTGGCGTGTGTTGCGGCAACAAATTGGTATGGTTTTTCAAAGTTATGAGCTTTTTCCACATTTAAGTGTGCTTGATAATGTATTATTGGCACCTTGTAAAATACTTAAAAAAACCAAAGAAAGTGCCACAGAAGACGCGCTAAAATGGCTAAAGCGAGTTGGATTAGAAGAAAAAATACATCATTATCCACGAGATCTAAGCGGCGGACAGAAACAAAGAGTAGCAATCGTTCGTAGTCTTTGTATGAATCCAAAAGTTATGCTTTTTGATGAAGTAACTGCAAGTCTAGACCCAGAAATGATAAAAGAAGTGCTTGAAGTTATAAAGTCGTTGGCAATTGATGGCATGAGTATGGTTATTGTAACTCATCAAATGCGATTTGCTGAAGCAATCAGTCATAGAGTTATGTTTTTTGATGGTGGAGTTGTGGCTGAAGAGGGTCAGGCACAAGAATTCTTTAAAGCACCAAAAACAAAAAGAGCCAAACAATTTTTAACAATTTTTGATTTTGAATGAAATACTATAAATAATAAATTACGCAGAATTTGCAACTCCATATTGACCAACAGGTTTAAAGTTACATGTTTTTTGCTTTCTAAAGATGGAAGGGGAGAGATAGAGCCTTGAATAAATAAAAATTTGAAAATTAAAGTTTTCATATATTTTTATTTATCATTCTCGCATCTCACAGATAGGCGTAGCAAAACATGTATGGGATTATCCGCTAGAAACCCATATTTTTATGTAAGCTTTAGCTTTATTCGTGTTTTTTTGCTGGACTTATATCTATATATCAAACAATAAAACCTCTTACCAATCATCAATAATAAAAGCATAATAAATTTTTTGCTATTATTGATTTAACATGCTTTTGAATTTATCTACACAGAATCGATGGAATCCACCTTAACCTAAACCTATATTGCAAAAAACATAACACAATGGAGTTAAAAATATCCATAAGATAAATTGATAAGAAATAAAGAGAGATTTAAGCAAGAGTTAAATTTCAATTTTGCAACGCTATGTAATAAAACGATAGCAAATACACACAATAACTTTTCTGTAATGTCGTTGCAAAAATATCAAAGCAAATATATAAGAGATTTGTGTAGTAGCTTATATATTCATGCCTCCATAAATTTGTGCTTTATCCTCTTCTCTATCATCAGCCTCTAATTTATCTTCGATGATTGTTCTAATCTCATCGTATTTCTTTGCTTTCGCATAGTTTGCAAGCCAACTATCTACCCATTCAGGCGTTGTGCCACGAGAATTCCAGCCTACAACCCCAGTATATCCCGCATTTACCATTGCCGCAAATTCTTTTTTCTTCAGTTTCAGCACCTTTAGCTGATGTTCAAAATTTTCAATAGTCATTTCAACCTCACTTAATTAAGATTACTTTCACAAGAACTCATCATTTTGTAACACTCTGATTCTGCATTCGTGTAAAAGATTAACATGAAATTTTATTTACTTTTTATCAATTAATTACTAATAATCATAAATATTTAGTAAAAATATATAGAAATTTTGATTATATTGACTATAAAATTACCATATAAATAACTTTAAATGCTTTTAGTATCATTAAATACATCTAGTAATAGAGTAAGGCTTGTTGTAAGAATAGATTGCACCGCCCTACCCTATTCCATAAATGAAATAGCTTTGAAACTCCAAAACTCTTAAATTATAGAATCCTTTGTATTCCATTATGCAACCTCAATGCAAATTAAAAATATAAAACTAAGGCTATTTTTCATTATCTCTTGAATCGTTTTTTTTTTTTTGTAGAATAGCTGACATCAAAATATAAGGGACTAGCATGGGTATTATCAGTAAAGAGATAGATGGCAATAAGGAAGTAAGAAAGATATTGGGTATCCCTCTACTCACGACACATAAAAAACAGATTCAAAACAGCATAAGAAAGCGATATAAATTATTTGGTATCCCAGTATATCAGCGTAAGAAGAAAAAATACAGCAATGAGAGCATTTTACTCAACATGCAGGAAAAGGTAAATCGAGTTGAATATCTCATAGATTCTCTATGGCTATCAAACCTGCAAAATGAAACATTCTGTGGGCAGCTTGGACAAGACGCCCTAGCCTATTCTATTCTGCATAAAAAGAAACGAGGCTTTTTTGTCGATATAGGCGCACATGATGGAGTGAATATTAATAATAGCTATTTATTTGAGCGACTTGGGTGGAATGGATTTTGCGTTGAAGCCAATCCAAAAACCTTTGAAGAATTAAAGAAAAATAGAAAATGTGATACCTATAACCTTGCGATTTTCTCCAAAAATATCGGCACAACAACCCTTGTAGCTTCAGATTCTGAATGTTCTGTGCTTGATACATTAGAGCTAAACTTGACACAGCACCATAAAGGTCGCCTTGATGAGTTAGGGCAAACTAAGACTTTTTCAGTGCAAACAGCAACTTTTAATGAAGTTATGCAAAATTACCCCAATATTTTTCATATAGATTTTATGACTTTAGATGTTGAGGGTGGTGAAATGGAAGTGCTAAAAGGCATAGATTTTGACAAATATAGCTTCAGCGTGATGACAATAGAGCATAATTACACAGAATCTAAAGAGCAAATAATAGACTTTTTACACACAAAAGGCTATCGCGTATTGCTACAAAATGCGTGGGATATTATGTTTGTAAAATCTTTATATGTTGAATATAAATATTAATTTAGTTTCTAAATATAATTACATTGTATGGCTATCTGCCAAATAAACCAAAAATATATCAAAACTTTACGCCGTGCCAGATTATAAGAAACAATAAAATAATATTCACACAATAAATATGCTACAATAAGCTTTTTCTACAACCAAAAGGATACACAAATGGACAAAGAAAAGTCAATGAAAGAGTGGCAAGACAAGGCAAAAATATTAATAGAATCTTTGCCCTATATCCAGCTATTCCGCGGCAAAACAATGGTGATAAAATACGGCGGAAGTGCCATGCTAAATGAAGAATTGCAAAAAAGTTTGATACGCGATGTAGCCCTACTTCATTCAATCGGATTCCAACCTATTATCGTGCATGGCGGGGGCAAGGATATTGACAAATGGCTAGAAGTCGTAAAGATTGAAAGAAAATTTAAGGACGGCTTAAGGGTTACTGATAAAGATACGATGAAAATCGTTGAAATGGTGCTAAATAAAATCAGTAAAGACATCGTGGGTATGTTATGTGAGTTTGGTGTGCAAGCATGCGGCATAAGCGGCAAAGATGGCAGAATGCTGCAAGTGCGACCAAAGGATAGTGAGAATCTTGGCTATGTTGGCGAAGTAGTGCATGTGGATACGACACTTGTAAGTGCGATTTTGCAAGATGGCTTTGTGCCTGTGATTTGCCCTGTTGGTATAGGGAGCGATCATAATAGCTATAATGTTAATGCCGATGATGCAGCATGTGCGATTGCTGAAGCATTGCACGCTGAAAAGCTTGTATTTTTGAGTGATATTGAGGGCGTGTATGAGGATTATGATAATAAGGATTCTTTTATTTCAGAGCTTAGTTTGCGTGAGGCACAAAATCTTATCGACACAGGCAAAGTAAGCGGCGGTATGATACCAAAGTTACAAAGTTGCATACATGCTATTCACAATGGCGTTTCTCGTGTGCATATACTCGATGGAAGAGTGCAGCATTGCCTACTTCTAGAGTTTTTTACAAATAAAGGCATAGGCACAGCGATATTAAAGAAATAGATTCTATCTTGTATTCTTAAAATCTTGCTTGGATTTATTGCTACGGGTTAGATAGTATAAATACGTGACCGAAGCAAAAATTGAAAACTCACTTATGCAGTTGTGTAGCAACAAATCCACACTTGCAAATCAACAAAAAGTCGCAAAAAGAAAAACGCAATCACAAAATAATCATACTTGCCGCCTGTGCCACTATTTCTTCACTCACACCTACTTCATGCAATCCAGCCAATCTATTAGCCTTTCTAAACAACTTCCCACTACTTCTAAAGTTCCCCTTTGTATAGTGAAAAATATATTCATTAAAGCATTCTGCACATTCTCTCTCATCACAGCCCCTTAAATGCCACCTTGAATCAATACGCGAATACAACTGCTTTAAATCCCCATTTTTACCCATTAAATTCTTTGTTAGAAGCTCAGTTCCAACAAGTACAAACCCCTTTTGACTAAAGTCCCAAATACGCCTTAAATCTTCTAATGCCCTTAAAGGCAAATGCTCTGCTTCATCAATGATTACAATGCAATCCTACGAGATAATTCCTTAGCAATAGCTACGACCCTATCATGCAAGCTTCTATGATAATTTAAATGCAGTCTATCACTAAGTATTTCTAGCAATACCTTTGCAGTAGTATGCAAGGTAGCTTCAATCAATATGCAGTTTTGTCTATTACTGCTTGTATTATGCGATGCGTTGCTATACTCACCATATAGAGCTACATCTTATATTCTTATATCATCACATCGATATTGTGTATAGCACAACTCATCATTTGTGCTAGAAATTTATTTTTCACACATCACATTTTAAGCGGCCTAAAATCTCTTAATAGTCCATCGCATAAAAACCATGGATTTACTTAGTTGTACATTGCCATTGCTCCTTATGCTTCACGCCACACTTGTGTCATTTGTCAAAAAACACATACCATAACAACGGGCTTACAGCGCACAGATAGAATCTATAATAAGGAATATTTTATGCTTTTATTTCGCAATCTTTTAGCTTTATAGCTACTTTTATATTAAGGCATAAAGACTAAAGATATATTTCTACATAAAGGATAAGGTATGAAAAAGTTGATATTGGCTGGTTTGTTAAGCATTGGTGTAGCTTCTATGGCGTTTGCTGATGAAAACGATATTAGAATTTATAAGAATATGGCAAAACAAGCAAACACATTGATTAGTGCATGCAATACGCAAAGCTGTAAAAACTTTATCACAGAAATAAAAGAAGTAAGTGCATGGCTTGAAAAGGCAGAGCCACACAGAGATAAAGACGATGAGAAGTCTAAAACAAAAGATAAGTATTATACCAATAATGCGATACAAGTAATGAAAAAAGCATGTGCTAGTTTTAAAAAGCTAGATACTAAAGATACAAATGCTTTAGCTAAAAAAATAGATTATGAAGAAGTGGAAGACAGCATAATGAAAACTTGCCCTATGATTGAAAGTGGCTTTGCTGATTTACTAATGGGGATTGGTTCAGCAACAACAGGAAAATAACCTTACCTACAAACTTCACTAAACAAGGCTTAATTTATATCTATACGATTAAGCCTTATTTGCCCTTTTTATTCTGTTATTTTCTCTAATTTTAGCTTTATTAATAAAGCTAAACTTCTAGATTCTTAATTCCTATCATTTTTGCAAATATAGTCATTAGCCTCTCCCATGCAAACTTTCAAAAAAGCAAAAAACCTAGCCCAGATTCTGTATTTTAGAATTTAAGCTTTGATGAGTTTATATTTTATATTTTTAGATACTTCACTCAAAGACTTAAACATGACAAATATTTGCAGTTAGATAAATATTTTCAGCATGACATTGCTAAGTTTTAGAATCTTTCATTATCCACACTCGAATCTATCTATTAAGATTCCATAAAAATAACATTGCTCTAAAATAATGCTATAATCTATAAAAAACGCAAGGAAAGGATAAAGCATGTTGATAAAATTTAATGGGATTACGCCTAGTATCGGTAAAGAAGTGTTGATATGTGATGGAGCAAAGGTTATTGGCGAGGTAAGCATTGGCGATAATGCGTCAATTTGGTATAATTGTGTATTGCGTGGCGATGTGAATTATATCAAAATAGGTAAAAATACGAATATACAAGATTTGACTATGATCCATGTATGGCATAGAGAAAAGGGCGAGGCTGAAAGCGGTTATCCCGCGATTATTGGCGACAATGTTACCATAGGACACAGCTGTGTTATCCATGCGTGTCATATTGAGGATAATTGCCTTATTGGCATGGGTAGCATTGTGATGGATGGTGCTAGGATTGGGAGAGATTCTATTGTTGGGGCGGGAGCGGTCGTTACAAAAGGTAAAAAGTTTCCACCAAAATCACTCATTCTTGGGAATCCAGCGAAATTTGTGCGAGAACTTAGCGAAGAAGAGATAGAAGAAATAGCAAATTCAGCCATTCGCTATGTGGAGTTTAAGAATCAATATATGTGAATTATGAAGTAAATCGTGCGTAGATTCTAAAGTTGGCATACCTTTTGCTTTTACTATCTCAAATTCAAACTAAGGATAGTTAGCATGATGAGATCACTCTATACTGCGACAACAGGAATGTTAGGGCAGCAGTTACAAATCGACACGACTTCAAACAACATTGCGAATGTGAATACAGTGGGCTTTAAGCGACAAAGAGCGGAGTTTAACGACTTGTTTTACCAAACATTGCAGTTTGCAGGCACACAGACAAGCGAGACGACACTCACGCCAACAGGTATTGAAGTGGGTGTGGGTGTGAGAACGGGCGCGATTAATAGAATCTATTCTCAAGGCAGTCCAAAAGAGACAGAAAATCCGCTTGATGTAGCGATTATGGGTAAAGGATTTTTCCCCATACAGCTTCCAGATGGCAATATCGCTTATACGCGAAGTGGGAATTTTAAGCTTGATGATCAAGGCAATATCGTTACTTCAGAGGGCTATCTAGTCCAGCCACAAATCACCGTGCCACCAGAAGCACAAAGCATAAATATCGGTGCAGATGGCACTGTGAGTGTTACACTTGGTAACAATGGACAGGCGGAAGTTTTAGGGCAAATTCAGCTTGTGAATTTTGTGAATCCAGCCGGTTTGCATGGCTTAGGCGATAATCTTTATATGAATACAAATGCAAGTGGTGAGCCAATAGAGGGCATAGCTGGACAAGATGGTTTAGGGCAGATTCGTGCAGGATTTTTAGAGTTAAGCAATGTGCGTTTAGTGTCTGAAATGACTGATCTAATCACAGGGCAAAGAGCGTATGAAGCAAACTCAAAAAGCATTCAAACAGCAGATTCCATGCTACAAACCGTTAATGGCTTAAAGCGATAGGTTAGATAAAGTTTAATCTCATATTTCTTTATAACTTACCTTGATAGCAAAGTGGCTTGTTAGAATCTATGGGATTATAAAGTTCGCTTTGTCCTAAAATACAGCGATTGCTATGCAAGAATGTAAATAAGATTCTTTATATAGAGATTATAGTCTCTATATAAGCATTAATGTTTCAAGGTATTCACTTTTTTATTATACTCTTAGACAAGCAACATTTTTAATCAGAATCAAATTAATGTGGCTCCATAAGCAAAGTAATTTCAATGATACAACACACTTAAAAACTATATGCTAAAATTACCTTTGGAAAAGAATACAAAAAAGGCAAATAATGGACTACAAAAAGGCATTTTATAGCAAATTAGAGGAATGTTATCTGGGTGCAAAGATAAAAGCCTATGAAAAGGCTCATACAGCACAAAATACACAAAGCAGCACAAGCAACGCGCAAAGCGGTTTTAGTAATCTTTTAAGCATAAAAGAGCAGTATTTCTCTCACATAAAGGCTTATTTAGATTCTGCTATCCCAAATGATGATTTTAACTCACACGATATTTACAACAAGCTTTACACTTTCTTTGATAGCTATCTTAATGATACGGGCACGCCATTTTTCCACGATACGCCGCTGTATAAAAACATTTATGCAAAAGTCTATACCAATTCTAAAGATACAAGCCTTTTTTATAAAACAAAAGACTTATACTATGTCAAAAGTGATACGCTTTATACTAGCCTTACTTTAAGCGATGAAAACGAGCTAGCCCAAATCTACTTTGATACAAGTGAATATAGGCAAAACGCCGATAATACCAAGCGAAAGCTTATATTCAAACTTGATAAAATCGAGCAAACAAGCACAGATACACAAGATTCTATACCCACCATTTATATCAAGGTTTTAAGTCAAAAGGATTTATTCCCCGATCTTAATGCTGTGTTTAAAGAAAATAGCAACGAGTTGAGCGAAGATTTTATAAAATCCCTAAAAGCACATAAAATCCCCCTAGATGAAGCACGCATAAAAAAGCTTTTTACAAGCTATAAAAAGCAAAATGAAGTAGATTTTTTTATCCACAAAAATGCAAGGGCATTTTTACAAGAGCAGTTTGACTTGTGGTTTTATCATTATCTCTATAAAGACAGCGAGTTTCAAGAATGGAGTGTAAAATCCATATCACATTTACAAAGGATTCGCAATATCGCCTTAGAGATAATAGGGCTTATAGGCGATTTTGAAGATGAGCTAAAGGCTGTGTGGTTAAAGCCCAAATTTGTCAAAGTGGTAAATTATGTCTTTAGTCTTGATTTAATTTTGAAGCATTTAGCATTGAGTGATAAAGCACAAAATACAACCCTTTTAGATTCTATATGCAAAGACAAAGGCTTTGAAAAGCAAATCAAAGAATGGCAGGATTTAGGGCTTATTGATGAGAGTTTTCAAGCACAAAATATAAGCGAAAAGATATTGAGTGATGACAAATATAAATTCCTACCCCTTGACACAAAGCATTTTAGCAAAGAGATAAAATATAAGATTCTAAGCGTGTTTGATGATATAGAATCTATTCTTAATGGTGAGCTAATAAAGGCAGATAATTTTCAAGCCTTAAATTCCCTAATGCCAAAATACCAAAACAAAGTGGATTTAATCTATATTGATCCGCCTTACAACACGAGTAACAACGATTTTGTTTATATGGATAAATTTAATCACGCATCGTGGCTTTCAATGATAGCTAATCGCTTGGAATTAGCAAGGGAATTTTTACAAGATAGCGGGAGTATTTTTATAAGCATAGATGATAATGAACAAGCAAGACTTAAAATACTTTGTGATTCTATATTTAGTGAAGACAATTTTATAAGTAATGGTATTTATGAAAAAGTAAAAATACGAAAAAATTCAGCCCAATATTTTTCAGAATCGCACGAACATATTTTGATATTTGCTAGAAATAGAGATATTTGGAAAAGAAAATTATTGCCTAGAAAAGATTTAAAAGGCTATAAAAACCCAGATAATGACCCAAGAGGTGTTTGGATTCCTATTCCTATCCACGCAAATCATTATTATGATGCTGACTATAAAATTACAAAACCCAATGGAGTAATTTTAGAAAAACCGAAAAATCAAAGTTGGCGTTTAAGTGAAGAAAATTTTAAAAAACACATTAAGGAAAATAGAATTTGGTGGGGTAATGGAAATGGTTATCCTATGATAAAAAGATTTTTAAGCGAAGTGCAGGAGGGACTTGTGCCAAGAACGATTTTTTACTATGATGAAACAGGCGGGAATCCAGCAGGTGATAAAGCCTTGAAAGACACTTTTGACAATTTGAAGGTATTTGAAAATCCAAAGCCAGAAGGACTTATTCAGCAGATTGCAGAAATAGGTAGCAATGAAAATTCTATAATTTTAGATTTTTTTGCAGGAAGTGGGACAAGTGTAGCTACCGCACAAAAGCTAGGACGTAAATGGCTAGGCATTGAAATGGGAGAGCATTTTTATAAAGTCATACTCCCACGCCTTAAAAAAGTTATCGCGGGATTCCAAAGTGGGATTAGCAAAGAATGCGACTATCAAGGTGGCGGAGCATTTAGATACTACGAGTTAGAATCCTATGAAGAAGCATTAAAAGAATGTGAATATGTGCTTGCAGATTTTCAATGTGAGAGAAAGACAAGTAAGATAGCTGACAATAACACTGAAGCAATCTACCCTGCTAAAGATTATCAAAAAGCACAAAAAATCATTGATTATAGAAAATCCCGCAAACTCATTAAAAAGCTGAATAAAGGTGAAACAATCACGCTAGATATGAGTGGATATAGAAAGGAATTTGATTTATTCCACACTTTAGCAAACTTACAAGGGCTAAAAATCAAGCGATTATTTTTAGATTCTAAAGGTATAGAATCTTGTGAGTTTGATAATGGAGAGATTTTGAATCGAGATTCTATTGATTTGGCAAAATACCCAAAACTGAAAAATCTAATATGGTGGGAGTAGAGGAATGGGGCAATCTAATTTAAGTAGCGATGAAATAGCATTAATTAAGAGATTATTCGAACTTGAAATACCCAATCAAGAAATATTAGGCTATATCAACAATGCTCGCGCAAATGTAAAGAATCATATCAATAATGGCAGAATTACAGACATAAAACAGGGAAGAATTGGCGCAGGCATTCAAGCTTGTGATGAGGCAAAAGCTAAAGCGTTTATGGAGAAATATGGAAATATCCCTAACAGCAAGAAACTTAATTTTTTATGTGTCAAAGATGGGTATTTAGAAAATGAAGAAAGTGAAATTTTAGAATTTAAAGAAACTTTTAAATCAATTAAAGAAGATAGATTGCTTCACAGCATTCAGGCTATGGCAAATAATCAGGGCGGTTTTATTGTTTTTGGCGTCAAAGAGGAAGGGCAAAAAACCAAGAAATTTATCATTAATGGCTTAGAAGCTAAGGAGATAGATAGCTTAATGCAAGATAAAAAGCATTTTAGCGAGAAACTTGGCTCACATTTTGAAGAGAATATTAAGATTGAGAGAGGCAAGGAAAGTATTGCTGGTAAGGTTGTGGGTTATATAGAAGTTCTTGAATCTCAAAACAAGCCAATTATTAATAAAAATGGAGATATTTATTATAGATATAATGCCGAGACTAGAAAAATTAAAAAACTTGATTTAATAAAAATTTTAGAGAATAGAGAAACTCAAGTATTGAAAAACACCTTTTATGCTCATATAGAAACTATTCTAAAAAATGGTATAGAAAATAGTGCTGTAATAAATCTTAGCACAGGTGGTGTTGAGGGAAAGGGCGGAAATTTTTTAATAGATGAAAGTTTATTGTCAAAAATTGCTTTTGTAAAAGAGGGTGAATTTGTAGCAAAAAAAGGCAAACCTACTTTAATATTAAAGGGTAATGTGCAGCCTCTCAATGCTGAAGGTATTGTTGTTCATCAAACACATGATAAAAATATTGATGATAACTTAATTTATGAATGTTTTTTAAAACAAGAAAATATAGATTCTCCAAAGGTATACTTAAAAGCAATGTGTGGCTATAATAGCAAGTGGTATCCAATATATTTTTATGCAGAAAAAGCAGGTTTAAACAAAGAAAGGTTAAAAGAATTTTTTAAATCATTAAGGAAAGAAAATATAAGTGAGAAAAAAATTAACGAGAAAGTAAAATTGATAGAAGAAAATCTACCACAGCAAGAATATGATAAAAAGAAAACAAAATATGAAAATGAATTGATAAACAAAAAAGACTTGCTGCAGATTATCCAAACAAAACAAGACATTAAACCTGCAACTATTTTAAATTATATATGCAATTCTATAATTGGACTAGAGCAAGAATATATTCACAAGAACAAAAAATATCTCCTAGAACAATTATTGAAATTAAGGCAATACTTTATAGGCAAAGAGGATTCTATGCCAACACAAATTAAAAAAGCTATTGCTTATATAGATAGGGTTCTATTCTGCAAAGAACAAAATATAGAAAATAGGAACAACTAATATGCCCAACCTCCTCCTCTATACCACACAAGACAAAAAAGTCAAGGTTGAACTCTATGAGCTTGGCGAGAGCGTATATCTCCATCAGGATTCTATGGCAAAACTTTTTGACATCTCAAAATCTAGTATAAGCGAACATATCACAAATATCCTAAAAGATGGGGAATTGCAGGCAAATTCAGTTATTCGGGAAATCCGAACAACTGCTAGTGATGGCAAATCATACAAAGTGAAATTTTATGCCTTAGAGATGATTTTGGCTGTGGGCTTTCGTGTGCGTAGTAAAAGGGGAGTGCAGTTTAGAATCTGGGCAAATGAGCATTTAAAAACCTATTTACAAAAGGGCTTTTTAATAGATAGCGATAGACTTAAAAATCCAAATGGCAGAAGCGATTACTTTGATGAGCTGTTAGAGCAGATTAGAGATATAAGGGCGAGTGAAAAAAGGTTTTATCAAAAAGTGCGAGAGCTTTTTGCTTTGAGTATAGATTATGATTCTAGCGATAAGGCAACGCAAATGTTTTTCGCACAGACGCAAAACAAGCTTTTATACGCTATCACGCACAAAACTGCTGCGGAGCTGATTTGCGAGAGAGCAAACGCAAAAAAGCTGAATATGGGGCTTACAAGCTGGAAAGGTAGCGTTGTGCGTAAAGGTGATGTGATTGTGGCGAAAAATTATCTAAAAAAAGAGGAGCTAGATAGTTTAAATCGTTTGGTTAATGTGTTTTTAGAATCCGCAGAACTTAGAGTGAAAGATAAGCAAACTTTGACTATGGACTTTTGGAGACAAAATGTGGATTCTTTGCTGACCTTTCAAGGAATGCAAATTTTAAAAGATAATGGCAGTATCTCTAACGCACAAATGGAGCAAATCGCTTATAAACAATATGAGTTATTTGCTACACAACGCAAAAAGGAAGCATTGCTTAAGGCAGAAAAGGAAGATGAAGAGATATTAGAATCTACCTATAAAACACTTAACGCGAGAGCAGGAAAATGACTAAAAAACAATCACTGATTTTAAAAGATATTACAGACAAAAAGATTCACTCTTTCAACGATCTTTTTGAAAGCCTTGATTTAGTAAGCTTTAATGGCAGTATTAGTCTGCAAGAGTATCAAGTGGCGGCATTGCAAAAGGCATTATGCAGTTTAAAGCTGTATAGAGATGATACAAAAGAGCTATGCTATGAATACAAACAGGCTTTTAAATACAATGGATTAGATTCTAAAAAAGGCTTAGATATAAAAGAGTTTTGCAATATGGCAAGCTTTTGGATGGCAACAGGCAGTGGCAAAAGTATTGTGATGATAAAGCTTATAAGCCTTATGCAAAAACTTATGAAAAATGGCGAGATAGAATCTAAGCCCATAATGCTACTTGTGCCAAATGATAAGATTTTAGATCAGTTTAAAACGCATATACAAAGCTTTAATGCGTATCAGCCGATACAAATCACTTGCAAAGAGATAAAAGCTTATGATAATCAAAGTTTGCTAGGCTTTGAAAATGTCGTGTTTCTTGGCAGAAGTGATTTGCTAGATATAAAGGAAAATGTCGGTAAAGATTCTAAGGCTAAAAGACTAAATTATGATGATTTAATGCGTGAAAAAGGCTGGTATATCTTGCTTGATGAAGCACATAAGGGCGATAGCAAAGATTCTATAAGAAAAAGCTATATAAGAGACTTAGCAAAAGGGCGAGAGAGGCAGGAGTATCCGCACGGATTTATCTTTAACTTTTCTGCGACTTTTGATAATGATATAGAGCTTTTTACTTGTGCTTTTAACTACAATTTAGAGAAGTTTAATAATGATGGCTATGGGAAAAATATCGTGGTGCTAGATAGTAATCTCAAAGCCTTTAAAGATTCTAAGGTGGATTCTAGCGATGAAAAGCTAGAGCGAATACTAGAGAGTTTTATCCTTTTTGTGGGGATAAAGCAGGAATTAAAAAGCTTAAAAGCAAGGTTTGAAAACCTGCATTATCATAATCCTTTAATCATCGCCGTGGCGGATAAAGTCAATACCAAAGATGCGGGGATTAAGCTGTATTTTGAAGCGATTATGAAAATCTTACAAGATTCTAAAGATATAGGCGAGATTGCAAAAAACTTAGCAAAAAAACTAGAATCTAGCAGGATATATTTTGCAGAAAAAGAGATGAATAAAGACTTTTTAGAGCGACTTGCAAAAGTGGATTCTAAAGACTTAAGAGAGCAAATCTTTTATGCTAAAGAGACTTCAAGCCTAGAGTGCTGTAAGATTAAGGGGAATAATAAAGAGCTTGCCTTTAAAAGTAAAAATGCGACAAAGCCCTTTTTGCTTTTAAATATCGGTAGCATTAAAGAGTGGGAGAAAAGCTATCTTGATGGGCTAGGCATTGAGAGTGGAGAGGATATGGCAAAGGGGTATTTTGAAGAGCTAAATCACAAAGAATCGCCCATACAAATTATGATGGGTAGTAAGGTGTTTAGCGAGGGGTGGGATAGCAATCGTGTGAATTTCATCAACTTTATCAATATCGGTAGCAAAAAGGCAAAAAAATATGTCCTGCAAACCATAGGGCGAGGGGTGAGAATTGAGCCTTTTAAAGATATACGCAAACGACTAAAAGCAAGTAATACACTAGAGTATAACACAAAGGATTCTTTAGGTGATGGGAGTTTGGGCATTGAGAGTGTATTTATTATGGCGACAGAAAATGAAGCGATTGAGTGGATTTTAAAGGGGCTTGAGGGCTTTAGATTCCAAAGTAAGATTACAGGCTTTAAGAGAAATAAAACGCTAGAGCCACTGCTTGTGCCAAGCTATAAAAACTCTCACAAACAAAATGAAACCTTTGTGATTTCACATTGTGATTTTGAGAGATTAAGCAAATATATAGAATCTTATGATGAAGATATTTTGCTTGTATCAAGCGGGATAAATAGAGTGGATTTAGGCTTTAATACTCTGCAAAAGATAAAGCAAAAAATGCGTGATGAAACAAGCAGGGCTTTAGAGATAAAGGGCAATATGCCAAAACTTAAACCACAAAATGCCCTGCATAGTATGGATAGATTTTTCCACACACCTTTGCTGGAGTTAGAAAAGTTTGTGCCTTGTGAAGATAAAATTACACATTATAATGAATTTATGCTAAGTGGTGATGGGCTTAGTGAGATGATTATAAAAGAGATGAATAAAGCAGTTAAAGAATTGGCACAGAGCAAACAAGCTAAAAGCATAGATGAGCTTAAAAAAGAGTTTGAAAAAGGCAAAATCACACTAGATGAATACACCGAGAAAATCCAAGCTAAACCAACACAAAGAGTAGAAAAACATAGCTATGTTATCACAGCAGAGTTAGCAAAGCACTATTACAGCCCTATGGTTTTAGAATCATATAAAGATTCTACAATCCATATTAACTATGCTATTAGTGAAAGAAGTGAGATAGAATTTTTAGAGGATTTGCAGAAATATTTACAAGATTCTAAGAACGCATTTAAAGACTATGAGTGGTGCTTTAGCAAGATTGTAGAAACAAAGGATTCTATATTTATCCCCTATTTTGATACGCAAAGCCAAGAGCAAAGGAAGTTTTACCCCGATTTTATCTTTTGGTTAAAGCATAAGCAAAGTGGGGATTATAAAATCATTTTTGTAGATCCTAAGGGCTTAAGCTTTGAAGCAAACGCAAGAGATAAATTGCGGGGCTTTAAAGAATTATTTTGTGATAAAAAGCTAGATTTTCAAGGCTTAGGTATAGAAGTAGCTTTGTATTATTACAACAAAGAATCTAGCGTGCCAAAGGATTTTAGTGGGTATGTTGTATCGAGAGTTTGTGATATTTTAAAGAAGAATTGTGATTAAGGCCTTCTTAAACATAAGTTTTTGCTAGATAAAAACTTCATGCAAGATATGCAATGTGATTTATAGTTTATTGTTTGTGAGTGTTAATAAGCTAAACAATTCTTGTGAAATACTAGCCTATTTGTTAGTCTAGTGGTATTCAAAAAATGGCTTTGATAGTTTTTACAATGACAACAATATTGCTATTGATACAATCAGATCTAAGACACTTATTTTGCATTAAAAGATTAAGCAAGCAATAACAACTAATGCAAGATTATTCAGCAAAAGTTCTTACACCCTCTCCGCAATCTTTCTTCCTACATATTCACCAATATATGCACCCGCAATACCCCCAGCTAATACACCAACACCCGGTATCACCGCACCACAAACAATAGAGAATCCACGCGCTACCACAAATCCACCTATAATGCCACAAGCATTCTTTTTGATAGATTGCAGGCATTCCTTTTGTGTTGTTTCGCCTTTTTGCCATTTTAAAATGTCATTTGCAGAGTTCATTGCGATTTGTGTGCCAAGCTTAAAAGCTGTTGTGCCAAAATTTTTCATAAGATATAAGGCTTTATTGCCGCTATGTTGTATCATCGCATTAGCTGTGCTTTTATTTATCTGTGTGGTTAGGATATAGGTTAAACCCTCCTTACACGCATTTAATGTCCCATGAAAAATGGCTTGTTTCATGGCGACTTCCTTCCCTTTTTCTTGTTTATTATTGCAATAGGCTAAAGTTGTGCTTACACCACCGGCTACACACGCAACAATACTAGCATTTTTATATATATTTGCATTTTTATCAACACTAGCGTTTTTATACGCATTCACACTTTTTAGAGATTTTGTCATGGCTATATTCCTTTATTGGAGTTTTTAACATTATAATCACATTTTGCAAATTATTTTATCACTTCATGCCATATTTTAAGCAGTGTAATTAAACTTAGATTCTAAAGGTTAGATATGTGGAGAAGCACATCTATATTTATCCAAATCAGTATTTTATTTGCCATTGCGTTTGCTAGTTTCCTAGCAGTCTCACTTTTTTATGTCAAGGTGCAGCCGGGTATAGAGAGTATAAAGCAGTATAATATCATCGTTGCAGCCATCGGTAAAATGCGTCAATATAATGCAAGTATGGAGGGTATAAAAAGCTTTCTTGAAGAAGAGAATTTTTATGAAGTGCCAATCACAGAATATATGCAAGAAAGGATAGCACAAGAGCCAGCACCACATCCGGGCAGCTTTAGCGTGAGTGTTATACAAGATGGGAATGATATATTTATTGCCTTGCGGACTATGGATAATTTTGTTGTTTATCAAGATCCTATTGCATTTAATTGGTCTAAATATCACATGCTAACCTTTATGGGCGCGCTTATTTTAGTCATTATTTATATTACACTTATGAAGCGACTAATGCCACTTAGCCATATTAAAAATGAAATAGCGATTATGGCAAATGAAAATGAGATTCGACCTATTGTTTGGGGTTCTAAAAATCAAGATGAAATAGGTGAATTGGTGCGTGAATTTAACCATTCTGTTGAGAAGCTAAAAGCAGTGGGTGAAGCAAGGACGCTTTTTTTACGATCTATTATGCACGAGCTTAAGACACCGATTACAAAAGGGCGAATTGTAGCGGAAATGGTTATAGATTCTAAACAAAAACAGAGATTGTGCGGCGTGTTTGAAAGGCTTAATTCACTTATTGATGAGTTTGCAAAAATCGAGCAGCTAGCAAGTAAGAATTATATGACAAAAAAGATAGAGATACCCCTGCAAGAGATTGTAAAAGAAGCTATGCAAATGCTACTTATTGATTCTAATAATAATGACAATATAGTGTTTTTGCACCATGATGACTTGGTGAAAGTGGATTTTCATTTATTTACATTATGTATTAAGAACTTGCTTGACAATGGCATAAAATATAGCATAGATTCTAAAGTGATTATAGAATCTAGGGGCAAAGACTTGATTGTAAAAAATAAAAGCGAAAAGTTAAAACTTGATGTAAATGAATATTTTAAACCCTATTTTAAAGATATTAAAAATCCACTCTCACAAGGTTTTGGCTTAGGCATGTATATCGTAAAAACAACACTTGACACACAAAACTTTGAGTTAGAGTATCTCTATGAAGATGGATATAACATGTTTATAATAAAAGATTGCATTGTAGAGAATTTTTGCCGTTTGGATAATGCCTTGAGAGATTAAAATCTAGGTTCTATTTTTATTAAAGCGGTGTTTTGCAGTGATTATTTAGAATCTCGTTCTATTTTTTTGCATTCCACCCCCCCCCCCCACATCACCCC
>NZ_FZPK01000001.1 GCF_900198625.1 Helicobacter rappini | reverse complement strand
TAAGTTTCTACAATCAATGCAAAGCAAAATATCCTGCTATGACAGAATCTAAAAGTTTAAATATAGTAGGACATTCACTAGGTGGAGCATTAGCCCAAATGCTAGCTTTAAGTATATGTGATGATAAAAATAAAGCAAATATCAATGAAGTTTATACTTTTAATTCGCCCGGTGCAAGAAATTTAAAGCCTCCTTATGATTTGATTAGTAATAATAGAAACATAATCTATCAAAAAGCATTGCAAAAAGCTAAAGAGTTGCTTATACGCGAAAAAAGTATAGAGCAAATAGTTTCAAATGCAATCAATAAGATTGATAAAATATTAAATAATCAATATTTGGGCATAACATTTGATTTTTTACAAAGAGATTTGGATTATATAGCTAACATAAATTATGTGATATTAGATACTGATCTTGTGTATTTTTACAAGACACTTATTAAAAACTATGAAAATAGGTATGCTAAAGATGACAAAGGAAATAACTATAAACTAAGCATAAGCGATAGAATCTTCCATATAGAATCACAAAATAAAACTAATGAAAAGCACCACGCTAATGAATCTATCAAAGAAAATGCTACACAGCATTTAGGCAAGGATATAGAGGGAAATTATTTTATTCTTAATCTTAACTTTGGTGGATTAGATTCACATAGTATCACTTCTATGGCAAAGATTTTATACTTTTATGCTTATTTGTATGAGGTAAATGAAAGCCTCATTGACACAACAAGCAAAGAGGTTAAAACAGAATACGAGCTACACAAAGATGAGTTTTTAAAAGAACATAACGAAATAGATACAAAAGAATATAGAGAATGCAAAAAGGCTTTGGAATATTGCAATACCATTGCTTTAGCGGTGCATAAGATTCTCTATAAACGAGAAGCAGAAAAAGATCCAAAAGAAGCACGAGAAAATGGTTATTATGAAGTAAAAAGCCCACCAAATTGGCTCTATGCTATCATAGAGCAAAGAGTCTTCGAAGCCCAGATAAAAACAAAGGAAGCAAAATTTCTCTTAGAAAAAGATACAAGCAACATCATTGAAGCAATATTGTATTTACAAGAAAAGGGAGTGTATATCCAAATCTTAAAAGAAGATGTAATTAAAGGCTTAGAAGCAGAATCTCTTTTAGCCTATCTTTTTGCTATCCAAGAGAGTTCATTTTTTGTGAGTGTGGATAAAGAGCTTAATCCACTGATACAAGATAGCCACACTGCCACTTCATTAATCGGATATATCACGGCTAGGACACAAATCTTTTGTAATCCAAACCGCAAAGCCGATGAGTTATTAATAAAATGCTATAAAAATGAAACTCTAGCATTATACCCTAGAGCAACACAAGGAATGGCACAATGAGAAATCAATTTAAAACACAGAGGTTTAGAATCTTTGAGAATGACAACGACATAATCCTTAGCATAGAAAAAGATAATTTTATCCTTGATATACAAGAACTTCTCCCAATCCTTAATTCCTATACCAAACAAGACAAACAAAGCATTCAAGAATACAATGTCTTTATAACTTTTGATGGTTGCACTCTTGCAGGCTCTAAAGAAACTCCTAACAATCCCTTATTCTTTGGTGAATTAGACAAAGAGGGCGTGTTTATAGAATCTAAGCCTGTGTATCACTTAATCGGCGAAACAGACTATGACACAAAAGATTCTAAAGAGAGCTTTACCCAAACTCTCCAAATATTCCTAAATAACAGCACCCTAACACTCTTAAACTATTCCCTCCTAGATTCTAGTCTCAATATTAAGTTAGAATGCAACTCCAAAGAATCTCAAGCAATATTAGAGAGAGAAAAAGCACAAAGAAAGCAACAAAAACACAATTCTAAAATGTAAGATTATTTGCAGAAAGCTTAAAATAACCAAGAATACAAACATGTAGCCCAAA
>NZ_FZPK01000010.1 GCF_900198625.1 Helicobacter rappini | reverse complement strand
TTTCTTATTTCTTCACCTAGTGTATTGGTTACTACTTCTACTCTACCATTTGCATCTCTTACTTCTGTGGTAAAGTCAAGATTGACATAGCTATCAAATACTCTTGCTATCTCGTTTGTATCACTACCTATCTTTTTCTCTAAATCATCTAGCATATGATTTAATACATTTTTTAACTCATTTAATTGTGGATTATGTGGTGTTTCTGTGATTCTTGCTCTAAAATCACCTGCTTCTATTGTTTTAGCGGTTTCTACGGCTTGAGCTACTGCTTTAGAATCTTGCTCTAAACCTAGCTTTGTTTTTTCTATGTTTTCGTTTATGGCGTGAGCCATCTCTCCTAGCTCATCATGGGTTGTAATATGCAGGGGCTTTGGTGCGGTTTTTACCTCGTGGTTTAAAAATGCAAAAAATGTGAGTAAGCTTTTTTTGATAGTTTCAACTGGCTTAAGGTAGATATAAAGCACCACAAATAGCACGATCACGCTTATTGCTGACATTAAAACAACGAGTATGCTTTGCAATGCAGCCATATCCCAAATTGGCTTTTGTATCATACTTAAATCTTCAAGTGTGCATACTGAATACGCTTGTCCTTGCACGCTTGCGTGATTACAGGTTGCCATTTTGCGTTCTGTTTTGTTATTGCTTATATAGTCAAAGAGAATATTTTTATAGTTTCCTTGTTTTGCGGTTTCTGCATATAATGCTTTGAAATTCCCATTTTCTTTTAGCAAGATTTCTTTATTCGATGCTGCAAAAGGCACATGTATGGAATCAAGGGCAAATACATTCACAGGGATAGCGTTAAAATGGTCTTGTAGCTGCTCTAGCATAAGATCGAGTGAAAGTATGCCGATAAACTTACCATCTTTGTAAAGCGGATATGCAAAGGTAAAGCATGGTAGGTGGGTTAAAGTATCCTCATAAGCAGGGCTAATGTATATGCCATTTTGCTTTTTGGCTTCAATATACCAATCACGCGTTCGCACATCATAGTTATGTGCTTTACCATAGGAATAATGGCTGATTTTTTCCTTATCAGATTCTGTATCGCTGACTATAAGCTCCCCATTTTCTCTGCCTATACCAGCACTCATAAAGTTACCGCCAATGCGAAATGAACGAAGAAGCGGTCCTACATTTTCCATCACTGCTTCTTGTGTGGCTAACTTTTCATAAGGCATTTCTAGAATCATATTGCCAAGCTCTTGTGTAGCTTTGAAATTAGTCGTCATAAAATCAGCAATAATTGCATCTGCCATTTTTACATTATTTGCTTGTGTATGTGCGGCTAACTCTAGCGTATTGCTACGAGTAACAAAGAAAGTGATTAACCCGATACCAAGCAATGCGATCACCATTAACGCACCGACTAAACATGCGATTTTTGTTTTAATGCTTTTTATCATGAAAGCTCCTAAGTATGTAGAAATAAATTATTTTGTGTAAATGCAAGTAATTTGTAGAACTGCATTAATGCGTGTATATGGTAATAACACAAAAATATAGTCCGAAACTATACATTGTTAAAAATAATCAAGATTTAATCATCATTGTCTTTATTTATTGCTTCACTATCGAATGTCTCACCAGTCTCGCTCAAATCCCTTGTCTTTTTGCTTCGTGCTTCAATCATGATTGGTGTGCCAAGAAAGCCAAAATGTTGTCGCAAGGTATTGATAAGATAGCGTTTATAGCTAAAATGCAGGGCATTTGGTCTATTCATAATAAGGGCTATTTTTGGTGGTTTAGAATCAAACTGCGTTGCATAATAGATTCTCACAATCTTGCCATGATCGCTTGGTATGGGGTGCTTTTTAAGTGCATTTTGTATGCAGGTATTAAGCTTTGCAGTTGGGATTCTAAGGCTAAAGTGCTGATAGACTTCTATAATCTTTTGCTTTAATTCTTTGATGTGTCTATGCGTTGTGCTTGAAGCGGTGATAATTGGGGCATATTCTAAAAACTTGAATTTTCTCTTATAAACTTCAAGGCGACTATCAAACTCTTTGCTGCGTATATCCCATTTATGAAACACTACGATAACGCCTAGCCCATTACTACTTGCAATAGAGCTAATCTTTTCATCAAGCTCCACAAACTCCGTGCTGCAATCAAGCACAAGCAGGGCAATATCGCATTCTTGTAGCATTTTTTGCGTTCTATCAAGGGCGTATTTCT
The DNA here is from genome assembly GCF_900198625.1 of Helicobacter rappini. Taxonomy (GTDB): domain Bacteria; phylum Campylobacterota; class Campylobacteria; order Campylobacterales; family Helicobacteraceae; genus Helicobacter_A; species Helicobacter_A rappini. Next base: position 61,987 of record NZ_FZPK01000010.1, on the reverse strand, counting down.
CTATCCCTTCAATCTTACTGCGTCTGCGAATCCCTGCGGTATCTACAAATGTAAGATTATAGCCATTATACATAATATGCTCATCAACGGGGTCAATGGTCGTCCCTGCGATGTTTGATACAAGAGATCTGTTTGTATTTGTGAGTGCGTTTAGTAGAGAGCTTTTGCCGACATTTGGGCGACCGATAATGCCTATTGAGATAGTGTTGTCTGTATTTTGTGTTGTGTCTATTTGATTAGATATGGTGCTTAAAGATTCTATATCCTGCGAAGTTTCATTTATAGAATCTAGAAACTCATTATTTTGTGATTTAGATTCCATATCAGCTTTTAAAGGTATAGAATCTGAATTATTATCGCATTGCGTATTAAGTGAAATATCTTTTAAAGATTCTATACTAGATGTTTCGCTACGCTCAACATGACAAGGATTAGAATCTAGATTCTGTGTAGCTTGTGTTTTAGAATTAGTGCGACTTTTTAAAGTGGGATTAGAATCTAGCTCTTCATCTTCAAAAGTAAGAATGCTTTCTGTATCGTCAAAATAATCTAAAAAATCAAGTGTTTTTAAAGTCTTTTGTGCTTTTATCTTTTTAGAATCTATAAGTTCTTGTATCATGTTTTCAATGCTTGATAAAAGCTTTGTAATGCCTCTATTATGTGCCACAGAGATTGTGATATAGGGCACACCAAATGCCATAAAATCATTTGCCTGCATAGCGATTTTATCGTTATCGACTTTATTTAGCACGAGTAAAAGGGGTTTTTGCTTGCTTAACTCTCTAAAGATTCTAATATCTTCATCAGCGACAATATTGCTTCCATCAACCATGTATAAAATAATATCGCTTGTCGCAACGACTTTGTATGAGTGAAAGGCGATGTGTTCTTTTAGCTGGGTAGCAATTACGGCTTGTTCTCTTTTATTGCTACGATTTATATCATGTATGTCTTTTGTGCTTGGGGCTATTGTTTGAGACTTTGTAGCTTTATTTTGTTTGTAAAACTCTTTTAGTCTATGTGCTAAGACTTCAAGCCCACCTGTGTCAATGAGTGTAATATCAAAGTTATTAAGCCTTAAATCTCTTTTGTTAATATCCCTTGTGCTGCCGCTTATATGTGAGGTTATGGCGATATTCTTTTGATTTAACCGATTAAAAAGTGAGCTTTTGCCGACATTTGGTCTGCCCATGATTGCTACACTTGCGATAGGCTTTATCTCTATTTGTATAGAATCTTGTGTGTTTTCTTTAGATTCTATATGTTTTTTGCCACGCTGTTTTGTGTCTTGCGTGATAGCATTAGAATCTTTTATATATTTTTTACCAAGTCCCAATAGACTAGTTTGACTCTTTTTACGATATTTGCTTTTATTGTTTGTATCTTTTTTCATAATGGTATCTTATATGTGAGTTTGTGGGATAGCCCCAAAAATTTAGGGCTATGTTAAGGTTTAAATGGAGTTATGTTAAATTAGAAATGAAGACCTAGTGTAACGCCTATTCTATGCATATCCAATTCAACAGAATTTAGCACTTTTGGTTTTTGCCAAGACGCATCAATACCGATTGCTAAAGGTAAAATTGGAATCTTAAACTTCAAACCATAGTTTAACGCCCAAGTATTTGAGATTGTCGCATCTGTAAATTGAGAATACGCAACACCTACATAAGGAGTAAGATAGAAAAACTCAAGCCCCAATACTGCACCATATTGTAGGTTGTTGTTTCTATCGCCACCATTGATGATTGTATTAACCGCATTGTTTTGAGTAATTCCTGTGATATTTTCCCATTTAATAAAAGGTGCAATGCGGAATGATCCCGGCTTTAACCATAATCTTGCATACGCACCATAAGTGATATTTGTGTCGCCATCAAATTTTCCACTTTTTGCACTATCAAAGCTAGTCCCTACGATACCACCAGCTTCTGGTGATATAAATGGCAATGCTTGCGCACTACCTGCTGCAAGAACACTTGCTAAAACTGCTGCTTTCACACATTTTGTAATTTTCATCTCTTTATCCTTTCATTGTGTAACATTTATTCAATGCTTAAGATTGAATGCACAATTATACAACTATATCGTCTCATTAAGGCAAACATAAAGTAAAGAAACAAAAAATGACGATATGACTGCTATGTCTATTTTGGCTTACATTTTGTATCTTTTATCTTATGTTTCACACAAACAAAAGAACTTTCAAGTATGCAAAGCTAAGGAATCTAAACAAAAATGTATTATTTTGTAACATTTAATAGTGTGTTGTATATCATTGTCGCATGTAATTTACTATGTCAATAAATGATATGAATAAAATAATTTCGCAAAATTTGATTTCTAAAAGTTAAAGCAACATGCAATGATGAAGTTTAAGAAAGGTAAGCAATGAAAATATGTCGTTTTATGATGTTAGTATTTACTGCCTACGCATTAACAATACTCAACGCAAAGACAGATTCTAAGAAACAAGAAGTAGAAAGTCTAGATTCTAAAACAACCGCTTGTCATACTGAGGCGTTAGCCGAAGTATCTCAAACTTTAGAATCTAAAAAAGATATTTTGTGCTTACACACTCGATATGACAAGAATCTAGATTCCAACAAATACGCAGCAAACACAAAACAAAATCTAGATTCTAACTCCGCACAAAAAGACACAACACACAATATGCAATCACAGCGAAACAACAATATGAAAAAAGAAGAAACCCATGAATACCCACTTTTAGATAAAAAGTCAAAAGATGAGCTATTTGGCACGATAAATACCGCAGAAATCCCCGATGCAATCCCAGCACCACTGACCACAAAAGCCCTTTTAAGCGTTGAAGATTGGCGTGATACTTATTTCATATATCTTTACAATTTCACACCTATGGAAAATCCACGCCATATACCAAATGAGCTTAAAGGACAGATAAGCTTTAGAGTCCCTTTGTCAAGGAATATTTTTAAAAGCGGTGGAATCTTATATTTTGCTTTTACAGATACTTTCTTTTTTCAAGTGTTTAATGAAAAGGCAAGTTCGCCGGTAAGAGACAATGACTTTCAACCTGAATTTCTCTTTACCTATCCTATGAATGTAGTATTTTGGGGTGGCACACTCACAGAGCTTACAACTGGTTGGAGGCATATTAGCAATGGCGAGATAAATATAGAGCATGGTGGGGCAGCTGATAGAAGTCGGGGTAGTGATAGATGGATATTTAAAGCTAGATGGACGACAAAGCATTGGGGTGTTGATATGGAGGCATTTGCCCCTGTGAGATTCTATCCCGAGAATCCATTTATATATAAATACTTAGGAAGCCTTGAGATAAAAATATTTATGCGTTATAACAAGCATTTAGCCGATGCGACTATAACGGGCTTATTACGATATTTTCAGCCCGGAAAAAAGATTGATAGCTTACATGGTGGTTTGCGGCTAAGCTATACTTATAAGCTTAATCCATATTATGGAGTTTATATGCAATATTTTGTTGGCTATGGGGATTATCTTTATGAATATGATAAAATAGGACATAGAATAGGCATTGGTGTGCGTTTTGTGAGATAGGTGATACAAGATTGTTGCTTATAGTTTCTAAAATATGCTAAGATTAGAAAACAAGATAAAGGCAAAACATGCAAATATCACTTGATACTTTTATTATTTCTGATACGCATTTTGGACATAAACATGTGCTTGTAAAAGAGCCTTTAAGAGTGATTACACTGAATAACACGCATTATAAAAGCTTTGATGATTTAAGTTTAAATTGGTGGAATGAAGTCGTGAGTGTGAATGATAGTGTGTTGCATTTAGGGGATTTATACTTTGGCGATGGTGATAGCATTTTGCCTAAACTCAATGGTGAAAAAATGCTTGTTGTAGGCAATAATGATATGGGTAAATATCAAAAGCTAAAAGATTGGCGTGTGATAAAAAAGATTAAATTTAAGATTCCAGAAAAAGATATGCTAAAAAAGGCAATGAAAAAAAAGTGGGGTGATGAGCTAAAAAATCCCTATGCCACAGGCTTAATCGTTGATGTGAATAATGTGCGGATTATGTTTAGCCATTTTCCCGTTGGCGAGAGAAAAAGAAATGATAAATATCATAAAGCAAGGGATATTATCGACTATGCTTTTTCTTTGGCAAAATGTGAAGTCAATATCCACGGACATATACACTCAAGAGATAGTGTGCAAGATTACTGCATTAATGCTAGCACAGAAAGACTCTCATTCCGCCCTAAAAGATTGCGCGATATTCTCTCTTCATGGGCACATTTTTAATAGCTTTTTAGAATCTTTATCTTAATAAAAGGGGCAGTTATGTTACTAAAAAATGCGTTTATAGCTTTTCTCTCACTTTCTACTTTATATGCAGATACACTAAAAGAGTGTAAAACCGAAGCGGATAAAATAAGCGGTTGTGTAAAGAGAGATTATCATTCCAATGGGAAACTTTGGGAAGAAATACCATATAAAAATGGCAAAAGAGAAGGTATGACAAAGTGGTATTATAGGAATGGGAATCTAGAATCAGAAGAACCATATAAAAATGGCAAAAGAGAAGGTATAGTAAAAGAGTATTATGAAAATGGGAATCTAAAGGTAGAAATACCATTTAACAACAATGGCGTAAATGGGGACATGAAACTCTACACAGAAGATAAAAAGCTATTAGCCTTAATTAAAGCAGAGAATCATAAGTTCATAAGCGGTAAATGCTTTAATAACAAAGTCTTAACAGACAAAGAATTAAAAGAGATGCGTAGAGACGGCTTCATCGAAAGAGCAATTATCTATTTAAAAGAAATATGCCTTAAAAGCGATTCTAAATAATTTATGATTTTAAAGTCTTAACACTTGCTAGATTCTAATCTTAGAATCTTTATGGCTTTAATCTAAAAGAGTTATTGTAAAATGCATAATATTAAGCGGAAAGTGTCATAATAGCAAAACACTAACAGATGAAGAAATATCGACTCTGGAGACAAGTGAAACTTCAGCTGCTTTCTTCAGATTTTTACATGAAATATGTTTGCCTAATTTTTAGTTTCTAGTTTGACTTTGAGCTTAGAGGCTTTCAAATCTTAAGCGATAGAATTATATGCAACTTAAACTATAATGCTAGGCAGCACAAAGAAGTTTCATAACACGAAAATTTATAGAATCTAAACAGATTTTAGATTCTTGTGATTAGACTCTGTGCTTTATAAAACATTTTCCATAAAGGTATTTGAGCGATGGCACTATCCCTTGCTTTTTCATACTCATCTTTTGGATACATTTTATCCCATGCTTCCATGAGTTTTCTCTCTTGATCGCTTAAGCGGATATTATAAGTTTCACTCATGTAAAGATATGTGCGGGCGATAAGCCCTTTAGAATAGTTTGCAGGATAGAATCTCTTTGCTTTAAAGTCAGTATAAACCTTGCAATTTCCATATTGATTATAGACTATATATCGTGGGGCTTCTGCATATCTAAAGTTGCTTCTGTCTGCATTTATTTCGCCGATTGCTGGGACAAGGTTTCTTGGGTCTGCTTCCATGAGATTAAAGGTTTTATCATCCCTGCATGCTTTTCTGCCGCCTTTTTGCCAACATGGGAGATGATGTCCAAAATTATGGGCTGGCATGATATGCTCAAACTCAATATTTTGTGTGCGTTCATTAATTGCCTTTTTCTTTGTGAGTGGCTTTCTGGGGGTGTAGTGTGGAGATTCTATTAGCCTTATACCATTGTCTGTGATTTGAAAGGGTGCTTTGCAATAAAACTCGGTTGTAAAACCTTTAGATTCCCATATCTTTGTCAATATCTCTTTAGTCTCGCGGAATGTTTGCGGTGGATTTAATCCATCAAAAAGCAAGTAAGCAAATAAGGTTAGCAGAGAAGCAATACTTATAGTTTTTAATCTACGCACAAAATACCTTTCATATTTTTATAAAACATATAAAACTTGTTGCAAAACATTGACTACAACACTAAAAGATTCTAAGAATCACAAATCACCTCAAAGATTACTGCCATCAATTAAGGGGTTCTAAGCCTTTACAACAGCTCAACAATCTCTCTCAAGCATTTCACAACATAGCTTATAGAATCTTGCGTGATAACATAAGGGGGCATAAAGTAGATTGTATTCCCAAGTGGGCGAAGTAGTAAGCCCCTTTTTAAGCCCTCTTCAAAGATCAATATATTTGGTCGCTCTTTATCTGTAATAACATCAAAGGCTATAACCATACCGCATATTCGCATATTGACTACTTTAGAAGAATCTTTTAGAATCTCAAATTCCTTTTTCATAAATAGACTTAATTGCTTATTTTTCTCAATGATATTTTCCTGCTGAAAGATATCAAGCACCGCATTTGCCGCCGCACATGCAAGTGTGTTACCTGTATAGCTATGTGAGTGTAAAAACGCCTTATATGTGCTATATGGCGCATAAAAAACATCATATATAGAATCTGAAGTAATCACAACTGAAAGTGGCATATATCCACCACTAATACCCTTTGATAAGCATAGATAATCTGGCACAACATCGCATTGCTCTAGTGCAAACATGCTTCCTGTGCGACCAAAGCCAACGGCTATTTCATCAAAAATGATTTGGATTCCATACTTCCTGCATAAAGCTATCGAATCTTTAATATAGTCTTTATTATACATGTGCATATTACCTGCACACTGGATTAAAGGCTCTAAGATAAACGCACAGATTCTATCGCCATACTCTTTTAGAATCTTTTCTAGCGATTCTAGTGCATGAGAGTAATCGCCAAATTGCGTTTCTGGGACTTCTGTGCGTAAAGATTCTAATAAAAGCGGGGCATAAGTCTCTTTATACAAAGCTACATCACCAACGCTTAATGTCCCTATTGTCTCGCCATGATATGAGTTTGTGAGTGAGAGAAAAAGATTGCGATTAATATTAAGATTACGAAAATAATGAAAACTCATCTTCAATGCTACTTCAATAGCAGATGATCCATTATCCGCATAAAAGCATTTATTAAGTGGTTGTGGTAACATATCACAAAGCCGCTTAGATAGATTGATAATAGGCTCGTGGCTAAATCCAGCTAGAATTACATGCTCTAAATTATCAAGCTGCTCTTTTATCGCTGCATTAATATAGTCATTACAATGTCCAAAGAGATTCACCCACCAGCTACTCACACAATCAATATAGCTTTTATCATTAAAGTCATACAGATAGATTCCCTTTGCCCTTTTTATAGGGATAATGGGTAATTTCTCATGGTCTTTCATCTGCGTGCATGGATGCCAAATATGTGCTAAATCAAGCATGGCTAAATTATCATTTTGCATGAAATACCTTTATATAAAATCATCTCTTTATAGTAAAATAGTAACTAAAAATCGCATTTTTTGCAATGCCAATAAAAAGGAAAAGAATGCAGGCTACAAAAATACTACAAGCCCTAAAAGATGATAACAATCTACGCACACTGCAAGATATACAGCACGATGGCATATATATCATAAAAGATAATAAAAGATTGCTAAATCTCTCTAGCAATGATTATTTAGGTATTGCCACTGATAGGGAGTTAAGAGAAGAGTTTTTTGATACAATAGATAAAGAAAGCTTACTTTTAGGTGGCACTTCATCGCGTAGTCTAAGTGGAAATTATAGAATCTTTACGCAGTTAGAAGACTATATCGCCGCACAATTTAGCAATAAATCTTGCCTACTCTTTAATAGCGGCTATCATCTTAATATATCCTGTATGCAAGCCCTAAGCGAGTTTAGTAATGTATTGTTTGTCGTGGATAAATTCGTGCATGCAAGCATTATCGATGGCTTAAGGCTTGGTGGAAAACGCTTTATGCGATACACTCATAATGATATGCAATCTCTTGCAAGTATTTTAGAAAAGACACATAATCAATATGAAAGCATTATTATTGTGAGTGAGGGGCTTTTTAGCATGGATGGCGACTTAGCACAGCTAGATTCTCTCTGTGCGTTTAAACAGCAATATAGTAATGTTATGCTATATCTTGATGAAGCCCATAGCGTTGGGGTATTTGGTGAAAATGGACTGGGTTTAGCTAGTCTAGGCTATGAAAATTCTATTGATTTTTTAGTCTATACTTTTGGTAAGGCGATTGGGTCTTTTGGGGCGTGTATGATTTGCTCAACTCATCTCAAAGACTTTTTTATTAATAAAGCAAGGGGCTTTATCTACTCAACTGCCATCGCACCTATAAATGTAGCATGGAATCTTTTTGTATTTCAAAAGCTTAAATCCATGCAAAATAGAAGAAAACATCTATTAAATCTAAGTGAGCTATTACGCAAAGAGTGTGCGAAATATAATATAAGATTAATGGGTGAAGCACAGATACTATCACTCATAGCCCATACAAATGAAAATGCCCTTTTACTTGCCGATAAACTTAGTCATAAAGGCTTTTTTGCCCCAGCGATTAAAACCCCAAGTGTCCCACCAAACACAGCACGACTTAGAATCTCTCTCACAAGTAACATGCAAGAAGAAATGATGATAGAGCTTGTCTCTACATTAAATGCTAATAGAATCTAATTCACATTATAACACATACAACACACCCTAAAATGCGCATCTTATACAAAAAATCCAAAATATTTTTTATACTTTTATAGAAAATTTTATTTTGGCACACCTTTTGCTTCATACATGTCAAGTGCAAGGTTTGCACAAATACTCTTTTAATAAGGACATTATATGAAAAAGACAATTTTGGCGGCTTCAGTTATTTCTGTAGCTCTTTTAACTGGTTGTGTAGATAGCGGTTCAAGTGTAGATAATGCAGCTTTAGTTCCACCTGCAGCAGGTCCAGCTTTAGCACCTTTATCTGTGCCTACTTACCCACCTGTGGGTTATAATGCTAATCCTAGCCTTATGGCTTCAGCCCCTGTTGGCAATAGCGGCATTGTAGCACAGCCTACAACACCACCAGTAGCAGCTCCATCAGTGCAAACCGCATATCCAATGCAAGCAGGACCAGCAGTCCCACCATCACAATATGATTATAATCCAGCACCTCGCTATGATAGAGGTGATTATTCACGCAATACAAGAAGTGGTAGTGGTGGTTATGAGCAAGGCTTTGATAGATCAAATGCAAATAACTTTAGTGATATGAGAAAAGGGGCAAGCGATAGTGATATATCTGTTGGGATTCAAAACTCTCCATTACTAACACCAAATAATATTATTGAGATTCAAGCGGTTGGTATGGGTGTAGCTCCAGAATCTACGGTATCTCCAGCACAAGCCCTAGCATTAGCAAAGCGTGCAGCAATCGTAGATGCGTATAGGCAAATCGGTGAAAAAATGTATGGTATCAGAATCAACGCAAACGATACAATCCGTGATGCAATCGCACAAAACTCAACTATCAAAGGCAGAGTGCAAGCTTTAATTAAAAATGCAGAAATCACAGAAACAGCATATAAAGATGGCTTGTGTCAAGTAAATATGGAAGTAAAACTTGATGGTAGAATCTGGCATCGTGTTTTGAATAATGGTTAATTTTCACATAGAATGTGCTAATATTACAGAATGCAAAAAATAAAAAGGTTTAGAATGTGTAAATTGCAAAGCGGTTTTGCCTATATCGCTAAGGGTTTTAGTGTATGTATTTTGGGATTTTTTATAGCGGCGTGTTCGTGGAAAAGCGACAAAGAGCTTACTAATCCAAAGAATCCAGATGGCATTTATGACCCTATGATGAATGGTGGCAGTGCAAACGCACAAGCTGAAAATGTATTTACACCGCAAGAGCAAGAGCCACAAAACCTTATCACAAGCAATGTAAAGCTGCTTTACATTAATACCGCACCTTTCAAGTTTTATGACTATGGGAGGCTTAATACCTATAAAAGCGGACTTGTGAAGTTAGAGCTTTTTAAATACGCACAGACTATTGGCAGTATCCGCATTAAAGCAGGGAGAATGTGTGTGCTTACAGAATGCAGCTATAAATGGCCTATCTCTAAGAAGTTTTTTGGGAAAGTGAGCTATGGTGATTTATTTGAAGACATTCTATTTGGACGAGATATATTTGGCGGCAAAGGGAAGCAAGTAGGTCCCAATGGAGTTTCGGTGCAAAGATTCCAACAATCAGGTGAAATGATTTACTATGAAAGAAAGCCGGGCCACACTTTGTTTAAAAATATGTCCACAGGAGTAACCATTGGGGTTGATGACTATACACCTTTATCGCCAGATAATGGCGTGCAAAACACACTCAAACTCCCGCAATAATTTCTCTTTTGTTATGGAATCTCGTTTGTTGTGAGATTCTCTACTCATTTCTTAAACATATCTAAGGCTTAATAATGTTTGGAAACTTGGATTTTGCATACCATCTAAGTTGATGACACAGGGTTTTGGAGTGTAGTGCGTAGATTCTAGCTTCATATTGCATTAAGTCTCCAAACAAAACAAAATGTCTAAAAAGCCAATAATCCTAAAAATAGTTTGTTTTATTTATGGAATCTTGGATTTAATGGATTTATGGACTTTTAGATTCTGTAATGTATGGAATATAAGTTTTGTTTATTGTTATATTGAGCATTACGAAAAGGTGAAATATCATTTTTAGATTCCAAGCCTTTGGGTGGGTGCAGGGTTTAGGGTGCAATATAGCAATATTTTGATTCTATGCTAGATGTTTCGCTACGCTCAAAATGACAACCCAATGGTTTGGAATCTAAGGTTGTATCATATTTGCAAGTGTGGGCAAGAGCTTTGCTCGTGCGAGTGCGTAAGCATGAAATATCTTTTATAGAATCCAAAATAAATACAAAAACTACTAGAACGCATAAAACCTTATGTAAAGCAAAATATGTATAAAGATTTATAATTTAAAAAATATTTCTGTATGTTTTCTATTTATTTACTATTTGTTTTTTTTTTGTAGGGTTTCATTCTGCATTGATTGCAGAATATTTTACAAGGAGTTGTTATGGCAGATACAAAAGGTATCGCAGCAAATGCGATTGTCCAAAAAGCAGGGAAAAAGAAATCGCCTTTACTTGGGTTTTTCTTAAGTTTCTTTCTTGGATTTTGGGGTATAGATAGATTCTACAAAGGCGAGATAGGACTAGGTTTGCTTAAGCTTTTTACGCTTGGTGGGCTTGGGATTTGGTATGTTATTGATTGGTTTATTGTGCCTATGGGGATTAACTCAAATAATAAGCATATAGAATCACTTGAGCTTATGGCTGTGGCTACGGCTAATTCTTAATCTACTTTAAGAGCTTCCTAGCGAGTGTGAAAGTGGTGCGTTTATGTGGAAAATGCAGGAGAATTTGATTCTTCTACCATATCTTTGAAAGCTCTTTTGCAGGGTTTTCAAAGATATGTATAAGAGAGTGGGGGAATACACTTCATTAGCGTTTTCTTGTGCCTATTAGCATTATGATAAAGAATGCAAGGCAAGTAGATTCTATAAAGCAAAGCTTATAATAAGGCTAAATAGCAAATATAGTAAATTTTAAGCATTGAGTTTGACAGATATAAAAGAGATGAGAAAAGTATGAAAAAGTTTATATTGACATTATGGCTATGTGTATGTGTGGTTTATGGTGATGAGGCTGATAGTGAGTATTTTAAGAATAAGGCAGCATTTATTGAGAAAAATTTTGATTCTAAAATGGCTTTAGAAATACAAGAATTTGGGTTAAAGAGTGAGACTTCTAAGCTTTTATTTAAAGTGGCGTTGACCCCACTTTTATATGAAAGTGGATTAAAGGGAGGTGACTCAAATGGTGGCTGGGGAGAAATAGATTATAGACATTATTCTCAGGTTATTTTTTATGATAACCCTAATTTTTGGCTTGGATACGAAGAATTAGAAAAACGCGTAAAACAAGTCTGCGGGACTTTTATCACAGAAAAAAGAACAAAAGAAGTAAGAAAGAAAGATATCTTAGGGATGTCATACACTGCATATGAAGATTACACTGCTTATAAGCAAGACTATACTCCCACTGAGCAGAAATGTATCAAATCTCTTGCTACTTTAGAGCTAGAGATAAATAGAGATATAGTCAAATGGGAACTAGAGAGATGGAAACTAGAGGGAATGAAAACAGATGAAGATGATACATACAACAAAGAGCTTTATCAATTAGCAGATACACTATGGGAAAAGTTTAATAGATATGCTAAACTAGGCGTGATTAAAGACTATAATAAACCCGGAATGGATAGAATCACTAAAGGATTATTCTATATCTGGCTGGTAAGCGGTAAGTATCTTGATAATGATTTTGGTCTTCCTGCAGTGCCTAGCGTTGGTAATTTTTTATATTTTTATAATAAAGAGATAAGTCATTTTTCATTTCTCTATGAATCTATGGAAACAAATCTTAAAACGCTAGAAGAGCTACTAAAAGATAAAAAAGTCTATTTAAGTGCTAAAGAATACGAAGAGGCAGTAAAGAAACAACAAGAAGCAGATAAGCTTGAAAAGATTGAGTTGTTAAGAGAGTTTATATTTAAAAGTGGAGACATCGCATATAACGAAGACAAAGAGAAACTATCTCATTATTTTAATAAATGTATGAGTCTAAGTGATGATGGAGCAAAAAATGAAGCGACTTTATTGGGTGGAGAATATGCAGAACTTTTAGATAAAAAATATTATGAAGACAATGACTACAAGATAAGCGAAGAACCACTATACAAAAAACTAGTGCAATGTGTGAATGATGAGTTTGCTAGAATAGAAGCACAGAAGGCAGATGAACTTGCTAGAATAGAAGCATTAAAAGCATTTGTATTTAAAGACCAAGCATTTACAGATGATGACAAATTTGATAAATGTATGTCAGGTGGAGAATACGCAGAACTTTTAGATAAAAAATATTATGACTATGATGGCAACTCTTATACCACAAAAGCTGAAATAGAAAATACACCACTATATAAACAATTAGCATGGTGTGCCTTAAAAGAAACACTTGATAAGGAAGTATCATATAGACAAGAAAGAGTATTTGAAGAAAATTGGCGTTATCGCTCTCTTTATGGCATCGAGATTGAGCGTGTTGTTGATACAATTTTGATGAAAGAATGGGCTACAATGGAGAAAAAATATCCTTATACAGATTATGAAAGCACCATTAAAAACCCTTGGTATAAAGATGAAGCCAAGTTGCAAACTTTCATAAATGATGCAAATAAGGATATTGCACCCATATTTGAAAACCACATTAAGGAGTATGAACGATGTGATAAAAAAATGTTTAAAAGCGGCAGAAAAAAGTGCAAGGAAAAAGTGGATGCAAAAACACTCAAAAAGCTTGAAGTAAAACTAAACTAAGGAGCAAAACCATGGATACACAAGAATTGATTAAGCAATATGTTAAAATCGTAAGTGATACACACTTTGAGCGTGGAAAGCAAATCGTTTCAAAACGACTAAATATAACCGAAGAAGAAGCAGAGGCACTCTCACAAACCGATGAGTTTAAAGAGATTGGGGAGCTAAAAAGAAAGTTTGATGATAAAAAACGCCCAAATACTGAAAGCAATAAAGTAAAGCTTTTATTTGATGACTTTGAAGATTTTTATAATTGGCTTAAATCCCAATAAGGCTTGATTGTTTTTCACTTTAAAAATTCTAATACAAATCTTCACAAATACGCATACTTCAACCTAAGCCTAAAGCATGTGTATTAAGATTTATAACTCCCCTTTTTTTATCATCTTGCCATTAATCCAAATAACTTTAAATCTTTACTAGATTCTAGTTTCTTGTCATGTTGAGCATTACGAAAAGGCGAAATATCTTTTAATGATTCCATATTAGATGTTTCAGCACACGCCTCAACATGACAAGGATTAGAATCTAGTTTCTATAAAGTTTGCACTCTTACACCCTGCACCCACCCATTTGGATTAGAATCTAGATTCCAAACCATTGGGTTGTCATTTTGAGCGTAGCGAAAAATCTAGCATAGAATCTAAAAAGATTGATTTAGCTTAGTATGTATATAAGCCCTTTATTTGTAATACTAAAAATATATGCCTTTGCCTGTAAATATAAAAAAAACTTGAATGAAAATAATGAAGTAATAAAAAGTAGATTCTATTAAATAAAGAAAGTTACCAAGCCACCCCCAAATCCATTAAGATAAGGGGAGAGCAAGGAGGCGTAAAACTTGGAATTACTGCTTGCTATGAGCAGACAAACAAGTGTAAGACTAGCTTAAAAGTCTTAAAATGTTTTGTTGCACAGCGTTTGCTTGACTCATCGCATAGCTACCAGATTGTGCTAGGATATTAAGTTTATTAAAGTTTGCAGACTCTTGAGCGAAATCCACTTCTCTAATATTGCTTTCAGCTGCTTTAACATTTACTTGTGTTACAGAAATGTTATTCACAGTTGAAATCATTTGCCCTTGAACAGAACCTAAATCCGCACGGATTCTATCTAGAATCTTAGTCGCAGATTCAGCAATATCCATAACAACCATCGCACCACGCAAAGTAGTAACACCAGCACCAAGCTCTGCACCACCACTTGCAACAACTTTATTGAAATTCGCACCAGCAGCACTTTTAACATCTTTGTTAAATGCACCCATAGTATCACGCAAATTCACAACAGTTTTAGCAACATCTTTGTTGTCAAAACCTAAAGCCTTGTAAGTGTTTTTAGCATCAGTCCCAGACATTACGATAATATCTCTAGAATCTAGTCTGCTAAGAGATAATCGTCCATAGTTTTCAGAACCTTTACCTTCAAGCTTTTGACCACCATTCATAGATTTTACCGCTACTTCTGGCACTTTACCATTTTGACCTTTTTCGTTTTTACCAATAGAAAGTTTGATACCACGACCATCAACACTTCGCAATGTTAAACGACCTCTTTCATCAGTAAAAGCCTCAACGCCTGTTTGGTTTGTAGAAGCATTGAATGCTTGCACCAAACGACCATCAGAGTCACCAGCTTTAATGTCATTGATATCACCAAGCGTAATGCCATTAATAATAACATTTGACATTGTCCCTGATTTTACCGCTTCATCAGAAGTTGAGATAACATTTGCTACCGCACGGATGCCTGTTTTATCTGAACTTTTATTGATAACTTCAGCTAACACACCAATACCTGTGCCAACGCTTGTAGAGATTTTAACAGACTGCAACTTCACATCATTCACACCATCAACATTTTTGAAAACTGTGCTAACAGTGCCAGACGCTGTAATTAGCCCACCTGTCATAATCCTTACTTGCCCGATTTTATCACTTGTTGTTGCACCAATTGAAGCTTTAATAGATTCATTTGAATAGGCACCAACTTGGAATTCCTTATTTGTGAAAGAACCAGATAGCAACTTCTGACCATTGAAAGAAGTAGTATTTCCAATCATATCAAGACCTTGGATAAGGCGCACGATATCTGACTGAATAGCTCTTCTTGATTCAGTAGTTTGTCCATCTTGTGCTGCTTGTGTAGCTTTCACTTTCACAGTGTCAAGAATTTTAAGCTGCTCGTCCATCGCTTTATCAGCAATTTGGATAATCCCCATAGCATCATTTGTGTTTGCAATAGCCTGACCTAATGCACTCGCTTGACCTCTCAAGCTATCTGCAATGATCATACCAGACGCATCATCTGCTGCCTTGTTGATTCTCAAACCTGAACTTAACTTTTCCAAAGAATCTTTCAAACCTCTTTGGGTAACAACATTCTGCACATGCGCATTCAACGCATTAATATTAGTATTGACTTGAAAAGCCATTTTTCACTCCTTGTGATTAATATTGTAAAAATATCCCAAGCATCCTTGCTTGTTACTCTCATATCGACAGATTTTTAAAACTTTAAAGTATTTTTTTTACAGATTATGATTTATTTTATTGTGAAGGTTTGTCTCATGTATTCAAAAGATTAAAAAATAACTTGTATAACATGAGACTCTAGCAGCATATCGACTTGCAAACATTGTGAATATATTATAACAACTCACTATTCACAAGTTTTTCTAGCTGTTTTTGTTTAAAATCATCATTGCAAGAAGTAAAAATCATGTTTTTATTTTTCACTAAATTGTTTATTTTGCATCCGCCTGAGCATATATATTTTAGTTCGCAATCTTTGCATTTTTCTATATGTTCTATCGAAGTGTTGTTGTTGATTGTATTAAATTCCTTAATAATGTGTTTGGCACTTGCAGTATATGGGATATGATAAGAAGAGAAATAACTACAAGGATATATCTTGCCATCAGAATCTATTACAATACTCGTTCCTATCCCGCAATTTTTAAATCGTATGTTTTTAACTTTTGAAGATTCTACTGCAAAACCTAGCTTCCCTAGTTTTTTCATCAAATTAAAGACAACAATATTGGAATGTTGCATATCGTAATTTCTTAAGTCAAGCTCATGAAGTGCAGCACCAGACATTTCTATTTCATTATTCAGTCTTATCTGCATATTCTTATAATCAAGCATTTTTACAAAATCAACAAGATTTTCTTCAATATCCAACAATGTGTCTGGGAGAATGGTAACTGCTAAATAAAGAGGTATATTTTTAGCTTTAATAAGATTAATTGCCTGTAAGACTTTTTTGTAATTGCCATATCCTCTATTTTGCTCATATTTTTCCGCCGATATGCCTTCCATGCTAATTTGTATATTTGAAACCAAAGGTTGAAGTTTATCGATAATGGATTCATTAATTAAAATCCCATTAGTAAATAATGACACCTTATGACCACGCAATCCCTCAAGAAGTGAAAAAATATTTTTATGCAGTAATGGCTCGCCACCAGATATTGTTACTGATGTATAGCCATTTATTATTGTAATGTCTCTCACTTTTGCTAAGATATTTTCGATATCTATCTGTTGCTTTTCCACTCTTCCCGCATTTATAAAACAATGCTTACAACGCATATTGCAATCATTTATCACATTAATATGTATGGATTTTTGTATATTATCCATTATCTCTTCATTTTGAGTTCGTGCAAATCCTTCCCTATAAAAATTGTTATTAAAAATTTTCTCAAGCACACTCATTCTTATAGAATAAGGATCTTGTGCGTGTATATTTTTTCTGTAAATAGCAAGAGATTCTTCTATTGTATGTTCACACAAGATACGAAACATGTCGTATTCATCATCATCTAAAACTATCCAAGTGGGATACTCTGGGGCAATCAGTAGATTTTTATTTAAAACCTTCTTATGTATAAAATTAGGAAAATTAATTCTTTCTGTCTCCACAAGTTCAATAGTTTCTGCATCAATTGCTCTCATATTAATTATCCTAAAATTCAGCAGAACACGCTAACAATCCTGTCGCTTATGAGTAGTTCTACATTGGCTTCTCTGTCTAATAACACTAATATCATTTCTTGTTTTAGTCATCTTTAGCTTAATAACAATTTTCTTTTGCTGCATTTGCAATCCTTTATAAACGATTTGTTGAATAATACAAAAAAAAAAAAACAATTTGTCAAGGTTTTTTATGTAATTTGTCAATACACAACAATCATAGATATTTAAAATCAGTAGTATTTTTATGTTAAAACGAGTAGCTATAATTAAAGCAAATTAACTATAAATTTGCATGTTAATATCATTCATGGTATGCGAGTTGAGAATATTATCAAACCGACTTAGAATTCCTTGCTTACAATTAAATGTCTAGCAATTCCCTAACAATCTACTCCGGCGCACTGATATGTTTTTCGTTTAAAAGATTAAAAAGCTTATTTTGACTTTGAAATATTTCGTGTGTAGTCCAAGCAAAATGCGTGTGTTGCTTACCTAAAAAGACATTGTTTTCATCAAAGCTAAAATCTGTCTCTTTATTTGCTAAAAGATTCTCAATCATTAAGAATCTCTCCTGCAATACACGAATATCATTTGCATAAATCTCTTTCATATCCTTATCATAATCACTTGTTGAATAAATCTGTGCGATTTCATTTACCTTAATGATTAAAGATTCTAAAACATTGATTAAATCAAAGCCATACACAACGATTTGATTACTAGCCTCTGCCCTTTCACTCTTAGAATCTCTTAAATGATTTTTTAGCTCCTCGACATTATGCAAAAACTCTGCATATTTTGTTTGTATCATATTGCTATCAAGTGGCTTTATATCTTTATTAGATTCCATTACAAGTGTGCATATATCTTTGAGTAATTCCACTTGCTTTATAAGCAGGGGCTTTAAAAGATTATGTGCAAAACGCGGAAATACCACGCGAAACACAATCACAGCAAACACAACCCCAATGCCAATATCAACCAATCTATCAAGCACATATAACAAAAAGTCTTCATACATAATAGAATACATCATAACAAAAAGGCACATCATAAAACCAGACCATAGCCAAAATGGAAATACGCGTAAATACACCACTAAAAATACAAGCAAACCAAAAAGCAAATAAAACACATACGCATTTGAAAACACAGAGATTGCTACCCCAACCCCAATGCCAACAACAGCACTAAAAAAATACTCAAAACTCACCTTTTGCATACCGCCAATTGAAGGACGCACCACACTTACAACCCCCATGCTAATCCAAATCCCACGATTAATATGCAAAAGCGTAGCAAAGATAAGCGACATACCAATAGCAATAGAGTATTTCACACTGAATCTAAAAGTAATATTATTATAATCAAAGGCTTTAGGGATATTTTTGAAGCTCTTTTTTGCAGGTGGATTAAAGGCTGGGTCTGGATTCTTCCCCACACGACAAAAAGATTCCATTTTATAGTAGAGAATCCTTAAGATATTTTGCAGTGCTTTCTCAACCTCATTTGCATTTTCTATACTAAGGACTTTATCTACTTGTTGTCTTTCTATATTTGGGACTTTACCGCTAAAAATTTTACTTAGACTATTAAGATTTTCAATGATTTCATGTATCAGCAATGGATATTTTTTTGCGATTTTATAGTTTGGCAAAAGATTTATTATAAGATAAATATCTTCGATTCTATAAATATAAAATATCGCTCTTTTAATGTTTTTAATCATGTAGTTATCATTATAAAGACTTGATTTTGTATGCAAGGTTTGCTTAATATTGTGAATGAGCGAAAAAGTTAAGTCTTTATAGCGGTTAAATTCACTCTGTGAATTGAGATTTTTCACCATATTTTGCAAATGATTAAGCACAGCAGGATAATACACTTGCGTATATTTACCATAATTTCCCGGATTATTTAAAAGCAAAAAGCCTATAACAATGCCAATCATAGCCCCACTAAACACAACAAACATGCTTTGATAAATAGGCAAAATCACATGGGAATCCACATATACCGCTGCCACTAAAGAATTAACCACAACAGGGATAAACATACGATACAAATCAATAGAATGCGCCCTAGACATGCCGACACCAAAGCTTAAAAGCAGCACAGGCAGGGCAAGCCATAAAATATCTTGCAAGCTATGCTCCCCATTTAATGCCTTTTCTGCAAGTATGGTAAAAAAGCCAACAGCAATAGTAGAACACACTGCAAAGCCTAGTAAATGTGTCTTTCTATCAGCTTGCTGACTAAGTGTTGCATTGAGCAAAAATACTTGGATAGGTGTCATAGTAGCCCAGATTAAGACCTGCTGTCCAAAAAGCATATAATGTGTAAAAGCACTGATACTAATAGCTACCATAGCTTTTAGGGCATACATAAAGCTAAGATAGCCGGGATCATATATTTGCATGTATTTTTTTATGTAATTATGATAGAAATTCAACCCTTTTTCCTTTTTGAATAATGTTTTATTTTAATAGAGAATCTTATTATACTAATTTATCATTATGGCATACAAAGTGATTTAAAAGTGAAAAATGTATTGATAAAGGGAGTTTAATTGTGTTTTGTGATATATGCTTCAAGGCATTACTCACAAAATTTCAGGTTTACTGAATAGTCTAACTTGATATTACCCCAAACCTTGCATTTAAGCAAGGAATAAAGCTTGGATTTTTTGAATATTTATGTTTTTAGAATTTAAGCTTTGTGAAAGCTAAACCAGAGTTTGCATTACCAAAGCCATTGCTTACAAAACCACCGCCAACAGACCATACAAGGTTGCCACTGCTTAAAATGTTGTAGTTGATGATAGCAGAGAATTCTTTGTAATCGCCACCAGCATAAAGCACATCAAAATCAAGTGTTTCACCAAGTTTTAATCCTGTAAATACATACCATGTATCTACACCAGCATTTAAATAGCCACGATTTGCAAGTCCAGTGCCATTATATCCATTCATAGGATAGAGATATTGTCCATAGAATCTTGTCCTATCAACAAGCGTTGTGCCATTCAAGCTAAGATTACCAATGCTTAAATAACCACCACCAAGCTTAATCATATCAACAAAAAGCAACTCTTCATCAACTTGCCACATGAAGCCATTTGCACCACTAGCAAAGAAATGCGACCATAAACCACGAAGTGTCGTAGTAGATTTTACCGCACCCAAATCAAAATCAAAGATAGCACGCGCTCCAGCCTGCAATACATCGTGATTGCCTACTTTTGACCAGTATTGTGCGTAAGGGCTAAGGCTTACATGCTCACCAAATTTGAAATCCAAACCGAGTGCGAATAACTCATTGTTGAATCCAAAGTTATTCCAGCTTGATGGATATTTACCAAAACCAGAAATATCCATACCATAGCGTCCATCAGCACCAGATTTTAGACTAGCGCTTGCATTGTATCCATCGCGTAACCAGTCATTAACCCATGTTCCCCAGATTCCAAAATATTGAGATTGATACGCAAGGGCAAAACCTTGATTATGTCCGCCAATCCACTCTGCTGTCGCTAGAATCTTACTTGCATTATATCGACCGAGTGCAAAATCTAGCCCAGAGCC
This sequence comes from Helicobacter rappini, assembly GCF_900198625.1. Lineage (GTDB taxonomy): Bacteria > Campylobacterota > Campylobacteria > Campylobacterales > Helicobacteraceae > Helicobacter_A > Helicobacter_A rappini. The sequence continues at coordinate 41,068 of NZ_FZPK01000010.1, read as the reverse complement.
TTGATAGCCCACATAAAGATCAGAGAGATCCACATAAGGACTTGCAAAAAGCTTACCGCCATGACCAACAAATGCGTTATTTGTAAAATCACCACCAGCACCAATTGTAAGTGGTGCATAACCTGCCATAGCACCAAGACCAAGCTTAAATCCGCTAAAGTTAAAATCTACGCCCACCTGTCCTACAACGCCAACATATCCTGTAAGGCTTTGACCAGCTAATGTATTTGCATCACCAAAGCCAAAGTTACCCATAACGCCCACTTTACCAAAAGGTGTTACCTCAACTGCTTGAGCTGCACTTACCAAAAGTCCTGCTAAAACAACCGAACCCATTATTTTTTTTGTCATCTTTTATCCTTTATTAACAATTTGTGCTTATCCGCATAGTTATGCAACAAAAACACTGACGAGTATATCGACTATTTTTTATTAACTTTAGCATTATCTTGTTATTAAGCATAATTAGGGACAGATTGCATGCTTAGATTCTAGAATTCGTTATATAATAGCACTTTATAAACTCACTTTATAGGTGTTATTTTGCGTAACCTTTTCATATCATTCATTTTTGTATTCTGCAATCTCTTAAATGCAACACAAACAAATCTCAATGAAAAAGAGCTTATATATGCGTGCCTAGATAGTGATAAAGAGGCTTGTTTAAGGCTTATTGATGAAGAGCTGCCAAGCATAGATGAATGTAATGAAGAGAGAAGTTGTATTTTAATCGCACATATTTATATGAATGCTAGCCTGCATGAATACGCAATCCCTTATCTAAAAAAGTCTTGCTATGCTAATGTGATTGAAGCGTGCTTTGAGAGTGCATTGAACTATGAGATATTAGAAAACTACACACAAGCATATAATACATATAAACAAAGTTGTGATAAAGGCTTTATGCCAAGTTGCTATAATCTTGCTATGCTTTATGTGAATGGCTTAGGTGTGAAAGCGGATATAAAAAAGGCGAATAGAATCTTTTTTGAAGCGTGTGCTAATAATGAAGAGCAGTCTTGCTATAACCTTGCAATTTCATATAAAGAAGGCATAGGACTAAAGGCTGATAGACTAAAGGCAAAAAAGTTTTTTAAAAAAGCATGTGATTTGGGCATGGAGCTTGGCTGCAAGGAATACAAAATCATTAATGCGGCTGATTTTTCAATAACAATAAAAGATCATTTAAAGCAGCAGGAATAAGATTTTATTATTTAACGATAAGTCGTTGCAAAAGGATAGCTATTTACTTCTTTTATACGCTTTTTAAGCCTTAGAATCTTTAAGTATATTTCTAGCTCTTTTATTGTGGCATTCTCTAAAATCCGCATATTTCCTGCATGTATGAGGGTGGAATAATGATTTTTCTTATCCCAAAACTCTTTTTTTGTTTCTTCTGTGGCAAACATATCAAATACAGATAGAATCCTGCCCATTTCCATATCTCTCATAAGCAAGGCTTGTAAAATTGCATTACTTTCAATGCCATATTCAAGCACTTGTAAATCTTTAAAATAGGGTAGAGATATGAAGTTTAAAAAACCATTCTCCCCTTTTACACGCAAGATTCTAAGAAAATGGGCGGTTATCTCATGCTTTCGTATCGCACTATCAAATGAGACTAAAAACTGCAAGGTTGAATACAGCATGTCGCCCCTTGTGCTTTCTAGCCCTTGCAATAAAACATTAATTGCCCTTGTATGAAGTCCTGCCATCATCAAATTGCTATACGCCATTAAAAAATCATTTTCATTCTTCGTTATTAAGGCTTGACATAAAAACGCCTCGCCAAGCAAAGCATAAGAAGATTCAAGCGCCCCACCTTCAATCATAAGTAGCCTTTGCATAGGGGCTTTTTTATCACGATAATAATCAAATCCGCTAAAATCCCGCACTCTCTCACACCTATCGCACTGCTTACTAAAATACAGCTGCATAGCAAGTAGTAGCGATGGTGTATTCTTATATCTCACAGATTCTATAAGCAAGTCTTGTGTGAGTTTTGATATATCCATATCCGTGCGATTTATCTCAAGCAAAGCATTGTAATATTCATAAAATGTTTTTGGATAGTTTAGCTTTATGGAATCTTTTTCTTTTTGTGTTAAAGCACATTTTAGCATGCCTTTTTTGATATTTTTAGGTGTGATTTGCATACTTGCAAGCGTGTTTATTTCTTGCAACAAGGCTTGTTTTTGTGCTATTTTAGAATCTTGTGTTGAAATATTATTGGCAAAAAGATAAGTGCTAAGATAATAAAAACACAAAAGCAATAAAGGCATATTCCGCATGATTTTCTTTCAAAATGAATTACTTTCATTATAGCAAAAAGTTTAGAGATTCTGTGGTTATATTATAGGGAAGTTTAAATCATTTGCAGTTGTCTTATAATACTTAAAATAATAACAATTTGTATAATTTTAAGTATATATTAATATAATAATAGGAATAATTCCTTTTTTGAATTAAAAATAAAGGGATTGTTATGAAAGATTCTATAAATAAGTGTTATATAATAGTTTTAGCTATGGTGTATCTCACACACGCAGAAGAGAGTAAAAATACACTTTCACAAGATCAAACTTCACAAGGCACAAAAGAAGTTACACATAGGCTCAATGCCGTTGTTACAACGAATACTAAGTTAAAAACCTATCAGAGTGGATCAAGGCTTAATAAAAGTGTTCTGGATTCTAATCCTAGTGGCAATGGTGATATAACCTCGATATTAAAGATACTGCCTAATGTGCAATTTGATAACGCACAGCTAAAATCTACCACACCCGGTGAGATTGACCCGGCAAATATCAGCATTAGCGGTGGGCTTTTCTATCAAAATAACTTTCAGCTAGATGGCTTTAATATGAATAACGACTTAGATCCTGCAGGCTCACAAGGTAGCAATCCAGTCGCAGCCAATGCTCTTCCGGGTAGAAGTCAAGGATTAAACATTGATACAAGCCTTTTAGAATCTATTCAAGTGCAAGATTCTAATATCTCGGCTGCTTATGGTGGCTTCACGGGCGGTGTTGTGGAGGCAAATACAAAAAGACCTATAAAGAAATTTGGCGCAAATATTAGCTATCAAATCTCACAGGGAAATGCCGCTAATGATAAATTTTCACTGACAAATTATCATATCTATGAGAGTAACTCACAAAGTTATGAAAATTTTCTTAACTCAACTTCAGCAAGCGCGCAGCCTAATTTCATAAAACATGCAATCCGCTCAAGTATAGAATCTAAGTTTAACGATAATGCTGGAGTGATTGCAAGTTTTACCACTATGCAAAGTTTTATCCCATTGAATGCTTATACATCAAGTCAAAATGGCACGACCACAGATAGCGCGATGAAAACGCAAAAGCGACAAAGTTATAACTTTTTTATAAAAGGCTATTATGACATTGGAGAAAATATACAAATAGAGAGTAGCTATGCATATGCACCACAATATAATGAATATTTTATTGTGAATACGAGAGATTCTGATTTTTACTTGCAAAGTGGCGGACATCAGCTAGGAGTAAAGACAACTTATCAAAATGAATTAGGCATATTAAACGCACAAAGTAGCTTTAACTATATGGAAAACTCTCGCAGTGGCAGTGAGCAGCACATGAGAGGCTGGAGATATAGCAGTGATAAAAATTGGAATCCAAATGGCAATCAGTCAGAGGGCAGTTATGGTAATGTCGAGACTTCGCAGACAAAGCTTGACTTAAGGGTTACACAGCAGTTTGAGCCGCTTAGTCTAAGCTTTTGGGAGAATGTCTTTAATGTCGGTATGGATTTAGGCTATACTTATGCATTGTATGAGAGAGCAGAAGATACGCTATTTAGCGGTTCTGCTTTTACAAGACCTCTAAAACCAAATGAAATATGTAATGAAACTTTTTGGTGTTCTAATGGCATTGTAGATACAAGTAAGATTCCAACAAATCAACGACCAACATGGAATGACAATAACGGACAATACATGTATAAGGCTACACTCTATAAAGCTGGAAATATTAATCTATCCAATGTCAATACGGCAATGTTTGTGGAAGATTCTATGAAGTTTGATTTTAAATCTTATGGTGATTTGCTTGTGCGTTTTGGTATAAGGCTTGATTATGATACCTATATGAATAAAGCCCCGATAGCCCCACGGCTTAGTGTAGCTTATATCGCCCCATGGAATCACGAACTGAAAGATTTTGCAACAACGATTAACTTTGGAGCAAATCGCTATTATGGCAGAAATCTTTTTACCTATGTCCTAATGGATGGACGATCAAGCTTAGAATATACCCTTGAGCGTAAAGACCACTTGCAATCATGGGAAAATGCAAGCGCAACACAAAATAAAAATGATACAAACTTTTCACAGATAAAAGTCCCTTATGCTGATGAGATTATGGCTGGAATCTCACAGCAAATCTATATGTTTAATTTGAGTGCGAAATATATCCATAGATTTGGACGAGATGAGATAAGAAGGGCTTGTAAAGATTCAAGTGGAAATATAAGCACACGCAATTGTAGTAGTAATGTCAATAAAGATTTGCGTTATGTCTATACAAATGATGGAAAAAGTGATACTGATGTTGTAAGCATTAGTTTGCAAAATAATAAAGCGATTGATACATTTGGTATCAAGCATTATTATCTATTTGCGTTTGACTGGACTGGAGTCTATCGTAATTATGCTGATTATACAGACATTTTAACCAATGGGGAATTAGCAAATCAATGGATAAGCTATGATGGAGTGCTTATGCGTTATGCTGATAGACCTGCAGAAAACTTTGTGCGTCCTTATACTTTGCGACTGAATCTTACACATACTTATGCTTTCTCACGCTATAAATTTTTATGGAACAATTTCTTCCGCTATCGTGCGGGATATAATACAATGGCAAGTGTTACTAAAGAAGAGAATAAAGATAGCTTTGTAATCGATGGGGTTTTAACAAAAGTAGATACCTTTAAAGCCTTTATGATACCGGGAGCATTTACTTGGGATATGCGTTTAGGTGTGGAATTTAACATGGGAAAAGGCAATATAGCCTATGTGAATCTCGATATTTTAAATGTGCTAGATTCTAAAAATATTGCTATCGCAAGTGCTAGTTTCTCCGCTACCGCTGGGACTACCGCCGTGCCTGTTTATGAAGTAGGACGACAATTTTATATACAAGGGGGATATAGGTTTTAAGGTTTGGTTTTATGTTTGATTCTATGCAACAGCTTTATATAAACATGCTATAAAAGATTCATAGAAAACATAGGGTAAAACTAATGTGTGATTGTTGCATTTATGGGATTGCATATAGTTGATATGTAGCTTAGTGTATAAACTACATATGGAGATTATTTACTGCTATGTTTGCACTAAATTTTGTTAAGTTGAGATTCTAGCACAAGATGGCTACACTAAATGTTTTGCATGAATGCTTATTTTGCACCACAATCATAAAGATCGCCATATACTTTAAATGAAACAATTTTCATATTTTGTGGTATTGGATCTACATTTGTGCATTCTACTTCTTTTGCTGCCACATTCCATTGAACTCGCCCTTTTTTATCCACTGGATACTGCTTACACATCATTTCTTCTTTTGCGATTGCAATCATCACTTTTTGTCCTTCTTTAATTGCATGCACAGATTCATTTTTTAAGTCATTAATAGCACCTAGTCTTATCTTTGCTTTAGTAACATTTGCAACCTTTCCTTCAACCTCATCATGCCCTTCTGTTTCACCGACAACCTTGCAGTTATATGGTTTGCTTGAAGCGATTGTAATGCCCCTTGCTTTATCATCAAGAGCTTTCGGCTTAAAGTCTGGTAATGCCGGTTCTGGTTTGCTACCAAAACAGCCCGTTAAACTCACACAAATGCCTACGCTACATGCTACCTGCATACCGATTTTTATCACTTTATTACATGTTATCATGCTCTATCCTTGTAATATAAAAATTCAAGATTCTATACATAAATCTTGCGGAACGCATTTTACAAAAAAAAAAAACAAGTCAAGCGTATTTTATAGTGAAGTAAATAAAGATTAAACATAAAATCGAATTCATTGATATTTTTGCAAAAGGATATGATTCTATGACTGAGTATTTAATAGAATCTTAAACAATAGACACTAAAAACTTCTCTATTGCCTTTCTCTTTGCTTTTTATGATACAAAGCAATATGGAGTTCTAGCACTTCAAGGCTTGCGGGTGTGATACCGCTGATTAGCTTTGCTTCTTTGAGTGTCTTTGGCTTTGCTAGAGTTAGTTTCTCTATCACTTCAAGGCTTAAGCCTGAAATCCCCTCAAAGCTAAAATCTAGCGGAATCTCTATATGAAGATTCTTTTCACTTCGCTTTATTTGCTCGCTTTGCTTTTCAATATAGTTTTGATATTTCGCATGGATTTGCAGTTGCTTTAACGCCCTAGCGGATAAGCCACTAAATCGCGGGTCTAGCTTACGCATTTTTGTAGGTTTCATGCTGTCTCTACCGAGTATTAAACCAAAGTGGCATTTATTTTGGAATCCTTCTTCACCTATGCGGGTTAATCGCTCAAGATTCTGCTTATTTGGCGTATAAGATTCACTAAGTATTGGTAAATGCTTTTCTATATTTTCTAAATCGACTTCAAGCTGATTTAATATCTCTTCATCAAGCAAGCCTAGCTCACGCGAATAAGGCAGCATACGAAAACACGCATTATCTTCACGCAAGAGTAATCTATACTCTGCCCTGCTTGTAAAAACTCGGTAAGGCTCATTTGTCCCTTTTGTAACTAAATCATCAATCATAACGCCAATATAGCTTTCTTCCCTTGAAAGCACTAAAGATGCTCTCTTGCTTTTTCCTTGTGTATAAAGAATGCTTAATGCCGCATTGATCCCTGCTAGAATCCCTTGTGCTGCGGCTTCTTCATAGCCTGTTGTGCCATTAATCTGTCCTGCTAGATATAGGCTTTTTACAATCCTAGATTCTAAAGTGTGAAAAAGGTTTGTAGGCTGACTATAATCATACTCAATAGCATAGCCATAACGAGTAATAATGGCATTTTCTAAGCCTTCAATAGAGTGGATAACCTGCTCTTGCACTTCATAGGGCAAACTCGTTGAAAGTCCATTTACATAGTATTCCCCAGCACTATAAGTCTGTGGCTCTAAGAAAAGCTGATGACGCAACTTATCTCTAAAGCGATTAATCTTATCTTCAATGCTAGGGCAATAACGCGGTCCAACGCCTTGTATCTGCCCTGTAAAAAGTGGGGCGCGATAGAAATTCTCTTCTATAATCTTATGTGTTTTCTCATTTGTATATGTAACAAAGCAGGGCAGCTCTTTTGGGCGGAAATAGCCATGTTTCATACGCCTTTTAAGATATTTTGAGATGATATTCTCACGATTATAAAGCAAATAATCATGTGTTAAAAGGCTAAAATATGGTGCTTCAGTATGGCTTGTGATAAAAAGCTGTTTAAACTCAAAGCTATCTGTCTTATTGCTATTTTGTGAATCTTGTGTAAATTCTTGTTGTAATATTGCATTAGAATCTTCATTTGCCTGAAAGCTAAGATTTTTCTGCACGAAATGTTGAAACTTACTCCATTCTTGTAAGCTTGTATGCTCTAATGCGTTTCTAAAAAGTGAATCTTGTTTTGTTTGTGTGCTATCTTGTGCTATTTTTTGATTAGATTCTATATGTTTATTTGTGTTTTGATACTCATCGGTTAAAAGACTTGCTGTGTGTAAATCGCTAAGATTATGCAACTCATCATAATGTGCGTCTCCATAATGTTTTTCAAGTGTTGTATGATTGATACTAGACCCAAGTATGCGGGGGCAAGTCCCTGTTTTTAACCTCGAGAGTGGAATACCTAGCTGTTTTAAACTCTCGCTTAATTCATTGCTACTTATCTCACCAGCACGACCATTTTCACTTTTATTTTCACCGATATGGATTAAGCCTTTAAGAAAAGTGCCTGCTGTAATGATTATTTTTTTAGCAAAAAACTCTTTTTGTATGCTAAGTTTCACACCTATGGCTTCTGTCTTCTCTTCTTTCGTTTGAGATAGAATCTCTATGACATTGCCTTGTATCACATGTAAATTTTTTGTATTCAGCAAAATATCTCTTGCATGTTTGCGATATAAATCCATATCAATTTGCGCTCTTGTGCCACGCACTGCTGGACCTTTTGAGGCATTTAAGATTCTGTATTGAAGTCCGCTAATATCAGTGATTGCCCCCATAAGCCCCCCAAGGCTATCTACCTCTTTTGTGAGATGTCCTTTGCCTAAGCCGCCTACTGCTGGATTGCAACTTGCAAGGGCGATATTATCGATTAAATGAGTAATGAGTAGAGTTTGTAAGCCCATTTTCGCACAAATATGACTAGCCTCTACACCAGCATGTCCGCCGCCAACTACAATTATGTCGTAATTATTTCTCATTTTTTTGTCCTAATATATGTTTTTTCTAGTAGAATTATAACACCAAGTTATCAATATGGAGTGTCGTTATGGTTAAGAAGTTTAAGGCTGTTATTATGCAGGATTCCAAGCGTTTTTGGAGTGGTGTTGCGATGATTATCTGTCTTGCCATTGTGTTTTTTATCAATGATATAACGCTTACATGGGGGCTTTTGGGTGTGCTATATCTTATCGCATTTTTTGAAAGCACAAGGCTGTATCAAATTAGCTTTCATGTATTAGGTTTATTGCTTGCTATCTTAATTTGGATTGGGATCTATTATAGCCATGAGGCACTCATTGTAGCACTTTTTGGACTTTGTCTTGCTTCATTAAGCATTGTTGCAAGTGAGAGTAATCCAAAGTATGCCTTGCCTTTTATCTATCCTACGCTGCCTTTTGTAGCCCTTTTTGTGCTGTATGCTGCCTATGGTGTGGGCTATCTTATATGGCTTATTGCGGTTGTGGCTTTGGCTGATATTTTTGCCTATTATGGTGGCAGGCAGTTTGGCAAAACAAAGCTTTGTGCGGCTTCTCCAAAAAAGACTATTGAGGGGGCTTTATGCGGACTTGTAGGTAGCATTATGATTGGCTCTGTGGCAGGTATTGGAATCTTTGGCGGCTTTTATCTGTCTTTACTTGCAAGTGCTATTGTCGTTGTTATCTCTATCATTGGCGATCTTTTTGAGAGTGCGTTAAAAAGAAAGGTGGATTTAAAAGATTCTGGTTCTATCCTGCCCGGACATGGTGGTATCCTTGATAGAATGGATGCGATTTTATTTGGCAGTATTGCTATGCTTATGTGCTTGTCATTTCTTAAAATGTATCAAGTTTAGCTAATCTTTATTGCATTTTTGTATAAAAGCTAAGAATTGCATGTGCTATTGAATGTAGGTTGCTCTTTTTTATGTTTCAATAGGCATATTATTAAAAAATAAAAGGTAAATATGGAATCTAAAAACACCAAATCTCAAGCAATGAACGAAAAAGATTCTAAAAAATATAGTGAAATCTCTACTAAGACTCAAAGGACATGGGATCTAGATTCTAAAACAAGCACTTGTCATATTGAGCGTAGCGAAATATCTCACACAACCCACAAGGGTTTAGATTCCATAGAAAACATAGCACAAAAAGATAGAATCTTTTTGCAAGATTCCACGCAACCCATGCCAAAGTTTGAATTTAACGAAATGGTAGCAAGTGTGTTTGATGATATGCTAGAGAGATCGATCCCCTTTTATGATGAGGTGATGAATCTTGCCATTTTTTTTATAAGAGAACATTTGCAAACTATGCAAAAATCAAGTGAAATCCCAGTGATTTATGATCTTGGCAGCTCAACAGGTAATCTATTATTAAGACTTGCAGCAAGCCTAGAAGAATGCAAGATGAAAGCACACTTGTATGGTATAGATAATGCCCTAGCTATGATTGAAAGGGCACAGCTAAAGAATGCAGCGATGGGCTTTAACATTGACTTTTTTCAAGCAGATTTTCTTACATTTGATTTCAAGCCCACACATGTTTTTTTGGCGTTTTATACTATGCAGTTTGTGCGTCCTTTGCAGCGAAAAGACATGATACAAAAGATTTATAATTGTTTGAATGAAAATGGAATCTTTTTGTTTGCTGAAAAGGTGATTAGCGATGATTCTAGACTAGAGGGTCAAATGATTGAGTGTTATTATAACTATAAGGCAAAGCAAGGCTACACACATAAAGAAATCTATAAAAAGCGTGAAGCCCTAGAAAATGTGCTTGTGCCTTATAGCGTGAGTGAAAATTGCACTATGCTTAAGTCTTGTGGATTTAAACATGTTGAGATTCTATTTAAGTGGGTGAATTTCACACTTTTTCTTGCGCGTAAGTGATTTGTTGTTTAAGATTTCATGAATCTTGCATTCAATGTTTTATATCCATGCAACATTTACAATATTCAAAACAGCTATCTATCAATACAAACTCTTTGTAATATGCAGAACAATTAAGAATTGCATATATTTAATATCAAATATTAATTTCAATAAAAAATAGTAATAATTCTTATTTTAATTTCTTTTTAAGTTTTCTTTTGTTATACTTTCAAGCGTAATCATATTACATGATTATGTGTTCTTACAAAAAAAGGTTCTCCTTTGATAGTTTTGGGTTAAGTTAAGAACATTCTTTCACATTATCTTCCTTTAAAGAATAAGGTGGGTTATACCATCTTATACATTTTTTAAAATTTTCAGTTAGTTTTATTATGAATTTTTATTGTAGTTTTTTATATCTTGTTCGCATTTTTCTAGTATTGCGTATTTTTGCTTATTTGTGTCTATCCATGATTGTATGACTTTGTATTTTTCTTCATAGACTTTTGTTAGGTTCTGTTGGATTTGCCAAAGTGTCTTTTTATATAAAGGGAAGTTTAGACTTAACTTTTCTTGATAGATTGGATAGTGTAAGCCTAGATTAATCAAATCTCGCACATTCTCTAGCGTTGGGTTATAAAGTGGCAGGGTATCGGGGTTTGTTTTATGTTTTGTGAGTGCGTTTTCTACCTCAAAATGAAGCTTTTGCAAGCATAGCATAATTGTATTTTGAAAGTTTAGATTTAAGAATTGTGCTAGATTTGCTAACTCATTTTGTAAGTTTTGCACACATTGTGAAAGTGTAGCTTTATAATCATTTGTTATCTCACTATCTAGCACTTCGATTCTAAAATGTCGCTCAATTATCCCATCACTCACCGCCATATCACTAGAATAAGCAAGGCTTAAAGACTGCAAGGCACTCTCTCGCCATAGCTCCAAACTATCACAAAGCCCCATCTTTTGTGTATCAATAAAGGCGCTAAACTCACTCCCAAATTCACTTAACATAAAGCCTAGCTTTCTCATCTCTCTAGCATACATATTGTCATTATTGCATAGCTCACTCATAAGCCTTTCTTTTGGCAGGACATTGACTTCTTTTGTTTGTGTGATTTGAGATTTCATACCGATAAAGTTTTTTGTCTCACGCATGATTTCAAAGGGCTTTAGCTCAAAGCTATTAAAGATTTTTTGTGCTATGGAATCAAATTGTATCTCAAGATTCCCAAAAAGTTTTTGAAAGCTTTTTTCTAAATCGCTTTGCAAGGCATTAAAATGTAGCTTTTGCGTGAATACATTAAGTAGTGAGTAAAGCTCTTTATATGCTAGATTGATTTTATGCAATTTCCATTTTTCTTTCACAATAAGTGTGCGTAAATCCCGCAAGATTCTATAATCTTTTGCTTGAATAGCTTTTGGACGGATAGCATTGTAGATAAAGTCTAGCACCGCACCGATATTAGAATCTTTAAAAAGCTCTTGTGCTTCTTTATTGTTAGAGTGTAGATTATGTGTCGCATTTTCACCATTAGATTCTGTATTATAGCTTGACAAAACACCTGCGTTAAAGAAAGTCTCACTATCCTTTTGTGCTAAGTTTATAGAATCTAGGGCTTGTTTTGCCGATATGGCAATCACTTCTTCAAAAAAGCCCTCAAACGCCCTTTTTGCATACTCTATGCTTGTATTAATCTCTTCTTCACTTTTTAATCTATCTTTTTGATTTAACACACAAAGGCTTTTGTGTGCGTATCGTTTGACATGGGTTTGCAGAATCTCTTTTTCACTATTTTTGCCGACATTATCAATGAGTGTAAGCCAGATGATACCATCAACAGATTCTAGAATCGTATTTGTCGTTTCTGTGTCGCTTTCATTCTGTGAGTTAAAGCCGGGCGTATCAAGGAAGCTAACCACTTTTAAAAGCTCAAGTGGCACGAATAATTTATAATATGAAATCTTTAGATTCTCTATCTCATCGACCTCACCTAGATAGCTAATAGGCTTACTTACAACCGCATTGTTTTTGTAGTGAATCTCAAGCCCCACCTCATCACCATAAGTAATCTCACACACTTTTGCCGTAACGGGCGTAATGCCGCTAGGCAGTATCTCTTTACCTAAAAGTGCGTTTAAAAAAGTGCTTTTTCCGCTACTAAACTGCCCGATAATTGCTACTTTCATAGGCTTATCAATGTCTTGTAAAAGGCGATTTATAATAGCTTTATTTTGCGAATACAGGGGAGTGCTTTGCGTGAGTGCATATCGCGTTTGTATGATTAAAGGATAGAGTGGATTACTACTTTGTGAATCTTGCATTTTTGCTTGTAAGCATTCTTGTATAAAAGTCTCAAATAAGGAATCATTAAGGGTTATATTGTTTTGATTTTGTTGTGCTTCATTCATAACCATGCCTTGTGTCTGTGCTAAAGTTCAATGCAATTTTATCAAAAGTTTTTAGTTTTTGTAAGCTTTGAGCGTGTTTTCTAATGCTAAAGAATCTACTTGTTGTATTTTGATATAATAACACATTTTAATTTTATCATAGGAGATATTATGGATACAATACCTTACATAGACAGAGAAGAATGCGTGATAACAAAAGATTGTGATTTGGAGATTCTAAATAGTGAATCTTATCCTATATTTTGTGGTTGCTTACCGCATGATGATTTGGAATCTGATATTATTGCTACACAAACTTTTGCAATATCAAAATCTGGTGTCATTCAGCTAAAAAGGTTAATCCCGCTTGATATGCTCTATCAATACGGACATGACGCTGGGTCTGTTGGGGGTCTTTGGGATTCTCATCATAAAGAATTCGCCGAATTCATCATGCAGGCACAACCCAAAAAAGTCTTAGAAATAGGCGGTGGGCATTCTAAACTAGCCCTGCATTGTTTGCAATATGAAGAAAAGCTAGAATGGAGTATCATAGAGCCAAACCCGACAACCAAAGATAATCGCATTGTGTATATAGAATCTTTTTTCACAAAAGAGATTCTAGAACAAGGCGATTATGATACAATCATTCATTCACACACTTTTGAGCATATGTATGACCCACATAGTTTTCTAGCAGACATTGCTGCTACTAGCATTGATGCCACTTGCATTGACACTACTATGGGGGGGGGGGGGGCAAGATGCTCTTCTCTGTCCCAAACATGCAAAAATGGCTAGAAAATAAATGGACAAATACCCTAAACTTTGAACATACGATTTTACTCACTGAAGCAGTGATTGACTTTCTACTTACAACACATAAATTTAAGATTCACAAAAAACATTATTTTGGCGACCATAGCATTTTTTACTGGACACAATATGACAAAACACTGACAGATAAACCCATATTGCCAAATGAGTATCAGCAAAACAAATCTCTATTTCTAAATATGTATGATTTTTATCACGCACAGATTGCAAAGCTTAATGCAAGATTAGAATCAACCAATAAGAAAGTGTATCTCTTTGGGGCACATCTTTTCTCGCAATATCTTCTTTATCATGGATTACATTCACTTAAAATAGAAGCAATTTTAGATAATAATCCAAACAAGCAAAACAAACGACTCTATGGCACAAAACTTCGTGTATATTCCCCGCAGATTCTAGCAAATACAGACAATGCTCTTGTAATCTTAAATGCTGGTGCGTATAATAATGAGATTAAAGAATCTTTGAATACAATGAATAATAAGATAGAAATCATCATGCTTGATTAGCTTTGTAGTATGCCCTAAGTTGCATAAAATCTTGTTTATATGCCATTAAAGATTCTAAGTGTTTGGCTGTGTAATTTATTATATATTTGCCTTTATACGATAAAAGCTTCACTTTGCTTTGTAATAACATGTAAAAATCTATGGTTATGTGGAATGGAATTTTAAATAATACAGAATCTTGGGATAACTAGATTTTTAAATCACTAGAATCTAAGTTTAGAAACTTAGAGAAAGATTTTAACACACATAGATTTTACATATTTATCTTGCAATCTAAGTTTTATAAAGGAATGTTATGCTACTAGAATCTTTTAGATACACGCTGGCTGAGTATTATTTATATATTAAAGTGTTTCACATAGTTTCTATTATTACATGGATGGCTATGCTGTTTTATCTGCCGCGTTTGTTTGTGTATCATGCGGAGCAGTATGAGAATGCTGGGTTTAGAAGTGTAGTCGAGCTGCAAGAGAAAAGGCTGTATTATGCTATCGGTTATCCAGCTATGATCGCTGTTTTAGTGAGTGGCTCTTTGATTACACTAGCCCTGCCCGGCATTATGCAGAGTGGTGGCTGGATACATGCGAAGTTCACACTTGTTTTATTGCTTTTAGTATATCATTTTCTATGTGGATTCTATCGTAAGAAGCTTTTAGTTTCTTGTTGTAAAAGCGGTAGATTTTTCCGTATTTTTAATGAGATTCCAACTTTGTTTATGGTGATTATTGTATATCTTGTTGTTGTCAAGTCGTTTTAGTTTCTAAATCCCACCCCAAAATTCTAACCGACATTTTTTCATTGTCAAGTCACTTTATTTACTCTAAGTTGAAATAAAAAAGGTGGGCTTGGCAAAATGTCCGCTCATTTTAATTGTAATTTATTTGCCTCCAAATTCTCAAAAAACCGATATTTTCTCTAGTTTCGTAAATTTATAAGAGTTAGCTAGAAAAAATTTTTAAAAATTATATGCTTGTGTGCAATATTGTAGCTTATATAATGATGAGTTAGCATAAGTGGGTAAGCATGAGTTTTTATAAGGGCAAAAATTCCACTTGTGTGTTGTGTTGCTTATGATTATAGTGTATCAGCAGTCTTTAAAATCTAGCTTAAATAAAGCTTTATTGAAAACTTAAGAATAGCTTAAAATTTCATTGCCAGACTTACAAATCTTTATTAAAAATTTTAATATTTTCATCTTGTAACTTAGCGATAAAACGCCTTAGCTTTTCTTGCATATTTTGATTAAAATCCCTTTTTCCACAAGGTAGATTAAATTCTCTCTTAGCATTAAATCTAATTTGATTATTAAAGGCAAAAATGATTAAGACAAATAAATAAAAAGGATTTTTTGTTTTGTTATAGCGGTTTCTTAGGGCTAAAAAATGCTCTTTATTATAGCTTGATAAACCTTTAGCACTATTGCATTGATAGAATCCATAGCCATATTTTGCAGTATTTGAGAGTTTAAATTCATCAATAATATTGTAAATTGTATTAAAAATTATTTGCGGATTTTTTTGCTGTAAATTTTGATAAAGTTTTGTTAATTCACTCAAAGAATCATTAAGGATAATTTCTCTAGCACTCATATTTATGCCCACATTTGCCCCACCGCAAAATAAATCTAAAGCAATGTTTATATCTTTAGGAAAAAGCGGGAATAGTTGTGTCAAAAGCCTATATTTACCGCCGACATAGTTAAGCGGACTAGCGATAAACTGCCCTTTTAGCTTTGCGCAAGACATATAAAAATTCTCTCTTTGTGATTTGACAACTTGCCTTTTCCACTAGTGAAAGGCTTAAAGTCATATTCAAATATCTGCGTTTTGCCTCTAGATTCTAAAATATCCATAATCTCCCTATCACTTAGCCTTGCGTTACTTCTAGCATTTGCACCATAAGTATTATTATAAGTAACCACCAAAACTTTGCATATCTTTGCTAAAGATTCTATCAAGTCTTTAAAAGCCTCTCTAGCCTCCACCTTGCAATATTTGCTTAGATTGGTAGGCTTTGGTTTTAGGGCTACGCCATATAACTCTGGCTTTTTGTTTAATGCTAGATTTTCAAGCAAATGATAGAATCTGCTATATTGCCTAGAATTATAAGGTGGGTCTATAAAGGCTATGTCAATTTGCCTTTTCTGCTTTGCTAGATTTTGTGCTAAAACATTAGAATCTTCCTTATAAATCTCAATGCTTTTTTCAAGCTTTAAAGGGCTTATTAGCTCATAACTAAATCTATCTTGTAAGATAACATTTTTGCGGTAAGCATCATAATGCCCCACCGTGTTTGCCACCCTATCCACACTATAAAGCAAAGAGCTTAAAAGGATAAAAAACTCTTTTTTACTGATAGCTTTTTGGTCTAAAAGATAATCTAGCCTATCACGCACATAGCCTATTATTTTGCTATCATTTTTACTGAAAAACTTATCGCCAAAATGCTTTGAATAATAATTTTCTTTTATATCTTTAGGCTTTAGCTTTGCAAATTCTTTTTTAAAAGATTCTAGCTTTTCTAAATCAAACAAATCTTGTGTAAAAAAGCCTTGATAAATGATGAAATTTGAGTGTAAAAAATCATTGATGATAATACTATTAAACTCTTTCTTTTTAGCAAAATACTCACTCACAACCCCTGTGCCACTAAACACATCAAAAAAGCTAAGATTTTTCTTATCTCTATAATCAAAGCTTTTTAAAATGCTTGTATCAATAGAATCTAAAAGCTTTGTTTTAGCTCCTGTATAGCGGCGAGATGAGAGAGAAAACATTGTAGCCTTTCAATTTAAAAGATTCTCAGCAAAGATTATCAAAGCAAAATTATACAATATTTGCGTAAGCATTGCCTGCGTAGTGTTTTTAGATTCTGCATATAGAATCTAAAGCGTGTTTATTTTTCCCTATCTTTAGAATCTATCTTTTATCCCGCATATCACTTCCTTTTCTCTGCTTGTTTAATCGCTTGTAAATACTCTGTATCGCTTAGCTTATCGCCCCATATCACATTAGAATCCTTATCATATTGCGTTAGGGCGATATGTGTGCCGCTAGATTCTAGCCCAGCTCAGTGCCAATGCGCTACATTTGGCGGACAAGAAATGCTCTCCCCTACTTCTGCTTTGTGGATAATGCCATCTTTTGTGCCTGTGTAAATCACACCTTGCGTTACGATAAGTGTCTGTCCAGCAGGGTGAGTATGCCAAGCACTCCTAGCCTTTGGGCTAAAATGCACCTTTGCACCGCTAAAATCTCGCCACGCATTTTTCTCAAAAAGCATTGTAACTCCAACTTCACCGCTAAAGATTCTAGAATCTCCTTTCATCTCTGCTGCATCTTTTGTAATCTCTTGCATAGATTTTTCTCCTTGTGCGAAACATATTGATACTATACTTGCTAATATACCTGATAAGATAAACCTATTTACTTGCATATTTGTCTCCTTTGAGTATTTGATAGAATCTAAGTTTTTAAGCAAATATTAGATTATAAAACAAAAGTATAAAACCTGACACTTGGTGTCTGTCAAGGGGGAAATGCGAGATTTGCAGAATAATTAAAATTTTCAAGCATTGTCCCAAGCTTGTTTATATGCAAAGATTTGTTATAGTTTTGTCTTGCATTGCATTTGAGTTATGCTCTAGCTTATCCATTAATGGATAGCAATACGACTAAAGAAGAAATCAAAGGCGATATAAAAACACATACACTGCAATCTGTCGTTACAACTGCCACAGGCAAAGAGCATTTACAAAAAGATGCACCAGCTTCAATTACCATAATCACACAAGAAGAGATAGAATCTAAACCGCACAAAGATTTGGCAGAAGTGTTATCAGGCATACCCGGTATTGATATTGGAGGGGGTATGGGTAGAAGTGGTAATGCAGAAATATCTGTGCGAGGTATGCCTAGCGATTATACATTAGTGCTTATAGATGGCAAAAGGCAAAATGTAAGCGGAGCAATAAACACTTTCAATAATGGTTTTTTGCCGCCATTAAATGCGATTGAAAGAATCGAGATTATAAGGGGACCATTAAGCACCTTGTATGGCAGTGATGCAATGGGTGGAGTTATAAATATTATCACAAAAAGGCATATCAACAAATATGGACTGAATTTAAATATTGAGACAATACAAAATGAGCATAGGTATTTTGGAGGGCATTATGTTGCCAATATGTTTGGTGTCATTCCCATTATTAAAGATGTATTGGGGATACAATTGCGTAGTCGCTTTTATTATCATAGTCCATCAAGCATAATGTTATCAGGTCCAATACAAACAACAACAGGCGACAATAGCAACAATCTTAATAATTACACATTAGGACAAATTGTTACAAGCACACCAGATGGCGGGATAGGAAACACAACAGAGGGGTTAATCTTTGATATTGGTGGACGGATTTTATGCAATCTAGATTCACAAAATCACATTTACTTTGATACACAATTCGCAAAACAATTATATGATAACAGCAAAGAGCAGTGGGGACCACATACAAGTGTAGCAAGCAATTATATCATCATGCGTAATAATTCAATATTAGCACATGAGGGAAAATACCATAATTGGAGTATGCAAAACTCCATACATCTCAATTAAGCATACAATGCAAACATATATAATTTTAGCAAACTGAATTCACTCACAACACCATCAAGGGATATTCAGGGTAGAGATGTGATATTAGAATCTAGGGCATTTATGGATTTAGCATTTAACAACACATTGAGTGTTGGTATGCATATATGCAGGATTTAATCGGCAATCCTAGCACATTTTCACAACATACCATATCTTTGTTTGCCGAAAATGAATGGGAGGCAAGGGATAATCTAAAGCTTACTTTCGCCTTGCGTGAAGACTACAACTCTCGCTTTTCCTTTCATACTACGCCAAAAGCCTATATAGTATATGAGCCACTGCAAGATTGGCTTACGATAAAATGGGGGATAGCATCAGGCTATAAAGCACCCTATCTTAATGAACTAGTAGATGGAGCAATAAGGCTTGGCAATCAAGGCAGCAGGGTAACAATTGGCAATCCAAACCTAAAACCAGAAACAAGCCTTAGTCAAGAGCTAACTCTATTGAGCGACAATGATTATGTGGAAATGGTAGCCACATATTTTTACACATTCTTTTGGGATAAGATTACAAATGTAAGCTATACAAAAGATAGCCAGATATGCACTCATGCGTATAGTAATGCATGTGCTAGACGAGAAAATGTTGATAAAAGTAGTATTCAGGGTTTAGAGTTATTTTTAAGTATGAAGCCTATTTACAACATTGCTTTTGACATGAACTATACCTTTACTCATAGCAATCAATTAAGTGGTAGTATGCAAGGATATCCTTTGGAAAACATGCTAGCACATCTTTTTCATTCAAAACTAAGTTGGGATTATAAAAACCTGCATGTATATATGAGAACAGAGGCACAAGCAGGGAGATTTCGCGGGTTAGATCCTAGCAAAAACCCTGTGCGTTATTCCATATTGGGCAACCACTATAAACCCTTTTTTTCTCATGCACTTGGGAGGACTTTATAGATTCAATAAGAATCTAAAAGTTGGCTTTGCTATCTATAATCTTTTTGATATAAATTTTATAGATTTTAGACATGCTGATTTTCATCCAAACGCTTCGACAAAAAAGGGGTTACCCTACTTTTTAACATGTATAGTGTCATTCAAGAAGGCAGAAGATATTATGTCAGTCTAAACATTGACTTTTTACTAGACTTACATAAGAATGCGATTGCGTAGGTTAGAAATCTGCGAAACAAGGTTATATTTATAAATCTATTTAGAATCTGCTTTAGGCTAAATTCAACTCAAAACATTTTTTAGCTCAAGTTAAACCTAGGCAAAGTATCCTGTGCTTCTCCCAAGCCATTTGCCTTCTCATACACAATGCGTGTAATAGGATAGGCGATATGAATATCATCTTCATTTAAAAATTTTTCTACTATTTCTTGGGCTATTACACTTTTTAGTTTCAGTGTGCCATAAGCATAGTTTTGAAACCATACAGAAATATCCATGCCATTTTCTTTGACAAAGTTAAATACGCGTGGATCGACATTTAGGGCAGAGTGAGCTAGGGCGAATCTATCTCGCATTCTTTGCATTTGACTTCTTGTTTGTTCTGTATAAAGCTTTGCATGTGTGCTTGCGACTTCAAGGGCTATTTTTTTTGCCTTTGTGATATTAGAATCAAAAGTGATACACACAGACACACTATCCCATATATTTTTCAAATCCCCATAAGTGTAATTTGAGATTAGGTTTGTAAAAATGTAGTTGTTTGGGATAAAGATAAGTCGTCCTGCACGATGATTTTCCCTATATGAAGTCTGCGTAATATCATCATAGATTGTAATGCGTAGCATGGATATATCCAATACATCGCCGATGAATACCTCATTTTCTTTCTTTACTCTGATTCTATCGCCAACATGTATGCTGCCACCAACCACAATCACAAGCCAGCCAAGTGTGCTCATAAACATGTCTTTCATAGCGATAGCCACACCAGCAGAAGCAAAACCTACCATTGCCACCGCATAGGTCGCATTATCGATATATGCAAATAATAAAATAAGAAAAATAATCGTAATGTTAAAGACATTGATAACCTTGCTTGTAGTATATGCCCTTTCGTGATGTTCTATATAGCGTTTTGCGATGAGTTTTAGAAAAAAAGCGATGACTATACTAAGTAAGATTCCAATGCCAATGTAGATGAGTTTTAGAATCTGATTTTTGATTTGATATTCTAGGTTTGCTTCGATCTCATCGGCGTCTTTGTTGAATACATCTATTGTTGTTTCAAGGATATTTCTTGCACTCTGCAACTCGAGATTCTGCTCTTGTGTGATTGCTAATGCGTCTTTATAGGGCTTTTTTTCTGTATTGCTTATTTTTGTGTTTTGTGTGATTTCATTTAGGATTGTGCTTTTTTTGTCTATTATAGTGAGTAGTTTATCTAAATCTTGCTGATTGTGTTGCATATTTGCCTTTATGCTTGATATGTGTTTAATGTAGGAGAATGCACTAAAGATTTCAAATGGATTTGTAAGTGTTGGTGCGGCTTCAAGCGTGGGTTTATCAAGCAATTCTCCAAAGGGCTTTGTGCGATATTGCTCTAAGAGATTTTGCTGCTTTTTTAGTGTAACTAGTCTATGTGTCTTTTGTGCTTCAAGTGGGGCTAATAGGGCTTCTTTCTCAAGATCTGTTATTTCATTTGAAATGTCGTGATAGCTTTTAAAATTTTCATATCTTTTCAGCCATATACTCTCTGTTTTATGCAATGCCATATCAAGCTGTTTTAACTGCTCTATATAAGATTGCAATGTGGTATTTTTTGTCGCTACAAAATTTTTAGATTCAATAGAATCTTGTGTTGGTATGGAATCTGCCTGCGTCGCAAAAGCGTTTAGACCACACAAGATAAAAAATATAAAATACACAATCTTTACGCTATGCAAACTCATGCAATACCTCATAGAGAATCTGTTTGTCTATATCATTATGAATATCTGCTTTGATAATCTCTTTTGATTCAAGTAAAACAAAATGAAGTTTAGAATCAAGACTTTTTTTATCATAGAAAAACGCATTATAAAAAGTATCTATATCTTTTATTTTATACTGCGTGGGTAGTCCCACTCTTTTAAGTAAATCATGGATAAAATCGCTAATCTCACTTGATAATATACCAAGCTTAACTGAAAGCCTATTTGCCATGACAATCCCCATGCTAACTGCCTCGCCATGCAAAAACTCACTATATTCACTCTCTAATTCTATGGCATGACCAAAAGTGTGCCCATAATTTAGCAACGCCCTTAATCCATGCTTCTCTTTTTCATCTTGTGTTACAACACTCGCTTTTAACTCTATGCTTCTTTGGATATAAAACTCAATATCACGCATATTAAAATCTTGCAATAAAGCATACTCAAAACACGCAAAAATCTTTATAATCTCTGCTACACCCGCTAAAAACTCTCTCTCTGGCAGTGTGCGTAAGAATATAGTATCAACAAATACTTGTTTTGGCTGATGAAATAAGCC
The DNA here is from genome assembly GCF_900198625.1 of Helicobacter rappini. Taxonomy (GTDB): domain Bacteria; phylum Campylobacterota; class Campylobacteria; order Campylobacterales; family Helicobacteraceae; genus Helicobacter_A; species Helicobacter_A rappini. The sequence goes on along the minus strand of NZ_FZPK01000010.1, from coordinate 18,904 downwards.
GATTAAGTTTTTACCATATTTATTATTTACCCCACATTTACCACCCACACTTGCATCAACCATAGCAAGCAAAGTAGTAGGAATGCTAATAAAATCAATCCCTCTTTGAAATATCCCACTAGCAAAGCCCACCATATCTGTAATCACACCGCCACCAAGTGCCATCATTAAAGCATTTCTATGCAGTTTATGCGAAAAAGCAGATTCTAGAATCTTATCTATTGTTTGCATATTCTTATGTGCCTCACCATCATCAATAATACAAACGCTCACACTTTTAGCTTTTATGATGGATAACACATATTCTAAATACAGATGCTCTAAATTTTTTGAAGTGATAAGAAGTATATTTTTATCTTCAAATTTTAATGATGATATTTTGCCTATTGTAACCGGATATTTTTGTGATCCCGTATTTACTATAATGTTTTTTTTCATAGGTATTGCATTAACCTCCGCATATCATTGTGAAGAATAGTTTTGTCTTATATTGTAGCTTAAAATAAAATGATAGTATTGAAAAATTAAAAATATGCTGATATTTTGTTACGATTTTATACATTATGTGAATTTTGTTTTATAGCCGTGCGTTATGCTTTATAAAGTTATGGAATCTAGTGTTAAATCATTAAGTTTTGATATAATGCTAACTTTTAGATTCTATCTAATTGGCAACTCATAGAATATTAAAGGATAAATATGGAGATTGTATCGCATTTTTCTCAACTCATCTATCAAGAAAAGATTCCAAACAATCTAGCAGATACACTAAAAAATCTAATAGATACACAAAAAGATACCCTACTCTCTCTACCACCAAAACTTCAAGCCCTAATCCTATCAACACATAGCACAAATATCAATCTCTATGAAAAAAGCGAGACTTTCCGATCCATTTACACACAATGTATGCCACAATATAAACTCAATATAGAATCTATAAAGTTACTACAATACGCACTTTTAAGCGTTGTAAATGCAGCGGAGTTAAAGCATTTAAAAGCACATATCCTGCGACTAAATGCAGCAGAATTAATCACAAATCAACACGCAAGAAGCCTTGCAAACTTTTGCACGCAAAGTGCATTCCAAGCACAGCAGGTAAAAGAAGAACACAAGATTCTAAACCTCAAAACACTCTCTACTGAACTTTCACAGATTCTAAAACGACTGCATGAGTTAAAACTCCATGATAAATACTACAATACTCTAAATACAATCTATACAAACGCACAAAATCATAAATTCTCAATAGGAATCACAGGCGTATTAAGTGCTGGTAAAAGCACATTTCTAAACGCCTTGCTAGGCAAAGAAATACTAGGTAGCTCGACAATCCCAGAGACAGCAAATCTAACGATTCTAAAATACAGAGATACAGAATCTGCAGAAGTGTTTTTCTGGAATACAAACGAATGGGAAGAGCTTAAAAAAGCAGGGCAGTATGATAAGAGTTTGCAAAGCTTTGTAGTAGAGAGTGAGAGAATCTTTGGCGATAGATTGAAAAGCTACATAGCAGATACTACAAAGAGTGAAAGCATAACACTTGATAAACTAAGCACTTACACTTCCGCAAATCATGAAAGCAAACTATGCAATCTTGTAAAAGAAGTAGCCCTTTTTACCCCGCTAAAATTCTTGCAAAATGGCGTTGAAATCGTGGATACACCCGGGCTTGATGACCCCATCACAAAACGAGAAGAGATTACAAAAGACTATATTACACAATGTGATTTGCTTATCCATGTGATGAATGCAAGTTGTGTAGCAACTCAAATTGACATTGATTTCATCTTAGAATCTCTTTTAGGGCAAAATATCTCAAGGCTGCTTATCGTGCTAACAAGGATTGATCTAATCGGTGAAAAAGAGTTAGCCCAATCGCTTGAATACACAAAGACAAGTCTAGCTGCTCAACTCAAAAAAGCGGAATATAGCGGCGATATAGATTCTATAATTGAGCGAATTGACTTTATCCCTGTTGCAAGTTTCTTAGCCCTTTTGCATAAGACAAATAGAGAAGATGAAGCCTTGAAACAAGGCTTTTCACTAGAAAAAACGGGGATTTTAGCGGTTGAAGAGTATTTAGACAAAATGCTACTTGGTGAAAATAGTATGAAGCAAAAAGATATTTTATACCTTGCTTATCGTGGCTTTTTAAAGACAATAGAGCAATGCAGGGAAGAAATGCGTATAGAATCTAGCCTTTTAAATGCCTCTGAAAATGAGCTAGAAGAGATGATAGCAAATCTAAAGAAAGAGCAAAACAAGCTATCTTTACAGCTAGATTCTAAAAAGCAAGAATTGAATGCAAAACAAGATGAAATGCAAGAGTTTCTAAGCGTATTGCAAAATAGTATGCAAAAAAGCTTAAAAAGAGAACAAGAAAGACTACAAACTAGAATCTTTGATGAAGCGACATATAGCTACACTCATGGCACTCAAATAGATTCTAAACGGATAGAAGAGATTCTAGAATCTGGACTTAGCGATTGTTTTAGCGATGTAAGCAGGGATTTTAAATATAAACTTGCTAAAAAAATCACTCAAATATTACTTGATGAAAATAGCGATATAAAGCAGCCAAAAGTTAGCTTTCACGCACCAAAGGAGCAAATCGCAAAAAGTGTTGCAACGCTAAAAGATTCTATCCCTAAGGCTATTAATAGCTGTGGTAAGGGAAGGGAGAATGAACTCTCGATCAAACTACAGGAAATCTTTAATGAATCTTTTAGCCACTTCACACAAATCCTTATGGAAAAAAATAAAGAAGTAGAAACAAAATTTTTAGAATATTTTTCACAGATACTGCAAGCCCAAGAAGAGATTATAAAAACACAAATCACAGAAAAAGATTCTATATTGCAAGACACATTAGAAAAAAGAAAGCAAAACTACACACAAGAAATGCGAGATGCTATGCAGACAAAACAAACAGAACTCACACATATCGCACAAGAGCTTGCCTATATCACACAGGCATTGAAGTAACTTATGTAAAGTAAGTTTAGAATCTTTAAGGTATCTTTTGTATTAAGGTTGCAGAGATTCTAAGCCATATAGAGAAGAAGCTGAATATCCCACTTGGATTGCGAAATAAGGCTTCGCTTGACAATTTTATGTTCTAGATTCTGCGTTGGCTCTTTGGTGTTTTTAGTGGATTTTCCCATCAAATATGCTTTTATAACACGATTCCTTGCGTATTTATTGCTTGGCTACTTGCATTCTTTACTGAAATACACGAGATTTTCACTCATGCTTTTGACAACTTTATTTATAGCTTGTGGGTATATATAATTAAATATGCTAATTGACTAGGAGAAACTCATTTAGTGTGCGTATCAATGTATATTCGCTTTCATCTAATTCCATTGATCTTGCATGCTTTTTATCTCTACATAGCAAATATCGCTTTGTTATACCTGCATTTTTAGCTGCCATAATATCAGTTAATCTATCACCAACAAGACAAGATTTACTAAGGTCTAAATCTAAATCATTCATGGCTTGTATAATCATGCCACTTGCTGGTTTTCGCCTTATCGTATCATGTAATAGCGGACAAAAATAGATTCTATCAAAGCGAAAGCCTAGTCGCTCTTGCATGTAATCTTGCATATAAGAGCTTAATGATAAAAAGTCCTTGATCGTGTAGTAACCCTTTTCAATCCCTGATTGATTTGTAACCACAACGAGCTTATACCCTTGCTTTTTAAAATGTGTAACACAAGGAAAGAAATCATCATAGAATCTAAAATCTTCCTTTTTATACACATAGGATAAATCCACATTAATCACACCATCTCTATCAAAAAATACTGCTTTATTTTTTGCCATAACTTGCTCCATAATGACTACATTTTAGAATCTAAAGACAGAATTTATAGCCTATGCCCCATACGGATTGAATGAATTTTGGCTCTTTAGCAGAATCGCCAAGCTTATTGCGTAAGTTCCTAATATGCGTATCAATGCTGCGTAATCCCGTGTCATCATGGATCGCATTAATAGTGTGCGCTATTCTCTCTCTGCTTACAGGTTGTAAGCGATTATCCACCAAAAAAAGTAAAATATCAAACTCTGTATTTGTAAGCTCAATATCTTCATTATAAAGCTTTATTGTGCGTCTTTTTGCATCAATATTTAACGCACCAAAAACCCTTTTTCGTGGCTCAATCCTTCGCAATAAAGCCTTTATCCTTGCGATTAACTCGACTGCTTCATAAGGCTTTGTCATGTAGTCATCTATGCCAAGCTCAAACGCACGGATTTTATCGCTTATATGTGTAAGTTTTGATGAAATGATAATGGGTATTTGCGTATGGCTTCTAATCTTTCCGCATAACTCAAAGCCATCAATCTCGTGGTCTAAAAGCTCTAAAATCACCGCATCAATATCATCTTGTGCGATTTTTTCTAGAATCATAGAAACATCACTCAAGCATAATGTCTCAAAACCAGCTTGGCAGAGACTGCTATGCAAGGACTTTTGGAGATCTATATCATTATCTATAATAAGGACTTTTGGCATTTCTGTTCCTTATAGAATATAGCTTGATAAAATGTGTATTTTGCTTATCCCACATTGTAACAAATACAAACCATACGCTATACAATCTAATACAACAACAAGCTAAAATAAATTCGTATTATAATGTTTTCCAGCATAAAAGTCTATAAAAAAGCAAGATATGCAATATATTTTTAACAAAAACTTGACATTTTGTTATATTTCATACACAAAGACTTGCAATATAAATGCTAACAAGATGGGCGGCAAGAATAAATGGTGCTTTTATTCGACTTGCTTACGCTAAAAATGATAGGTTTAGAATCTAGAGTTATTAATTTATCACTAACTATACATAGTTGCGAGATTTTCATATAAAGTATTTATATTTTGTGTTTGTGCGTTATATATCCAATGTTTATCAAAAAATGTTTTTTTACCTGAATTGCCATTTATATCTAATAAATAGAATTTATTGTCTTTTTGTCTTTGATTTTGCATTTGTTTTTCTAAATCATTTGGGATATATCCAAATCCACCATCAGAAATAACGATTAAATCAGATTTTTTAAAGTCATCTTGCTGCATTGTTTTAAGCCCTGCTTTTAAGGCTGGGGCTACATCAGTGCCACCACCAAAACTCATCTCTAAAAACTGCATAAGCTTTGCCATGCCACCCTTGCCACTTAGCTCCATAGTCTCTATACCTATAGAAAAGTTGATAAGATAGCAAGCCCTTTTTTGTGTATTTGCTTTTGTTGCTAGAAAGAGTGTCAAGGCTTTTGCGATATATTCTGGATTACCATACATACTGCCACTTGTATCTACACAGATTATTATTGCACCTTCATTTTTTTCTCTTTTCTTTTGCTTTTTTGTCTCTATTTCTTTTTCTATCTCTTCTTGTGCTTCTTGTGTGATAGAGTGATAGCCTTGCTTTTCAAAGCAAAAAAGGCGGTTTTGAATGTATTTTAAATCAAATAATAACTCTAGGGTTTCATCTTCTAGCATTGCTAACTCTTGGGGCAAGAGATTTTCTAAATCTCTGCCTAAAGTTACCCCGCATATCTCTTCTTTATATCGTTTTGTGGGGATTACTTGCGTATAGGAATAGCTTTTTAGCTCTTTTATTTTTTGTATCTCACTTTCTTCCTCTTCTTTTTCTAGTCTGCCTAAAAGCTCGGCTATTTCTTTTAAGGCTTTGCTATTTTGTATGGTGTTAAAATATTGCTTGATTGTATTTATATCTATGCGATTTCTTATACCAGCACCATTGTCAGTGCCTTTGCCTCCGGGCATTTCTATCCTTTGTCCTTTTAGCTTATTTTGATAAGCTTCATCGCCTAGATTACTTACATCTAAGCCTTGCTTCATCTCATCTAATACTCCACTAAATAGCTCTCCAGCACCACCCAAATTGCTTAAAAACTCTTTTGTTTCAAGTAAAGATTCTAAATAGTCTGTTAGCCTTTGTTTATAGTCTCTCGTTTGTTTTAGCTTCTCTTGCTCTATATACTCGTTTTTCTTAGATTTTAGCATTTGCTCCCAAGCATTAAGGGTGTATTGTCTTTTATCAGTAAGGGTTATATCATTTTGTTCTTGTTTATTGAGTAGTGAATCTAGTGTGCCTTTATGCTTTTTATTGTAAGTGTCAAACTCTTTTATATCATCTTTTAGTGTTTTAATATCTTGCGTGGGTGTGAGCTTTCGCCTATGGTGTGCTACCTCTTCTTTTTTAAAAGGATGGGAATCTTGCAGGGAATCTTGTTGGGCTTGATACTCTTCATGGGCTTTTGCTAAATGTTCTTGCACTTCTTTATCTTGCAATAACTCTTCATAGCGTAAATTATTCTGTATATCTTGTGGTATGTGCTGCATAGTGTGCCTTTTATTTCACCTTAAGAATATAATAATTATCTATACCATTGCGGGTATGATCTCATAGAAGTATTGTCAAACATTTGATAAAACATGCTATTGGAATAGTGAGCATTAAAAGGATGGTTGCTATTTGTTACAAGATTCCATGAATTTAAACTTTGATTAAACTTTCTTGCGTTATAAAACATGCGTTTCATATTGGCTACCTTACCCACATTCCAAGAATTGAGCGGCTGATTGAAAGAAGTTGCATTGCTAAACATATTTTCCATATTAACTACATTGCCGACATCCCAACTATTTAATGGTTGATTAAAGGATTTTGCATTGTAAAACATTTGGCTCATATTTTCCACATTGCTTACATCCCAAGATTCTATACCGCTAAAGTCTGTGCGACTTGAGTCTTGAAATAACTTGCTCATATCTGTAATCTCACTTGTATCAATATCGCCTAAATAGATACTTTCATCTTTCACAAGTTCTTCCAATTCTTCTTTTGTTTGTGGTTCATATTTGTAAGATCGCTTTTTCTTTGTCTCGTCATACTTTAGCGGTATAGGCGTGGGCTGATTTTGTATAATATATCTTAATTGATCTACTGCTAGACTTAGCTGTTTTAACTCTGTTTGTGTTTGCGTAATACCTCGCAAGGCATTGCGATAATCACTAGTGCTTAAAAATGGATTTGCCATTTTATTTTGTGCAGATAGAAAAATTTCTTGTAGTTTAGTTTGATAATCATTGATATTTTTTATAATGCCATCACATGCTTGCATATATAAATTTTTTGTTGTTTGGTTGACATGTTTTGGTTTTCTTTTCTCATAGCATTCCGCAATCGTTGCATCATAATGCTTCCTATACTCTTCTTTTAAGCTTGATATATCAAATTTAGCATTTTGCATACTGCTTTGCAATGCTTTAGCAATAATCTTATTCACCACTTCTTTTTGTGCTTCATCACTCCATAAGCAATGCGCTAAAAGCATAATATCAATAGGCTGAACCTCATCTCTATCGCTTAAAACCACTGCTGTCTTTAGTAACTCTGCCATAGCTCTCCACCGCCTATCGGATACATAAATGCCATTATGTGAGATTGGCTCTTGCGTGGATTCTATACTTTGGTTTTTAGTATCCTGTCGAGATTCTGTTTGGCTAGATTCTGTATTGTCTTGTGCTAGATTTCTTAACTGCAATGATTTATTATAAGATTCTATACTTGCTTTAAGGAAGTGCATGGCTTCTTTTGCTTCTTGTGAGAATTTTATCTTTTTTGCTTTTTGCGTGATGTCTTGCAGCTCATCTAGTGTGATAGGGTTTGTAACTTCTATTTCTACAATGTCTTCATCTAGCAAGGCTTCAAAGCTGCTTCTTTGCTCCACGGGCAGCACACTCAAGCGGATAACAAGCCTATCATATAAGGCTTCTAGCCCTTGATTTGGCGTGGGGAATTCATTACTCGCACATACTAGCCCTTTTAATGGGACTTTTATATCCATATTTCCATCGCGATAAATCTTTTCATTGATAATGGTTAAAAGCGTGTTTAGTATTGCTGGAGAGCTTTTCCATATCTCATCTAAAAACGCAAAATGTGCTGTGGGTAGATAGCCTTGTGTGCTTCGTGTAAGGCGATTTTTCTTTAACTCTGCTATGTCTATTGGACCAAAGATTTCTTCTGGGGTGCTGAAGCGATTCATTAGGCAAGCAAAGAAAGTGTTAGAACCTTTTATGTTAAAGGCTAATGCTACTCGCCTTGCAATAAGGCTTTTGCAGTGCCCGGAGGTCCGTATAAAAAGGCTGATTTACCACTCAAAAATGAAAGCAATACAAGCTTTATGGCTTGGTCTTTTTCATACACACCTTGATTTAACTCTTTTACAATAGATTCTATACGATTTTTATAACTCATTTTATTTCCTTTAGGTATTAAAAAACGAAATTTTAGCAAATCTTTGTTGCGTTTATAGATAATGTAATGAAAGATAAATTTAATTCATATAAACAAGCATTTTTTATAAAATATAAAAAACTTAATCACACACAAAGACTTGCAATATAAGTGCTGACTAGATGGGCGGTAAGAATGAATGGGGTTTGCAGAGCATATACTCTTTGTGTTGTATGTAAGAAGTTGCGTTCATTATGACTAAAGCCGCCTTCACAACCGATAATAACGCCATTTTTAGCGATATTTTGTCGCTCTTGTTGCGTGAGATTCTCAAAAGTTTCTACAGATTCTAAAAAGTCAATCGCAATAGCATTTGGAAAAGCTTTGCAAACAGATTCTAAGTCCTTATGTATGGCAACCTCTAGTGGTTTCATGCGTCCGCATTGCATACATGAGTATTGCAGCATCCTTTGTGCCTTTTGCATATCAATCTTGCGATTTTTCTGTGAAAAGTCTGCGTAAAAAAGTTGAAGAGAAGCGACATTTAACGCATTTAAAATAGGTAATATATCATAAATATCCTTTAAGTCAATCATTGCAAGTATGATATGTGCGTAGGCTTTTGGTTGAGTTACCTGAGTGTGCAAACCTATGAGTTTAAATGTATTTTTCTTTTCATGCTGATAGCTATAAAGCTGCATATCATTAAGATTTGTGGTAAGTAGGGTCTCGCCTTGCTTAAAGCGGCGGACATGAAATAGATAATGTGCGTCTTTAGAATCTAGAGTAATAGATTCCAATCCAGAATCTTTATGATAAAAAAATTGCATACTACCCCTTATATGCTTTAATAAAACCTACAACACACACAAAAACAACAACAAAGATAAGATACATTATCTTACATGTTTGCCTGTATCTTTGCATACCTTCTTTGCTTGTCCTTGCTTTTTTCAAGGTTTTCATACGATAGATTTCACCGATGAGAAAAAGAAGTAGGGCAAAAATCATTACGATAATGCGTATATCAAGGATAAAGCCCCGCATAGCAAGTAGAAAGCCGCCTGTGATAATGCCTACGCCAAGCAGAAAAATCGTAATAGGCATGACAAAATAAATCTTTCTATTCATCTCTAAAAATGTCTTTGCTCGATATAAAATGAAGAGATACCACAAATAAGGGATAAAAAACAAACACGCAAAAATCTCGTGTAAGAATATCCCCTGCATATAGGCATCGCTTTCCATAAATGTATGGAGTGAATCCTGCATGATATCGCCTTTTTGTTAAAGAATCTAAACCCTTTCATCAAAGATATTGCCGACCATATCACGCATTTTCATCATAAGCTCAATAGCTTCTGGCGATGGAATCTCTCGTATAACTCTCCGTCCTGTCGCTTCACGCACGGTTACTACAAGTGCTTTAATCTCATCGTTGTAAGAAAAGTCAATATTTGTATTTGCTTTACGCATTTCTTCTTGCAATTTACGCGATAACTCCGTCATTTGCTCTCGCAATTGGGAATCATCATAAGTGTTAGCCGCCTGCTTTTCTTCATACGCTTTTGCTGGGGTATTTGATCTTCCTTGCTCAAATCCTCCACTGCTTATAAAAGCCATAATTTGGTGTTGCAATGATGATAATGAACTTCCTTGTGTCTCCATCATAGCCTCCTTGAAACAAAATACTTACCTCTATTTCTATAGAAAATAGCGGTAATTATAGCAAACTATCGACAAACTACAACATTTTCTAAACAAAGATTCTAAAGATTTTCTACTGATTTTATAACATTATTCTCACAAAAACATTATTTTTGCATCGCATTATCGCATATTGCCATAACTTTGCTATAATCTATGATTTGTTAAAAACACAAAGACACTAGACTTGTAAGATTCTATAAAGGTTCAAGATGACAAACTTTTCTAAAATTGGCTTTATCATGGCAACACTTGGAAGCTCCATAGGCTTGGGGCATATTTGGCGTTTTCCTACTATGGCTGGGCAAAATGGCGGTGCTGCTTTTATCCTCTTATTTCTCATTATTTCTGTGGCGGTTGGTGTGTCTATGCTGATTGCTGAAATGCTTGTTGGGAATCGCACGCAGAAAAACGCACAAGATGCCTTTTATGAACTTGATGAAAGCGATCATAAAAAGTGGCATTGGGTTGGATTTACTATTATTGGCGGTCCTGTTATTCTTACCTTTTATTGTATTGTGCTTGGCTGGGTGGTGTATTATTTTGGTGTGGTAAGCTTTCATTTGCCTACAAATATAGATGATTCTAAAACATTATTTGGGGATCTCACTCAAAACTTTGAAGCACAAATTATGAGTTTTGCAAACGTTATGATTCTTACCGCATATTTTGTCGCAAAGGGTGTAAAAAGCGGGATTGAAAAGCTGAATTTCACGCTTATGCCTTTATTATTTGTGATTTTCTTTGGATTGCTTATCTATGCTATGACACTAGATTCATTTGGTAAGAGTGTAGCTTTTATGTTTGCCCCAGATTTTAGCAAAATCACACCAAAAGTATTAATAGAAGCTATGGGGCAAGTCTTTTTCTCACTCTCTCTAGGTATTGGTATCATCGTTACTTACGCGGCTTTCACAGAGAAAAAGCAGAATCTTTTCAGTGCGGCTATGTGGGTGCTTATCCCCGGGATTATTATCTCTATTGTTGCAGGGCTTATGATATTTACTTTTGTGTTTGAGTATGGGACCAAAGATGATGTTGGTGCGGGGGCTGGACTCGTGTTTATCACACTGCCTGTTTTATTTGGAAAGATGGGATCAGTAGGTAGCGTGATTTGTGTGTTATTTATGATTGGATTAGGCTTTGCAGGGCTTTCAAGCACGATTTCATTGCTTGAACCAGCAGTAAAATGGCTAGAAGATAAAACGGGGAAAAATAGAGTTATGCTATCGTGGGTTGTTAGCCTTGTAGTGTTTTTAATCGGCTCTGTGCTTATTCTCTCGCTTAATGAAGGGCATAAGGAATTGACTATTGCTGGAAAAAGCTTATTTGACTGGATGGATTGGCTTAGTGCTAATATTATCATGACGCTTGGCGGACTTTTGGCAACAATCTTTGTGGGCTATGCGATTAAAACAGAGCATTTAAGAGAATGGACTAGCCATTACTTTACACCTTCTATGTTTTACTTTTGGCTTTTTGCGATTAGAATCTTAGCCCCACTCATGGTAAGTGCTATTTTTATTTATAATATTTATCATTTACTGAATCCAAAATCAGCCGAACCTGTGCCAGAACCACAGCAAATAGAACAAAGTATAGATTCTGAAGCTAAAGAGTAGCTAGATTCTATAATTTAGAATCTTTAATGCTTTAGATTTAGCTACTTGGTTTTTTAAGGTGCAATTTTAGAATCTATACTTTTATAGGTGGTGCAGGGTTTAGGGTGTAGGTGAATGAAGGCTAGATTCTTTTTAGATTCTTATATTGTCATGTTGTGCGGAGCGAAACATCTAGTATGGAAAATGTAAAGAAGATTCAAGCAAAGATATTTCGCCTTTTTCGTAATGTTCGCACGAGCGAAACTCTTGCCTACACTTGCAAATATGACAAGAATCTAGATTCGTAAGGAAAAATACAATTTATACGACACACTATATCATGGGGATAAAATGGCGTGGTTAAAAGAATGGCTTTTTACAATTATTTTGTGTATCTGGGCGTTATGCGTTAGTATCACTAGCTATATTCTTATAAAAGAGAATACAACTTCAATTGATTTTAACACACTAGTTAAGACATTACAACAAGAAGAAGTCGAGCAAATACTAGTCAGTGATAAACACACATATTTCTATATGGCAGATGAAAAGATTTATAAGATTCTAACAACAAAGCTATATGGTTGCTTAAATGCAAGAATTGTTTCTAAAACAGATAAAGACAAGATGACAAATATTAAAAAAACTTGCGGTCTTTATCTCTCTTTTATCGATAATGGACTACCTGTGATTGCCCCCAAAACTTCGCTTATAATGAAGATATGTTATGCAATAGTTGTATTTTTAATAGGCTGGGCTATACTCTACATACTTTATGAAGAGATTGAGCCAAAAATATGGCATAAAGATTCTACAAATACAGATACAAACTCATATAGTGATGATGATACAACTGAAATGTCGCTAACACTAGAGCCCATGAAAAGTTCGGTAAGATTCCGCGATGTCGCCGGGATTAAAGAAGCAAAAGATGATTTATTAGAAATCATTGATTATTTAAAGAATCCAAAAAAATATCAAGATTTAGGGATATATTTGCCAAAAGGGGTATTACTTGTAGGACCGCCCGGTGTGGGTAAAACTATGATCGCAAAGGCTATTGCAGGGGAGAGTGGTGTGCCTTTTTTCTATCATAGCGGCTCATCTTTTGTGCAAGTGTATGTAGGAGTTGGCGCACAGAGAGTAAGAGATCTATTTGCTAGGGCTAGGGCTTGTGCGCCTGCCATAATTTTTATTGATGAGATAGATGCTATCGGTAAAGCAAGGGGTGCGGATAATCATCAAGAATGGGAAAGCACTCTAAATGAGCTATTGACTGAGCTTGATGGCTTTAGCGATCAAAGCGGCGTTATTGTCATCGGTGCGACTAATCAAGTTGATGTTATGGATCACGCACTTTTGCGTAGTGGGCGATTTGATAGACGCATTTATGTTGATTTGCCAGATTTAGATGAACGCACAGAGATTCTAAAGGTGCATTTACGCAATCGTGCTTATACGCTTGATTTACATGAAGTAGCAAAACTTTGTGTGGGCTTTAGCGGGGCAAATATTGCATCACTTGTAAATGAAGCTGCTATTAATGCCCTGCGTCATAATCGCAATGCAATCACCATGCAAGACATAACAGACACAAGTCATAAAGTCCTATTTGGGAAAAGGCGGCAAAATGCCCTAAGCAAACAAGAAAAGCAAATGCTTGCTATCTATAATGCTGCAAAAGGCTTATCACAATATTGGCTTTTACCAGATTTTCAAAAAATCATGCTAATTGACACCGCGATAGAATCTCAACCGCAAAACAATAACTACGACTACTGTACAAGGGATAATCTCATCGCAGAAATTAAAATCGCTTTGAGTGGTAATCTAGCCCTTGAAGTCCATAATATAGGCATTGCCACAATCGCACAACATGATATTGAGAGGGCAAAACTCATTGCAAAAAAAATGTGTGAAGATTATGGCATGGGTGAAAGGTTGCTTACTGACTATGAAGATATTTTAGAGATTCTAGAATCTACAAAGCAAGAACATAAAGAATTTATCATTGCAAATAAACATTATATCGAACGCATTGCCACTACACTCATAGAACACGAAAAAATCACAAAAGAAGATATACAGAAGATTCTAAATTCTTAGATATTGCAGAGTTTAGTATTTAGCCTTTCGCTTATCTCACACTCGTTCGAATTGCTGCTAGAAAGTAGTATCCATTACACATATAAGATTTAGAAACATGCCTAGCAAAATAGAATCTAAAAAAGATTTACAAGCTAATATTTGATATTAAACCAGAGAAGAATGCAAAATCAATGCATTCCATTCATAGTATTGCATATATAATTCAAATCATAATTTATAAATCTTGCAAATATAGTGTGCTTTGTAAGATTGAATGCAAAATAAGGGGATATATGCCACTAAAGTTTCACATTTTTTCACTACAAAGTAAAGAACATAGTGGAGCAGGACTCATGCAATATAAAGGTAAAACAATCTTTTGCAATGAGAATAAAGAAGCAAAAATCCCACCAAAGATTCCATTAAAAGAGGTTATAAAATACTATTATCGCTATCCAAAAAATGCAAAACCAAAGCATAAGATTCCCTTCATAGATTCTAATTTCAAGATAAGAAAAGACACGCCACATATCGCATGGCTTGGACACTCTTCTCTATTTTTTACACATAATGATATAGCGATTTTAGTCGATCCGCTCTTTAGCATGTATGCCTCACCATTTGCATGTATCAATCGTGCATTTTCACAGACTAAATGCTACAAAAACGATGACTTTCCACATGCACTGCTTGTCATCATCACGCATTCACATTTTGATCATTTGGATAAATCAAGTATTCTCTCGCTTGACACACAAACAATGTATTTTATTTGTCCCCTAGAAGTTGGCATATATTTGCGTAAATGGGGCATTAAAGGGAGTAAAATCATTGAGCTTGATTGGTGGCAGGGAGTAAGTTTTGAGAATGTTTTAGATTCTAGTCCTAATGGGTGGGTGCAGGGCGTAGGGGTGTGCAATTTATGGATTTCAGAATCTAAAAATTTTAAAAATGTGAAAAATGATACAATAGCTGCAGAATCTAGCAGCAAGGATTCTAAAAATAAACATGCCCCTACACAGAAAAAGAGTGAAATTTTAAAAATCACTGCCACACCCGCACAGCATAATTCAGCACGACTTGGTGATTTCAACAAAACCTTATGGGCTAGTTTTGTATTAGAGTTTTCACCAAACACGCCGCAGTATAAAAAGGTGTTTTTAAGTGGCGATGGTGGCTACTACACACATTTTAAACGCATTGGAGATATGTTTCAAGGCTTTGATTTGGCATGTTTGGAGAGTGGGCAGTTTAATCATGCGTGGCGATATTCACACTCTTTTCCATTTGAGATTCTGCAAGAGGCAAAGGACTTGCAAACAAGCATGGTTTTGCCGATACATTGGGCTAGATTTGTCGCTGGTAGTCACGAATGGAATGAAGTAATAAGATTTCTTTATGAGAATCTACATAAACTAAATATCCCTTGTGTTGCACCAAAGATAGGGGAACTCTATCCTATTGGCACGACTTATGATAACCAAATGTGGTGGGAGTGATAAGGATTTATTGTGTTTGCTAAACAGCTTGATACCTAGCCTTGATTACTCCATGAGAGAAGCTGTCAGTGCTTAAAAAATGAAGTCAATATTTTATGCTATAATCTCACTCTTATTTTATTCTTTGGAGTTTATTTATGTTTAATTCGACATCACTTAGTCGCATATTCTTTAACAGAATCTTTTTGTATCTTGTGCTAACCAACACAGCTATATTTATGATAGCCAACACTATAACTATGGGGGGGGGGGGGGTATAGAACCCAATTTTAAAAAACTCATTCTTCTAACTCTTCAGTGTCTTGTTATTAACTTTAGCATTTTCTACATTCCTTTTTATATTTGTAGCCTTATACATAAGAAATGCCTAGCAGGCATTTCTATAATCTTTTTTGTGCTTACTTTCATTATAGGCATTGTTGATGTATTTCTTTTAGGGAATTTTCAAACTCCGCTAAATAAGATTATGTTTCAAGTATTTTTAAGCACAAATCCAAATGAAGCAAGTGAGTTTTTACAATCATATTTGAGTAAAAATATCATTATATCCCTTGTGATTTTTACTCTATGGAGTATGCTATTTATAGTTAAGATTCCAAAAAGTTTTCTCATTAAACTTGGTTTTAAATCCGCACAATCCCATAACGACACAGAATCTATCAAAGACGATAGGGTAGAAAAAATATCTTGCTACTTATTTATTATTTCTCTCACTCTATTTGCATTTTTGTATGGTAGATATTGGTATGGTGAGAAATATCCACAAAAGCAGTTTTTTACTGATAGGAATTCACTTTTTAGATTCGAGCAAGTGTTCTACTATGGCATAAAAGAGCAAAATGCATTTTTAAAACAATATAAAGAGTTAAGTCATGAGTTAAATGAGTTTAAAACAGAAAAGCCGGGCTATATGATAAGAAATGAAAGCAGTGTGCCAAAAGTGGTTTTAATTATTGGTGAATCTACACAGAGAAACTATATGGGAATCTATGGTTATCCCCTGCAAACTACACCGCTTTTACAAGAGTTACAAAAAAGCGGAAATCTCGTGGTATTTAGCGATGTGATAGCCCCACACGCACACACAAATGAATCTTTACAAAAAGTTCTCACTTTCAGTAATTATGAAAATGGGCAAACCCCATGGTTTAAGCAGCAAAATCTCATCAATATTATGCGATTTGCTGGATATAAAAGCATTTGGCTAAGTAATCAAGAGGCATTTTCTGTGTGGGGCAATGCGCCGGAAGCAATATCTAGACATGCCGACATTACAAGATTCTCGCGTATTGTAGAAAGCTTTGATTCTGGAGCAGATTATGATAGCGTATTGCTACCTATGCTTGATAAAGCCTTAAGTGAGTATAATAATGCTGATAAAAGCTTTTATATCTTGCATCTTATGGGGACACATGGTGGATATGCCCAAAGATTCCCTAAAAACTTTGCTAAATTTAGTGAAAAAGATTTGATTGATAAGAATCTTAATACTTTTTCATTTGCAGATTCAGCTATACCTTTAAATTCAGGGCAGATGAATACAAAGATCGCATACATTAATGCTATTTATTACAACGATTATGTGGTAAGCAATATTATGCAAAGATTTAGCCATGAAGATTGTATTGTAATCTATCTAAGCGATCATGGTGATGAGATGTATGACTTTAGGGATCTTGCTGGACATGCAGAGACCATAGGTTCTCGTTTTATGATAGAAGTCCCTTTTATGATTTATATGAGTGATACTTTTAAACAAAAGCATAAAGATATAGCACAAAAGATACAAAACGCACAGAATCTGCCCTTTATGACTGATGATTTTATCCATGCCTTTCTTGATCTCTTAGATATTGAAACCAAAGATAGCATAACACAAAGAAGCATTTTTCATAAAGACTATAATGCTAAAAGACAAAGAATGTTTTCTGGCAAAGATTATGACAGAGAGCTAAAAACACAAAAACTTAGTGCTAAGGTGCCAGAAAAGCTATGGCTACATAGAGTTGATGAGATAGTAAAACTAAAAGATTTCTGGGGAAAATATGCTGGCTATGAAATCGATGTGCATTTTTTAACAAACAATCCCAAAAAACCAACACCATATTTTGATGTAGGACACGATGGACTAGCACATAGCATAGGGCTTGATTTAGCAGAGATGTTTTCGGCTACAAAGACATTATGGATAGATAGTCTTAAAAACCCCAATGATACCGACCAAGTTTTTACGACAAAGTTTTGGATTGATTTTAAGAATCTAGATGATTCTAATAAATTATTATCTTTAAGAGAACTAGAGAGACTATGTGAAACATATAAGATTCCAAAGGAAAATTTAGTGATTGAAAGCCCTAATTATGAAGCCTTGAAGGTTTTTAAAGATGAGGGATTTTTCACAAGTTATTATTTTCCATATTATGATATGAAAAAATTAGAGAAAGATAGAGAAAAACTACATAATGAATTAAAAGAAATTATTGCAACAAACAATATTAATGCGGTGAGTTTTGCCTATGAATACTATGACTTTATAAAATCACTCAATTTAAAATATGATATTAACGGGGGGGGGGGGTAGATATGCCTCTACTCACTTGGAATGTAGGCGGGAGCGACAAAAATTGGGTTAATAACATAGCAGTGGAGGCTTTCGGTGATACCCAAACAAAGATTATTCTTGTAAGCGAACAGGGCAATTATCGCTAATTTTGCGTATTTCGCATGGCTTATAGTAGCACCATAATATGTATTTTTCTGATTAAAAACTTACAGAATTCTAATATTGTCTTTATTTTACATAAAAGCTAGAACAAGCAAATATTAGATGTCAGCTTGCGACCGAAGCCCATACGAATTGCAAAATTTTTCTCAAGTTTAATTGGCACCCTCCATTACACACTGGGCTTGCAAAATTATAGAAAGCTAAAATCTGCATTAATTTGAACTCATATAAGACTCTAGGATACAAACCTATAGAATCTAAGCAAGATTCTATAAACAATATAAAAAATAGAATATAGCCATAAATAAGGGCAGATGAAGCATTCTAACAGACTAGTATTTTCGCCGCTAAATATGTAAAATAAGATGAATGAAAAAAGGGCTAAGATTCCAATCTCTTTATTGCTTATGTAAAGTAGCACAAGCAACACAAAGCTAATTAGGGCTTGATTAAGCAGTGTTGCGTGATATATGTCAAATGCTTGTGTGCTGAGTATGTTTGTATTAAGTGGATTAAATGCGTGTGTGTCAAAGTCTTGCAAATGAGATGATTGAATAGCCAATTCTTGCAAGTAAAAATCTATCATGCCAAGAGAGCCACCATATAAGATAGCACCATATATAAAAAGTATAAGGGCAGTGTAGATATTAAATCCTATATTAAAAGATTCTATGCAGTGCTTGTTTTGGTGTGGTGTAGAATCTTGCTTGCTATCGTTGTAAGTGTGGAGCGTTAATTGAGTGCTATTGCTGGAATCTTTAGTCGTTTTGTTTTGAATGTTTAAGGCTGGATTATTATTTTTATCAACTAAAGTTTTAGATGTTTCGCTTCGCTCAACATGACAAATATTAGATTCTAAATTCTTTCTATTTTGAGTGATAAACTCCGCATTTCGCTCATAATGATTAGATTCTATATTCTCCACCAAATTTGGGTGGGCTACGGGGTTTAGGGCGTAATTTACAGAATCTAGATTTTTATCCAAATGGGCGGGTG
>NZ_FZPK01000097.1 GCF_900198625.1 Helicobacter rappini | reverse complement strand
TGAGAAACTAGAGTATTAGAATCTTTGTTAGAGTCTAGTGTATTGTTAGCATTAAAGTCTTTTAATATTGTTGCTATATAGATTCTAGCTTTGAGTTTGTCTGCTAGGGCTGTGTATATTGGATTCCTATCAAATAATATTCTGTGAATGATTTTTTCATTAAAGGTTTGTGGATTTTTAAAGTCTGGTGTATAGCCAAAGATTTTTTTATGTCTGTATATGAAGTATTCTTCATCACTCATTTTTGATTCTTTCTTTGCTTGATAGTTTTTATACCAAGAAGTTTTTCTTATAAGTTTTCGTAATCCCATGTGTATCCTTTTGTGTTAATTTGTGGTTTTTTGTGAAGTGTGGGGTATTATAGCATAAAGTTTTGTGTTAATTGTGTTTTGGGATTTTGTAAGAATCTAAGTTGTGTTTTTTTGCTATTAAGCATTAAGTATTTAAAACACTATACACACAATAATAAAAAGCAATATGCACTAATCCTAGAACACATTATTTTCAATAAAACCCATTAAATACCAAATAAATACTTAGTTTTTTTGCTATAATCATGGCTTTATTTTACGCAGAATGATAAACTGCAAGTAAGGAGATTATATGAAAACTAGCACAAAACTAATGGCAAAGACAGCGTTGATAGCAGGCTTATGTGTGCCTATAACACTATTAGCAAATGGAGATATGATGCATATGAATACACAAAGTATAGGGCAAAAAGGTGGCGTAGCAGTGAATCTTATAGGCGATTGGCGTGTAAGTCTTATTGAAATAGATGGTGCATTTACTCGTGTGCCAGAGCAAGCAGAGGGTGTGTCTATGCAGATTAGTAGCAATCAAATAGCAGGCATTGCAGGTTGTAATAACTTTATGTCGCCCTACACTCTCTCTGCAAATAAGCAACAAATTACAATTAGTGAAGGTGCAAGCACGAGAAAAATGTGTCATCCAGAAGAAGTTATGCGTTTTGAAGATTCTTTCTTGCGTTTATTAAATGGCACATTTATGATTGAGAAAAACTTTGAGGGCATTACGCTTGTGCGTGATAATGTGAAAATCTATCTTGTGAAATAGGCATTCGTATATAATAATCTTATGGCTTTCTAACACATATTTACAATGCTTTTTAAATGTGATAATGTTGCATTATTAAGCTTAGCTAGGTAATAAAGGAAGTCATTATGCAAAATTTAGAAACACCATGTTTTAAACCTCCATTGCCATCACATGTATCAAATGCGATATATCATAATTGCAAATAATTTACTATACATGTTTCATGGATTCTAGAATCTACGAATTTGCGATTGTGCGGTATTTTCATATATTATAGTGTGTCAATTAACTCTCTTTATTACTTTTGCAATGTATCTTAAAAATTATAAATTTCGTTTTTATTTTATATGTAAGGTTATATGTAATTTTTATTAATGTATAATTATGTTTCAATTCTAAACATAAAGGATAAAGATGAGTTTTAAAAACTTTGGTAAATTGTTGATTTGTGGTGCTTTAGCTAGTGTATTTATTGCATGTGGTGGCGGTAGTGATTATAAAGAGTTTGTAGCTGATATGGATATAGAAAAAAGGGCATTAGAAAGAGTTAAAGAGATGTATCCTAATTCTAAAATATATGACCCTGTATCTTTTGTAGGTGTTGCTAAACAATTTGGTTATATTTTAAAACCTAATCATAATTATAGAAAATCTATTATAGGCAATAAGGCTGATTATAAGGATTCTAAAATGATTGAAATGTTTGGTGTTGATGAAGCTTTTGTTACTTTTGTTGTTGAAAAAGAAAAAGGTAAATTTTATGGCGTTCAAATTTGGTGTCCTATAAAAGATGATAAGCCTTGTGCTAGTGCTGATAAAATTAATTTACAAAATAAGTTTGGTGGTTATGAAAATACTAATATAGAATATGAGCTAGATTTATATACAGATGATGAAAGAAAAGCAAATGATGAAAAAATTAAAAAAGATAAAGAAATGCAAGAACAAGCTGAAAAAATGAAAAAGCAACTTGGCTTGTAGTTTATTTGAATCTGTTTTTAGCCCTTTAATTTAATCTTATAGCCTTATTTTAAAAATTTTAAAACACTATAAAGCTGTAAGAATACTTTGTTGTTTTATTTTTTTGGTTTTGGTTGGTGCGGTGTAGCTTTTGCTTCCATTTTCCCATCATCACTTTTCTTATCATCTTTATTATCAGGTTGTGGATTAGGTTTATTGCCTCCTCCTAGTATCTTATTAGCTAAATGTTCTCCACCCACAGGTATCATTGAAGCTATACCTGCAAGTGCCGCTCTGCCTAAGCTTGCTCCTTTTGCCTTGCCCTCCATTGTTTTTCCTAATGCCTTGCTTCCCATTGCTCCTGCTGTTTGTGCCATTGCTGTAAGTCCTGTGCTATGACTACCATCTCCACTTCCTATTATTTGTTGAGTCCATGTTGGAATCTTAGCAAGTGCGGCGATACCTATCAAAGTTACAACTATTGGTGTTATCATCGCCATACATGTTTCTGTTGCAGAAGCGTCCATATTTGTATCATGATTCGTAAATGATAATGCACCATTAAAAATAACCCCTCCTACTAAAAATACAAATGGTGCTTGCAATGCAATACTTGCATAAAGTTTTAGCCAACTGAAAAAATACCCTCTAAATTGTTTTATGATTAAGCATGGAATGAATAAAGGACATAATCCTAAAATTAATGAACTCATAAATTTAATTAATATTGTAAAAATCATTAAAAAGATTACAAATATAAATAAAACAAATGAGGCTAATACCCCTATAATCATTTTTATTATGAAACTACCTATATTTTCAGTTTCAAATTTAAATCCATCAAATAATTGTCCTATAAAAGCTATTGCCCCATCTATTCCTTTATCTAAATTTAGCGTTGTTCCTCCCCCATTTTTAATACCTTGATACAAGTATTCTATGGGTAATTCTACGACTCCTATAAAACCTAAATAATTATTATAATTTGCAAATATTGCAGTCAAAAATACATAGGTTATTAGCCATATACCTATCTGCTTAAAGTCATTCCTACTCCATTCATTTCCACCTGCTATCTTTAGATACACATAAACACACGCACATACTGCTAATAAAACTTGAGATAAGGCATTATTCCATACCATTTGTGCGTATCCATATATATTTGCTTGCACTCCGCTTAATACTTTATCCATAAGCCCTACGACTTGACTATATACACTTGCCATTTTATATGTTCCCTATTTCAATAAATGTTTTACAATAAATCTAACTATAAAGCCTGTTGCTCCGCCTGAAGCTATTAAGAAAAGTAATAAAACTAACACTATGATTATTTGCAATTCTGGTGCAAAATATAATACCATATCAACTACCGCACCTTTAAATGAGTTCCATGCTGATTCCAACATTGTTTATCCTTTAATCTTTCTTAGCTTTAAATTTTGGTAATCCTAAAGGGTCTTTATCATAATCTTTTGTTTTATCTAGCTTGTTATAAAAATCACTCTTTAGCTTTTTTTGTGGTTTATTGTTTTCATCGATAGGTTTTTGTGAATTGACTTCAAATATTGTAGCAAGCATTGCACTTGTATTTTGCATTAAGTCATATTGTTGCAACATAACATTAAGCATTGTTTGTTGTAATTCTAATCCTAATTCTATTTTCTCTTTTTCTGTTTTACCTGCGATTGTTCTCATGGATTTTTGAATATCTTTCATTTGATTGTCTAGGGCTTTCTTTTTTGATTTTTGCCCTGTTGAATATTGTGAATATGTCCTATTGACTTTTTGAATGGCGTCTAATTGCCTATCTACCTTTCTATTTGTTGCTTGTTGCCTAAACTCATGCACTTGTTTCATTTTTTCTATATATTGTTCTTTGTTGCCATTGATTAAGGCTTGTTGTGCTTCTGTTGTCATATCTCTAGTAATTGTTTCCATATATTGCATATTGCTTAATGCTTCTAAACATGCTTGGGCTTCTGCATTTTCTTTTAAAACGCCTTTTAATTCCTTTGAAGTTTCGCTTATAAAATTTGCAAAGTTTTGATTTAAGCTTTTTAAACTTTCGCATTGTGATTTTGCTGAACTAAACACATTCTCTAAGTTATTGAGATTTCCTAAATTTTCTGCCATATTTGTTAAGTCGTCCCAACCTCCTTTGAGTGAGTCTAGCATACTATTAATTGCACCCAAGTCAATCCCCATTTGTTCTAATTGCTTTTCATACATCATAATATCTTTTAGTTGCTGGACATACCCTGCTACTGCTTGTGTTATTGCCCCTATATCAATTACAGGCATTCCTGTTGCATTTGCTTGTTGCATACTTATTGCTACACTTAAAACTACTGCTTTAATACTGAAACCTTTAAAAAACTTGCTTTTCAACATGCTATCTCCTAATCTTAAAATTTAACATTCAAATCTTTAACTAGCATTTGCATACTATTATTCTCTATCCCATTTGTATTTCCTACTATTTCTGTATCAAAGTTTTTGTTTCTTTGCTTATTAGATAGGTTGCATTCAATGAGATATATGTCTGCTTCTATATCATTTGGCATGATAATTCCTAAACTCTCTGCCTCGTTAATTAAGCCTTTGATATAACAAATAGAATTTTTTAAGTGAGAGTATTCTAATGTATTCCACTTGCTTTTGTGTAACTCTATTTGCTCTCGTATTTCATTAATATATCTGTCATACATTCTTAGCCTCTCATCTGCTTCTATGCTTTTTATCACTTGTCTTTGCGTATATTCCTCATGTTCTTTATCATCATAAAAAGATATATCACTGCATTCTCTTATGATTTCTTTTTTATGATTGATTTCTTGTTCCCATGCTTCTTTTAGTTCATTCATTATCTTTCTCTACCTTTTCCGTTCCTACAAACCTATAAAAAACTATAAATAGTTACAAATATCTATAAATAATTTTCCTGTTGTATTCCTGTTTCAACCTTGCTGGTTGCAATATTATTTATCGCTAAATCATATTGCAGAGCCGTCAAGTCCGCAGGCGTAAATTCGGGCAGAACTTGCCCTATTTTTTGTGGAATAAGATTGTAGAGATTTAAACTTGCATTGTAATCTCTATCTAT